>DATEEI010000071.1:0-81910 GCA_035281225.1 Vicinamibacterales bacterium
ACCTGCTGATCGGCTTCTGGTACACCGATCCGGCCAACGGCGCCGCCGCCCGCAAGGCCTTCGTCATCACCCGCGTCGGCGACACGCTGATGGCGATCGGCCTGTTCATCCTCTACCGCGAGTTCGGCACGCTCAACATCAAGGAGCTGGCCGTGATCGCGCCCACCGCCTGGGTGGCGGGCTCGCAGATCGCGACCATCACCTGCCTGCTGCTGCTGGGTGGCGCGGTCGGCAAGTCGGCGCAGCTGCCGCTGCAGACCTGGCTGCCGGATGCGATGGCCGGCCCCACGCCGGTCTCCGCGCTGATCCACGCCGCGACGATGGTCACGGCCGGCGTGTACCTGGTGGCGAGAACCCACGTGCTCTTCGAGCTCTCGCCGATCGGGCTGGAAGCCGTGGGCTGGGTCGGCGGTCTGACGGCGGTGATGGCGGGCTTCATCGCGCTGATGCAGACGGACATCAAGCGTGTGCTGGCGTACTCGACCATGAGCCAGATCGGCTACATGTTCCTGGCGCTCGGCGCAGGCGCCTACCAGCCGGCAATCTTTCATCTCATGACGCACGCCTTCTTCAAGGCGCTGCTGTTCCTCTCGGCGGGCTCGGTGATCCTGGCGCTTCACCACGAGCAGGACATCTTCAAGATGGGCAACCTGCGCAAGGATCTGCCGTTCACCTTCTGGGTGTTCCTGATCGGCAGCCTGGGCCTGATCGCCTTCCCCGGCACCTCGGGATTCTTCTCGAAGGACGAGATCCTGTTCGAGGCCTACGCCAACGGGAAGATGCATCTGTTCTATCTGGGCCTGTTCGGTGCCTTCATGACCGGCCTGTACACGTTCCGCATGATCTTCATCGCGTTCTTCGGCAAGGCGTACCACCACGGCGTGCACAAGCCGCATTCGCCCATCGCGCACGACCTGCCGCTGGCCGTGCTGGCGGTGTTCGCGCTCATCGGTGGATTCATCCACCTGCCGCTGGACAGCGTGCTGCCCATGAAACAGCACAGCGAGGAGATGCTCCATCACAAGCACACGCTCGAGTTCATCTCCGTGGGCGTGTCGTTCGCAGGCGTGGCGCTGGCGTGGTTCATGTTCGGCGCCTCGCGCGAGCGTGCCGAGCGCTGGCGCGACGCCAGCGATCCGCTGCGTGTCTGGTGGCGCGAAGCGTTCGGTTTCGACTGGTTGTACGACCGCCTGTTCGTGAAGCCTTACCTGTGGTTCATCCGCGTCAATGCAAAGGACATCGTGGACCAGACCATCGAGCTGATCCCCGAGACCTTCCGCTTCCTCAACGAGCTGTTCGCGCAAACGCAGAACGGCATGCTGCGCTGGTATGCGGCGGCGGTCGGAGCGGGCGCGGTCGTGATCATCGGCGCGGTGGTGCTCCTGTGATGAAGACGCCCTGTGACGGCCTGAATATCGTGGGCAACCTCGCATGATCCTCGTCTGGCTGATCCTGATCCCCTTCATCGCGGGCCTGCTTTCGTGGCAGGCCGAGCTTCGCTTCGGCACGAAGTACCCGCGCTGGATCGCCCTGATCGGCATGCTGCTCGCGCTGGGCATCTCGATCTGGCTGTGGCTCGCGTTCGACTACAGCATCGCCACGCCCGGCGACAAGCCTGACTGGGTGATCGAGTACCAGGCGCCGTGGATCCCGCGCTTCGGCATCTCGTTCCACTTCGCGCTCGACGGTCTGTCCATCCTGCTGGTGCTGCTGACCAACCTGCTGGGCGTGATGGCGATCATCTGCTCGTGGAAGGAAATCGATCGCAACGTCGGGTTCTTCCACCTCAACCTGCTGTGGAACCTGGGCGGCGTGGTCGGCGTGTTCCTCACGCTCGACCTGTTCCTGTTCTTCTTCCTGTGGGAAATGATGCTGGTGCCGATGTACTTCCTGATCGCGTTGTGGGGGCACGACTCCCCGGGCGGCAAGGGCAAGGTGTATGCGGCCACCAAGTTCTTCCTGTTCACGCAGGCCTCGGGCCTGGTGATGCTGCTCGCGATCCTGGGCCTGGTGTTCGTGAACTACCAGACCACGCAGGTCATCACGTTCGATTACGAGGACCTGCTCAAGACCGAGATGAGCGCCTCGGTCGAGTACATCCTCATGCTCGGGTTCTTCATCGCCTTCGCGGTCAAGACGCCGGCGGTGCCGCTGCATACCTGGCTGCCGGACGCCCACTCGCAGGCGCCCACGGCAGGATCCGTGGATCTGGCCGGCATCCTGCTGAAGACCGCGGCCTACGGCATGCTGCGATTCGCCATCCCGCTGTTCCCCAACGCTTCGGCGGAATTCGCACCGTTCGCGATGTGGCTGGGCGTGGCCGGCATCGTCTATGCGGGCATCATGGTGTTCGCGCAGACCGACGTGAAACGGCTGGTCGCGTACTCCTCGGTTTCGCACATGGGCTTCGTGCTGGTGGGCGTCTACGCCGGCACCGAGATCGCGCTGCAGGGCGTGATCATCCAGATGCTCGCGCACGGCATCTCGGCGGGCGCGCTCTTCATCCTTTGCGGCGAGATCTACGAGCGGCTGCACACGCGCGACCTGCGCAAGATGGGCGGGCTGTGGGCGCGCTTCCCCTACCTGCCGCCGATCACCTTGTTCTTCGTCGCGGCGAGCCTGGGCTTGCCGGGGCTGGGCAACTTCATCGGTGAATTCCTGGTGCTGATCGGCACCTGGCCGGTCGATCCGATCGTCACCATCGCCGCATCCACCGGGCTGATCCTGGCCGCGGTGTACTCGCTGATGATGATCCAGCGCGCCTTCCACGGTCCGACGCAGGACGACGGGCACGGGCATGGCGACGAGAAGCTGCAGGACCTCAACATGCGCGAGCTCGGCATGCTCGGCGCGCTGATGGCGATCATGCTGTGGCTGGGCCTGTATCCGCAGCCCTTCCTCGACACCTCCGCCGCGGCCATGCAGCACGTCGCCGCGATCTACGCCGCGGCCCAGCCTGAAACCGTTGCGGCAGTGGTCGGAGGGGCACCGTGATCCTGACCTGGCAACACTGGGCGGCGTTGTCGCCGATCCTGTTCACCAGCGCCGCGATCGTGGCGGTGATGCTGTCCATCGCCATCAAGCGCGATCACTTCTGGAACGTCACCGCCGGCATCGCGTTCGGCAACCTGGCGTGGATCGCGGTGGCGGTGCTGTTCTTCGGGCCCCTGGTGCTGCCGGAGTCGATCCCCGCGATCCTGCCGCTGCAGATCACGCCGCTGCTCGTGGTCGACAACTACGCGCTGTTCTATTTCGGCATCATCATCGTCTGCACGCTGGCGTGCGCGACGCTCCTCCAGGGCTACCTGGAGGGCTACACCGGCAACAAAGAGGAGATGTACCTGCTGCTGGCGCTGGCCGCGCTGGGCGGCATGGTGCTGGTGGCGAGCTGCCACTTCGCCTCCTTCTTCATCGGCCTGGAACTGCTCTCGATCCCGCTGTACGCGATGATCGCGTACCCGCACCGGTCGAAGCGCTCGCTCGAGGCCGGCCTCAAGTACCTGGTGCTGTCGGCGGGCGCCTCGGCCTTCATCCTGTTCGGCATGGCGCTGATCTACGCGCAGGTCGGCAACCTGTCGTTCGCCGCGATCGGCGCCTTCATGGCGCACCCGGGACCCGTTCCGGGCGTCGTCACGCTCGGCGGGGCGATGCTGCTGGTCGGCATCGGTTTCAAGCTCTCCCTGGTACCGTTCCACCTGTGGACACCCGACGTGTACGAAGGCGCGCCCGCCCCCGTGACCAGCTTCCTGGCCACCGCGAGCAAGACGGCGGTGTTCGCGGTGCTCCTGCGCTATTACGTCGAGGCGCGCGGCTACGAGGACGGCGATCTGATCCAGGTGCTGACGGTGTTGGCGATCCTGTCGATGATCATCGGCAACGTCCTTGCGCTGCTGCAGAACAACGTCAAGCGCATGCTGGCCTACTCGTCGATCGCGCACTTCGGCTACTGCCTGGTGGGGCTGATCGCATCGGGTCCGCTGGCCGTGGAAGCGGTGGGGGCCTACCTGATCACCTACGTGGTCACGACCCTGGGCGTACTCGGTGTCGTCACGCTGATCTCGAGTCCCTACAACAACGACGGCGATGCCGACGAACTCGAGGACTACCGCGGCCTGTTCTGGCGCCGGCCCTACATCTCCTCGATTCTCACCGCGCTGCTGCTCTCGCTCGCCGGCATCCCGGTGACGGCGGGCTTCGTCGGCAAGTTCTACGTGATCGCCGCCGGTGTCGACGCCAAGGAGTGGTGGCTGCTCGGCGCGGTGGTGCTGGGCAGCGCCATCGGCCTGTTCTACTACCTGCGCCTGATGATCATGATGTTCATGGACCGCGACCGGCAGCAGCGATTCGAGGCGCCGCTCAACTGGGGTCTGCAGACCGGTGGCGCGATGGTGCTGGCGGTGACGCTCGCGAGCTTCGTGCTCGGCCTGTATCCGCAGCCCTTTATCGAGATCATCCAGCTCGCACCGCTGGTGGGGCGCTAGCGGCGCGATCCTTGGCGCGCGTTCGGAACACTCGACGACGATGAGGATGCGCTACAGCTCCGCTCTGCCCGCGCTTCTGCTGGTCGCACTGGGCGTGACCGCGCCCGCTCACGCCGGCCGCTCCGACGCCGCCTGCAAGCCCGTGATCGACGCCGACAAAGCGCGCGCTGCGGCACCGGCCTGGCATACGAAGAAATCCATGAACGGCGTGCACATGGAAATCAAGCGCCTGGGCAGTGATGTCTACACCAAGATCGACAGCGCAGGCTGGAAGAAGATGTCGCCCGAGATGGCGGCCAACATCGTCGATGGAGGCCAACAGGCCGACAATTTCAAGGTCACCCATTGCCGCAAGCTGCGCGACGAGACCGTGAACGGCGTGGCGACCACGGTGTGGACGTTCAAGAGCAAGGCCAAGGACGGCCCGTCGGTCGAGGGCAACGTCTGGATCGGGCAGGGTGACGGCCTTCCCTACCGGGAGGAAGGCGAGACCTTTTACGGCACCACCACCTACGAGGGTGTCAGCGTGCCGGCGCTGAACTGACGCGGCGCCTTAGACGCCGGCGGGACGACGCAGGTCCAGCGTGCAGGGATAGTCCGGGTTCGTCACTTCGTTCGGCGGCCAGTAGGCCGAGGGCGTATGTCCCTGTGGTTCGAAGCGCGACAGGCGACGGGCCTCCGCCTCGTAGTGGTTCACCGGATAGGTCTCGTAATTGCGTCCGGCCGGATGCATCACGTGATAGGTGCAGCCCGCGACCGCTCGACGATGACGCGCGTCGTACAGGTCGAACACCAGCGGCGTATGCACGCCGATGGTCGGGTGCAGGGCCGAGGCCGGCTGCCAGGCGCGATAGCGCACGCCGCACACGAACTCGTCCTTCACGCCGGTGGGCCGCATCGGCAGCCGACGTCCCCAGACCGTCACGAAATGGCGTCCCGGCATGAGTCCGCGCGTCTTGACCTGCACGCGTTCGAGGCTCGAATCGACGAAGCGGGTGGTGCCGCCCTGCGCGGCCTCTTCGCCGAGCACCGGCCAGGGTTCGAGCGCATGTCGCAGCTCGACCTCGATGCCCTCGTGGTTCAGCGTGCCGTGCACGGGGAAGCGGAATTCGAAATGCGGCTCGAACCACTCGGATCGGAACGCGTAACCCCATTCGCGCAGATCGCGCAGCACATCGAGGAAATCCGCCCACACGAACTGCGGCAGCATGAACTCGTCGTGCAGGCGGGTGCCCCATCGCAGCAGCGGGGCCGTGTACGGCCGCGACCAGAACGCCGCGATCAAGGCGCGCACGAGCAGCTGCTGCACCAGGCTCATGCGCGCATGCGGCGGCATCTCGAAGCTGCGGATCTCGAGAAGGCCCAGGCGTCCGGTGGGGCCATCGGGCGAATACAGCTTGTCGATCGACAGCTCGGTGCGATGCGTGTTGCCGGTGATGTCGACCAGCAGGTTCCGGAACAGGCGGTCCACCAGCCACAGCGGAAAGTTCGCGGGCTCCGCGTTCATGCCCATGGGCGGAAGCTGCGAGAGCGCGATCTCCAGTTCGTAGAGCGCGGAGTCGCGGCCTTCGTCGGGTCGCGGATGCTGCGAGGTCGGTCCGATGAACAGGCCCGAGAAGAGGTAGCTCAGCGCCGGATGGTTCTGCCAGTAGCGCACCATGCTCCCGAGCAGATCGGGCCGGCGCAGGAACGGCGAATCCGCCGGCGTGGCCGCGCCCACCACGATGTGATTGCCACCGCCCGTGCCGACGCCGCGCCCGTCGATCAGGAATTTCTCGGTGGCCAGGCGCGTCAGGCGCGCCTGCTCGTAGAGCTCGATGGTGACGTCGCGCAGCTGCGTCCACGAATGCGAGGGATGCACGTTGACTTCGATCACGCCGGGATCCGGCGTCACCCGCAGCACGTTGAGGCGTCCGTCCGCCGGCGGCGGATAGCCTTCGAGCCGCACCGGCACGTCGAACTCCGCGGCTGCGTCCTCCACTACGGCGACGAGCTCGAGATAGTCCTCGATGCCCTGCACCGGCGGCATGAACACGCACAGGTGACCCTCGCGCGGCTCGACGGTGAGCGCGGTGCGCACGTTGCCGCCCTGCAGGTAGGAGCCGCGCCGCTGCGGCGACGGCTGATCGCGTTCGGCCGTGAGCTTCTGCTGGCGTTCGCGGCGGATCTTCTCCTGCTCGGTGACCGGCGACTGCAGGAACGGCTGTCGGCGAACGTCGATCGAAGGCGGCAGCGGCGGGCGCTGCGCAAACGGGTCGTACGGCACCACCTGCGGATAGTTCAGCGGCGAGATCCAGGGCAGGGCCTCGAGCGGCAGACGGAATCCCACCGGCGAATCACCGGGGATCAGGTACATGCGCCCGCCGCGGAAGGTCCAGCGTTCGCTCATCCAGGCGCGTGACTGCCAGCGCTGTACCGGCAGCACGTAGCCCTTGGGCGTGTCCAGGCCACGCGAGAAAATGCGCGCCAGCCGCGCACGTTCCTCCGGATCCTTGAGCTTGTTGGCTTCGGGGGTGACGTTGTCGGGCAGGCGGCTTTCGCGATGCAGGTAGTGGAACGCGTCCTCGTAGCCGGGCAGGGCGTTGCCCGGATCGACCTCGAGCCGCTCGGCAATGCCGCGGATCAGCGCGCGGGCACTGTCCACGGTGGCGGGCATGGAGCCGTCGGACAGATCGCCACGCACGATCGGCCGCCCGTCGCCGCGCCAATACAGCGCGTACGCCCAGCGCGGCAGCGACTCGCCGGGATACCACTTGCCCTGGCCGTAGGTCAGCAGTCCGCCCGGCGCGAAGCGATCCTTGAGCCGGCGGATGAGCGTGTTCGCCAGGCCCTGCTTCATCGGACCGACGGCCGCGGTGTTCCACTCCGCGCCCTGCATGTCGTCGATCGAGATGAAGGTCGGCTCGCCGCCCATGGTCAGGCGCACGTCACTGGCTGCGAGCCTGGTGTCGACCACGCTGCCCAGCGCGTCGATCTCCGCCCACTGCTCGTCGGAATACGGCTTGGTCACGCGCGCGCTTTCGACGACGCGCGTGACCTTCATCGTGTGGCCGAATTCGGTCTTGAGCTCACCTTCGCCCACGACGCTCATCGATCCGCTGATCGGCGCCGCCGTGGCGGGCTCGGGGGTGGCGCACAACGGGATGTGACCCTCGCCGGTCATCAGGCCCGACGTCGGGTCCAGGCCGATCCAGCCGGCGCCCGGCAGATAGACCTCGCACCAGGCGTGCAGGTCGGTGAAGTCGTGGTCGGTTCCCGACGGGCCGTCCAGCGATTTCACGTCCGGCGTGAGCTGGATCAGGTAGCCCGAGACGAAACGCGCGGCCAGGCCCAGGTGGCGCAGCAGCTGCACCAGCAGCCAGGAAGAGTCACGGCACGAGCCGGACGCGTTCTGCAGCGTCTGCTCCGGCGTCTGCACGCCCGGCTCGAGGCGAATGAGGTACTTGATCGACTGCTGCAGGGAGCGGTTGAGATCCATCAGGAAATCGACCGTGCGCGCCCGCGTGCGCGGGATGCTGGCGACCAGCTGCTTGAACAGCGGCGTGAGCTCGCCCCGACGCAGGTAGGGCTCGAGATCCTGCTTGAGCGCCTCGGCGTACTTGAACGGGTATTCCTCGGCCTCCGGCTCGACGAAGAAGTCGAAGGGGTTGTACACCGCCATGTCGGCGACGAGGTCCACCGTCACCGTGAAGTGATCGACGTTGCCCGGGAACACCACGCGCGCCTGCCAGTTAGAGAACGCGTCCTGCTGCCAGTTGATGAAGTTGGGCTGCGGTTCGACCCGCAGCGAATAGCTGAGCACACGCGTGCGCGAGTGCGGTGCGGGGCGCAGCCGGATGATCTGCGGCGACAGCGTCACCCGGCGGTCGTAGCGATAGACCGTCTGGTGGAACAGGGCGGCGTGCAGGGGCATGGTCTTCTTCGGGCAGTTTTGACCTGTCGCGGGCACGGATCATACGTGGCCGCTAGGCGTAGCAAGAATCGCCGCAGGGTTCTGGCCCGGGGCCTGCAGCGCAGTAGACTCGGCCTCCCGTGCGCGCGAGGTCCGCCCGAGATGAGCTGCGTTCTCGATCACCCGGAATACGACGACCACGAGCTGGTGGTGTTTCACCGCCACCCACCGTCAGGGCTGCGCGCGATCGTGGCCGTGCACAGTACCGTCCTGGGGCGCGGGCTCGGTGGCTGTCGCGTGTACCCGTACGCGAACGAGGCCGACGCGGTGACCGACGTGCTGCGCCTGTCGCGCGGGATGACCTACAAGGCCGCGCTCGCGGGGCTGCAGCAGGGCGGCGGAAAGGCGGTGGTCATCGCCGATCCGCGATTGGACAAGACGCCGGCCATGATGCGGGCGATGGGGAGCCTGGTGCAGACCCTGGGCGGTCGATACGTGATCGCCGAGGACTCGGGCACCGACGAGGACGACATGCGGCAGGTCGCCCAGGAGACCGCGTACATCGGGGGCGGGGCCGCCGCGCCCAACCCGAACGATCCGGGCGACCGCGACACCTCGGCCGCCACCGCGCTCGGCGTGCTCCACGGCATCGAGGCCGCCGCGCGATTCCGGCTCGGCCGCGAGGACCTGCGCGGGTTGCGCGTGGCGATCCAGGGCGTGGGCAAGGTCGGGCAGGTGCTGGCGCAGCATCTGCACGACGCCGGTGCCCGGCTCTTCGTGTGCGACGCCTTCGAACCCGCGGTGACGGCGTGCGTGAAGCGCTTCGGCGCAACGCCGGTCGACGTCGCCGACCTGATCGAACTCGATGTGGACGTGTATTCGCCCTGTGCGCTGGGCGCGGTGCTGGGCGACGACACGGCGATGCGCCTGCGCGCGCCGATCGTCGCCGGTGCCGCGAACAACCAGCTCGCCGAACCGCGGCACGGCCGCGTGCTGATGGAGCGCGGCGTGCTGTATGCGCCCGACTACGCGATCAATGCGGGCGGGATCATCAACCTGTACTACGAGGGTCCGACGCGGCGCTGGGCGGTCGTTGAACAGCACATCCGTCGCATCGGCGAGACGCTGACCACGATCTTCACGCGGGCACGCGAGGAGTTGCGTCCGACCCACGAGATCGCGGACCGCATGGCGGAGACCATCTTCCACAAGCCGGGGTAGGGCCGGGGCAGGTGCTCACGGAAGCGTTACGTAGCCCGGACGCAGTCCGGGAGCGCTCGCGACGGCCTGGGAAGACGCGACCGTCGCAAGATCCACGCGTCGCGATCAGTTCGCGGGCGGGGGCTCCGTCGGCGCATCCGCGGACGGCGCCGCCGGGATCTTGAACAACTCGTCCACCAGCGCCTTGGAGAGCGTGTACCGAACGCCGAGCACCTTGCTCGACAGGATCAGTTGAGGATCGCGCGTCACCACCACCAGTTCGATCGTGCGGCCATCATCGAGCGTCAGGCGCACGGCATCGCCGGTGGAGCCCTCCCGTGGCTCGGCGGCGTTCCACATCGCCTTTGCGTTGCGCCAGGACTCGGCCAGCTGCGCGATCTGCGCCGGCGCGGCGTCGCCCTGTTGCGGACTGGTCCAGGCCCCGTCCGCGGTCTTGTCCAAGGTGAGACCCGGCAGCTCGATGCGGCGCAGGTTCGTGCCCTCGGGCAGGAGCGACTTCGAGACGAGGTCGGCGTAATCGGCATCGAGCGCTGCGCTGGGCGGGTCGTCGACCAGCCCGGTGACGCCGCCGGCGCTCACGTAACGGCGGTACTTGATCGGCTCGGTGCCGCCGAGGTCGATGCGCGTGTCGTCCAGGATCACGCTGTACTTCGGCGGGTCGAGTTCCAGTTCCTTGCGATCGACGCTGGCCGCATCGAGCGTCGACTTCAGCTCGAGATCGGCCAGCGCGAGGATGCCGCCGATCTCGTACTTGTCGGTTTCGCTTTTCACCGGCTCGGTGAGCAGCCAGGCCTCGCCCTTCTTCTCCAGCCGGATGACGGGCTTGCCGGGATGCTCGACCGCGATGCGCGTGATCGCCGCCGGCTTGAGCGGCGTCAGCGGAGGTCCCTTCTCCTCCTTCTTCTGCCCGAACCAGAGCGCTGCGCCCAGACCACCGGCGACGAGCAGCAGGGCGACGTTGAGATAGCTGCGTTTCATGGAGGCAGGAAGGGATCAGCGCCGACGGCGCAGCACCCAGCGGGTGACGCCGATGCCGATCAGCAGCAAGGGCAGCAGGATCACGAAGCCGCCGCCGATGAGCACGACCGCCCAGTTCGGGAGGAACAGGTTGGTGTCCGGTGCCTTGGGCACGTCGATGTCGAGCTGCGAATCCCGGCTGGCGAGCCACTGCACGATGTTGAGGCCCAGCTGCTGGTTGCCGAGCTGCCCGAGCGAGCCGTCGGAAATGAAGTCGGCGTCGCCGACGAGCACCACGCGCTGCTGGCGCGTGGGCGCGGGCTTGGGAGGCTCGCCGTCCTTTTCCGCGGCGGGCGACGGCGCGGGCACGGAGGGATCCGGCAGCTCGCGCGTGAGCGTCACGCCGATGGTCAGCGGGCCCGCGATATCACCGGCCTTGGCATCGAGCGACACGCCGGCATCGCTGATCGGCTGCGTTTCCAGCCAGGCCTCCGGACTCGTGGTCAGCAGCGGCTGTGCGCTCCAGCCGCCGTCGGGCTTCTCCTGGGTCACCAGCGAGCGCACCAGGGGGAACAAGGTCACGCGATCGAGGCCGCGCGTGACCGGATTGGGAGGGTAATCGAGTGCCGCGAAGATGCCGGGATGCCCGGTGCCCAGCAGTTCGTACTCGGGGAACACCGCGTAGCCGTCCTGCCAGGTGATGCCCAGGCGCTCGGCCACGGGCTTGAGGCCCGGTGTCCAATCCGGATCGGCCATCCACAGCAGGTTGCCGCCCTTTTCGACGTAGGCGTCGATCAGCTTGATCTCGCCTTCGAGCAGGGCGCTCTTGGGACTGGCGATCACCAGCACCGCGGTGTTGTCCGGGATGGCGGGCGTCTTGACCAGGTTCAGCGGCTGGAAATTGAGGCCCTTGTCCTTGAGCACCTGCGCGAAGCGCGTGTACGCGCTCTGATCCTGCGCATCGACCACCGCGCGCTCGCCGTGTCCTTCGAGGAACACGATCCACTTCTCGCCGGTGTAGCTCAGGCGCTGGAGCGCCCCGGTGATCGTCTGTTCCGACAGCGAGCGCAGATTCTCGCGCCGGCCCTGGTACTCGAGCACCACTTCGCCGGCGAAGGAGACGTTGAACTCCTTGACCTTCTGCGGCTGGCTGCTCGGATCGACGAAGTCCAGCGTCACGTCCTTCTTGAAGCGCTGGTACTGCTCGACGAAGAACTGCACCGAGGCGCGCTCGGGCGCACCGGGATAGGCGAACGCCACGAAGCGGATCGGATCCTTCATCGTCGCGAGCTGCTTCTGGCTCGCGGCCGAGATCGTATTGCGCTTGTTGAACGTCCAGTCCTGCTTGACGTTGTAGCGCACGGACAGGACGCCGAGCATCACGATCACGGCGAGGACCAACACGCCGCCGATCAGCTGCTGGATCAGGTTCTGGTTCTTCTGCTTCATCGGATTTTTTCTTTCTGCAGGAGCCGCTTCACGACGCGCGCTTTCAATTGCGTTCCATGTCCAGCCGCAGCACCGTCAGCCACAGGAACAGCGCGGTGAACAGCAGGTAGTAGACGACGTCGGACGAATCGAACAGGCCGCTGATGAGGTCCTGGTAGTGGCTGATCAGCGACAGGTAGTCGAACAGCGGCGCGAACTGGGAATCGAAACTCGCCGGCATCTTGAGCAGCCAGATCAGCAGCAGCGCGGCGAAGCTGCCGATGGCCGCGATCGTGGGTTCGCGCGTGAGCGAGGAGATGAACAGCCCGCAGGCGGCGAACGCCATGGTCAGCAGCAGCAGGCCGAGCAGGCCCGCCGCCAGGCGCCCGATGTCCAGGTCCACCGCCGGAAGCAGCGAGGCCGGCATCACCGCGAGCAGGGACAGCATCGCGAGCACGAACACCATCACGCCGAGGAACTTGCCGAGCACGATCTCGATCAGGGTCACCGGCGCCGAGAACAGCAGGGTCAAGGTGCCGGACTTCCGCTCTTCCGAGAACACGCGCATGGTCATCAGCGGCAGGATCAGCAACAGGATGATCGTGGCCGAGCCGTACAGGCCGCTGCCGACGTAGTCCGATACGCCCACGGCCTGGTCCTGCATCTCGGTGTTGCGCACGTACTGGATCACGGCGCCCGAGAAGATGTAGCCGAAGATGAACTGCGAGATGCCCAGGACCGCCCACGCCAGGGGCGAGACGAAGATGCGGCGCGTTTCGTTCGCGGCGATGGTCAGCACGTTTCTCATCACGCAGCCTCCTTGAGCGCGGCCTCGGAAACGGCCGCGGGTGCATCGCCGGAGGTGAGCTCCACGAAGATCTCCTCGAGCGTCTTGCTCTCGAGGCGCAGCTCGCGCAGGCCCCAATCGCGTTGCACGGACAGCGCCACGAGCGCCTCTCGCGGGTCGCTGTCACTGGACAGCGACAGCCGGAAGCGACCCGGTTCGAGTGCCTCCACGCCGGTCACGCCGGCGACCTGCGCCAGTTCGCCCGCCGCAGGCGGACGTGCCAGGGCCAGCACCAGGCTGTTGCGACCGATGTGCGCGTCCACCGGGGCGTCGTACACCACGCGACCGCGGTTGACGATCATCACGCGGCCGCACACCGCCGTGATCTCCGGGAGGATGTGGCTGGACAGGATCACGCTGTGGTTTCGTCCCAGATCGCGGATCAACGTGCGGATCTCGCGGATCTGGATCGGGTCGAGGCCCACGGTGGGCTCGTCGAGCACGACGACGGGCGGGCGGTGGATGATGGCCTGCGCCAGTCCCACGCGCTGCTGATAACCCTTGGACAGGTTGCCGATGATGCGGCGGCCCACATCGACCAGGCCGCAGTCGCGCTTGGCCGAGGACACCGCGTCGATCCGCGCGGCGCCGCTGGGAATGCCGTGCAGGCTGGCGCAGAAGCGCAGGTACTCGTCGACGCTCAGCTCGGGGTAGACCGGCGGCTGCTCGGGCAGATACCCGAGCTGCTGCTTGGCCAGCACCGTGTCCTCGCGCAGGGAGCGGTTCTTGATGAAGACCTCGCCCTCGCTCGGCGCGAGATTTCCGGTGAGCATCTTCATCGTCGTGGACTTGCCGGCCCCGTTGGGACCCAGCAGACCCAGGATCTCGCCCTGGGCGAGTTTGAGGTTGAGATCGGCGACCGCCACGTTGGGGCCGAAGCGCCGCGTGAGGCCACGAGCCTCGATCAAGATGTCCGGACTGACCATCGTCTGTTGGGGTTCTTTGAGGGATGGGTCGCGCGATGGACCACGGCGCCAGGCTGGCGGTTCCGCGCGGGCGCTGATTCTACGGAACGCGACTGCCCGGACAAAGCGCTCTGTTTTGGTATGGTGCCGGACCTTTGCTCCCCGCCCGTCCATGAGCCCGACGCTGATCCAGTCCGCCGCCGCGGCGATCTTCGCGATTGCGTTGATCCACACCTTCTCGACCAAGTTTTTCGAGCACCTCGCCAACCGCTATCCGGCGCACGAGGGCATTTTTCACCTGCTGGGCGAGGTCGAAGTGGTGTTCGGCTTCTGGGCGATGGTGCTGGTGGTGACGATGTTCAGCCTGGCCGGCAAGCCCGAGACCCTCTCCTACGTCGACGGACGCAACTTCACCGAGCCCATGTTCGTGTTCGCGATCATGATCGTGGCAGGCAGCCGCCCGATCCTCGATCTCGCCACGATGCTGGTGCGCGGCGTTGCCAGGCTCGTGCCGATGCCACGGAGCCTGGCGATGTACTTCACCATCCTGTCGTTGGTGCCGCTGCTCGGCTCCTTCATCACCGAGCCGGCAGCAATGACCCTGGGCGCGCTGATGCTGAGGGACCGCTTCCTCGACCACGAGGGCCTGTCCAGCCGGTTCAAGTACGCAACCGTCGGGGCGTTGTTCGTCAACGTGTCGATCGGGGGCGTGCTCACCCCGTTCGCCGCCCCGCCGGTGCTCATGGTGGCGGCCAAGTGGAATTGGGACATCCTGTTCATGCTCACGAACTTCGGCTGGAAGGCCGCGATCGCGGTCACGGTCAACGCCGTCGCCATCACGCTGTTGTTCCGCAGCGAGCTGTACAAGATTCCGAGCGTCGACGAGTCCAAGCGCGCGGCGGTGCCGCTGCCGATCATGGTCGTGAACACCTTGATCCTGTTTGGCATCGTGGCGTTCTCGCATCACCCCGCGCTGTTCCTCGGCCTGCTGCTGTTCTTCATGGGCTTTGCCACCGCGTATCGCCGTCACCAGGGACGCCTGATCCTTCGCGAAGGCTTGCTGGTGGCCTTCTTCCTGGCCGGCCTGGTCGTGCTGGGCGGCATGCAGCAGTGGTGGCTGCAGCCGCTGTTGATGAGCATGAGCCCCAACCAGGTGTACTACGGCGCGACTGCCCTGACCGCGATCACCGACAACGCCGCGCTGACCTATCTCGGCTCGCTGGTCGAAGGCCTCACGGACGAGTTCAAGTACATGCTGGTCGCCGGTGCGGTGACCGGCGGGGGCCTCACCGTGATCGCAAATGCGCCCAACCCCGCAGGCTTCTCGATCCTCAAGGTACGTTTCGAGGATGAGACCATCGGACCGCTGGGACTGTTCATCGCCGCGGTGCCGCCGACGCTCGTGGCGATCGTCGCCCTGCGCTATCTCTGACCAATGAGGATCCGCGCATGAACGAGTTCAAGGGAATCGAGGAGCTCGCCGAGCGTCTGGCCGCGATCCTGCCGCCCGGCCTGCGGGGGCTGCGGGCGGAGTTCGAGGACAACTTTCGCGCGGTGCTGCGCGCCAACCTCGAACGCTGGGACCTGGTATCGCGTGAACGCTTCGACGTGCAGGCCGAGGTGCTGGCACGCACGCAGAAGCGCCTGCGGGAACTCGAGGCGCGGCTCGAGGCGCTCGAAAAGAAGCACGGAGCGGGCTGAGGGCTAGGGCGCCCCCTTAGGGAAGCCCTGATCTGGATTGCGCGATACTGGCCCCTGCCGGCCAGCCGTGGAGGGACCCTCCCATGATCAAGAAGCTGCATCACGCTGCCTATCGCTGCCGCGACTCCGAGGAAACCCGCCAGTTCTACGAGGACTTTCTCGGATTGCCGATGGTCGAGGCATTCGAGATCCGCGAGACCAAGACGGGCCGCCAGACCCACGCCCTGCATACGTTTTTCCGGCTCGATGACGGATCGCATATCGCGTTCTTCGAGGCGCCGGGCGACCCGTTCGAGTTCAAGGCGCAACGCGATTTCGATCTGCACATCGCGCTCGAGGTCGAGTACCCCGACCTGGAGCGCATGTTCGCCGAGGGCAAGAAACGCGGAATGGAAACACGGGGAATCTCGAACCACGGCTCGATCCACTCGATCTATTTCCGCGACCCCAACGGCTACGTGCTCGAGCTGACCTCGAAGGTCGCGAATCAACAGGCCGCCCACGACCCGGCCCCGCTCGATGCACGCGGCAAGCTCGACCGCTGGCAGCAGATCAAGCCGAAGGACGGCTGAGCACTGCGCTGCAGCGGTCGCGTCGACCTGCGCGAACACGGGGATCCAGATCGCGTCGTCGCGACCGACACTGGCGACGGTCGTCTTCCCGTTGCTCTCGCCATGTCGCTGGCCATCGTCCTGTCGCGCGCGCAGAACGCCCTGGCCGCGGATCTGGTCACGGTGGAGGTGCACCTCGCCAACGGTCTGCCCGGCCTGAACATCGTCGGCCTGCCGGAGGCGGCGGTGCGCGAGTCCAAGGATCGAGTGCGGGCGGCGCTGCAGACCTGCGGCTACGAGTTTCCGAACCGGCGCATGACCTGCAACCTCGCGCCGGCCGATCTGCCCAAGGAGGGCGGGCGCTTCGACCTCGCCATCGCGCTGGGCATCCTCAGCGCCTCGCAGCAACTGCCCGTCGCGGCACTCGAGGGTTTCGAGGTGCTCGGCGAGCTGTCGCTGTCCGGGGAGATCCGCGCGGTTCGTGGCGCGCTCCCGGCGGCGCTCAAGTGCGCGCAGGCGCAGCGTCGCCTGCTGGTGCCGCAGGGCAACGCGCGCGAGGCGGCCCTTGCGTCGAATGCCATCGTCTACGCCGCGCGGCACCTGGGCGAGCTGTGCGCGGCGGTGCACGCGGGTGCGCTTGAGGCGCTGACTCCTTCGAGGGAGAGTCGAGGCCTCGTGGCCGCGACAGCGGAGCCCGACCTGGCCGACGTGCGCGGCCAGCACCAGGCGCGACGGGCGCTGGAGCTCGCGGCGGCGGGCGGGCACTCGCTGCTGATGGTCGGCCCGCCCGGAGCCGGCAAGAGCATGCTGGCGTCACGGCTTCCGGGGCTGATGCCGCCGCTCGACGAAGCCGAGTCGCTGGAGGTCGCGGCGATCGCATCGGTCGAACGGGCGGGCTTCGATCCGACGCACTGGGGTCGGCGGCCGTTTCGGGCGCCGCATCACACGGCTTCGGCGGCGGCGCTGGTCGGTGGAGGCAGTGTGAAATCCAAAGATTTTGATAATGAACAACGAATTCTGATAATGAAAAGTCAGTCGAGATGAGGTTTCTGAAAGGCAACCTGCTGATCTACTGAGGATTTCCAGTTTATTACAGTGTTTTTTGATAATGTTTTTCGCGGTGGATCGCCTGAAACGCTGCTCGGAGCTGATTGCGGCGGCCCAATAAGCTCCAGGGCCCGCTCGCTTATGCCGACCCGCCGCTGCGGGCAAGGTCGGTGATAGAGCCGTCCACTAGGTCAGCCACCTGGACCAAGAACCCTCATTGATGTGGAACTCAGAGATAAATGAGTTTGAACAACGAAGATTGAGACTGACATCGTTCAGCGAGATCGAGGCCGCGGTACAGACCGCGCTCGCCCGCCCCGATACGGTGCGGGCGCTGGGTGGGTACTGATGGTTATGGTCGATCGGACGGAACGCGGAGGGCCCCATAATCCGATTGCTGCCTTTGTCCCTGACGACCTAAGTGGTTGAGACCCCACCCCGTTCCCTAGTCTCAAGTCCCCAACGGTTGAGGAGTACTGCTATGAAGACAGGTGATTGGTCCGGGCTGGAAGTAACGTGGGCGGTTTGGGGTGTGCTGATGCTCGCGCTCATCTTTCACTATGGGCTGATGGGCTGATTGAGCTTGCGAGGGTCTCCCCGGGGGTAAGCCCGGGGGGGGCTCGCACGACGATCCGTCGGATCCACTGAGGTCGGTCGGCTCCGGGTCACGTCCGACGTGTGGATTCGCACAGTCGCGTGCGGGGCGCTGGACGCGCACATTGGGCTCGCAACTGATCAGGAGCCATGCAATGCCTCAGCACACGATCTCGCTGTCGATCGAATCCGATGAGGGTGGTGGCTGCCAGGTGTCACTGAGGGGTGCCGGCGACCTCCCGCATCTCATCGATGTGTTCGGACTGGCATTCGGATTGGTGCCGGCTACTTCAGCCGGGGACGTGCCATTGCCCGCTTCGCCATCCGTCGCCACGGCCCCCACTCGTGTCGAGACCCGCCGCTCAGGACCTTCTCGAGTTCAGCGTCCGTCATCGGTCCGGGGACGGCCACGACGACTTCACTGAACTCAGGCATGCAGACCTGCTTCGCAGGCCTTCCTCCAAAGGGTCCTACGACCTGACGGATACCCTCATCGCTTCGCGTGAGCTCCTCGATCTCTTCCACGCTCATCTTGGAGAGCTTGTCGAGGCGCCGCTTCAACGCAACCGTGCTGCGAGTAAACGCGACGGCGATCACCCTGTTGATGAGATCTTTCACGCGAGCGGTCTTCATGCAGGCGACCTCCCAGGGACTGGTAGCACGAACCTCAGCGGCACGTTGATGCGCTCTGCCGTCAGCGTCCCAGCGTGCCGTCTACGAGATTGAGAGTCGATTGGATGCAAGTCCATGGGTATGGTCGAGTTCGGGTTGAGCGATTTCCTGGTCCCGGTCGGATTCACGAATCCCCTCTCGTCCCGACGCAGCAGTACGCCAGGAACGTGGGTTATCGGATTGAACTCCTCCCGTATCCGTAAGGTACCGGACGCAACCGCTTAGAAAAGAGCGGGGAGGCAATCGTGAGCCAGCGACGAAAGGACGAGCCGACTGACAAGTACGTACAAGTTAAATGAGATTGAGCCGACCAGTGCGGCCACAATCGATTATATCGGCGACAGTTTGCAATCGTTCTTCGTCGAGTGCGGCCTCTTACTGCTTTTAGTCGGAGGGCGGAGTGAAATCGAAGCCCACCTCTTTCATAAAGTCTGCTCCCCCGTCCACCAAACTCACCTCGCCTTCGCCGGGCTCGTTTGCTCTGCGCATTTCGGGATCCGGCAGCATCCCCTGAACGGTCCACTGTCCGATCGGGCTATGGCGAATGGCTTCATGAAATTCGATGCAGGGCCGTCGTCCGGACCAAGCCAAGAGGCAGTCGACGGAAAGCCCCGCAATCAAGTCGGCGACTTGCAGCTGAGGGAGCGTTCGCGAGTCGTCGAACTTGAAATCGGAAACTCGTAGCGGCAACTCAGCCTTGCGCTTTCCGTAGCCGATTACTCGGGGCGGGACATCGGTCATCATCGCTCGAAGGAGTGACTCACTGTGACGGAGGGGCTTAGAGCGGTCATGGATGACCTGCAAAGGACCTATGTGCCGGCGCATCCAGAGGTTGACGACGGCGATGAAAACATCCACGGCCGGATCAAAAGCAGCAGTACCTCGAAAGGGCTTCAAGGACCGCTCGGCTCGTGCAGCGCCCCACACCAGCATATCCCGCAGCATCACGAACTCGGCAGGGACATCGGGGACTGCTTGTTCCACCGCCTCTCGAAAGGCGCTGATCGATTCTGGTGACAATTGGCGAAGGGCTTGCAGGAAGGCTTTGAGCAACCGCGGCCAGTGTCCCTTTGGGAAGGCGTGAGCACCAGTGAAATAGAAAAGATTGGTGAGACCAACATGAGCATCGCCCGCATACAGATCGAAATTCGTGTCGTGCATGATCGGCTCGATCACTTTGTCCACGAGATGGGTTAGCAGGTAGTACTCCTTGTCCGCCTGCATAAAGATGCAAGCCTCCTGGGTGAGGAGCGGAGAGTTCACGAAGGCGGTCAGCGCTTTCTGACCTGTGCGGGTGCCCTTGAGCTTCGAATACTTCGCCTCTGTCTGCCCCTGAACTAGTAAAGGCCCGAGCAGCTCCTCGCAAACCGCGCGATCAAGTGACGTGGACGCTAGTGCGAAGACAGGCTGGTCCTTGTTGAGAAGGTCGGTGCCAGTGTTTCCCGACTCATCGAAGTAGAGCTGCATAGAGCGCTAAATTTCCTGCTTGAAGAGATCGGGCGAAGCGATAGGTTATTAGATGTGTCGACTTCCGATGATGCTGCGCGGTGAACCGTGCGACGCGGGCCGATTCCGATCGCATCATTCAATTCTCTCGCGGAGAACCCAATCGATTGATGGGGCGCACATCGCTTTGATCCCCGTCCGGAAGATCGGGGGACTTCGTGGCGACATTCTGTGATCCCGCAAGATTTCGTTCGGCTTCTGCTACAACCCTGAATCGGAGAGGACCGTATCAGAGTCGTTGTTGGTATCCTCGATGAGCGTGCGCCGGGGGGCGCTGATGGATCTGTACTGAGGGGCGTACAAGAAATGCCGTTGACTAATCCAGGTGATGCGGCGGCCGAGGAGCCGGCTGCAGGCAAGCGACGCCTGCACATTCCCGTTCCAGATTCTGCGGTTCCTCTCGCAGATTTCTGTGCCGAGGCGCTGGCCAGTCTCGGGAACACGGATACGCGTGTTTATGTCGACACATCGTTCCTGATGTTTCTGACGCGGATCGGGGCCCATTCGAGAGAGCAGTTCTTCAAATGGCTCGTGAATGTTGCCCCGGACCGCGTGCACACCCCCAGCTGGTCGGTTCACGAGTACCTGCGACATCACGGCGACAAGACGCTCGAGCAGGAAGTCACTGACCACTGCAAGAAGATCAAGTCGCTGGTAGGCGAGAGTCTGGCGATGATCCAGGACTTCCTGGATGTGCCGCCCGGGGGAACGGGAGATGCTCGAATCCGGGCCCGCAATGCGTTGGTGGATCTGGACGACGTTGCGAATGACCTGACGGGCTGGACAAAGTCGTACGACCTTCATGCGAAGGAGGTCATCGAGTTCGTGAACCGAACCGCGTTGGACGGCGGAGAGGTATTCCAGATGGTGCCCTCGTCCCGGTCGCTGGGTGCCGCGCGCTACGAAAGCCGAATCCCGCCTGGGTTCAAGGACGGCAGAAAGAAACCCGTGAAGGTTGTCGACTCGGCTTCAGGCGCGATCTCGATCAAAGGGGCCAATCGTTACGGCGACCTGATGTTCTGGAAGGAGCTTCTCGATGATGCGAAGACGCGTGCTGCCAAGGCCATCGTCATCCTGTCCAACGACGGCAAGACAGACTGGTTGATGCCCCGCGCAAAGACCGAGGAAGAAGACGAAATCTCGCGCGAACTCCGTGCAAAGAATGTTGCGGTGCCGCGGGTCCATCCGATGCTCAGCTACGAAGCCCACGTTGTGGCTGGAGCTGAGCAGGTCTTCATTCTGAACCGGCACTTCTTGGGTCAGTGTCTTTCCCGTGCCGGCGAACCCATCCGTCAAGCCTGTGCTTCGTTTATCGGAGTCGCGATTCGTACGGTTGGTGTCGGGGGCAGCGCAGGTGTCGCGAGCAACGGCAAGGCTGGTCGCCCCGCGCACATTCCTGCGAAGGTCGTTCCAGAGCCTCCGCTGTGGACCGATCCAACAAGCTTGGTTCTGTCAGGCGGCGCGATCCGCAAAGCGATTGTGGACAGCCGAAAGGCCGCAGCAGCAGGAAGTCCTACCGCGGTCTTCCTCGTCAAGCTGCAAGATCACCTGGCGGCTGCTGGGTTGTTACGAGACCTTCTGACAGGGGAGGAACTCGCAGGGCTCGGACCTGACCTGACACTGGTAGGTCGGCACGTGCACGACGAAGCGATACGAAACAGCACGGGCTATCGCACGGCATTAGCGGACCTCATCGCCACCTTGCGGCGCTGCCCCCCAATCTCTGCCGCTTACCTTTACGCAGGATTGATGGCGTCCGCCTATCTCGAACCCTCTTCTACGGAGGCTCGAACGGTCCCGTCCACGCCGGACCCGTCGACGCTCTACTCGCTACAGACGGAACTGTTTGCGACGGACGTGAACGTCGCCGTCAACGAGTTCTTCAAGCGCAAGGTCTCTCCGCTCATCTACCTGCCGTCGAGTAACGCACCCGAAATCAAGATCAGCCTGAAGATGGTCGACAACGCCTCGCAACGCGTTCTGTCGTCCATCGAACGCGCTGGCTATGTGATGTCGGTGCCGGAGCAGCCTGATCCCGCGCTCTCGCTCAACGCCTCCGAGGAAACGATCGAGATCGCGGTCGAGGCCATTCACGCGCAGATGGCCGCTATCTATGGATACCCCTCTCAGCAGTTGGCGATGGATCGCCCCCTCGATCAGTTGATCGAGATTCCGCCTCACTTTGGTTTGGTCGACCCGGCTCTGCCGGTCGGAGATGACAGCAATGGATGAGAAAGCGATCGACTTCGACCCGCTATTTGGCGCCTTCATTCTCGAGACGCTGACGGTCGGCATGTACGAGGTGCCACGCCTGGCGCTTCGCGAGTACATCCAGAATGCATTTGACTCGACTCGCGAAGCGATTCGGATGAACTTGGTGACGGAGGATGAGGCGATCATCGAGGTAACGCTCAAGACAGCCGAGCAGGAAGTGATCATTCGCGACAATGGCGTCGGCCTGCCGGCCCAGAGCGCTGCGAAGATCCTGACGAGCATCGGCGCTTCGACCAAGAGCCATCGCAGCCAGGCCGGATTTCGTGGCATCGGACGCCTTGCGGGAATCGCGTTCGCAAACAAGATCCGATTCTCGACGAAATTCAGAAATGATCCTGAAGTGACCGAGGTCACTTTCGATGGCTCGCAGATGCGGGAATTGATGAAGCCTGGCAATGAGCATGGCTTGACAGCACAGAGCTTGCTCAAGAGAACGGTCACCACTCGAACCATTCCAGCAAGGCCGGAGGAGGATCATTTCTTCGAGGTCCGGCTCATCGGGTTCACTGACCCACCGACGGAATGCACCAGCGTCGCGGACATGAAGACGTTTCTCTCGCACGTCGCGCCGGTCGATTACGCACCGGACTTCTCGTTCCGCGAGAAAGTGCGAGCAGCTGCTCTCGAGTTTGGCTTACCCGTCGAGGCAGTGAAAATCACGGTCCGCGCCGAAGAGGGAGAGGCCACGGAAGTCTTCAAGCCCTACGGTGAGCTGTACGCCTACCAGGGGAGGCTCCCGGACGAAGATGCGCCAACACCCGACCCAACCGATCCGACTGCGGACGTGTTGCTCGAGTTCGAAGGCTCGAAAGTCACTCAGACTCGACTCAGGGACGTCGACTTCTACGAGTCAAAGACGAAGCGGTGGTTCATGTGGGTCGGCAAGAAGGGGAAGTCGGGCGCGTACATCGAACCATCGCCATGGGGAATCCGTGCGCGCGTCAAGAACATCCAGATCGATGGAACCGACTTGATGGCGGATGTTTTTGGACGAGATAGCGCCAGCAACAAGCGGTTTAACCAATGGTGCGTCGGCGAAGTCTTCTTCAAAGCCGACGCGTTGGTCCCCAACGCTCGTCGCGACGGATTCGAACACGATCCGGCCTGGAAGGAGGTTAAGGATGAACTGTTCAACGATTGCACAATCCTGGCTCGCGAGATTCGAATTCTTTCTAGCACCGCCCAGCTGGCGCTAGACAAGCTGAAAACCGACCTGGCGTCATACCAGAAGGCAGTCGAGGCGCTGAAGGAGTACGACGGCCGGCAGAAGATCGAACGCGCCATCGCTTGCGCCAACAACCTGGACAATCTGCACGCACGATTCCAGAAGAGTAAGAACGCAGCCAAAACGGAAGATCAGCCTGAATACCCTGCGCTGTTTGAAAAGACGAAGGCACTGCGCACCCAGGCAGTCGCCCTGATCTCCGGCGAGCAAGCGGACATCGAATCGCTCCTCCAGGATGCGCGGGATGCGCAATTGGCACAGCTGACGGACGCCTTTCAGTCGCAGCTGGGGCCCGATTGCCTCAGCGCCGTCCGCGGAATCGTGAAGAGCCTCTACGGCGTGACGGCAGACATCAGGTAGGCGTCCGGGACGTTTTCTGCCGCGAAAAGGAGCGCGGTGAGCCTGACGGATCGATTTCCAGGTCTCGCCTAAGGCTATGCATCGAGCGACATAAGATAGTGCAGTCGGACACTGCAGGATTGCGCCCTTTCGCCATGCTGCACTGCAAGATCGCTTTTCCAAGCGAGATATGGCCTAATCCCCGGACGTGATTGACCGGGAGGGAATTGCAGCGGATCGCTGCAATTATCGATGCGGTGAGCGAAGACGCTAAGGTACTGATTCCAGGAATGATCGGGCGCTGTGGGCACCAGAAGGTGTTCATGGGCTTCGCATCTGCAGGTCTCTTGTCCCGCGCGAGCTACGCCGATGTGCTCGACGAATCGACCGGGCGCGGCTACCAGCGCCGCATGTCCCGGGAACACAGCCTGGAGTTCAAGCGCTACATCCAGCTGCCGGACGCCACATCGATTCCGCTGACGTTCAATCTCCGGGAATCGAATTCGGCGCGCTGGAGCTTGTCGGGCGACTGCCCCGCACTCCTTCAGCTCGACCTGTCACAGGGTCCTGTGTTCACACAGGTCGATGGTCAGCATCGCCTCGGGTTTCTTCAGGGCAGCCCGATCCAGTTCGCATTCATGACTTTTCTGGGTCTGTCCGACCTCGAAGAGATGGACGTGTTTCGGACCATCAATGGCAAGGCCAAAGGACTGTCGAGCAGCTTGCTCGACTTCACGGAAGCCAAGTCGCTGGGCGACGACCTGGGCACAGTGGATCCGGCACTCTTCATTGCCCTGCGGCTGAATACCGAGCCCGGATCGCCTTGGCAAGGGAAGCTCGATCTCGGCGGAGATCGCACGGTTGGCACCAAGCGCATCGCCTCGTTGCGCACCATGCATCACGCCGCCGATCGCTTCCTCAAGGAAGCGCGTTATGACTCCGCGGTCTGCGCCAGGGAGATCTGCGAGCACGTCATCGCGTTCTGGCGCGCCGTCACGATCACCTTGCCCAAGGAGTGGGCGGATCCTCGCCGGCACGTGCTCTCGAAAGGCATCGGGGTCTACGCATTGATGAGCTTGGCCGGATACCTCATCCGCGAAGCCGAGCACAAAAACATTTCTCTGGATTTCTTCGTGTCGAAACTTTCTGATTTTGTCGACCGCATTGACTGGTCGAACCATGGCCGCCTCGAGGGGTTCGGAGGCGCCAAGGGTGCCGACATGGCTTACAAGCTGATGCTGGATACCCGCAAGTCGACCCTTCAGCAGGTGTCCGAGTATGCCTAACCGGAACATCCTGCTGATCGAGCCGGCGTACAAGAACAAGTACCCGCCGCTGGGTCTGATGAAGATTGCGTCGTATCACGGTGCCTGGGGCAAGAAGGACAACGTTGTCTTCGTCAAAGGCGACACCGATCCGCGCGCGTTCGAGCGGACCTGGGATCGCGTGTATGTCACCACCCTGTTCTCTTTCGAGTGGAAAGAGATCAGCAAATCGATCGACTACGCCATTCGCACCGCGGGGGGCAGTACCAAGAAAGTCTTCGTCGGCGGCATCGCTGCGTCCCTGATGCACGACCAGTTCGTGAAGGAGACGGCCTGGCGTGGCGTCCGTTTCATTAAAGGGTTGCTGAGCCAGTCGCCCGCGGAGGCACTGCAGTTGGACGAGTTCGAGGAGGAGCTTTACTCCGAAGACGTTAACGGCACGCCCATCGAGGATCTCATTCCCGACTACTCGATCCTCGACCAGATCAAAGGTACCTACCAGTATCCGGTCCAGGATGCGTACTTCGGCTACGCCTCGCGCGGCTGCGTGCGCAAGTGCCACTTCTGTGGGGTGCCGAAGCTCGAGGGTGCGCAGCGTCCAGGACAGTCGCTGACGGCGTTGGTCAAGGAGGTCAATGCGCGATACGGCGAGCGCCGCGATCTCATGCTGATGGACAACAACGTCGCGGCGGCGCCGAATTATCGAGAGATCATCGCCGAGATTCGGGATCTCGGGTTCATTCCGGGCGCGAAACTGAAGCGTTCGAACGAGCGTGCCGGAAGCCTGCGCCGTGTCGACTTCAATCAGGGTGTCGACGCCCGCATTCTGTGCAAGGACAAGATGTACCTCCAGGAGATGTCTACCATCTGCCTGAAGCCGCTGCGTATTGCGTTCGATCACATTGGCGTTCGGAAGCCGTACGAGACCGCGGTCCGTATGGCGCACGAAGTAGGCTTGCACGAGCTGTCGAATTACATGCTGTACAACTTTCACGATACGCCCGAAGACCTGTACCAGCGCATGAGGCTGAACATCGACCTCAATCGCGAGCTGGACATCAGAATCTTCTCCTTCCCGATGCGTTACCAGCCGACCGACATGAAGGATCGCTCGCACATCGGGAAGAACTGGAACCGCTATTTCCTGCGCTCGATGCAGCTCATCCTTCAGGCAACCCATGGCATCGTCAGCGGAGCGCCGGCGTTCTTCGAGCAGGCGTTCGGGTCCAGCGAGCAGAATTTCAAGGAGCTGCTTCTGCGCCCGCAGCACTTCCTCTTCAACCGTTTCTGGTACGAGCGCTACGAAGGAAAAGCGGAGTTCGACGAGTACATGAAGGCGTTCAGGGCACTCAGTGAGACGGACCGCGCCGAACTCGCAGCCCTGCTCTCAGGTGCGGAACCGCGTCATTTCGCACTCCTGTCCGAGAAAACGGAAACGCTCGCCGTGCGTCGCGTCCTTCCCTTCTACGCGATCCCCAGCAAGTCTGACGAGGCCCAGATCTGGGCCAAGATGAAGGGTCGGTCGAAGCACTTCGAGCTCGATGCCGCGGTGCCTGAAGACGAGCGCGTGGAAGACGCGGGCCTCCAGGAGGCGGCATAAATGAATGATGGAATTGCGACGATCAGCCTAGCCGGGTTGGTTAAGCCGCCGGCGCGCATTACCGATCAAATCGTGATCGGCAAGGATGTGCTCGAGCTGCTCGCAGGGGCCATGTATGCGGATCCCCTGACGGTCTACAGGGAGTATGTTCAGAACGCAGCCGACGCTATCGATGAAGCGCGTGCTGAATCGCTCGCAGCGCCTCCAGGTCCGGATGTATCGATCACTTTCGATCACGCCGAGCGAACCGTCCGCATCCGAGACAACGGAATCGGCGTGTCCAAGGAGGACTTCGTTACCCGGCTTTCGGCTGTCGGCGCCAGTGGTAAGCGTGGAACGAGCCTTCGTGGATTCCGAGGCGTCGGTCGTTTCTCGGGCCTGGGTTACTGCCAGGAGCTCATCTTCCGCAGCCGGGCTCGAGCGGCTGATCCGGTGAAGGAGCTGCGTTGGAATGGCCGGGTACTTCGAGAGAAGTTGCGCGACGCATCGTTCACGGGAAACCTGCAGGACCTCATTCGCGAGATCGCAACGGTGACGACGGCGCAGAACGCGTCGACGTATCCCGAGCACTTTTTCGAAGTGGAGATGCGCAAAGTCGTGCGCATCAAGAACGATCAGCTGATGAACGAGGCCGAGGTCCGTCGCTATCTCGGACAGGTTGCACCCGTGCCCTTTGCGCCGGGCTTCCAGTTCGGCCCGGCGATTCGGGAATGGTTGACGGCTCGGGGAACGGGACAGCCGATCCAGATTGAGATGTCGGACGGACTCGGACCGGTGTACCACCGCGCTACCGGCGAGATCGTGGTGCCCAAAGTCGGAACGACGAGCTTCGAGCGTGCCGAGTTCCTCGAACTCAAGAACACCGCAGGTGAGTTGCTGGCCATCGGCTGGATTCTCGACCACGGCTACAAGGGCGCGATTCCGCGTTCCAGTCACCTCGCCGGCATCCGGCTGAGGATGCGCGACGTCCAGATCGGAGACGAGCTGGCTCTTGCGCCTCTGTTCGCCGAGCCGCGCTTCGCGACCTGGGTTGTCGGAGACTTGCACGTCGTTCATCCGAAGATCGTCCCGAACGGTCGACGCGACGACTTCGAATACTCGGCCGCCTACGGGGAACTGCAGGACGAGCTGCGGGCGCTGACCAAGCGGCTGGGCCAGACGATCCGTGTGCGTTCCAACGATCGCCTTCGCGATCGGCGAATTCGCCTGGCACTGCTGTACGCCAACGGCTGGCTCGAGATCGCGCATCAGCGCACTCTGCATCCGACCATCAAGCGCGTAGCGGTCGAACAGGCAGACGCTCAGCTCAAGCTCGCTGAAAAAGAGGGACTGAAAATAGCGCTGCCGGACGATGCGGAAGAAGCGGTTCGGGCTGCTCGAACCGACGTCAAGCGGTTGACGACGTATTTCGGCAAGAAAACCGGCCCAGGGCGACCGCCGATCGCCGAATCGAAAGGCGCACGTGCCGCTGTTGCCGCTATCTTTTCGTCAACAACGCAGATCAAAAAAGTCATCCCGCTGGCCGAGCGCGTGCTGCAGGCCATGGAAGACACGACGGTGAAGAAGTCCTGATCGAAAGGTCGGTGATCACTCTCTTGCATCCGTAATACGTCGGCATAGTGCCAGTCCGGCTTGGGGCAAAGACCGGTCGTTTATCACCGACGACTGAGTTCCGCCCGACGCGGACTGCGCGTCTAATTCTGCCGCCATCTTCGCGCCCCCGTCGCAGGTGTCGTTCTTCCCCTGAACGGCCTTAAACTCGACTGTAATCTGGGCCTATCGCAAGGGCTCATTTTTCACGAGCTTGAGGGGGCCTGGGTGAAGACGGAAAATATTTCCTTGGAGCTGATCCGTCTGGATCAGCGCAACCCGCGCATTGCTCACTCCCTGGAAGGGCTCGACAGCGCCACGATCGATGACGGCTTCATTGAGTTGTCCCTCGGACGCAACTCGGCGTCTGATGGCGAGGACTCCTCGACCACGTACGGGAGCCTGCGCGACTCGATCAAGAAGAACCGGGGCCTGATTTCGCCCATCATTGTCAGGCAGCAGGATGATGGGACGTTCTTGACGATTGAAGGAAATACACGCGTCGCGATCTTTCGAGAGCTCGCGAAGAATGACCCAGAAGGTCCTTGGCAGACCATTCCAGCCATCGTTCACACCGGTATTGATGACCGGCACGATCACGCCATCCGCTTGCAGGCCCATTTGATCGGACCGCGACCCTGGAGAGCCTACGCCAAGGGCCGCTATCTTCACACGCTGTTCTATAAATACGGCATGTCGATGCCTGACTTGCTGGACTTCTGCGGAGGCAACGCCCGCAAGCGCGAGATCCAGCAGTACATCGCTGCGTACGCAGACTTCAACGAACACTTCGCCGAAGAGCTTGAGTCTGCGCCCTTGGGTTACTCCCGCTTCAGTGCGTTCATCGAGCTGCAGAAGGGGCCTGAGATCAAGCCGGCGCTTCAACATCACGGCTACACGGTCGCGAACTTTGCCAAGTGGGTCGCAAACGGAAACATCAATCCCCTGCAAAGCGTCCGCGCCCTGCCGAGGATCCTTGCCAATCCTGCGGCCAAGAAAGCGTTTCTCGAGCATGACGCACGAGAGGCGATCAAGCTGCTGGAGCAACCCCAGGCCTCGACCCTGCTCAAGGATGCGCCGGTCGAGCAGCTGGCGGCGGCGCTCGCAAACAAGTTGAGAACCCTGTCCTTCCAGGAAGCCAGGCGGTTGGGTGGCGATCCTGGTCATCCGGCCATGATGGCGCTGGCTGAATGCCATTCGGAGATTGCCGCTCTCATGGAGCTGAGCGGTTCAAGCCCCGATGGGACAGAGTGATGAGCATCGATGGTTGGTGCGCAACCTGATGTCGTACTGGGAGCGCGGCCTCACCGGCACGTCGTTCATCCTGGCCGACGGTGAATCAGGTCTGCCTTGCCCCTCCATCGGTGGCTTTCGCCCAGATCTCTACCACGCGCATCCCATCGATCAGCTGATCAAGGTCGGGGAGGCAAAGACGGCGTTCGACGTCGAGCGCCAGCACAGCCTGGATCAGCTGTGCGCGTTCTTTGTGTATCTGGGGAAATGCTCGCGCGGGGAGCTGCATCTTTCGGTGGAGTGGAGCGCGGTGGACGCCATGTTCTTCACTGCCCGAGGGTGCCGTCGCAGGGCTCAGGCGCTTGCCGTGCCGTTCGTCGTGTATGGCTGGGCGCGCAACCGACCCGAACCTGTCCAGATCGTGCGCGGATAGTCATGGTCGACTTCAAGCTCCGAAACGAACCGCGACTGGACCTCAAGCAGAAGGCTTTCGACTATCAGTTGGAGGCGGTCGACTTCGTAGCTTCGCGTGAATACTCTGCGATCTTTCACGAGCAGGGCTTGGGCAAGACCAAGATCGCCATCGACGTAGCGATCCGCTGGCTGGCCGAGAAGGCTGTCGACACCATCTTGGTCTTCACCAAGAAATCGCTTGTCGCCAACTGGCAGCGTGAGTTCGCGATGCACAGCTACCTCAAGCCAGCCGTGCTGGGGGACTCGAAGCGATCGAACTACTACGTCATTACGACCCCGACCCGGCTCGTGCTCGCACATTTCGAGGTGGCCAAGTCGGAGCTCGAACGACTGAAGCTCTGGCTGCGCACACGCCGCGTCGGCGTGATCGTCGATGAAGCAGCAAAGATCAAGAATCCTGATTCCGACCTTACGCAGGCTTTCTTCGAACTCGGCCCCTTGTTCACGCGACGAGTGATCATGACGGGTACCCCGGTCGCCAATCGGCCATACGACGTCTGGGCGCAGATCTATTTTCTCGACCAAGGCAAAACGCTCGGTACGGACTTTCCGGCGTTCAAGCGTGAGACGGATCTGACCCGCGAGCTAGGTCACGACGCGGCCGGATTCGAAACCTTTCAGCGCAAGCTCGAAGAGGTCCACGAAAATCTGAAATCGCTTTCGGTTCGTGAGACCAAGGCTGGTGGACGGATCTCGTTGCCTGGCAAGGAGTACCGCCGGGTCGAAACTCAATGGGAGCCGGGTCAGGCGGAACTCTATCGTCAGGTGAAGGAAGACCTGCGGGCCATCGTGGTCAAGGATGGCAAGCTGATCGAGGATGAGCAGGAGTCACTGCTCAAACGTCTCCTGAGGCTCGTCCAGGTTGCATCGAATCCAATGCTGATCGACGAATCGTACGCTGGAATCCCGGGCAAATTTCAGACGCTCGAGGATCTGGTCCAGGACATTGTCACTGCAGGCGAGAAGGTCATCGTGTGGACGACGTTCAATGAGAATTGCGAATGGCTCACGAAGAATCTACGCCGCTTCGGTTCCCTGGCGCTCCACGGAAAACTTCCGATGGATCGGCGCAATGCTGTCGTGAACTGGTTCCTGACCAATCCTGACGATCGAGTGCTGGTCGCAACGCCAGGCGCTGCGAAGGAAGGATTGACCCTCACCGTTGCCAATCACGTGGTGTTCTACGATCGAACCTATAGCCTGGACGATTACCTCCAGGCACAGGATCGGATCCACCGCGTTTCGCAGGTGAAGACCTGTTACGTCTACAACCTGATCATGCAGGACTCGATTGACGAATGGATTGACGCCCTGATCGACGAGAAGCGGCACGCCGCGCAACTCGCACAAGGCGACATCACTCGCGAGCAGTACGCGCAACGAGCGACGATGTCGATGTTCGATGTACTTCAGCAAATTCTGACATAGGTCGCCCCATGGAGAAAATGCCAGATCAGCCCCCGACTGAGGACGTCCTGATGCTTCGGGGACGTCAGATCAAGGTGATCAACTCGTGGGTGGATCAGACAAAACTTGAGTTCTACGCCGAGAACCCCCGTATCTACTCGCGAGTCTGGACCGGTGATGAGGAGCCCACGCAGGAGGCCATTGAAGCGGTGCTGACGGCCGCAGAGCACGTCCGCGAGGGCTTGGTGAAAAGTATCCAGCACAACGGCGGGCTGATTGAGCCGGTACTGATCCGGAAAGGCATCGTGCTCGAGGGCAATAGCCGCCTCGCCGCTTACCGGTTGCTCAACAACAAGATCGACAAGCACAAGTGGCGCTACCTGCGGGCTAAAGCACTGCCGGAAGATCTCAGCGAGAGCGAGGTTTTCTCGTTGCTCGGCGAATTCCACATCAACGGCAAGAAAGATTGGCAGCCGTTCGAGCAGGCGGGATATCTATGGCGGCGTGTCAACAAGCACGGCATTAAGCATGAGGAGCTCAAGCAAGAGCTCGGAATTTCCTCGCAGGCGATCCGGCATCTGGTGAAGGTTTACGACTTCATGTCGGAGCAAGGCGATACCGACGCCACCAAGTGGAGCTACTACGATGAGCTCTTCAGGGGAAAGCGATTCGATGATTCTCGAAAGGTCAATGAGAATTTCGACACCATCATCGCCGGCATGGTCAAGAGCGGCGCCATCTCTTCGGCCATGAAGCTACGCGATGAACTGCCGCTGGTTCAACGCGCGCCGAAAGCCATGAAGAAGCTTCTTGCCGGCAAGCTGGCTTTTGATGATGCGGTGCTGGAAGCCAAGGAAAGCGGCGCTGGCAGCATGATTCGAAAGAAGCTGCAGGATTTTCGCCAGTACTTGGCTGACGATGAGCGGGGTGACGAGATCAAGAGCGCTGAAGGGAAGGAGAAAAGCGCGATCCATTACGATCTCAAGAAGCTTCATGATCGGTGCGCAGGGCTGATCAAGAAGCATTTTCCGAACGCGTGATTGTGCGCTTATGCCCGGACGCTGATCTTGGAGCGGTCGGACAGGGTCGGCTCACGCTGAGAGACAGTTCCTCGGAACTATCCTGATGACGACGATCTACTTCGATACCAACGTGTATCGGATGGCGACTGCTCGGTCAGAAGTGCAAGCGCTCAAGTCGTTGTTGTGCGCCTGCCATGCCAAGGTCGTCGCGTCGGAGACCAATCTGTTCGAGACCTACGCTATCTCCTCGTATGAAGTGCGTCAGCGGGAGACGCGAACCCTGGTGGCGCTCGTCAACCGCTTTCCGGAGAAGCCGACCTCTTGGCTCCAGGCCGATGAGGTCCGCCGCCAGATCCAGGCCCATCGCCCTGATTGGCTGAAGCGGTCGATGCTGCAGGGAAAGATCAAGACCTATCTCAGGAATCACAAGCAGAACTGGCAACTTGCGCTGCAGGGGCGTCTTCCTCTGCCTCACGAGTACGATGCCTACAAGCAGGACTCCGAGAGCGGCACCGCGCGAGCCAAGGAGGCGCAAAAGGGATTCAGGAAAGCGCGCCTCGATGAAATTCACAGCTCTCATCTGGCATTGCGCGGTCCGTCGGGTGAGCAGCTCATTGCAGCCGACGTTTCCGATCCTGAAGTCTTCTGGAGGCTCGACAATTTCACAGCTTGGGACGGAGCGCTGCTCCGGAAATTGCCCAGCAGCAGGGATTACTACGACTGGCTCGCACCAGCTGTTCGAATCGAGTCCATCTCTGCCTTTGAATTCGCGAACTTCTGGCTATCCGATGTCAGCGCCTCGGCCGTGCCCAGGAATCGGCTATCCGGCTTGATTACGTTTCATCAACTTGACTACAAGATCACTCACGGCAACAACGCGGATTCTTTCCACGCATCGCATGCCCTGGATGTCGATCACTTCTTCACCGGCGACGAAGCGTTCTGTTCCTGTCTGCAGAAAGCTCTGAGCACGTTCCCGCGACGTGCCGCCGTTCACTTCATCGAGCGGGGCGCGGAGAGTCTGTGTGAGCAAGTCCGCGTGGTCCTGAGGTAGCGTGCACGCCTATTAGCGGTCGCTGCGCGTCAGTTGCGAGCCAGACTGGTTCGTGAAACGATATTCGTGGCTCTGGCAGGAGCCCGACACCCGTCATTGCAAAGCTGTCATCAGCGCTGCCGTTAGTTCCAGATCTCTTTCCCCTTACATGACATGTTCGGGTTCGGGAGGGCGGTAGACGGGTGACGTTCGCTTGGAACCGCGGAGAACAGTCATGTTGAATCATGAGATCCATCCGACCACCATGGTCGGCATTAAGCGTTTGGCCAAGCAGTTCCGGCGCGAACGTGGCATCAAACACACGAGAGCCCTTGATGAGGCCGCGATCCAGGCGGGCTTCAGTAACTTCCGACATGCGCAGCTCGCACTGGCGGATTCGCATGCCGTCAAAGTCCCCGAGGTTCAGCACAAGATTTTCCTCACCGGGTACTGGCGCGACAAGCAGGCTTTCACTGGACGCGAAACGCTGACGGTTGATCTCGCATCAGCCTGGGATCACTTGGTTGCTCCCGAGCGGCTGCGGTATGTGCGAGCACTAGGCCGCTTCCGTCAAGTCGGGCCGCAGCATCTGGAGATGACCGGGCAATGCGACTCGCAGTCCAGTGCGCGCCGGCAGATCTGCGCGGCGGCGCGCACGTTCCACTTCATGGACGCAACAGGCTTGAAGCCTTCGAAGGGATCGAGCCGCGCGTTTCCAGGCGGAGCCAAGGAGCGCGACCTCCCCGCGCGGGATCACGGCAGCTTTTGGTTTCACCCGGCGAGCAAGAAGTACCTCTATGCCGACGAACCGTACGAAGCGGCAGCCGACAGTGAACGCGACGCCCGCGCCGCGTGGGTGCGTTCGAGCGGTTTCGCCATGACGCGGCCGAAATGGCAGGGCATGTATAACCCCGATGGTGGGTCTCAGCTCTACCTCTTCGCCCATCATGACAAGGGGCTGTCCTTGGGCCCCATCACCGCTGCGCTCGACGCACTGACGCCGCCGTTCGTCGAATCGGATTGGAACGGCGAGTCCGCACCGGTGTGGCCTTATTACGTCGCTCCGATCCTTCAGGAAAGGGTGCGGCCGGCTCGCAAGAGGAGCAGCTATGTCCGGCCCAGGACCGCATTCGCAATGAGTCCTGGCCGAAAGCTGCTGGTGACCGGGCTCAACCATGTTGTCGAGCAAGGTCTCATCTCGCTGGCCGGGCAAGATGAAGAACAAGGACATGTTTTCGCGACTCTCCTGGGTCGTCCGTCCGTGATCTTGTGGAACGGCATCAGCGCCCAGGAGCTGCGGCTGTCCGTGTGGTGGGACTACGATCACAGCAACCATCCGCAGGCGAATTTGGGCGACAACATGCGAGAGCGCTTTCAAACCGACCAACCGCTGGCCAAAGAGCGGCACTACCCTAAGTTCGTAGCCGGGGTGGTGAGTGGATGGGTCGAGCGCAAGACCGGAAGGTGGCTGCAGGGCGAAGGGCAAAAAAATCTCTCGGTCTGGCTTCGGCCTGACGCAAAGGAGACTCTTCGCGAAGTGCCTAACCCGGTCGGCAACGGCTTCGACGTCGAGGGTCGTTTCTTCCTCTAAGAAATGATCCGCCGGGGCGAAGGGACTCCTCCCTTCGCTCCGGCAATTTGTTGATCTTCCATAGGCACATTCTGCTGATATCTACTTGGTGGCGAGCAGGCGGGAGGCTCGACTCATTTTCAACGCGGCGGGATCCCGCGGGCCAATTGATCGGAGCGCTTGGAAACTGCCTTACGCCTGTTTTTTGGTAGCATAAAATCGCCGGGGATGCGCGATTGGCTGCGCGCCTAGAATCCGTCTAGGAGGATGTGGGTTCGACCCCCACCTCCGGCTCACTTCCTTTATGCGATCACTCTCCGATTTGATTGAAAGTATTGAGGTCGCTCGCAAGAGGATCGGGATCAGTAAGCACCCGGCCTGGTATCGAGGGCACAGCGATACTAACTTCAATCTCCTCCCGTCCTTACATAGAAATAGCAGGGGCTTGAGGCACGAACGTAATCTCTACTCGGTGTTTCGTACGCAATCGGGCGGCCTGATTCCGAGGCAGTCCAATTCCTGGGAGACGCTGGGAATCATGCAGCACCATGGATCGCCGACGCGATTGCTCGATTGGAGTGAATCGCTGGACGTCGCGATGTTCTTCGCGATTTGCGAGGACACGAGTCACCCCTGCATCTGGGTGCTTAATCCATACCGGCTGAACAAGCTCGCGTGCGGACAGAACATCATTTTTGACGAATCCGATCCGCTTCCTTTCGACTATTACACCACGGTCCGCGACGCTCAGAGCTGGCCGTATGCTCTCCCCCTGGCGACCTCTGCGCCTTGGACAAACGAGCGCGTCAAAAGGCAGCGAGGCTGTTTTACGATCCATGGGTCAGATCCACGACCCCTGGAAGAGATGAATCAGGACTTCGTCAAGAAAGTAAATATTCCTACTCATCTTCTCTCTGAGATCAGGGCCTATTTCAAGAAGAAGAACTTCGGCTTCTTCGAGGTCTATCCCGATCTCAATGGACTCTCGCTGTCCTTGATACGGCAGTTCAGTTTGCATCGGTAGACGATGCTATCCGTTGGATTTGTCGGTGTGTTGAGTCTTCCGACCTGTCATTAGCCACCACATGGCGATGGTTGGTGAGTCGGGTTCAAAGTCGGCAAGTGTCTCTTGTCGGCGTAGGGCGCCGATCTTGCGTCTCAAGAAGTGCACATTGTCGCCAGTCAGATTGAGGGCATCAGTGGATGTCTCAGGTCGCGAGGAGTAGCTGATGCGGCCTCACGAAGTCGTTGCTCGCCCGACGTCGAATCGGGCCCTCCCGCAAACGTTCAATGTAGAGCCGCGCCGCAAAATGCCCACGTCAGTCATGGCTCGAAGAACTGGTAGCAATCATCGGATTTCATCAGTTGCTCGAGGGTAGTTGGCCAAAACGCGAGGCCGTGTTCTCGGGACTCATGGATCGCGCGGGCCCCAAGTTATGCCGATTGGTGTGCTCCTCCTACTGTGAGTCGAGCCATCGATTGAAGGACAATGCCGCCTGACTATTTCAAACGAGAGATTTCATGGCCGCGACGTTGATGGGCGTACTGAAGGACGAGATCACACGACTGGCACGCAAGGTCGTTAAATCGAAAATCGCGCCAGTGCAGTCAGCCTCTGCATCCCACCGCCGCGCCATTTCGGAGCTGAAGCGCCAGGTAGCGTTTCTGGAAAAAAACGTCCGCCAGCTGATGAAGCAGACAGCCAAAGCTGATCGTACCGCCACGGCAACAGCAACAGCTCCGGGTGCAGAGACCAACACTCGATTCCAGGCGCGCGGACTCAGATCCCTAAGAGCACGCCTGGGATTGTCGCGAGAACAGTTCGCCCGACTAGCAGGGGTTTCCGATCAGTCGATCTATAACTGGGAGTCGGAGAAGGCTCAACCGCGCTCCGCCCAGATTGCGGCGATTGCGCAGCTCCGGAGTCTAGGCAAGCGGGAGGCTCGGGCTCGGCTGGATACCCTTGAGTCCAATGGATAAATCGACAACAACTCCATAACCGGCTGTTGGCGAGGGCCTTGGGGTGCTCCCGACGGCGGGTGCCAGCAAGCAACGGGCGAATTGGCAACGTAGCTAGGTCATCTGCGCAAACCAACGCGAGATTGCCACCATAACGACCGATTGGAGTGCGGCTCGCGTCGCAGATATACGCGTCAATCACTTGAGGTCCCCTCGCCTTGGCCGTGGGCATCGGCAGTGCGACGTTGCAAGTCGCGCAGAGTCTCGAGTTCGAAATCAGTTGGGGCGGCGGTCTCAACGACATCCGGCCTAAAAGAAACTGGCCACCCGGTTGCTGAGGAGATCTGCTCTCGGGTAACCCCGGGATGCATACTGACGACGCGCAGCTCGCGGCTGGCGGGGTCGGGCAGCATCACACAGAGATCGGTGATGACCGCGGTCGGACCTGCGCCAGGCATGCCTAGTCGCGAGCGGCTATCACCACCCGTCGCGTGGCCCACCGACGTGATGAACGCCAGCTTGTCCACGAACGCTTTCTTGGACTGTTTGACGACGATGAGCACCTCTTTCGCATTCGAGGCAATCTCAGGTGCGCCGCCGGCCCCGGGGAGTCGAATCGTTGGATGATCGTAGGGGCCAATCACTGTCGTGTTGAGATTTGCGAAGCGATCGATCTGGGCAGAGCCCAGGAACCCGATGTCGATTCGTCCGCCTTGAAGCAGATACCGGAATACTTCCGACGTAGGGAACACGGTGTCCGCTGTGGTTGCCAACTCACCGTCACCAATCGAGAGAGGGAGCACGGTTGGGCGCGCTCCCACGGGCCCTGATTCGTAGATCAGAACAACGTCCGGAGCATGCGTTAGTCTTGCCAGATTGGCCGCAGTTGATGGGAGCCCTATCCCTACAAAGCACACGGCACCGTTTTGAAGCCGTCGGGATGCGGTGACGGTCATGATCTCGTTGGTGCTGAACGCGCCGGTCATGCAGCAACTCCGGCCGACAGCAAGCTGCTGGCTTTGTACGCGCGCATGAAATCATCGAAGTCGTCGGTATCTTCAATGTGCCGCTTCGTCCACGTCAGGAATCGATCCCGGTCGCGGCTGATGTGGTCCCATGCCAGGTAAAAGCGGTTATCCCTCTGTGAATACCCGTGCGCATAGGAAGGGAAGGCGCCACCGGGCGTCGGGCAGACCGCCGTGACCACCCATGACGGAAGAATGCATTGATTCGGAGCGGCGTCTAAAGAATCCACGATTTCTTCGACAGTCACGATTAGGTGTTTAGCTGCCAGCGCTGCTTCCTTCTGGACCCCTAGAATCCCCCACAAAAGCACGTTCCCCTTTCTGTCCGCCTTCTGCGCATGGATGACGGTCACGTCAGGACGAACTGAGGGGGTGGCAATCAGATGCTCGCCGGTGAACGGGCATTCGATACTCCGAATGTTTGGGTTGTACTTCTGCATATCAGAGCCTTGATAGGCTCGTAGAACCGCGAACGGCAAGTTCGCTGCTCCGGCAACGTAGGCGTTCGCCATATCGGCGTGACTGTGCTCGGAGATCGCGATGGGAATAGGCCATTGATGTTCCACCGCATCTCTCAAACGGTGAAGAGACCCCACGCCAGGATTTCCGCCCCATGAAAATCGAAGGGATGCCGCGCAGCCAGAGCCGATCAACTGGTCGTAGATAAGATCCGGCGTCATTCGGATCAACGAAAGGTTGCGCCGCCGTTGCCGGATAACCTCATGACCGGCGGCGAACGGAATCAGGTGTGTGAACCCTTCCATGGCGACCATGTCCCCATCGCGAATCAGTGCGGAGACCGCCTCGCGGAGGGAAACAAAATCTGTCACTTGCCTTGCTCCTGGGATGCCATCTGTCGCTGGTAAAAATGTCGACTTTATCTGCGAGCCATTGTCTGCAGCGACGCAACTAGCGGACACCGGGCAAAAAGTAGGGTTGGACGGGAGCTCGCAGCTCCGAAGACGTCGGACCTCCCGCCTTCTTGACGGGTGCCGAACAAGTGCCTCGCAACAGATAATTACAGGGTTATAAGTGCTAGAAGACGCAGAGGTCGACTTCAGGGCACATTGCCTCTCTCGGGTGTACGGATAAGGCAGCGCATCGTTGCACCGCGTCGACCCGATTGGCCTGCGGCACGGATCGGCTAGTGTTATCGCCAAGATCTAGAGAAAAGCGCTGCCGACGCAGGCGGGCAAGGCCGGCGCCATTCGACTTGGCGCTACAGCGAACGGACAGAGCATGTACGGTAGCGAAGTCGATTGGCGGTGCTGAACGACGTACTTCCGGCTGAGCAAGCTGTCTCGAGCGAAAATCCCGGAATGAGTAGATGTAGATAGCGAAGAGGGTCTTGCCTCGCCGAAACGGCGATGCCAAGCCTTGGCCATCATGAGTCCTCGGAGGACGGCAGAGCGCGAACCGCACGTACGGGTCGCCCGCCGAAGCGGTGCGGAGGCGACATGGGTAAAGCGATGCCTGGCGCGACCTTGGCCACGAAACTGGTTCCACCATTCAAAAGCAGCGGACTGGTCGAACGACATGCGCTGATGGAGCGGGTGAGCCAAGCCGTCGAAAATCGTTTGATCTTGGTTGCTGCGCCCGCCGGATACGGAAAGACGAGCATTCTTGCGCAGGCACACTCGGGGTTGGCGCAACAAGGTCGTCATGTGGGCTGGATCAGTCTGGATGAGAGCGACAAGGATCTGTGGCACTTCATCTCATACGTAATCGAAGCCGTTCGTCGATCCGGCCTACGGTTCGGTCAGGCCATGTCGACGCTGCTGAGCTCCGGTGCATCGTTGCCGGCGGAAACCCTTGAAACGCTGCTGATTAATGAGCTGGCTGCCGTCGATGAACATTTTTATCTGTTTCTGGACGACTACCACCTGGTCAGTGATCTCCAGATCCGAGGACTCGTCAACACAGTTCTCTTATCACCGATGCACAACGTGCACTTGGTCATCGCCGCGCGCACGCTCAACGAGCTTCCCGTAAGTCGTTTGCGAGCGCTGGGACAAATACACGAAATCGAAATGAGCGATCTGATGTTTTCCGAGGCCGAGGTCGCTGAGTTCGTAGAAAAAGTGCGTGGAGGCCCGCTCAGTCCCGCGCAGCTCAGCCGACTCAAAGAGGGAACTGAGGGTTGGGCGGCGAGCCTGCAGATGGCCGGTATCGCCTTGCGAGGAGTGAGGGACGTCGATCGGTTTCTCGACGGCTTTTCGGGCGAACACAAGAGCATCTCCGACTTTCTAGGCGACGAGGTCCTGCGACGGCAGCCGACCGAGGTTCAAGAATTTTTGATCGCCACGTCCATCCTAAAGAGATTCAATGCCGATTTGTGCGACGCAGTGACCCAGCGCCGCGACGGCCGGCGCCTGCTGGATGAAATCGAGACGCGCAACCTGTTCGTCTTTGCGCTTGATCCGGAGCACCGGTGGTACCGATATCACCACCTGTTTTCCGATTTCCTGCGGCGGCGTTTGGCCGAGCGACGCCCTGATCTCGTTGCTGAGCTACACGTGCGAGCGTGCAAGTGGCTGGCTGACAACCGGTTCGTATCCGAAGCAATCGAGCACGCGTTCCACGCGAACGACGTCTCCAGGGCCGGAGAACTGCTCGACGGGGCGGCAAGCGATTTGTTCGCCGCGGGTCAGACGGCAACGCTGATGTCGTTGTCGTCGCGGCTGCCGCCCCATGTGCTGGATCGCCTACCGCGGCTGCAGCTCGAATGTGCGTGGTACAGCGTACTGGAGTGGAAATTCGATGATGCGTCGCGCTCGCTGGAGCACGTTCAAACGGTATTGGATGAGAGGTCGCGATTGTTGTCTCCGGGGGACGATTCCGATCACTCAAAGTTTCTGCGAGCGAAACTGGGCCATCGTCGAATGATGTTGGCCGGAATGTCCGACGATATCCCCCTGACGAGTCGGCTGGCGAGGGAATGGAACGGCGCCGACCAGACGCGTGATCCTTTCATGTGCGCGTCGGCAAAGACGTTGCTCATTGCCGCGGATCGCGAACAGTACTCCTGTGAGGGCCTGTCGACATCGACGCGCATGCTGCAGGAGCGATTCGCAGCATGTGGAGCACTGTATGGCATCGTGTTTCATCAATGCATTGCGGGCGCGTCTTTCTTTATGAGGGGCGATCTTCAAGCGGCGCACGAAGCATTCGAATGTTCTCTGGAGTACGCGGTCGAGATGCACGGCGAACAGTCGGATCTGTACACCATGCCTGCGCTGATGCTCGCCGATCTGCATTACGAACGGAATCAGCTACGCAAGGCCGAGGAACTGTTGGCGCAGCGAAATGTCGCGTCGCAGCTCGGATTCGTTGACAATTTGATCGCTGGTTTTCTGACCCGCGCCCGCCTATCGCGTTTGCGTGGGCGCACCGAAGAGGCGGAAACGTTTCTGGAGGACGGCTGTTGGGTAGCTGAGAGATATCGCTTTAATCGGCTTTACGCCCACATTCTGAACGAGCGGATTCGACATCTTCTCTCGCTCGGCCGCTTGAAGGATGCTCAGAAGATGCTCTCAGAGCCGAAGAGCCCTCAGCTTCTGCCGTCGGACCTGATTCCAGAGCCTGCGCAAGGGGTGACCACCGGCCAGGAACTTGTGATGTTGGCGGCCTCCCGCGTTCGGCTGGAAGAGGGGCGCGTTCGGGAGACCGTCAGCCTCCTCAAGGCGTGGCATGCGTTCGCCAAAGGTCGCCACTGCTATCGGTCTGCGATTCGCATCGGCCTTTTGCTCGCACGCAGCTACCTGCGAATGTCTGATCGACGCGCGGCCCAGCGCGTGCTGATGGATTGCGTTCAGACCGGAGAAGCCGGGGGCTTTATTCGATCCTTTGTGGACGAAGGGCCCGAAATTATCGAAGTGCTCACCGAACTGTCTCGATCGCCATCGACCGACGGAGCCTACTCATCTACCTATCTCGCGTCGATTATCGCCGCGGCGCAGCATCCGGACGAACAAGACCGAGGCATGGCGAAGCCTTCGACACCGATGACGGACAATCACGAGGGGCTGAGTCAGCGCGAGATCCAGATCCTCGATCTCGGCGCGCGCGGCATGCAAAATCTGGACATTGCAGAAAGTCTCTGTCTGGCCGACAGCACCGTGAAATGGTATTGGCAAAGGATCTTCCAGAAGCTGAACGTTCGCCGGCGTCCAGACGCGATCAAGCGTGCCCGCCAGCAACAGTGGATACATTGACCTCGCGTCGCGAGTTCACTGGGCGGGACTGCTCTCGGTTCTAAGCCCAAGGTCCCGTAGCGAGTCAGCTGCCGTCTCACCCACGGGCGGGCAAGGCCAACGCATCCCCGTGGCACATCGCCACCCGGTAATGCCCGTCCAGCCGGCCCTCCTGAAAGGTGGGTTCGTCGATGATGAATAGCGGATTGGCTTCGGTCCAATTCCCGCTTCAAGGGCGGGTGACCGCTACCGGCCGAGCCTCAAAACTGTGAAATCGAGAATGAGCGGGTTCACACCGCTCGCGGATGATCACGAGGCGAGGAGAAAAGTATGAAGACACAGGGGATGTGGCACGCCTGCGCGGCCTTGATTCTGACAATTGCATGCGTGGTGGGTTCGCCTGCGCGCGCTCAGGTGTCTGACAGTGTCATCGAAGCCAGCTTCTTTCAATACAAAAATGGCGGGCCGAACGTGCCTGCGGTCAAGCCGGGCATGGTGATAGCAAAAGACAACGTCGAGTCGGTGAAGGAGTACCTGAATCCCTCGATGTTTATGTTCATCAAGAACGGAGCGACCACCTTGAAGGTTGCCGAGACCTTCGATTTCGCACCTTCTCCGAAGTACCTCGAGGCGACCCGAAAAAACACAGATGTCGGATTCGAGGCCAATGGGAACCTGAAGAATTACATTTCCGGGCGTCCCTTCCCCAAAGAGCCGGACCTGAAAGATCCACAGGCTGGCGTCAAGCTCGCGTGGAACTATCAGTACGGCCGGGTCTGGGGCGACCTCGGGTGCATTAATCCGTTCATCTGGGACTTCAAGAATTACGAGACGGGAAAGGTCGAGCGATCCATCGTCTACGACAAGTTTTGTCTGAAGCGGTACGCGTTCAAGACGACGGATGAGCCGGTCCCGGAGGCAACGCCCAATCCGTCGGGCCTGTATCGCGGCATTTACGTGCGGGTCGCGTCTCCCAACGACCTGAAGGACACCCAGCTGCTCATCCACAAATACAAAGATGACACCAAGACGCTAGACGCTTGGTTGTATCTGGGCTTTCAGCGACGCGTGCGCCGGCTGCCGACGGGCCAGTTGACCGACGCGTTCTTGGGGACAGACATCATGATCGAAGACTTCGAGGGTTACGAAGGCAAGGTCGGCGACGTCACTTGGACCTACAAGGGAACCAAGATGATGCTCACGCCATTCTGGGATCGGAGCAAGGTTCCCGATAAGGGCAAGCAGCACACGATCAAGACACCCGAAGGTGGGACCTGGGAGTTCACGGGTTTCACAGGAAAGGGCGGATGTCATCAAGCGGCGCCGTTCCAGCTACGTAAGACCTACGTCCTCGAAGGTGTGCCAAAGGATCCGAGTCACCCGGTCAGCAAGCGCATTCATTACATGGATGCGCAGACCAGCGAGCTGGGGATTACCGAGATCTACGACCGCAAGGGCGACCTGTGGAAGGAGTTCATCATCGGGTGGGTGCACCCAGAGAAGGGTGCGGATCCTCTCGCGGCAGGCTCTGGAGCAGATATCGGAGACTCGTTCTCGATGATCGATGTCCAGGCCGGTCATTGCACGACGGGATTCTTCCGCGGGCAAGTGCGCCCTGACCTGACCCCTGACAGCACGTTCTCCCTGCAGAACATGCGCGGCAGCAGCTGATACATCGGCGGCGCCGGCGGCCCGTGCACCGGCGTCGCGATCCCTCCATTCACGCCTGCGTGTACTCCTCCACGCGGTGCCCTCGACGTGGGCATCCCTCTTATTGGCCGGGTGCCCGCGTCCCTTTTCTTCACAGCCTGTCATGTAGAGGTGCTGAGTGAGTCGATTCAAAAGAATCCAGGCGGTGACGGTTGCAGCGGTCACGTTGACGAGTGGATGCGTGCGCGCTCCCGATCTCACCGAGGTCGATCAGGCGCGCGATAAGGCGGTCCGCCGATCGGACCATTTTCAAGCCGTTGCCTACAACGGCGATGTCGTGGTTGCGGGAACCGACGCAGGCGTGCTGGCCACCAGTCGCGACAAAGGGGCGTCGTGGAAACGAGCGGAAGTGTCCCCGCTTTCGTCCATCACATCGATCGCAGCTTGTCCCGACAAGACCTTCGCCGCCCTGGACTTCCATCACCGGGTATGGACAGGAAATGCCGGTGGGGGTGATTGGCGTCCCAACCTGCTTGGAACGAAGTTTGCGCCTACGGCGATCACCTGCGCGATCGACGGCCGTCTGTGGGTCGTGGGTAGCTATTCCACGATCGCCTCTTCGTCCGACGGTGGAATGTCCTGGACCGAGCAGTCGCTAAACGCCGACGCGATCCTGACCACGATCCAGTTCACGGATGCGATGCACGGCGTTGTGACCGGTGAATTCGGAACGCTCGCGACGACCAGCGACGCCGGCGCGACGTGGCATCAGCAGGCCGTCATGCCCGAAGAAATGTATCCCTTGGTCGCCCACTTCATTAACGCGAACGTTGGCGTCATCGGAAACTCGGAAGGGAAGACCTACAAGACGTACGACGCGGGAAGGACGTGGAGTCCTCTCGATAATCCCTCCAAGGTGATCTTCTATTCCTTGGCGTGGGATGGCGTGAGTCTGAATGGGGTGGGCGCTGGTGGCCAAGTCGCGCAGTTGTGTTCGCATCAATGGGATGAGGCCCAGGGAGCGAGTCGCTTGCCGCGTGACCTTCTCTCAGTCGTCTCGATTGGCCCCAATCGTTTATTGGGTGTTGGGCCAAGCGGGACTGTGGAGGCAGTTGACGTCGGGTCGCGTCCTCCGCCGGCAGAGCGCACTTCTCAGGCGGAATCGTCCCCCTCATGACTCGCATTCAGAATCGAATCACGGCATCCCTCGTGCGCGGCGAAGGATGGATCTTCGCCAATCCGGAGAAAGTGCTTTTCGGCATTTTGATCATGACGCTTTTGTTTGCGTCGCAGCTCCCACGCCTGCGGGTATTCACCGACTTCAATGACCTGCTTCCGCAGAATCATCCGTACATCCAGACATACAACCGGATCAAGGAGGAGTTCGGCGGCGCCAATCAGATTGTGATGGTCCTCGAGGTCGAGAAGGGCGACATCTTCAGCAACCAGGCACTAAAGGTTCTCTACGAAGCCACGCAGGGCGTCGACAGTGTCCCGGGCGTCAATCACAACCAGGTGGTGAGCCTGACGCATCGCACCGTCCGACAGGTGTCCGTGTCGGCAGCGGGGGATCTGCGATCGCAACCGTACTACGACGTGCAGCACCCACCCTTGGATGCCGCCGAGCTCGGTGAGCTCAAGAAGGCGGTCACGGTCAATCCGCGCGTCTACGGCCTGCTCGTATCGCCGGATTACCGGGCGGCAATGATTAAGGCCCAGCTGCTTGAACGCGGCATCAATTACCCCGCGACATTCGCGGGCTTGCAAAAGGTAAGGGCGCAGGCGGAGAGCGCGGGTGTGAAGGTCTATATGACCGGCAATCCCGTTCTGACGGGGTGGGTATACACCTACCTAAATCAAATCCTCATGATTCTCGCCTGCACGCTCGGTCTGCTCGCGAGCCTCCTGATCGTCTATTTCCGCCGCCTATACGGCATCGCGTTGCCATTGCTGGGAATAGCGTTGTCGTCCGTTTGGGGCCTGGGCTTCATGTCGATGGTCGGGTTGAATCTCGAGCCGTTGTCGATGCCCATCCCGTTCCTCATCGCGGCTCGAGCGATGTCGCACGGCGTCCAGCTCGTGGCCCGCTACTACGAGGAACTCTCCGTCACCAACAACGGGAAGAGAGCGGCGAGAAATTCGCTGGATGCGCTGTTCCGACCCGGATCCCTGGCCATCATCGTCGATGCCGTCGGGATCGCTGCGATGGTTCTGGGGTCGGCCCCGTTTAACTGGAAATTGGGTATATCGGCCGGCTTCTGGGCCCTGTCCGTCATTTTCACCGTGCATTTCATGGTGCCACTGGCGCTGACCGTATTGCCTCAGCCCAAGACAAGCAAGAACAAAAACGAAGCAATTCGGAATCTTCTGGGAACGGCCATGGCCATGACCGGCGGGCAAAGGAAAGGGGCGATTGTGATCCTGTCGCTCGCGCTGCTGTCGACAGTGATGGGCGGCTGGGCCTACGCGACGCGCGTCCAGATCGGAGAAGCCGAGCCCGGCTCCCCGATTCTGCACCGAGATCACGACTACAACCTGTCAACGGCGGCGGTCAACGCTCGGTTTCCGGGCGCGGACGAGTTGCACATCGTTGCGCGTACCGACAAGCCCGGCGGGCTCAAGCGGCCTGAAGTTCTGGCTGCGATAGAGCGGTTCCAAGCATTGATGCTGCTCGACCCCGAGCTGGGTGGAGCGAAAGGGCTTCCGAGCATGGTGCGGAACGTCAATCGGCTAACGCATCTCAACGACCCGCGCTGGGGACAGATCCCAGACAACGAGGGCGAGGTAGGTGGTTTGATGTTCGCCTATATGGCGTCGAGCCCGATCCCTGGAGCACTGAAGGAATTTCTGAACCCCGACGAGGACGAGGCTCTACTGGTCTTCTACTACAAGGATCACCAGGCCGACACCATCAATCGAGCGGTTGCGATGGCACAACAAGCCGCTGTCGAAGCCACACGGGGGGTGGACGGCCTGACATTCGAACTGGGCGGCGGAATCGTCGGTGTCACGGCTGCCGCGAACCAGGCGCTGCACCGCGACCACACGCTTCTGGTGCCGCTGGTGATGGGCCTCGCCTTCCTTCTCGTCACTCTTTACTACCAGTCATTTCACGCCGGTTGGCTGATGGTCCTGCCGATGTTGTTCGCAACTGTCATGACCTACACCTACATGGGCTGGGCGCACATCGGGATCAGCGTGAACACCGTGCCGGTGATCATGATCGGGGTCGGGGTGGGCATCGACTACGCCGTGTACTTCATGGATCGAATTCGTGAAGAGATGAAGGCGACCAAGGACATTAGCCGGGCCGCCATCAATGCCGTGAGCACGACGGGATATGCGGTGTCGTTTACCGCACTCACTCTGATCGGCGGCGTGGTGTTGTGGATCTTCATGTCTGACCTGCGATTCCAATCGGACGCCGCGTTCCTGCTGTCAATCATGCTCATCGTGAACGCGATTGCGGCGATGTTGATCGTGCCTGCGTGGTGCGTCGTCTTTCGACCGCGCTTCATTACCAGCGAGGCACAGGAGCAGCAGGGCGCGTCTGGGCTCCGGACAGAAAGCAGAACTGGAGCGTTGGAGTGCGAGCGCGTCTCGTAAATAAAAAGGGGGGAGGCATCATGATGAAGGGAAGCAAGGCAAAGCTCTTACTGACTTTTCAAGCGGGGTGGTTTGCATGGGCACTGGCCGCGTCGGTAACGATCGTCTCGACGCCTTCATGGGCCGGACTTCTGGACGGCTGGGACTCATCGCTGTATCTGGAGAACGACACCCATTATCGAGGCGAGGACGCTCAGGACAATCGGGTCGGCCTGTCGAAGGTTCGAAACACGCTGCAGGCGGATTTTCGTAACTCCGATCTGGGCGGTTGGGAGTTCAAGGCCCTCTTGCGGGGGACATACGATGGCGTCTATGACCTCAATGAAGAGGAATACGGCAACCATCAGGGTGGGCCCATCGAGCTTCAGAGTCAGCCTGTCACACCGGATCTAGTGAACGGCGTTCTCGGCGCGCTGTCGCCACTGGGGCTCAACAGCGTCAATGCCCTCAGTGCCTCTTCGGTGCCGCACGGAGGTGGTTTCTCGGTAGGCTTTCTCGGCTTTAACTCGACGAATCCGAACGCTCCCCGCTACAACCCGAACCAGGGCCTTCGCGTACTCGGCGATCGCTGGCACAGCACTCGTAATGGTGGCGTTGAATTCGCCACCCCCGTACGCCCGTGCAACATCGACAAGCGGGGCTGCGTCGACTTCGGTGGGTACGGCAATCAGGACCAGAACGAACTGACATTCACCGAGTTCAATTCTCGCCTCGACTTCCTGAGGGAGATCAACGTCGCGCGTACCTTTCCAGTCGGCGATCGGGAAATCTTCGTCAAGGTCGGGCGCCAGCAGATCATCTGGGGACGAACGGACCTGTTTCGGGTGCTGGATGTGATCAACCCCGTGGACTACTCGCGAAACAACATCTACGACGAGCTGCAGGACATTCGATATCCGATGTGGATTGCCCAGACCGAATACCGCATGGGCGCGCTGGGCTTCCTGAGCGATGCGAATGTGCAGCTGATCTGGAATGTCGATCGATTTCGCCCGAACAATCTTGGCCAGTGCGGGCAGCCCAACGTCGCGCTCAATGCTGGGTGTCTGTTTCGCGGCCTGAAGAACATCTGGGATAACGGCGGCACTGTTGCAAATTTCGCACATCTGACCCCGGAGTCGTTCGTCGCAACCGACTTTGGTCCGCACCAGCTCGGTATTCGTAGCGTCGATTATCCGAAATGGAAGCTCTCGAACACCCAGTACGGGGGCAAGTTCGAAGGAGTGACCGACGGGGGCATCGGGTTCTCGCTGAACGCGCTGGAGTACCGCTCGCAGCTTCCGGCTCTGCATGGTGGTACGAGTGGAATGGCGGTGAACTCGTTCACGGGCGTTGAAGGCCGATATCCCTACCTGATCGCATTTGATCTGGTTTACCCGCGCGTCCGACTGTTCGGTGGCTCGCTGGACTTCCAGGTCGACGCCATCAAGACCGCTTTCCGTGTCGAGATGGCCCTGACGCAGGGTGAGCAGTTCGCGGACACCACGAAGGAGAAGCTCTACTCGGAACACAATGTGTTCCGCTCGGTCATTGGCGCCGACCGGCTGACGTTCATTCCCTGGATCAGCAAGTCGCGGACAAGTCTTATCTCGGCTCAGCTCTTCTTCCAACACATCTTCGATCACGTGGAGCGCAAGGCCGCGAATGGCCGGGTGGGCATGCCGGACTTCGAGAACAACGCAATCGCGACGCTGGTGATCAAGTCATTCCTGATGAACGACCGCTTGAGCCCCCAACTCATCCAGGCCTACGACGTTCAGGCTCAGGCCTATGTCGTGTCGCCCCAGATCGACTTCCTGGTCACGGATAAGTTTCGAATCACGCTCGGCGCCAACGTGAAGATGCTCGTTGGAGATGCCCGTGACAACTGGACCTTCGACGACGCGCGCGGCACCAATCCATTCCCCCCATTCTCCGGTCTCAACTACGACGGAAATCCGCTCGAGCCGTATTCGAGAGGCCAACAGGGAATTGAGCCGCTGGGGGTATTCCGCTCGAGCATCATCGGGACAGCCGTCAACGAAGACGAGATCTACGTCGGCTTCCGCTACAGCTTGTTCTGAGCTCGTTCCATTGACAGGAGAATCGTGATGCAAAAGGTACCCATTGCGCTTCATCCGCTGCTCGACAAGGGCTCACCAAGGGAAGTACGACGTTCGATGGCGGGGAACTCGCCTGCCGTTGCGCGAAAGCGAAGGTGAGGGTGCGGGTGGGGACGCAGATCGCTCACAACCATGCTTGCGGATGCACGAAATGCTGGAAGCCCGAAGGGGCTCTGTTCTCCATCGTCGGCGTGGTTTCGCGTGAGCAAGTGACGATCACGGAGAACGGGCAGAAGCTGAGCGTCGTCAACGCGAGTGCTCCCATTCAACGGCACGCCTGCAAGGATTGTGGCGTTCACTTGTTCGGACGCATCGAGAACAGGGATCATCCGTTCTTCGGTCTGGACTTCGTGCACTCCGAGCTGTCGAGCGATGGGGGCTGGCAGGAGCCGCAATTCGCGGCATTCGTCTCCTCGATCATTGAGGGCGGAGCAGATCCCGAGCGCATGGGAGAGGTCCGAAGAACGCTCAAGGGCTTGGGCCTGGAGCCTTACGATTGTCTGTCGCCGCCGTTGATGGATGCCATCGCCACACACGCTGCGAACGCCAAAGCACGTGCCTAAACAAACCTCGCGTCTCTGACAGCTTGTCTACCTCCGGTTTGGCAGTCCCATGAACGAACGCGCCACCGTAGCAGCCGAAGCCGGAGGTCGCCTCATGATCGAGGCTAGGGGCAGAAACTTCGCTCCCGAATAAACGAGTAGGCTGCGGCCATTACTCAAAGCGTATATGTTGACCCTGCGGCATAAGTAGAGAGGCCCCGCATGGAGTTTCGACAAATTCGCTACTTCGTTGCTGTCGCGGAAGAAGGTAGCATTCTCGCAGCGGCTCGCCGCCTGCATATTTCTCAGCCTCCCATCACCCGACAGATTCACGCTCTGGAGTCGCACCTCGGGGTGCGCCTATTCGAGCGCGGTCCTCACGGAGCAGCGCTTACTGCTGCGGGCTCCGCATTCTTGGAGGACGCCAGGCGGCTTCTCGAATTGAGCCGGACTTCTGTCAATCGATCCCAAGCAGCGAGCCGAGGGGACATCGGGCAACTCGATGTTGGCTACATGGGAACCGCCATTTACGATTGCCTGCCGCGATTGCTACGCGCGTTTACAGCAGCGGTCCCGGGCTCGACCGTTTCTCTCACGCAAATTGCGAAGGCCAAGCAGGCTGAGGCGCTACGCAGTGGGGCCCTTCACGTCGGCGTGGGACGCTTCTTCTGCGAAGAAAAGGGGATCGTGGTCCGGCATCTGTTTAGCGAGCGGCTTCACGTCGCAGGGGATCGCCATTGGATGACAGGTCTCATTAAGCGCCCGACGCTGGCGAGGTTGCAGGGGCGACCCTTGATTCTGTATCCCAAGGAAGGGCGTCCTGGCTTCGCCGACGAAGTCATCAGCTTGCTCAGGCAGAGCGGGGTCGAGCCGAAAGTCGTTGCCATAGCTGAAGACGCAAGCGCTGCGTTGGGTCTTGCCGCCGCCGGCGTCGGCCTGACGTTGGTTCCCGCCTCGGTATCCCAATTGAGATGGCCCATGCTGGAGCTGTCCGAACTTACGGACACTCGCGCCAGCGTTCCGGTCAGTATTGTGCACCTGGAACGACCACGAGCTCCCATATTGCTTGCCTTCCTAGACGTCGTCGATACCACCTTGCGTCGCAAAAGCTGAGCTACGTCTGCGAAAAAGCACGGTAGGAAATGCACACAGACCGCCAATGACGAAGCGATAAGTCCGGTGGAAGAGAGCGTGTCATGTCATTCTTCGTCAGTCGCGAGTCGACACCGGACGGGTGACCCATTTAAGCGGTGCTTGTCGAGCACCGACCCGCCTCCTTAGGAAGATGGAGAGGGTCGATCCCCGGCCCACGCGTGCGAGAGAAGCGCGGTAATCCCGTCGAGTGTAATTTCGCGTGGGTTGGCGTAAGGGTTGGCCAGCGCGAGTTTCGCCGCGATCGAAATGCCGTCACGCGGCATCCCGATATCTCTCAAAGCGAGGGGCGCACCGCAGGCCTTCGCCAGGTCCCAGAGCCCGGTCGCCGCGTCACTGCTACCGAGCGCGCGCGCGATTCTTTTCATTGCATCGGGTGCCGACCGCTGGTTGTAGGCGACCGCGTGTGGCAACACGATCGTATGCGTTTCGGCGTGCGGCAAATTGAAGGTTCCGCCCAGGGTGTGGCAGAGCTTGTGGTGCAGCGCCGCACTGGTGGATCCGAGCACAGTGCCACACAGCCAAGCGCCGTACAGGCACTCCTCGCGCGCGCCCACATCGAGACCGTCTATGGTCAGGCGTGGCAGCGCCGAGGCGATGGCTCGAATGCCCTCCTCCGCCATCAACGAAAGGACCGGATTCCGATCGGATGCGTAGAGACCCTCCACCGCATGGGCAATCGCGTTGACACCGCTGGTCACTGAAAGCGCTACGGGCAGGGTTAGCGTCAGGCGCGGGTCATACAAGACCAGCTTGGGAAGGACGCGGATATTTCGACCCGTACGTTTCACCCCGCCTTCCGTTAGGCCGTAGATCGGGGTCATTTCCGATCCGGCGTAGGTCGTCGGAATGGCGACGATCGGAATGGACGACTCGAGGGCTATCGCTTTGCCCAGCCCGATAGTGGAGCCACCGCCGATGGCGACGGCGCAATCGGCTGACAGTTCGGCCGCCCGATTGATGGCCTCGCGCGCCACTTCGATGGGTACGTGCATAACAGCCTTGTCGTGGATCCCGACGGCGACACTGCCGAGGAGTTGAGCGACGCGCTCTGCTTGCTCGCGCTGCTCGGGGGTGCAGAGGACAAGCGCTCTGCGGTATCCGCGGTTCGCGAGCTGCCCGGAGACCTGCTCCAGAACGCCGGCCCCGAAAATCACTTCACTCGGCAGCGCGGCATACTTGAAAGCATCAATAGTCATTGTTCTCACTTCGTGTTGGTAATGACGCGCCGTGATCGGCACGCGAGTGATGGGCCAGTAGACGGCGTGGTTGTGCCCGACATAGCTGGGATCGGGAAGCCCGGAGGTTCTCGTGCGCCAGCGGCAATTCGCGCAGTCGTTCTGTCCTGTCCCAGCGTCGCCTCACTGGCCGCCAGACAAGGGAGCCTGGATCCCTCGCCCAACTGCGAAGATCTGGCTCTGCGGGTAGATAAATGTCGATCGTTGAGTGTCGGATCTTCGGCAAGCTGGGCTCTCCGGCGGATGGCCCAACGCAACTTGGCAGGTACTGGTCCGAAGAAAGCGACCTCGCTACGCCCGACCGAGCACGTGGGCGAGAGCTGATCGGAGGTCGGCCTGCCCAACATCGGACCACCTGGCACGGCGCCAGCACACGATGTTGTCCGGCCGAACGAGCAGCGCGCCACTTTCCTCAGTGCCGCGCAGACGCGCAAAGTCCCCGTAAAGATCCTCGAACTCGCGGCCAGGGCCAATAGCGTGAGCCACGAGGTCGACATCAATTTCGCGTGCGACTTGCCTGGCGGCGTCGATCCAGCGAGATCCGGCAATCCCTGTGAGAAGTGCAAAGCGCCCCTTTCCACATAGGTCGAGTGATGAGATGCGATGCCCCTTCTTGGTCAGCCATACGTGCGGGACGGTCGATCCGGGCCGGCTGCTGTGCTCGTGATAAAGCTCCGCATCACGAATAAAGCCAGGATCTGGTGTGCCGTCGGGCACAACGGCATTCGAAATGTATCGACGATTCATTTCCACCCCGTGCGCGTTGTAGACGTACTGGGTGTTGTCGATTGCGGTCCTGAGCGAGGCGCGTTGCGCATGCGCTTGCTCGGAATCCTCCTTGAGGCTGTCCATGTTGCGGCGCATCTTGGCCGGATCCTTGGTGTCCAGTAGGCCGAGTGCGCCGAGAATCGGCGGAAAATCCCCGAGGCTCTTGTTGGCCCGCTGCACCACCTGCTTGGCGACAGGCGCCCGCTCTTCGTTGAAGGACCCGAGCAGTGAGGCGGAAGCTTTTCCCTGCAAGACCAAGGCAAGCTTCCAGCACAGGTTATGCGCGTCCTGGATCGACGAATTCGATCCGAGTCCGTTGGTGGGTGGATGACGATGAACCGCGTCGCCGATGCAGAACACACGTCCCTCGGACAGGCGCGTGGCGTACATGTCGTTCACCGTCCAGGTTGACGAGGCCTCGATCTTGACGGGAATGGAACTGTCCCCAAGCAGACCGTGCACGATCTCCAGTGCCTTGTCCTCGCTCAAAGTCGGCGGACCTTCGGACACCTCGTAACCCCAGATGCACAGCCATTTGTTCCATGGACGAACCATCCGGACAACGCCGATGCCGAGACCACCGACGCTCGCCCCCGGCTGAATCACCCAGAACAATACGCTCGGCCGATGGGCGACGAACTCGCTTAGGTCTGCCTCGAATACAACATTGATCGAGCCCGAGACACCCATCTTGCCTTCCAGGGGCAGCTTGATCTGTTCCACGACCCGAGAGTTCGCGCCGTCCGCGCCGATGAGGTATTTCGCACGGATCTCGTACTCCTGACCCAGAAGGCGATCGCGAACAACGGCGGTCACCCCTTCTGGATCTTGGCGCAGGGAGATGAACTCAGTGTGGAAGCGAACATCGGCGCCTCGTCGTGTCGCATGTCCTACGAGGAGCGGCTCAAGCAGGTTCTGCGGTAGGTCGCACATCATCGTAGGGCTGGAGAGCTCGTAGTCGGCCCGCCGCTGAGGGTGCGTGCCCCACGTCAGGACGCGTCCCAGCTCCTCGCCTGTAACGCTGGTGCAGTAGATGTTCTCGCCCATGAGTTCGGCGGGTGTCGCCAGCCTGATGCATTCCTCTTCCAATCCGAGATCCCGCATCACCTCCATGGTGCGCTGGTTGGTGATGTGAGAGCGAGGCGTACGCGCTGTGCCGGCATACTGACTGACACACAGGACCTTGATCCCGTACGTCGCGAGCAATACCGAAGCGGCTCCGCCGGCTGGACCTGTTCCAACAACGAGTACGTCTGTCTCAACGCGGGGCACTGCGCTCATGAACGATCTCCTTAGTGTGCGAATAGAGCGGTGGAGCCGACAGCCAACGCTTCGCGCGCCACGGCCACTCTTTCAGGGTCTTCGGAGGACAGGTCGCCAAGAAATCCATGAGACGCCCCAGGAGCTACATGCAGTACGAGGGCGTGGTTTGACGACGAGACGGATCTCAAGCGCGTCAGGTTTTCCTCTCCCAGCAGAGGGTCTCGGTCTCCGACGAGTACCAGATGTTTCGCAGTAACGCTTTCGAGATAGTCGAAAGGCTTGTCGAGCGGCTCCTGGTTCTTCAATCCCTGCGGAAACGGGTAATACGCGACCAGCCGGTCGACCGCCTGCCGCCTCGCGAGCTCGAAGACATACAGGCCGCCCAAGCAGAAACCGACAACGCCCTGTAGATCACTCCGCTTTGAGAAGTCGACAAACGCATCGACGAACGCTCGGTCGGAGATTTTGTCGCGCCTTGCGAACGCCGTTTCGCGCGTGACAACTTCCAGCTCGCCGTGCGCCTCGAACGGATTGATCAACAGAACTTCGCCCGCACCCAGCTCGGCCAAGTAGGACGCATACCCGCGATAGAACTCGTTGCAGCCGTAGATATCGGGCAAAACCGCGAGCCGGGGCCCGCCGCGACGGCCGACATACCGGTAGCCGGAGATCTCGCCGGTGATGCGTTCGGCCGGTTCCAGCGAAGGAAATATCGCCGGCGTCTTTTCGTGGCACACGCTTATACGCTCCCCGCGTTGGCGACCGCCGAGCGCTCGACGACGAAATTCAGTTCCATGTGCTGCTCGAGGCCGCGCATGACGACTGGCTTCACCAAGTCCTTGTTGACGCCGTTGCAGCAGTCACTGTCCACCCAGTCACCACCTTCGAAATAGTATTGAGTGGTCAGCGGTTCGTAGCCCGGCTTTCGGATCTTGAAGTGGACGTGTGCTGGCCTCCACGAGTGCGTACCCATCATTCCGAGAAGCGCGCCAGTGGGGCCCTTGTTAGGAATCTGATACGGCACGGGCAGCGTCGTCTGAACGCGCCACTGACCACTGGCGTCCGTCTTGACCTTCCCGCGGTAATAGTCCACGGGAATGTCGCCGTGAAATCCGCCGAATCCGCTGTAGCGGCCGTCCGGCGTCGAATGCCAGATGTCAATGACGGCGTCGCTAAGCGCTGCCCCCGTCTCGTCTTTGACGCTTCCGTAGAGCAGGAGCGGCTTGTGGTCATCGCTGTCGTATGTTTTCAACTTCCCATCGACGAGCGGTGCCTCTTCCTTGAAGTAGGGCCCTTGAATGGCTGGCATGGAACCCTTGGACTTCTCGGCTTTGATCGCGACGATCGTGCTGTTGAGGAAGACATCGCACATGAGTCCGATTTCCTTGGCCTCGGACGCTTGCATGAGGTACGTCACACCCTGGCGATATTCCGCCTCGGTGACTGCGCACTTCTTGAGTGCCGATCGCACAGACTCGATCAGTGTTTCTGCGATTTCCTTGACGCGCTTGTTTGTCATGAATTTCCTCCGTTCGATTGATCGACGCGTGTCGCTGCGTGATGACCCTTGGTAACGACTTCGCTTTTGCTACTGATTCGCTGCCGTATGGGTGCGGTGGGGCTTGCCACGCGCGAGTCTGCGCATCTGCGCCTCGTCCAACGTCACCCCCAAGCCGGGTCCGCTCGGAAGCCACAACGCATGTTCTCGGTACTGTGCGTTCTCGACGCACAGATCCTCTTCAAGGAGGAGAGGGCCAATGACCTCGCCTCCGTAGGGCAGTGCCTCCAACGAGGCCGCCAGTTGCATGTTGGCCGCTGTACCGATGGAGGTCTCGAGAAACGTGCCCATGTAAACGGGAAGGCCCGACGCGCTGGCCATCTCTGCCATGGTCCGGGCAGCCCTGATTCCTCCCGTCTTCATGATCTTCAGCGATACCATCCCAGCAGCTGCTCGCTTGGTGACCTCGACCATGTCGTGGACGGTCTGGACGCCTTCATCGATCAACAGCACGCAGCGACAGCGCTGGTTGATCCTGGCCATGGCATCCAGATTCCACCGTGCAACGGGCTGCTCGATGATCGTGACGCCCGCGTCCTCGAGCGGCTCAAGCGCGCGCATCGTCGTGGCTTCATCCCAGGCCTCGTTGGGATCGACCCGCACCTGCGCTCGACCGCCCAATTCGCGGGCGATGGTTACGGCTCTGCTGATGTCCTTCTCAAACGGGAGCGCACCCATCTTTAACTTGAATGCGCCGGCCTTGCCGTCCGCGAGCATCCCTTGGGCCTCCTCAAGCTCCTGGCGAACGTCGCCGGTCGCGAGGGGCCACGCGACGGGAAGGCTCTCGCGAAACTTGCCTCCCAGAAGAACGTGCACGGGGACGCCGAGTAACTTTCCGGCAGCATCCAGCATCGCCATTTCGACGCCCGCTTTGGCAAATGCGTTGTTGCGTACGGTGCGCCTCAGTTTTGCCGCGACCCGGTGCGCGTCGAGCACGCGTTCGCCGATCAGCAGTGGCGCCAGATGATGATCAAGCGTCTGTTTCATGGCTTCGACGCTGTCGCCGCTCCACCAAGGCCCGCAAGGCGCGATCGCTTCTCCGATTCCCACGACGCCGTTATCGGTGCCGATACGGACGACGACGCTGCTTTGTTTGGTGCTACCGAGCCGAGCGAACTGCTGTAGGCGACGCAGCGGAAGATCAACGATCACTGTTTCAACCCATTCGATGCGTACGTTGGCGTCGATCGGGCGGATATCACTAGGTGCGGTGTTCATCGTTCGAAACTTTAGAGCTGGTCGGGCATGCGGTCTAATACTTTGAAGAGCGGAGTTCTATACCGATACGGTATGCCAGCGGGAAGCACCTTCGCCCTATGTAGCGCTGCATCTATTTCGGTCTGATCGGAGACCTCAGAATGTGATGCACCCAGACGGGCGTCGAAAGAATCGAGGAGAAATGGCTTATCGCTCGATCCGCAATGCGCACGAGATGGGAGACGTACACTGAGAAACCAAAAAGTGCAGTTCTCTGAAGCCATGTGAAAAAAAATGCGTTGTGAGAGATAACGCTGCAAAGTGGATACGGCATCTTTGTCCGGTTATGCCGGAATGCTAAATAGGATTCGACTTGTGCTACCCGAACGATTTGCGCCCATTGTCTTTGCGTCGCTTCAATCCGGACTCACATCGCTTCTGGCGTCGGGCGTCGCCAGCGCGTCGCATGGCGTGGGCTGGGACATGCTCGGATTGTGGGCACGGTCATGGGTCCTAGCATGGATCCTTGTACTGCCCGTGGTGATCATTGCGGCTCCGATTATTCAGCGAGTGGCCACTCGGATTGCCTCAAAGTGATGCGTACGGTGGCCCTTGAATCAGATGACTCTATGAGTAGGTCGGAGCGTGATGGATCGTCGCTCGAAGCGACGACCACTGGGAATATTCGAACGCGCGCTCGCATCATTCCCATGCCGCGAGCCTCCACGCCGGCGTGGCGCCGAGACTGATGGCAAGGTGAACGGGTTTAACATCGGAGCGCGCCCGAGCCCAGACTGATTGAGCGGCTCCCCGGCTGCGGAAGTGGACGAGTTGGAATGACAGGGTTCGTAGGACAAGTTGTCAGAGATCAAGCTCAAGTACAGGCGTTCTCGATCGGCTCACACAAATCATCATGGACTGATTAGCTGCACGCTCATCGTCCGATAGAACGCTGTCTCGATGATCGGGAAGACCAGCGACGACACCGACCTGGCACGTTCCGCAGAGGCCCTCTCGGCAGGAGGTCGGAATAGAAACTCCGTTTCCTTCCAGCACGTCCAGCACGCTTCGATCGGCTGGTACGTGAATTCTTCTACCTGAGCTTCGGATAACCACTTCGAATGGCTGGCTCTTGGAGTCGTCATTCGGTTTGGGCGAGAACCATTCGAAGTGGAGGTTTTCCGCCGGGCGATCGGCCCCAGCTTCTTGTACCGCCTTCATCAGTGCCTCGGGCCCACAGCAATAAACGTGAGCTTCTCGTGGATGCCGCGAAACAATTGCTTTGGCGTCGAACCAGCGCCCGTCGTGTTCGTCGTCAAAATGGAAGTGGGCACGAGCACCCGCAAGCGCTTCGATGGTTTGTAGGAACCCAGCGCGGGTTCGGCTGCGGGCGCAGTAATACAGGTGGAAAGGGCGATTGACCGAAAGGCAGTGCCGGATCATCGACAAGATTGGCGTGATGCCGATGCCGCCGGCGATGAAGATCAACTCTTCTCCCCCTTGTCTTAGCGGGAAAAGATTCTTAGGCGCAGCGACCTGGAGTCGGTCTCCGAGCTTGAGCTGGTTATGCAGATATCTCGATCCCCCGCGGCTCTCGGGTGCATGACCGATCCCCAGACAGTAGCGGGTGCGCTCCCTGGAATCGTTGCAGAGCGAGTACTGACGGCGGATCCCGTTGGATAGGCGCACCTCGACGTGCGCCCCTGGTTCGAACAAGGGGAGCTCTTCGCCCGTCGGATGCCGCAATTCAATGCCGAGAACGCCTTGGGCTTCGGGCGTAAGGCATGTGACGACGAGCTCGATAGACACGGTGGGTAACGTCGCAGAATGTTTTGAGGGACTAACGCCGCATCCGGAGTCCACGGCCGGGCCGGAGCAATCAGACGGCCCGGGTCGCCGCGAGAATAGGACCACGCTCGGGGTGAGCTTCCTCCTTTAGCAGTTTGTCGAGAACCCAAAGCATCTTCCCCGGACCTGCATCCAGGGCGATATTGAGTTGCTTGAAGTCCGGCTTCTCGACCATGCGGATGTGCTGCGCCTCCAGCATCACGGCATCCTCTCGGAACGCGATGTCAGTGGCCTCGCGGAGCATGTCGCTGGCACCTGGGAAGTCTGTCTCTCGGCTGCATCCCCAGGCGTAGTAATAATCGACCGAGTGATCATCGCAAGGTGTGACGGCTTGGCTGGACCATGTGTCAAGGACGAGCTGCCCGTTGGACTCTCCGTCGGTCGCAGTACCGGGGGTGAACATGCGGTAGTGCAGAATCCAGGTGCAGGGAATGGTGTGAGTGATGTCGAAACAAATGTCGAACTTCGCGTCGGGAGGGAACAAGTGCTTGGCCGATCCGGCAGGCGAGCACGACCTGACCCAGAACAAGGTCTTCAGGCCCCGAGGTAGAAGTTCGAACTTCGGCTGAGCCTGGGTGTACTGGATGTCCCCGCCGACCGTATTCTCATGAATCCACGTGATGTGGCTCAGGTCGGCAAGATTGGCGATCTCCTCCCGATAATTCGCCTGGACGTGCAGTTTCGATGTCTTGATGTTCCAGTCTTTCTCGCTGGGCCCGACAGCAAACGGAATGAGTGTGGGATCGGCTTTGGAAGGATCTCCCATCCAGATCCAGATCCAATTGTCCTTCTCCACAACCGGGAATGGACGGAGGCAGGCAGTTTCGGGGATGACCTTTTGGCCCGGGATCTCGACGCACTTGCCTTCGGCGGAAAACCGAAGACCGTGATACATGCAACGTAACGAATCCCCCTCCTTTCGGCCGAGCGAGAGCGCCGCTTGGCGGTGAGGGCAACGATCTTCGAAAGCTACGATCGCCCCTGAGGGCTTCCGGTACATCACGATCCGTTCGTTGGCGATCTTTCGCGTGATCAGCGAGTCGCGACTTTGCGTGACTTCGTAATCCCAGCCAGCGCAGTACCAGGCATTTCTTACAAACATTGGTGGCTTCTCCGTCGAAAAGTGGCTATCGACGATGCTAAGAGCCTGAAAAACCGAACACACCCGCAAGAAAGTACTGGCGTCGACGAGCCGTTCCCGTGTCTCGCCCGTACGACTTCCCGCCAATGAGGATGGCGTGCACACCCGCAGGGAGGCGATAGATCCTGGTCGATCCGACCGGCCGTAAAGGTTGGCTGGCAGACGAAGGCGACCCGAAGACGTCGCGACGAATGCTCCTTTTCAGTGGGTGACCGCTACTAACCGACTGGCAAGACTGCAAGGCCGGTGGAGCGAGTCGTGGACGCGGTCATCGGTCTGCTTCTCGGCGCTCTCCGGGCTGCAGTGCCGAGAGCTGGTGATGGGCAGGCGTCGCCATTAAAAACACCGTTCATAGGGAAGAGATGTTCACGCAAAGGTTTAACTGCCCTCACAGTCCTGAGAAGGCTCTCACCCGCGGCTTCCGACTCCGGGCGGACGCCACGAACAGCTTGCGCAGCCTAGTAGGAGCGGCCGCATTGTGCGGGGCGCTTGCTGCTGGAGCAGCCACTGAGCGTTCGTTTGACCTCGAGATGGCCATGGGCGCCGCGGGCCGCGAGGTTCCGACCAACGTGGACAGCTATGCGTTCTTCTACTTGAAACTAGAGGCTATCGAGGATCAGGACATCCGCGACTTGGCTTCGCAGCTGGAGCCAGCTGCGAAACGGCATGACTACATCGGGATCGCGGGTCCCGACGCGATCCGGAATCGCACGATCCTGAGGCAAGCGCTGCAGGCGAGCGGTAAGCAGGATCTCAAGGGCGTTACCTTCATCTACCTGGGCCCGAAGGCGCACGAGGCGTCAGTGCGACACCTTGTCGAACAAACCGGTGCGGGACTGCGCTACGTCGTGTTCCCTGGATCTGAATATTGACTGCGGCGGGATCGTTCCGGTCAGCTGCTTGCCCGACTCGGACGTTAAATTCACCGAGACGCGCCACGTCAGCGCCGCCACAAAGCGTGTGCGCCGGATCCAGCTGACACCTGCGGATGCCCCCGACTTATTGGTAATCAAAGAGTTCCAGCAAGGACAACGCTTCCAAGGTGGGCGCCTCTCCAAGTCCGCACGGCGCAGCCAGATTCGGATTCTGCATGCGGGGTATTCGAGGTTGACGCTTGTTGGCTTGGTGCCAGTTGTCGACCATCGTTCGCAGCGACGCAAGTGATGCAGATCGCGAATGCGACCCGGCCCAATGAGATTGGGTCGGGCTTAAAAAAAAGCGTACCTGACATGGAGGAAAACATGGATTCAGGCCGCAGCGATCGATGGAGTGCCCTACTCATCGTGCTGTTTTTCTGTGCACCCGCGTGGGCGCTACCTGACACGGTTGAACGACCTGCAGCGAAAGACGTACACGCCGCAAAGTCAGCGGTGTTCATGTCTGTTGCGCGGGCCGGCTCGCGGATCGTGGCAGTGGGAGAGCGCGGGATCATCATGACCTCAAGCGACGACGGTCGTCACTGGGAGCAATCCGATGTTCCTACGAGCGTCACATTGACCCAAGTCCACTTCGCGACTCCAACGCGAGGATGGGCCGTCGGGCATCGAGGCGTCATCCTTCGCACAGACGATGGGGGGCTTACTTGGGCCCGCCAGTTCGACGGCGTGTCGGCGGCCAAGGCTGTATTGGAATACTACCAAGGGAAAGCCATTACACAGGACGGTCAATCGTCTGAAGATATGGCGAAACGTGTTCGAGCGGCCCAGCGACTTTTGGACGAAGGGGCAGACAAGCCATTCCTTGATGTCTACTTCGCAGATGCCAACACAGGGTACGTTGTCGGCGCCTATAACCTGATCTTTAGGACAGTCGATGCCGGAAAGACGTGGAGTCCCTGGCAGGATCATCTGGAAAATCCGGGCGAGTTTCATCTTCACGCCATTCGAAACTGCGGAACGTCATGGTTCATAGCCGGAGAGCAGGGATTGCTCCTGCGTTCGGTAGACGATGGAGCCACGTTTCAGCGAGTTAGCTTTCCCTATTCAGGAAGCCTCTTCGGCCTTGTCGCGACCCAAAGCTGCAAGCTGACCGCATACGGATTGCGGGGTAACGCTTACCAGAGCACTGACCACGGTCTCTGCTGGGATCAAATTGAGGGGCTTTCCCAGGCATCGATCCTCGGTGGTGCAGTCCTCGATGGAACGACCTACCTGCTCGACCAGGCAGGCGAGATCGCTTGGGCGCCGAATTCCTCGACTGTGTTCGCAATGACCAAGTCTGGATCACAGGCGCCGCTAACTGGCGTATTAAGCCTTCCAGACGGATCGCTCATCCTCACGAGCGCTAACGGAATCTTGCGGATGAACAATCCGCGCAACACAGCCATGGCTGATGGGAGCAGCAAGTGATACCACAGCAGTCGTCAGAAGCTGAGTTTCCGGTCGTCAAAGACTTGGGGGCGTTCGACCGAAAGTCTGGCTCCCGGGCAGAGCGCCTGATCTTTAACAATCGAACGGCGATCATTGTTCTGTGTGCGTTGATAACGGCATTTCTTGGATTCGAGTTGACGAGACTGCAGGTCAACGCGAGCTTCGAGAAGATGATCCCGACTGAACATCCCTTCATCAAGAATTATCTGGAGAACCGAAACGACCTTAAGGGTCTAGGCAACAACGTCCGAATCATCGTCTCGGCAAAGGATGGAACGATCCTAGATGCCGGATATCTGAAGACGTTGCAGAAAATCAACGACGAAGTGCTTCTCCTTCCTGGCGTCGACCGCGCCTACATGAAGTCGCTTTGGACGCCCGCAACGCGATGGATCGCTGTTACGGAACACGGCCTCGACGGCGGACCGGTAATTGATGGGACTTACGACGGGACGCCTGAAGCGATAACCAAAGTCCGCGTCAACATCGAACGGTCTGGAGAAGTGGGACAACTTGTGGCCGGCGACTTCAAGTCGAGCGCCATCGTCGTCCCCCTCTTGGACCATGATGCGGACGGCAATCCGCTCGACTACAAAACGTTTTCAGAAAGCCTGGAAGAAATCAGAAGCAAGTATCAGAGTGATTCGATTGACCTGCACATCATCGGCTTCCTGAAGCTCGTCGGCGATCTAATCGATGCACTGTTGCAGGTCTGGGTGTTCTTTCTAGTCGCCGTCATCATCTGCACCGCTATGGTGTATTGGTTCAATCGCGACATCAGAAGTACTGTCCTGGTTGTCATCTGCTCACTAATTGCCGTCGTTTGGCAGCTCGGCCTGCTTTCCGCACTCGGTTTTGTCCTGGACCCCTACTCCACTCTCGTGCCGTTCCTCGTGTTCGCCATCGGCATGAGCCATGGGACGCAGAAGATGAACGGAATCCTTCAGGACATAGGCCGAGGAACACACAAGTTTGTCGCCGCCCGATACACGTTCAGAAGGCTATTCGCTGCCGGACTTACCGCTCTGCTGTGTGACGCCGTAGGGTTCGCCGTACTCGGCGTGATAAAGATCGACGTCATCCATGACCTAGCGATTACCGCAAGTATTGGCGTCGCCGTATTGGTCTTCACGAATCTGGTGCTGCTCCCGATCCTGCTTTCCTATTGTGGCGTAAGCCCAGCAGCTGCCAGGAGAAGCCTCGAAAGCGAAGCCAGGGAAGCGGGCGAAGCGACCGGGTTGTGGAAGTTGTTGGCGGCGTTTACGGATCGTCGTTGGGCTGCGGCGGCGATCGTGGGCTCCACGGCGCTCGGAGTCGCTGGATTCGTGGTCGCACAACAGTTGAAGATCGGGGACTTGGATCCAGGCGCGCCGGAGCTGCGTCCGGACTCTCGGTACAACCGTGATATTCAGTACGTGACGTCGCACTACGCTACAAGTTCCGACGTTTTTGTGGCGATGATCAAGACCGAGCCGTACCAATGCGTTGAATACTCCACTCAGATGAAGGTGGATGTCCTGGAGCAGCAGCTCCGCCAGTTGCCGGGAGTCGAAAGCACTCATTCGCTTGTGGGTCTTAGCCGCAATCTCATGGTAGGGATGAATGAGGGCAACCTTCGCTGGTTCGAACTGGTGCCAAACGCCAGTGTGCTTGGGAACATACTGACGCACGCGCCAAGAGAGCTCTTCAATCAAGACTGCACGCTGCTGTCCGTCTTCGCCTACCTCAAGGACCACAAGGCCGACACGCTGACCAGTGTGGTGGACGCCGTCGAGGCGTTTGCTGGGGACCATGCAACACCCGAATTCAAGGTGCTACTGGCTGCGGGAAACGCCGGGATCGAAGCGGCAACGAATATCGTAGTAAAACGATCGTCGACGCAGATGCTCTATCTCATCTACGGCGCGGTGACGATCCTTTGCTTCATTGCATTTAGATCATGGCGCGCCGTAGTCATAGCGATGGTCCCGTTGGTACTTACGTCGATACTGTGCGAAGCACTTATGGTGCTGCTCGGCATAGGAGTGAAAGTCGCCACGCTTCCTGTGATTGCATTGGGCGTTGGAATTGGCGTCGACTACGCGCTGTACGTAGTAAGCGTGCTCCTTGCCAATGTCAGAAAGGGTGATTCCGTGCGGACGGCGTACCTCAAGGCGCTGTCATTTACCGGGAAGGTCGTTCTACTTACCGGCATTACTCTCGGGGCCGCCGTGATTACCTGGGTGATGTCGCCGATCAAGTTTCAGGCGGATATGGGCGTTCTGCTGGCATTTATGTTCGTGTGGAACATGGTGGGAGCACTCATTCTGGTCCCGGCACTCGCGGCATTTTTAATCTCGCCGAAAGAGACGCCCGAGTCGTTTGAAGCAAGTCAGAGCGCGCTTAGCGTACAGGGGGCCAAATGAGGACCAGGATCCTTCCATGTCTGTTAGTTCTCTGTCGTCGTGATCGAGAGGCAGGGCACTATGGTCGGGAGTGGATAGTCCACATCGGGAACCGGATCGAAGGATGACGGCCCATGAAAGCTCCTGACGTTCTCTCACTCACCGAAGAAGTGCTTTCCAGGGCGGACAACGCTCCGGACCCCCGCATGAAGCAAATCATGAAGGGTCTGATCGGCCATCTTCACGCGTTTGCGCGAGAGGCGCGTCTTACGGAAGCCGAGTGGATGACTGGCATCCACTTTCTAACAGCGGTCGGTAGGCACAGCACTGGAGCAAGGCAGGAGGGCATCCTGCTATCCGACGTCCTCGGCTTGTCTCAACTTCTGGTCGTCCTGAATTTCTCTCAGGCGGATAGCCGAACTCGACAGACTGTTCTGGGCCCTTTCTACGTCGAGGAACCACCGTCCGCCCCGGCACATGGGCACTCACTTGCTAGGTCACCAGTGGGCGCGCCACTACACGTGAAGCTGAAAATCGTCTCAGACCTGGGAGTGCCTCTCGCCGGAGCCGAGGTCGATGTCTGGCACGCGGACCAAAAAGGGCAGTACGACGTTCAAGCGGAAGGGTGGGATCCTGCACAAAGTGACCGACGCGCCCGGTTCACGACTGACGAATCTGGCGAGTTGTCGTTCTGGACGGACCATCCTTGCAGCTACCCGATACCAATGGACGGACCGGTCGGAGATCTGGTGCGTGCAATGCGGGGATCCGCAATGCGGCCTGCGCATATCCACTGCAAAGCAGTGAAAGACGGGTATGAGCCTCTTGTTACGCATATCTTCATTGAGGGAGACCCTTATTTGGAGGTCGACGCGGTTTTTGCGGTCGATAGATCCTGCGTTGCCAATGTCGAACATCGAAATGGGGGGGCAGGCGCCGGACGGGCGCGAACTGAACGGCCCATTTGCGCTTCTCGCGCGCGAGATCATTTTGGCGCCGGTACTGGAGGGTTGATGCATTACGTGATCATTGGAGTAGACCATCCCAATACGGCAGATGTCCGAAATCAAACACGAGCCAAGCACTTGGAGTACTTGCACCGTGCGCACAAGGATGTCCGGGTGAAGCTTGCAGGACCCCTCCTGGCTCGAGACCGCGAGTCAATGACTGGTTCGCTTTTGGTTGTCGAAGCTGACAGCGAGGAGGCGGTGGAGCGGTTCGCTGCGGGAGACCCTTACAGGAAGGTCGGTCTTTTTGCGGAACTCACTATTCGTCACTGGAGGTGGACCGTCGGCAATCCAGGCGTCGCGTCGTCGGAAGCGACGTAGGCTCTGGATCACGGTCCTAGAAGAAGCGGTTCATCATCGGAGGGATTGGCAATGCTTGAGAAAGTTAGAGGTGCGGTGACGGAACGTCACGAAGAAGCTGATGCGCGAGCCAACTACTCAATCGAGGCGCTGGAGCCAGCGCTCCGAAACGTGCAGGCCTACGTTCAACTCCCACTCCTGTATGAGCACTGGTACGTCGCGGGCACGTCGGACGAGTTCTCTCGGAAGTTGGTAGCAAAAACGCTCCTGAACAGATCGATCGTTTTCTACCGAAAAGAGAGCGGCGAACTGGTTGCCTTACAGAATCGGTGTGCGCATCGATCGTATCCGCTGTCCGAGAGTTTCCTTGAGGGGGACACTATTCGTTGTGGCTACCACGGGATTCGATATAACCCGGATGGAAGCATCCTCAAAGTTCCATGCCAGGATCGAGTCCCGACACTCGGCGTGCGTAGCTATGCCATTCATGAAATGGGTCCGCTCGTGTGGATCTGGATGGGTGACGGACCGGCCGATGAGTCGAAAATGCCTGACATGACGCCGTACACCAGTTCGGACTGGACGTTTTGCGTCGGCACGCTACCAATGCCTGGGAACTACCTGCTGATGCAGGAGAACCTCGCCGACCTGTCCCACCTTCCCTACCTTCACGCCACCACATTTGGCGTGCCCGAGAGTTGGGGATCTAAGACAACCGAAATGACGATCGATGAGGAGCGACTGACTGTCGACTTCTATCGGGAAAGCACAGAGTGGGAACAGGCCAAGACGTTCTTTCCGCCTTACTTCAATTACGAAGGCCGTAACTTGCTCGACAGAGCCGGCGGTCGATACGAGACGCCCGCGTTCTTTCGAGGGTGGGATTTGCTGAAAATCAAAGATTCTGCACCCGGTGAGCGCGATGAGTTTCGTGTTTACTTCGACCATTTTCTCACGCCGGAAACCGGAAGCAGCACGCACTACTACTACGGCGTGGCACGAGACCACGCTCTTGAGGACTCTGCACTAACTGAAGGCGTTCGGCAGATTATGGCGCGCGCCTTCGCGCAGGATTCAGAAGCAGTGGGTCACATGCAAAAACTGCTCGACACCGATCGGCACGACTTCAAGGAACTCATCATTGCCGGAGACAGGACAGCGGTTGCTTCTCGCCGAATGATTCTTCGACTGGTCGAGCGCGAATACGGCCCCCAGAGCAAGAACAGACATTCTCAGCACCGCTGAAATCAGAATCGGTACAAGGGACGCGTAATGCAAACGAGAGCCGCCATTGCACTGGAAGCCGGCCAGCCGCTGGTGATCGATACCGTGCAACTCGAAGGCCCGAAGGCCGGCGAAGTGCTGGTGGAGATCAAGGCCACCGGCCTGTGCCACACCGACAAGTACACGCTGTCGGGTGCTGACCCGGAGGGCATTTTCCCGAGCATCCTCGGCCATGAAGGCGCGGGCATCGTGGTGGACGTTGGCCCTGGCGTGACCACGCTCAAGAAGGGGGATCACGTCATCCCGCTCTACACACCCGAATGCCGTGTGTGTAAAAGCTGCACCTCGCACAAGACCAACCTCTGCACCGCGATCCGCGCCACGCAGGGCAAGGGGCTCATGCCGGATGGAACGAGCCGTTTCTCCTACAAGGGCAAGCCGGTGATGCACTATATGGGCTGCAGCACCTTTGCGAACTACACCGTGATGCCCGAGATCGCACTGGCCAAGGTGCGTGAAGACGCCCCCTTCGACAAGATCTGCTACATCGGCTGCGGCGTCACTACCGGCATCGGCGCGGTGCTGTTCACGGCCAAGGTCGAGGCCGGTGCGAACGTGGTGGTATTCGGCCTCGGCGGCATCGGGCTAAACGTGATCCAGGGCGCGAAGATGGTCGGCGCGAACATGATCATTGGTGTGGACGTGAACCCGGCGCGCGAGCAGATGGCGCGCGGGTTCGGTATGACGCACTTTGTGAATCCGAAAGAGATCCAGGGCGATCTGGTCGCGCATCTGGGCGATCTTACCGGCGGCGGTGCCGACTACAGCTTTGAGTGCGTCGGGAACACCACACTCATGCGCCAGGCGCTGGAATGCACGCATCGCGGCTGGGGCGTGAGCACCATCATCGGCGTCGCCGCCGCGGGTCAGGAGATCAGCACCCGACCGTTCCAGCTCGTCACGGGTCGTCGCTGGCAGGGCACAGCGTTCGGCGGGGCGCGCGGTCGCACGCAGGTGCCGCAGATCGTCGACTGGTACATGGACAAGAAGATCGAGATCGACTCGCTGATCACGCACGTCATGCCGCTGGAAGACATCAACAAGGGCTTTGATCTGATGACGCGCGGCGAGTCGATTCGCGGTGTCGTGGTGTTCTGACACTAACTATTGAGTTTCAGAATTCACGGTATGCGGTCCGCCACGTCCCGAAAAGTTGTCGTCACCGATATCGTAGCGAGACACGTCCTACAGCGAACAAGGAGGAGTTATGGCTCTGTCAATTCACCCCGCGGTTGACAAGGGGATCGAGAAAGGAAAGTCCGAGTTTGCTGGCGGAGTTCTCTTTTGTCGTTGCAACGATAAAAAGGTTCAAGTGCAGCTTTCAGCTAATACCGCGCACAACCATGCCTGCGGGTGCACCAAATGCTGGAAGCCCGCGGGAGCACTCTTCTCCGTGGTGGCAGTCGTCTCGCGTGAAAAGCTGTCGGTAGTCCAAAACGCCGACAAGCTTTCGGTAGTGAATGCCAAGGCTGCAATCCAGCGACATGCCTGCAAAGGTTGCGGCGTGCACATGTATGGTCGGATTGAAGACGAAAACCACCCCTTCTACGGGCTCGATTTCGTGCACACCGAGTTGTCGGACCAGGGCGGTTGGTCAGAGCCGGGATTCGCTGCTTTTGTCTCGTCGATTATCGAAGCCGGCTTTGATCCCAATCGAATGAGCGATGTTCGCTCAAGACTCGTGGAGCTGGGTCTGCAGCCTTATGACTGCCTGTCGCCTCCGTTGATGGACGCCATCGCGACGCACGCGGCAAAGGCCGCGAATCGTCTCGCCTCCTAAAAACACCGTGACCGATCCCGTTTCTCGGGACGTTCATCAACAGGCCCTCTATGGCACGATTGTCATCACTTGAAGATGCGGTCTCTGAACACGTTCGCGACGGCGATGTTGTGGCTCTCGAGGGCTTCACACATCTAATTCCTTTCGCTGCGGGTCACGAGATTATTCGGCAGAAACGGCGTGAGCTGACGCTGGTTCGAATGACGCCGGACTTGATCTACGACCAGATGATCGGAATGGGCGTGGCGCGCAAGTTGATATTTTCGTGGGGCGGCAATCCCGGCGTTGGCTCGCTTCATAGACTGCGTGATGCTGTAGAGAATGGCTGGCCTCACCCCCTAGAGCTTGAAGAACATTCTCACGCGGCGATGGCGAACGCGTACGAAGCGGGCGCCTCCAATCTTCCGTTCGCGGCTTTTCGAGGCTACCTGGGGGTTGACCTTCCAAAGGTCAATCCGAAGATCCGGTCGATCCGCTGTCCGTATACCGGTGAGGAACTCGCGACTGTGCCCGCGCTGCGACCGGACGTCACAGTCATCCATGCGCAGCAGGCAGATCGCGACGGCAATGTTTTGATCGAAGGCATCGTCGGGGTCCAGAAACAGGCTGTCCTGGCGGCGACCAGGTCAATCGTGACGGTCGAAGAAGTCGTTGATCAACTGAAAAGCACTGGCTTTAACTCGACCATTCTTCCTTCGTGGACCGTTTCAGCGTTGGTCGTGGCCCCGCGTGGCGCATACCCATCGTATGCGCAGGGCTACTACCGACGAGACAACGCGTTCTACCAAGCCTGGGATGAGATATCCCGCAGCCGGAGCAGCTTCACTGACTGGATGGAGAAGAACGTTCTGAAGGTAGGAAGCACTCGCGATGCTGTCGTCGCTGCCTAATGGGAAACCAGAACGTGACATCCGAATACACGCCCAACGAAATAATGACCGTCACGGCCGCTCGCGCATTGCGCAACAGTGACGTCTGCTTCGTGGGGATCGGTGCGCCGTCGGCCGCCTGCAATGTGGCGCGTCTGACGCACGCCCCTGACATCACCCTTATCTACGAATCCGGAACGATTCGAACGCGACCTGATGTCCTCCCCTTGTCTATCGGCGACGGCGAACTGTGCGAGACAGCCCTAACGACTGTTTCTGTTCCCGAGATGTTTCGATACTGGCTGCAGGGCGGTCGAATCACCGTAGGGTTTTTAGGCGGTGCGCAGATCGATCGCTTCGCGAATCTCAACACGACGGTCGTCGGTCCCTACGCTCATCCTAAGGTCCGGCTGCCAGGCGGCGGTGGTGCGCCCGAAATCGCGTCGAGCTGCAACGAAGTCTTCATCACTATGCCGATGTCGACCCGCACTTTTGTATCGGACCTGCCGTTCGTTACGTCTCTAGGACACGGGAGCGGCGCCGGATCTCGGGAGAAGTTGGGCCTCCGTACCAAGGGACCGACCAAGGTCATTACCGATCTCTGTGTCATGGAACCCGATCCCGAGACCAAAGAGCTCGTCGTGACGTCCCTGCACCCAGGAGTCACCGAAAAGGCGGTTCTCGCTGAATGCGGCTGGCCCCTGCGAATCGCCAAGGGAGTGGGACCGACACCGGTCCCCAGTGACCAAGAGCTGACCGTGCTTCGCGCTCTTCACGAACGCACGCGCAAAGCGCATGCCGGGGTGGCGTGATGGGCGAAGCATATATCTGTGATTACGTTCGTACTCCCATCGGCCGATACGGTGGTGCGCTGTCATCAGTGCGAACAGATGACTTGGCGGCAGTGCCCTTGAGGGCCCTTGGGGATCGACATCCGTCGATTCCGGAATTGCTGGACGAGGTCTATCTGGGTTGTGCGAACCAGGCAGGCGAGGACAATCGCAACGTCGCTCGAATGGCTGCTCTGTTAGCCGGATTTCATCACGGAGTTCCCGGGGTCACGATCAATAGGCTGTGTGCTTCTGGGCTCGATGCGGTTGCATGCGCCGCGAGGGCCATTCAATCGGGTGACATCGACTTGGCGATAGCCGGAGGTGTCGAGTCGATGACGCGTGCACCTCTGGTGATGGGGAAAGCAGAGCGTCCGTTCACCCGAGGCGCTGAGCTGTATGACACCACTATCGGCTGGCGCTTCGTGAATCCCGCGATGGAATCGGCGTATGGAGTGGACTCCATGCCGCAGACCGCGGAAAACGTGGCGCTCGACTACCGAGTCAGTCGCGCAGACCAGGATGCGTTCGCTTTCCGATCACAGCAGCGAACGAAGCTGGCAGCGGAACGGGGCTTCCCGCGCCAGGAAATCGTACCAGTGAGCCTTCCGCTTTCGCGCTCGGGCGAATCGGCCAGGGTTGATCGAGATGAACAGCCTCGTTTCGATACGTCACTCGAGGCGCTGGCTCGCCTGAAACCTGTTGTGAGCCCGTCCGGGACCGTCACTGCGGGAAACGCATCGGCGATCAATGACGGGGCTGCTGCTCTGCTGCTTGCTTCAGCTAGTGCAGTCCAGAAGCATGGACTCAAGCCTTTGGCACGAGTCATCGGCTTCGCCGCCGCCGGGGTTGCGCCCCGAACAATGGGCGTGGGTCCGATCGAGGCCGTTTCCCGACTTACCGGTCGCTTGGGTATGAAGGTAAATCAATTCGGCGTCGTGGAGATCAACGAGGCATTCGCCTCTCAGGTCCTCGCGTCACTGAGGGCTCTGGGAATCGCTGACGATGCCGATCACGTTAATCCTAACGGCGGAGCCATTGCCCTCGGGCACCCGCTCGGGATGTCGGGTGCTCGAATCGCCGGCGCCGTTGTGAAGGAGTTGTGCCGACGTGGTGAACGCTACGGGTTGGCGACGATGTGCGTGGGTGTCGGTCAGGGCGCGGCAATGGCGTTCCGAGCGATCTAACCGCTGCCTGCCGCAATATGGATCAGCTTTACGAATAGATACAGTCGGTGATCGTCGGGGGCGACACCCACACACCCCACACTTGTGCACAGGATGAGGCGATCGACGCCTGAGCAGTCTGAGGTCACCGGCGAGCGTTTCCGGGAACAATAAAGGAGGATGAATATGGAAAATGCAACTTATCGATCGGGCGGCTCGAAGCCAGTCGATGTCGACGCGCCTGTACTCATTGTTGGGGCCGGTCCCACAGGCTTGATCGCTGCCATCGAATTACAGAGGAGGGGCGTCAGCTGCAGGCTGATAGATCGGTTGCCTGTCCCGCATACGACGTCGAAAGCGTTCACGCTTCACGCGCGGACACTCGAAATGATGGAGCACATCGGGGTAGCTCATCGTTACGTCGATAACGGCACGAAGAGCAATGGCTTCGTATTCAATTTCATGAACACGGAAGAGAAGCCAAGACTGGACTTTACGACTCTGCCGGGTCAATTCCCTTATATCCTCATCTACAACCAGAACGAAACCGAACGCGTTCTCCGACAGCACCTCGACTCGGCATACGGCTTCCATCCGGAGTGGGGCGTCCAGTTGATGTCGCTCAGCCAGAATGGGTCGGATGTGTCGGTTAAGTTGCGCCTTGCCAACGGGGAGACACAGGAGATCCGGCCTCGCTGGGTCATTGGTGCGGATGGTGTCCGCAGCCGCGTTCGCGACAGTATCAACATTGGATATGAGGGCGAGGACTACCAAGAGAACATCCTGCAGATGATGGATGTCGGCATCCAGAACTTCGATCAAAGCGACGACTGGATCAATTACTTTGTCGGCCAGCATCATTTCCACCTGATTACCAAGCTCCCCGGCAAGAATTACCGCGTTCTGATTAGCGATCTGGGGAAGGCCAACAAGGAACAGCTCGACGAAACCCGGGCCGCATTCCAGGAATACGTAAGCGCCTTCAGCAAGTGCGCCAAGCTCGACGAGCCTCGGTGGTCTACCAAATGGCGTGTGTGGCGCCGTTTGAGCGCTCGATATCGGAAGGATTCCGTCTTCCTCGCAGGCGACTCCGCGCATTGCAACTCGCCTGCCGGCGGAAGCGGTATGAACGTGTGCATGCAGGATGCGTTCAATCTCGCCTGGAAGATTGCCATGGTCGAGAAGGGTCAACTCCGGCCTGACTTTCTCGAAACCTATGAGAGTGAGCGCAAGCCGGTCGCGCAGCAGTTGCTCGAGGGGACCCACGCGCTTCACGAGATCATCATGGGTCACGGACAAGGCCTTGAGGATCGCATTGCGAAGACGGCAGAACCGGGGTGGCATGACGCCGCGACGAGGCGAATCTCGGGGATGTCATACAACTACCGTGATCAGCTTGCAGCGAGCGCCGACAGCGGCCTTCTCGGCGCAACCGCTGGTGACAGGGCCCCGGACGCTCTACTCGAGCCGCGGCTTCGTCTGTATGACATGACGCGTCATCCGGCCCTCTCGCTCGTTGTGGCTCCCGCGAACGCCGCCGAGATCACCGCAGCGCAAAATTTGCGGGACGAAGTCACTCGTCGTTGGCCCCAAGTCAGGGTTCTCACCGTCTATCCGGCTGGCAGCGAATCGCTCGATCGAGACACGGCTGTCGACAGCAATGGCGAGCTGGCAGCGCAGTGGGGTGGGAACACTACGGGCTGGGCGGCCCTTGTACGGCCCGATAACTACATCCATCAGCGAACAGCACTCTCTGATGTGTCTCGCATGACCACCACGTTGGCCGGAATGCTGATCGGTTCCTAAGTCGGCCCGGAAATCAGGAAGATAGGTATGAGCGTGTTGAAAGTTTTGGTGCGCAGTATTCGGCATGAAGCGGAGGGCATCCGCTCAATCGAGTTGGTCCCGACCGAGGGGGTCGTTCTGCCCGGCTTCACCGCCGGCGCACACATCGACGTTAGCCTCCAGAACGGACTGGTACGAAGTTACTCGCTGATCAATCCGCAGGGCGAGACCGACCGCTACGTCATCGCCGTCAATAAAGACAGGGCGAGCCGAGGGGGCTCGAAGTTCGTCCACGAATCTGTGGCGCCGGGAGATCTCATCACGGTCAGCGAGCCGAGGAACAATTTTCCGCTCTCGGAGACTCGCGAGCACGCGGTTCTGATTGCTGGAGGCATCGGGATCACGCCCATCTGGGCGATGGTTCAGCGCCTGAGTGCCATAGGTGCTACTTGGGAACTCCACTATGCCTGCAGGACACGAAGGAATGCCGCTTTCCTTCGAGAGATCGAAGCATTGGGAAGCGCGCGGGGTTGCAAGGTCAATATCTCGTTCGACCAGGAGCCTGGCGGGAAGATGCTCGACCTCGGGGACATCGTCCGGTCCTCCCCTCCAGACAGCCACTTCTACTGTTGCGGGCCCACGCCCATGCTTGAGGCGTACCAGCGTGCGACGGAAGGGTTGCCGCCAAGCAAAGTCAGCATGGAGATGTTCGCGGCGCCTGTTGCGGCCGCCGCGACGAGCGGCACCTTTAAGGTGGTGCTTGCAAAGAAGGGCGTCACCCTGGTCGTGGAGGAAGGGACAACGATTCTCGAAACGCTGCTGCAGAATGGAATTAAACACAACTACTCCTGCACGCAAGGTATCTGCGGTACCTGCGAGACCGTCGTACTCGAGGGAATTCCGGAGCACCGGGACTGGGTGTTGACGGGCGAGCGAAAGACCTCGAACAAGACAATGATGATCTGTTGCTCAGGCAGCAGAACCGAAAGTCTGGTGCTTGATATCTAGCCCTCCAGCGGCCGAGATGAGGAGAAAGTGCCGCGCATATGCGCGGCACTTTTTTTAGGGGCCTGATACCGCCTCTGCGACCGAAATGGCGGTGACATTAAGGATCCGGCGGACGGTCGCGCAGGGTGTCAGGATGTGCGCAGGCGCTGCGCAACCGAGAAGGATCGGACCAATCGCGACGTTGTTGCCGGCCGCGGATTTGAGCAGGGTGTAGGCGATATTCGCCGCATCAAGGTTCGGCATTACCAGAAGATTGGCAGAACCTTTCAAGCGGGACGTCGGCATGAGAGTCGCTCGAAGGCTCTCGTCCAAAGCACAGTCCGCGTGCATTTCCCCGTCCACCTCCAGCTCGGGGTTCTGGATGTGAAGGAGTTCAAGGACTCGCCGCATCTTCCGTGCGGACGGAGCGTCGCTACTGCCAAAATTCGAGTGCGATAACAGGGCGGCGTGAGGCTCGAGTCCAAAGCGTCTAATAGCTTTCGCAGCCGCGACAGTGATCTCGGCCAACTGTTCAGCGGTTGGGTCGTCGTTCACATGACCGTCGACGACGAACACAGTGCGGTCCTGAAGAATAACAGCGCTCATCGCCCCGTAGCATTTCGCTCCAGCGCGTAGACCGATCACTTGATCGATGTATCGCAGGTGTTTGCCGTAATGACTAATCGTCCCGCAAATCATGCCGTCGGCTTCCCCCTTCGCGACGAGCATTGCTGCAATGAGGGTTGGGCGTCGACGCATCTCGAGCTTGGCATACTGGGTAGTGACGCCCTTGCGCTGCATCAACCGATGATAATGCTGCCAGTACTCTCGGAATCGGTCGTCGTGCTCGGTGTCGACGATCACTAGGTCTCGCTCAACATTCAGCCTGAGACCTAGCCTTTCGATTCTCCTGGTGATCACTGACGGGCGTCCGACCAGAATAGGTCGCGCGACGTCCTCGTCGACGACCGTCTGGACGGCGCGTAGTACCCGCTCCTCCTCCCCCTCAGCGAATACGATTCGCTTATTTGCGCCTGGGGCCTTCCTCGCAAGGTCCATCACTTGGCGCATCATCGGACCGCTGCGCGTCGTGAAGCGCTGCAAATGTTCTCTATAACCGCGCAGGTCCGCGATCGGTCGCGAAGCGACGCCAGATTCTGCGGCAGCTTTCGCTACTGCTGGGGCGACTTGAGCGATCAGCCGGGGGTCGAATGGCTTAGGGATGATGTATTCAGGACCAAACCGCAGGTCCTCACTCCCATAAGCGCTGGCCACAACGTCGCTCTGCTCCATTTGCGCCAGTTCTGCGATCGCATGAACGGCCGCGATCTCCATCTCTCGAGTGATGGTAGTGGCTCCGGAATCCAGAGCGCCCCGAAAGAGAAAAGGAAAACACAGGACGTTGTTGACCTGGTTCGGATAATCCGTCCGGCCTGTAGCGATGACGGCGTCATCGCGAACGGCTCGGACCTCTTCGGGAAGAATCTCTGGTGTCGGATTCGCAAGAGCGAAGATTAAGGGACGGGGTGCCATCCGCTGCACCATAGCGGGCTTAAGAACGTGGCCGGCCGATAACCCGAGAAATAGGTCCGCTCCGTCAATGACGTCCGATAGCGTTCTGAAATTGGTCTCCTGGGCGAAGTGGGCCTTGTCAGGATCCATCAGCTCGGTTCGGCCCTCGTAAACCACACCGGCAAGATCCGTTAGCCAGACGTTCGACCGCGGCAGTCCCAGGGCAACCAGCAGGTCGACGCATGCCAGTGCTGCGGCCCCTGCACCGCTGACGACGACCTTGATCGACGATATGTCCTTCTGAACGACCTTGAGCCCATTGAGCGTTGCCGCACCTACGATGATGGCCGTTCCATGCTGGTCGTCATGAAATACCGGAATTCGCATGCGCTCACGTAGCGCGCGCTCAACATAGAAGCACTCCGGAGCCTTGATGTCTTCGAGATTGATGCCGCCAAATGTCGGCTCGAGCGCTGCTATGATTTCGACGAGACGATCAGGATCGCGCTCGTCGATCTCCAGGTCGAAAACGTCGATGCCCGCGAAGCGCTTGAAGAGTACGGCCTTGCCCTCCATGACAGGCTTCGCGGCGAGAGGCCCAATGGCACCCAACCCTAGAACCGCCGTGCCGTTGGTGATCACAGCGACGAGATTTCCTCTCGCAGTAAACCGGGCTGCATTGATTGGGTCGGCAACAATCTCTTCGCACGCCGCCGCCACGCCTGGAGAGTATGCGAGCGCCAGATCGCGTTGCGTCAGTAAAGGCTTGGTGGGCGTGACCGACAGCTTTCCTGGAACCGGATACTCGTGGTAAGCCAGCGCTGCGTCACGAAGGGATATCTCAACCTTGCCAGCGGGTACGGCCTCAACCTTGCTCATGCGATCTCATAGTGGAGGGCGGCATCCGCAGATGCTCGCTCAAATGGTGTTGTAGTTTTCGAAGATTTCGGCAATCAGCCCTCGGAGCCATTGATGCGCCGGATCCTTGTGGAAGCGCTCATGCCAAAGGACCATCACGTCGAACGGCTCGAACTCAATTGGCGGAGCCAAGACCTGAAGTCCAAGCATCCCTGAGAGTTTGACCGCGACTTGCGAAGGGACAGTAAGGATGCAGTCTGTCTGGGGCAGCAGAAGAGCACTCAAGAGAAAACTTTGAGATGTCGCCTTGATCGAATAGGGATCAAGCAACTGCCTCAGCAAACGTTCCGCACGTTGGTGAATGTGACCCGCGCTGTGCGCGGCAACGAGAATGTGAGACCCGCTAAGAAACGTCTCCCGCGTAAGTTCCCCACGAATGGTGGGATGGTCGCCACGAACCAAGCAGACATAGTGCTCTTGGTAGAGGCGTCGCTCACGAATACCCGCTTCAAGGCTCGGGTAGCCACCAATAGCGACATCGGCTTCGCCCGACTGAAGCGAAGAGAGCAACGTTCCAGACTCCCAGCGATGTGCACTTAACCGCACCCGAGGCGCACGAGTTTCCAGCGCATGCATTAATCGGGGAATGAAGACGAGCTCGCCGATATCGGACGCTGCAATCGTAAAGACATGTTCACTCGTGAGCGGATTGAACTGTCTGCGAAGTAGGATCCGCTCACGATAGATGTTCGCCATCTCCAGCATTGGCTCGGCGAGCGCCGCCGCACAAGTTGTCGGCATCATCCCTTCGGATGTTCTGACGAACAGACGGTCTCCGAATTCACGCCGCAGCTTCGCAAGACCCTGGCTGAGTGAGGGCTGAGAAATGTCGAGTTCCTCCGCCGCCCGACTGACATTGCGGTACTTGATCAACGCCTCAAATACATAGATCAACTTGAGGTCTAGATCAGGGATGTTGCTCATTGGCAGCCTCCGTCACGCGTCGCGAATGAACGCCTTACGCACCTTCGAGAAATCAGGATCCAACGGCGTAGACGGTACGCCATCGGCGGCAGCCGTAACAGCACGAGGCGCCATTAATTGTCGGTCCTGAGACCTAGCGCGTCTATTAGGAAACGGCATTCGCTTTATTGGGGTTATGCCGTAGCTGACAACGACGTTGCTCACCATACTCGGATCAAGAAAGCACATCCGAGCCAAGGCTAAGTCGCCCCTCGAAGGGGCAGGCCAACGGCCCTACGGCACACCGCGAGCAGGAACGAACATGAACGACTCTACGATCCGGGGCCTACACCACATCACGCTCTGCACCGGGACTGGACAGGGCGATATCGACTTTTTCGTGAAAGTGATGGGCCAGCGCTTCATCAAGCGTACGCTCTTCTACGATGGTCGAATTCCGATCTATCACCTTTACTTCAGCGACGCCGACGGCACGCCTGGCACCGTCATGACGACCTTCCCAATGCGACGTACGGGGGTAGTTGGCCGTAAAGGATCGGGGCAATTTACGGCCGTCGCCTACTCAGTTCCGAAGGATGCCCTCGGGTTTTGGCGCGAGCACTTCGCCAGTAATGGTGTCGAAGTTGTTAGCGACTCCGAGAGGTTTGGAGAACGCTATCTCAAGGTGGTGCACGCTGGCATCGACTTCGAGGTCGTTGAAGATCCGAGCGACACCCGTAAGCCTTGGAAGTCCGACTACGTGCCAGAGAAGTACGCGGTGCGAGGGTTCCACAATTGGCTCGCGGTTGTACGCGAGCTTGAGGATATGGACGCGTTTCTAACCCAGGCGTGGAATTTCAAGCAGACGATGAAGGATCGATCATTCGTCCGCTACGAAACGTCAGGTGGCGGGGCGGGGAAGCGTATCGATCTCCATTACCAGCCTGACCTGAGGCAGGGGTCGTGGACGCTCGGTGAGGGGATCATCCACCACGGTGCGTTTGACGTGCCTGACTATGACGCACAGGCCAAGGTGAAGTTCGACGCTGAAGGCATGGGGTTTACCGACTTCTCCGACCGCAAGAATCGCGGCTATTTCGAGTCGGTCTACGTGCGCACCCCAGGCGGAGTGATGTTTGAAGCGACTAAATCGTTAGGCTTCCGAATGGACGAGGAAGAGCGCTTTCTCGGTACGGAGCTCAAGGTCGCACCGCAACTTGCCGCATCGCGCGAGCAAGTCGTCGCTCTTATGGAGCGGGAAGACCCTCTGCACGTCTAAGTGCATTCAGAGCGTTCAAGAAGATCAGATATCAGGATAAACAATGAAATCCTACAAGGTTGTGGGGGCTGGACCGCACAAAGTCCTCCTCTTCCCTGGCCTACTGGGGACAAGCTCGAGCTTCGACACCATGCTCGATTATTCGAGCAAAGATCGATTCCAGTACGTCGTGCCCGACTATCGCGGATACGGTGAATCACGCAACGAGCCAGGGCTTTTTACACTGAGAGAAGCGGTTATCGACGCGGTCCGACTCGTCGAATATCTCGGGTGGACTCACTTCTCCGTCGCTGGACATTCCCTTGGAGCATTGGTCGCCCAGATGGTGGCTGTGGCGCTTCCTAGCAGAGTGTCGGCCATCGTCATGATCGCCGGCCTCAGCGCTCGAGGGGCGGTTTCAGGTCCCGCCCGGGAGCAGTTCATGAAGGTAGCTGCTGAAACCCGCGAGGGTCGAGCAGCACTCGTCCGCGCGGGCGTCGTGTCGCGGTACTCCGAGGCCGCTACCCGCGAGATTTCTGATCGCAGTTTCACTTCGATCAGCGAGGCTGCGTTCAAAGGGTATGCAATGGACAGTTCGAGAACGGACATCAGTAGCGCGGTTTCATCGCTCAATTGTCCGGTTCTCGCACTGGTTGGACAGCATGACCCGAATGCAACCGAAAAAGCCGCCCGGGAAACGACGATGAGCTTCTACGGCAACGCGACGTTGGTCGTGCTGGACGGCGCCGGGCACTACCCGATGGCCGAAGTACCAATGAATACCGTTTCGGCTGTTGAGAATTTCCTTTCCGGAGTCAACGCAGCCCGTTAGGGCTAGACGCTTCATAGCTACACCGTGTAGCCCTTGACGGCCGCACGTCATAACGGAGGAGACAATGGTTACAACAAAGTCGTGGTCCTTGATGCTGGCCGCCATCCTGGCGGCGAGCGCGATGTCGGCCGGTGCTGCGGTTCCTGCATCTGAGGCAGAAAAGCTTAAGACGACCCTGATGCCAATGGGCGGCGAGAAGGCTGCTAATGCCAACGGAACCATCCCCGCATGGAACGGTGGGTATAAGACAGTCGCACCGGGATGGAAGAGTGGTCAGCCTCGTCCAGACCCGTTCGCATCGGAAAAGCCTGTGATTACGATCACAGCAAGCAACGCGGCTGAGCATTCCGCCAAGCTGACGCCGGGCCAGTTGGAGATGTTCAAGAAGTTTCCGGACTGGAAGATGCACGTATACCCCACTCACCGCACGGCAGCGGCGCCGCAGTGGTTCTACGACGCGACCTTCAAGAACGCTACGAGCGCGAAGATTGCTGACGAAGGTCGAAAGATCGACGGCGCGACGAATGGTGGTGTTCCCTTTCCCATCCCGACGAACGGGATGGAGGTCATGTGGAATCACCTGGTTGCATGGCGCGGGTCGTCGGTAACCATGCATGTCTACGACATGATCCAAACAGCGGATGGGAAGAATATCCGGTCGACGGAGAGTCTTGCGTGGTGGCAATACCCGTACAACACGCAGAATGCGAAGACGCCTGACTATTGGTACATGAGCCAGGTCAACAAGGGCCCCCCATACAAGAAGGGGGAGCAGCTTCTCATCATTGATTCTCTGCAGAAAGAGCGTCGTGCATGGCAATACCTGGCTGGGCAGCGACGCGTTCGCGTGGCGCCGACCGTGGGATATGACACTCCGAACTTCATCATGTCTGGGATCGAAAACTTCGACGAAGGCTTCGTATTTCTCGGTTCTCCAGAGAGGTATTCATGGAAGCTGGTCGGGAAGAAAGAGGTGTACGTTCCGTACAACGCCAACAAGTTCTCCGCGGAACCCGACGTCGACAAACTGATGACGAAGAACTTTTTCAACACAGATCTTCAGCGTTGGGAGCTGCATCGCGTCTGGGTCGTCGAAGGGACGTTACGTGAGGGCACACGCCACGTGGTTCCGAAGCGCACATTCTACGTCGATGAAGATTCGTGGAACGCTGTTCTGGGTGAGGGCTACGACGCGCAGGGTCGACTTTGGAAGATGTACCAGGGTGTCCCTTTCCTGGCGCCCGACCTGCCCGGACAAGTCATGCTTACGGGAGCTACGACGAACTTCATCGAAGGGGGCTACACGCTTCAGCTGTTTATGGTGAAGCCGGTTGAATTTGTAGATCCGCATCCGCCCTCGTTCTACACGCCAGAGGGCATGGCCTCGAGAGGGGTCGAGTAAATCAGCAGCGATTGCTGATCGGCGACAGGGACGCGTAGAGAGTCAGCTCTCGTCCTTGCCGTCGCAACGGTGCCTACTCGGCGCCGGGGGCGTAACACAAACAACCACGCAAGAGAAGGCTCGTGCCGCCTGAAAGCGGCGCGCGGCTATTGCCATGATCTGGAGGGGTCACATGAGCATCTACTCTTATAAAAGCATCATCGCACCCGCGATGTTTGGACTCGTTGCCTTTGTCGCGGCGGGGCCCG
>DATEEI010000072.1:0-55022 GCA_035281225.1 Vicinamibacterales bacterium
AGCGCGAGCCGAGGTGTCCGCTGAAGCTGTGCCCACCGGAGGAGTGTTCCTCGCGGCCGCCACTATCTGCTCGTCCGTCAGCGCCGTTTCCTGACCGGTCGGCGACATATAAGTAAGGTCCGCGGTCTTCATCTGATCGTCCGTCATGGACTCCGCTCGCGTGGTCAGAACCGTCTGGTTCGTGGCCTGCGCCAAGCGACGAGCCTGCGACTTCGGATAGATGAACTCGCGGCCGGTGATGTTGCCTGGGTACCACCACGTTTTCACGGCTGCAGGCAGGCCGGCAGGCGTTTCCAGAAATCTGAGCTCGGCGTTGTCGGACGGCTTCGGGCGCTGCGCTGAGATGGTCAGAAACAGCCCGTGTGTCTTGTTGGTAGAGTCCTTCGCCGTCACCTGCATCACGTGGCGCCCGGCCAAGGCGTCCATCAAGCGGAAGATGTAGGTGCCCGGGGGTAGCGTAACACCCGGGAGCTCAATCGGCTGGTTGAACGTAAACTCCGTGCGTGAATCCATCGTCTGTGCGCGAACTGGTGTCGCCGACATCGACGTCAGAATCGCCGCTGCGCAGACGGCCGTAATCACTTTCTTGCTTATCATGTGCAGTCCTCCTCGTTGGGTACTGGGTTGCAATTGGCTTGCCGACTGTACGGTTCTGAGAACATGGGAGTTACGAGGATCTTTGTATGGAAACCCGTCACATCGGAGCGTTTCCGACAAACCTGAACATCGTCCGCCCCTGTTTGGCTCGGCAAAAAATGCCGGGGTGTATCAGCTAGAATCGCGCGCTGAGCTGTGCCGACCCTCACAACGCTGCCGCAGACGGCTGGAACTGCATACCTAAAATTCACGCGAAATGGATCGGAAACGGTCCTCACGCGCTCCTTCGCCGCAAGCCCGGTGAAAGTGTTCGCCACGAAAGGCGGGCGCTCGGCCTGTTGGGTGTATACCGCAACGCTTGGGGGAGGATTTGTTGGCGGTGATGAGATACAGATGACCGTGGAGGTCGAGGCCGGAGCCCGGGCATTGCTGTCCACGCAGGCGTCAACGAAGGTGTACCGCTCGCTGCGGCCCGCCAGTCAGAAGATGTCCGCGACAGTGGATGCGGGTGCGCTGCTCGTGGTCATGCCCGATCCGATTGTGTGTTTCACGTCCGCGGACTTCCTCCAAACGCAAGACTACGCGCTCCACGCCGATGCCAATCTTGTCGTCGTCGACTGGATGACATCGGGACGACACCGCGCCGGCGAGCGCTGGGCGTTCTCACGCTATGAGAGTCGCCTTACGATTACTCGAGACGCCCGGCCGGTTTTCTACGATGCGCTCGTGCTCGAGTCCGATCTCGATTCGATCGTCGAGCGCATCGGGCGTTTCGAGGTTCTCCTGACGGCCGTTCTGATGGGGCCGCTGGTTCGAGAAGCCGCAAGTGTGATCCAACGCGAGGTGTTACAGTCCACGGTCGTCAAAGATGCCGGACTGATTGTCTCCGCATCACCTCTTGGTAAGGGCGGCACGCTGGTGCGAATCGCCGGTATGAGCGTGGAACAGGTGGGCCGCGTGCTTCGCGAATATCTCAACTTTCTCTCGCCGCTCCTGGGCGACGACCCGTGGAGCAGGAAATGGTGATCGATGCATCTCACTCCTCATGAGCTCGACAAGCTGGCTCTCCACCAGGCCGGGTACCTGGCGCAGAAGCGGCTGGCGCGCGGCCTTCGTCTCAACTACCCGGAAGCTGTCGCGTTGATCAGCACGCAGGTGCTGGAATTCATTCGAGACGGACGACCGGTCGCCGAACTGATGGACCTCGGACGGCAATTGCTCGGTCGTGCCGACGTGATGGACCACGTGCCGGAAATGATCGTCGAAGTACAGGTCGAAGGTACCTTTCCGGACGGGAGCAAGCTTGTCACGGTTCACCATCCGATCGCAGCGGAGCGTGGGAACCTGGAGCTGGCACTCTATGGCAGCTTCCTGCCGGTGCCGAAGGCCGGTTTGAGCACCGCCACGACGACCAACGTCGTGCCGGGTGAAATCGTCACTGCTGACGGCGATATCGTCATCAACGAAGGCCGCGAGCCCATCCAGATGAGCGTGACCAACCGCGGCGATCGACCGATTCAAGTCGGCAGTCACTATCACTTCGCGCAAACGAATCGCGCGCTCGAATTCGACCGCGCGGCCGCCACGGGGCGCCGCCTGGACATTCCAGCGGGCACGGCGGTGCGATTCGAGCCTGGCGAAACAAAGAGCGTCACGCTCGTGTCGATAGCGGGAAACCGCGTCGTCATTGGAGGTCTGCTATGAGCTATCGCATGCCGCGGCGGCACTACGCCGACATCTACGGACCGACCACGGGCGATCGCGTGCGTCTTGCCGATACCGATCTCATCGCAGAAGTGGAGCGCGACCACACGACGTACGGCGACGAGTGCAAGTTCGGTGGCGGCAAGGTCCTTCGCGACGGGATGGGCCAGGCCGCCGGCATCAGCGAAGATCGCGCGCTGGACCTCGTGATTACGAACGCACTCGTTATCGACTGGACCGGTGTGTACAAAGCCGACGTCGGCGTCAAGCACGGCCGCATCGTCGGAATCGGAAAGGCCGGTAATCCTGACGTCATGGCTGGCGTGTCGCCGAGCATGATCGTCGGCGCGACGACCGAGGCGATCGCTGGCGAGGGTTTCATTCTCACCGCCGGCGGCGTCGACTCGCATATTCACTTCATCTGCCCGCAACAGGTCGATGTGGCGCTGGCAAGCGGCGTGACGACCTTCATTGGCGGCGGGACAGGACCGGCGACCGGCACGAAGGCAACGACGTGCACGCCGGGATCGTGGTATCTCGAACGGATGCTGCAGGCGACTGATTCGCTGCCGATGAATTTCGGGTTCCTCGGCAAGGGAAACAGCTCGCGGCCGGAAGGGCTTCACGAACAGATCCGCGCGGGAGCGATCGGCCTGAAGCTGCACGAAGACTGGGGCTCGACGCCGGCAGCGATCGACTGCTGCCTGACCGTGGCGGATCAGTACGACGTACAGGTGGCCATCCATACCGACACGCTCAACGAATCGGGATTCGTCGACGATTCGATCGCCGCGTTCAAAGGGCGGGCGATCCACACCTATCACACGGAGGGCGCGGGCGGGGGCCATGCCCCCGACATCATTCGCGTGTGTGGCGAGGCCAACGTCCTACCCAGCTCCACCAACCCGACGCGCCCGCTGACCGTGAATACCCTGGACGAGCACCTCGACATGCTGATGGTCTGCCATCACCTCGACAGAAACATTCCCGAGGACGTGGCGTTCGCCGAGAGCCGGATCCGCAACGAGACGATCGCCGCCGAAGACATCCTGCACGATCTCGGAGCGATCAGCATGATTTCGAGCGATAGCCAGGCGATGGGACGCGTGGGCGAGGTCATCTCGCGGACCTGGCAGACGGCGCACAAGATGCGCCAGCAGCGGGGGCGCCTGTCAGGAGAACAGGGCGATCACGACAACCTGCGTATCCGGCGGTATGTGGCCAAATACACGATCAACCCCGCGATCACGCATGGCGTCTCTGACGAGATCGGCTCGATCGAAGTCGGCAAGCTCGCGGATCTCGTCCTGTGGCATCCCGCGTTCTTCGGGGTCAAACCCGAGCTGGTCATCAAGGGGGGGTTGATTGCGTGGTCGCAGATGGGCGATGCCAATGCGTCCATCCCGACGCCGCAGCCGATCGGCATGCGACCGATGTTTGGCGCCCTTGGATCGGCAGGGTCGGCGACATCGCTCGCCTTCGTGTCGAAGGCCTCGCTCGACAACGTGCACCGCTATGGATTGCGGAAGCATCTCTACGCGGTGCGCGGCTGCCGCACGCTGACGAAGGCCGACCTGAGGCTCAACGGTGCCACACCGAAAATGCACGTGGATCCCGAGACCTATATCGTGACGGCCGATGGCGAAGAACTTCGCTGCGAACCCGCGTCGATGTTGCCCTTGGCCCAGCGATATTTTCTGTTCTAGGGACTAATCACAGGACATGAGTCTCCTCGTCTGGCAATTGATCGATTCGAGCTTCCCCGCTGGCGGGTTTGCGCACTCAGGTGGACTGGAAGCGGGTGTGCAGCACGGCCTTGTCGCGGACAGCGCCGGTGTACTCTCGTTCGCGCGACACGCGCTGGCGCAGGCCGGCCGCAGCGCGTTACCACTTGTCACGGCCGCGCACCGGGAGCCGGCGTCGCTGCCAGAGCTCGACCGTCTGTCGGACGTCTTCATCACCAACCCTGTTGCCAACCGGGCGAGCCGGGCGCAGGGCCGCGCGTTTCTCACGAGCGTGGCCCGCTCGTTTCCGCGATCGAATGTGTCTTCCATCCAGCACACCGTCCGAGCAGAGGACTTGTGCCCGCACTTCGCGCCGATGTTCGGCGCCGTGCTGGAGGCACTTGCCATCGATCGTGCCGACACCCAACGCGCTTTTCTGTTCATCACGGTTCGAGGGGTTTCATCAGCGGCGGTACGGCTCGGGTTGATCGGCGCCTACGAGGCTCAAGAGGCACAGGCGGTGCTCGCACCAGAGATCGAGCGCACGATTCAGCGCTGCGGCGGACTTGCTGCGGTCGATATTGCCCAGACGGCGCCGCTCATCGACCTGTGCCAATCGACTCACGACCGTCTCTACTCACGGCTGTTTCAGAGCTAAGGGGGCACACACATGGCTCGACCGATCTTTCATCACTCTCCAAACCCACACGACCATGACGACCCAGCCACTCCTGGATTGTTCCATCAGCGGGCTGGACGCAAAGCGCGCGACTTTCGCACGCGCGCGTTTACGGTCGGTATCGGCGGTCCTGTTGGCAGCGGAAAAACCGCACTCCTGCTGGCGCTGTGCCGGCAGCTTCGCGATCGACACGAGCTTGGCGTCGTCACGAACGACATCTTTACGAGAGAGGACGCCGAGTTTCTCATGCGCAATGAGGCGCTGCCGTCCGAACGCATTCGCGCCGTCGAGACGGGCGGCTGCCCGCACACGGCGATCCGCGATGACATCACTCCCAACCTCGTTGCGCTCGACATGCTGATGGAGGCGCTGCACCCGGAGTTGCTGTTCGTCGAGAGCGGCGGCGACAACCTCGCCGCCCAGTTCAGCCGCGATCTGGCCGATTACACGATCTACGTCATCGACGTGTCCGGCGGAGACAAGATTCCGAGGAAGGGCGGGCCCGGCATCACCCAATCGGATCTCCTCATCATCAACAAGACCGACCTTGCTCCGCTCGTCGGCGCCGATCTGGGAGTCATGGAGCGAGATGCCAGGAAGATGCGGGGCGACGGTCCGTTTGTCTTCGCTCAAGTCACCAACGGCGTAGGCGTCCGCGAGATCGTCGATCACGTGACGCAGTCATGGCGTAAAGCCGCGACGTCATAGGGCTGAGGTACAGCGATTGCATCCTGAACATGTGTAGAGGGAGGCACATCCATGTACAAACCCATCTCGCTCTTACTCCTCGGAATCGTCTTGTCTCTGAGTATTGGCTGTGCGTGGTTCACGCGACAGGCCAGCCCATCGGCGGGCACCGGTCCCGCTGGCGCCACGTTGACGATTGGAGCCGACGGAGCCATCGCGCCAAAGACCGTTACCATCCGCCCCGGTCAGGTCGTGCAGTTCGTGAACAAGGACAGCAAAGAGCACTTGATGTTTTCGAATCCGCATCCCGTGCACAGCGATTGCCGGCCCATCAACGCCGTCGGCAAATTGCTGCCCGGTGAAAGCCGGAACACGGCCAACTTCGAAGACGTGAAAACCTGCGCGTTCCACGATCACAGCGACGCGCGCAACACTGCGCTGCACGGGTCGATTACGGTCGCGAACTAGCGTGCCGCGGCGGTGCAGGTCCGGCCGGCGATCTCTTCGCGTTTCTCTTTGAACACGCGGACCCAGTCCTCGATCGTTGACGTCTTGTCGCGACGCGTGAACTGGGAAACCGCGAAGAGATCCCGAATCTGCTCATCGGAAAGCTTCATCAACTGCTCGGCAAGAAACTTCCGGCCTTCCTCGCTGATCTTCGGCCGGTCGAGCGTGCCGGTGAACGACTGATCCATATCTCCCACGCAGCCCTCGTCGCCCCGCCAGATGCCACTCTCATCCCAGGCTTTCAAATTGACAGCGCCCGGGTCGTCTTTATTGAACAGGTTAGCCTTGCCGAAGGTCTTGCCGAGGTCGCCCAGCATCATGAACGGATGCTTGCAGCTTCCATCGGGAGAAGCGGGCAGGCCTTTTGTCCGATCGAGGCATAGCAGCCTCTGCTGCGCCGGTTTAGTGTCGGTGTGCTGCATGAAGACGGCGAGCAGCTTCAGCGCATCACGATGCGCCACGAGTGCGCCGCCACGCGTCTGATCGACGGAGTTCAAATCGATCCAGCCCCAGCCCGAATCCTTGCCGCTCTCCATGACGTCGCCGGGCATAGGCCGTTCGCCCACTGCTGGATCGAACGTGTGGGAGGTGGTGGTGTCGGGCTTTGTCTTCTCCGAAGCCTTCGGCTCGTCCTTGAACGGATCGGCAGAGCAGCCGCGGCAGATGACCTTGACTGGATACATACCGTCGGCTCCGAATCCCAGCGCCCAAAGAAGCCTGGTCGCGGCAACTTCCGCATAGACCTCGCCATTGTTCTCACCGTACTTCACCTTGACTTCATCCTTCGGCGAAACCCGGCACCAGAACTTCGGTGTCTTGCCGCCTGAGTCTTTCTGGAAGTAGTCACAGGTCGTCGTTTCGCCGGGAGCGAACGCCCCAGGCATCGGAGGCCCGGCCTCGAGATCCAGCGACGCGGTGTCGATGGGCGCCCACACCTGAGCGAGGCGGACGGCTTCGATCCGCTTCTCCTTGCTCAACTTGTTGTAGGGGTTTTTATCGGCAGCGTGAATCGCGGCAGTGCAGCAAATAGCGACAGTGATCGCAATAGTACGTATGGCCATTCCCGGGTAGGAGCAAGAGGTGTACCGAGGAAGGGCAGAGGGATGAGGGGTGAGGGTTTTTACCTTCTGCCCTCTGCCCTCTGCCCTTTTCTCACCCTTGGCAGCGAGGCCCCGACAGAATCGAGATAACGATCAGCGGGTTGCGCCCCAGAGGCAGCAGCGCATGACTCGTTGAATGGGGCACCAGGCTGAACGTGCCGGCCTGAACGCGCTGATCGACGGTCGCGATGCGAAGCGTGCCTTCCCCGGCGACGACGTAGATCCATTCATCCGCGTCTTCGTGTGCGTGATTCAACCACGCCTCGCGCAGTTGATGCAGCGTCGCGGCTCCCGTCGCCGTGCATCCGAGCGACGACTCCTTCCGTCCTTCCCGTCCGCTGATGAAGTTCTTTTCGAGAAACAGCGGAACGGGCGTGACCTTTGGCTCCCCAGGGGGCGGCAATCCCCTGGTCGCGGGCTCCGGAGCCGGCTTTACCGGTTCTGCCTTGGTCACCACTGGAGATGGGCTCAGCGAAACGTCGATGGAGAGCGATTCGCCGGCACGTATCGCGAGATCTCGCTCGAGCGTAATTGATCCTTCACGCGTAAACCGCAGGCGGTAGCTGCCCGTCCTCATGTTGGTGAGCCGAAGCGAACCGTCCGGTGTCGTCACCCCCTCACGAGCAACCGGTCCTGTCACGCTGACCTGTGTATCAGAAAGGGGTGCGCCCCGAGGATCGGTAACCTGGACGGTCAGGGTCGTCGACCGCACAGGGGCCCGCTGGACGGGTGGAGTTACAGGTGGCGGAGTTGCAGCGGGAATCTGAAAATAGGCGGCGATCAGGAGAGGAAATAGTGAGCTCATGGGCCCAGTCTATCGGACTTACTTCGCTTTCAGCGAGAGCTTCTGCACGCGCCAGTTGGCAAGCTCGCCAACCAGCAGCTCGTTGTCGTTGCGGCAGTCGATCGAGTTCACCAGGCTGAATTCTTTCGGCAGCTTACCAGCGCTGCCGAACTTGCCCAGCACGTTGCCCTTCAAGTCGATCTTGTAAATCGCCGCGTCGTCCATTCCATCCGGATCGCCCGTGTGGGCGACATAGAGCACCTGCTGCGGACCGCGCGTGATGCAAAGGGCAGTGGGGACACCGACGTTGGTAAACTGCGTCTTGAACGTGCCCTCCGTATCGAACACCTGGACGCGCTTGTTCCCCTCATCGCCGACGTAGACATTGCCCTGGGCGTCGATCGCGATGCCATGGACGATATTGAACTGCCCCTGGCCGGTTCCCCGTGAGCCCCAGTTCTTGATCCACTTTCCGTTGCGGTCGTATTTCGCCACGCGCGCGTTGCCGTAGCCGTCGGCGACGTAGATATTTCCCTGGGCGTCCCATGCGACGTCGGTTGGACGCTGGAAGCTTTCGCCCTGGACGCCTGCGCCTGGCAGCGGGGCGGGACCGGCCGGCGGAACGCCGGGCACGGCTGGAGGCGGCGGCTCAGGCTGAGTCGTCGGGATGTTCATCGGAAGCGGCGTCAGACGCAGGGCCGGCACAGTCATCGCTTCGGGCTTACGGCCAATCACCATCTGCACGCGACCGTTCGCATCGAACTTGACGACCTGCGACGACATCTGATCGACGATCCAGACGTTGTCCTGTGGATCGACCCGTAACTGCTGCGGCTGCAGGAACCCGTAGAGCCCCTGGCCGATCTCCCTCACGTACTTACCAGCGCGATCGAACTGGAACAGGCGTCCGCCGCCGTGCGACACAGCGCGTGCGGTGCCAATGGTGATCGTCGGATTACCCGTGCGCGTATAGACGTAGATGTCTCCCCTGGAATTGGTCGCCACGCCGGCGACCTCCCCGAGGTGAATGTCGTTCGGCATCGTCAGCGGATTCGGATTCGACTCGAACGGAATATCCGGCGTGGTCTGTCCCGAGAGCAGGCCGCCGCCCATCGCGAGCACGGCCGCAATTGAGAAAATGAATGTCCTCTTCATGGTTTCCCCCCTATCGCGCCGACGATGACGAGGCCGGCTGTATCTTCGATGGATTCAGGATGAGTTTCTGCGCGCGCCAGGCCGAGATTTCCGACACGAACAGCTGATCCGGATTGCGGCAGTCGATCTCGTGAACGGTGCTGAACTCGCCAAGGCCCTTACCAGCCTTGCCGAACTTGCCGATGATGCGGCCGTCGAGCTCCATCTTGTAAATTTCGCCCGTGATCGCCCACGATGCCGCGGGGTTTGCGTCGGGGTTCGAGTTGGACGAGTACAGGTACTGGTGCGGGCCTGGCGAAATGCACACCGCCCACGGGTTGCCCACGTTCGTGTACGTCGTCTTCAGCGTGAGGTCGTTGTTCAGCACGACGATACGGCGGTTGCCGCGATCGCCGACGTAGATGTTGCCCTGCGCGTCAGACGTGATCGAGTGCGGCGTATTCAGCTGGTTCTTCCCCTCGCCGCGCTCGCCGCCAGCGAACTGCCCGAGGAACCGCCCGTTCTTGTCGAGCTTCACTACGCGCGAGTTGACGTACCCGTCGGAGACGAAGATGTTGCCCTGCGGGTCCCACGTGACGTCTGTCGGCCGGCCGAAGCCGTACTTGCGATCGAGCACAGACGGATTCTGCGCGTTCTGCGTCTGCGTCGCGCCGGCAACCGGCTCAGGCCTGCGGCCGAAGACCATCGCTACGCGTCCCGCGGGGTTGAACTTGATCACCATGTTCGTCCCTTCGTCCACCACCCAGACGTTGTCCTGGGGATCGACGCGAACCTGATGGGCGAACTCGATGCCGTAGAGACCGACGCCCCACTCTTTGACGAACGTCCCTGTCGCGTCGAACTCGAAGAGTCGCGTATCGCTGCTCCGGTGATAAATGAAAATGTGCCCCTTGGAGTTCGTGGCGATGCCGATGCCCTCGCCGAGGTACAAGTCAGGCGGCAGCTTGAAGAAGTTCGGCACCGACGTATATGGAATGGTCGGGACGTTCTCTGCCGTCGCTTTGGTCTGCGCAAAAAGCGACGCTCCGCCGAGTAACACGACCGCTGCGGCGGATACAAATAGACGAATCAACGCTCTCATGAAACCCTCCCGATGCAATCTATAACGGACCACGTTTTCCTACTGCGCTTCCTGCTCTTCGTGTCTTCGTGGTACGGCTTACTTCAAAGGTGAAGGAACGACAGGCGGTTTCTGCAGAATGTCGCGCACGCGCTGAATGTCCAGCTCTTCGAAAATCAAGCTGGGCGCAATCACCGTCACGGCCGAGACTGCACCTGCACGATAGGAATAAGCAGCCCGCTCGTGCGAGGCTTCCGCCAAATCCCTGAAGACGGTCGCGGCGACATTGCCGAACCGCATGCCGCGAACGGGCGTTTCCTGGCCATCGAGCGTCACCTTCACGATCGCCTCGATTCCAGGTCCTCCATCTCCCTGCCCATCCGGGCGAACACCGCGCACGATGTAACCAAAGGCCTTGTCCTGCGCCTTGAGCAGTGCGAGATACTTCTGCTTGAGCTCTGCGGCAGGAATCGCCTGCGTGCTCTCGATTTGAAATACTCCCGCCAACACCGTGCCCGACCGTCCATGACCGTTGGACTGCGGGAAATTCTTCTGCGGCGTGCGGCTGGTCAAGAGCGTCACGAGACGCCCCTTATCGACGAGGGTCACGTCTTTCGCCCGCACTCCCTCATCGTCAACGACGTAGCTGCCCGGGAGCGGTTTGCCTCCGAATTGCGTAAGCGAGGGAGTGTCGCGTGCCACGAACGAGTCAGCCATCACGCGCAAGCCTGTGCGATTGAGAAACGGTGACGCGCCTCCCTGCGCCATGCGCGGGTTTTCGGTATCTGGCGGCCGGCGCGCCTGCATCATGGGCACGAGCGTCTCGGCAAGGAACTGCGCGCTGCCTACTCCCTCGATTAGGACCGGGCCGGTGAACTCGTCGCCAATCGGCGCAACGCGCGAAGCCGTCACGCCGGCCGACAGTTCCTTCGCGCGTGCGACGAGCTCGGCGGCCGACGGCAGATCCGCGACGGTACGCCCGACAGTGTTGAACGTCTGGCGCACGGGCATCCCGTCGCCAGCCTGCGACTCGCCGAAGATCGTCAGGCCTGCGATCTGGATCGGCGTGATGGCGGCAAAACCTTCGCTATTCAGGAAATATCGAGTTCCATGTACTTGGCTGAGGGCAACCTCCGACACGTCCACATCCACGTGCGACGCAAACATCGCCGATGATTGCTGCACGCGCGCAGCGGCATCCGACTGGAGGTCTGGAGCGTGGTCCGGCTTGAGCCGGACCTCATTTGACGACAGAATCGTCTCAACCGGAGTCTCGACAGAAAAATCCGGAAGCGGATCGCTCGCGGTGCGGTTCTGAAAGGCGGCCTTCTTGCGCGCAAACATCGTGATGGCGCGCTTGTAGGCTGTATCTGTGGTGATCCAGATCTCGCGGCGCATCACGTCGTAGTCGTCATCGAGCGGCGCGATCACCGTCTCGCCTGTCAAAGGGCCACCGCCAAAGCCCTGAATCGCAAAGCGAGAGCTGTCGAATGCGTAATCGCCGACGCGCACTTCGACACGCAGCGTTCGAACGCGGCGCGGCGGGTTCTGGACGATCGAGCCCAGACGGCCGGACATGTCCGACAGCGTTCGGTCCAGCACTTCGTACGCGATGTAATAAGGAGGCGCTTCCCCCTTCATGCGCAGCTCGGCCATCGAGCGCTTCAGCTCGTCCCGCATCGCCGCAAGAATCTGAGAGTCCTGCGCGGCAAGAGGAGGAGCCGCGAGCAGCAAAGACACTGCAACCAGGCGGGTCCAAAAACCAGGACCCGCCCTACGTACGTAGGCCGGGTCTTGCTCTGTCTTTGTAACGTAGGCCGGGTCTTGCTTTGTAGACCCGGCAGCTCGATCTATTTTCATGATCTTCGTCTTGCAGGCGGCGCGGGCAGAATGGGCAGCGTCTCCTGCGACTGCACTTTCTTCTGCACCTCGACTTCGCTGACAAGCAGCGACGGAGAGAATGCCGACACGGGAACGCTTCCGCTTTCGGCGCCGCACATGCCGTTGAAGACGTCGATCCGATCGTCGGTGGCGATGATTTTGCCGAACGCCGCCAGGGGCGTGCCGATGAGATCCACTCCCCGTACGAGCTCCGGCGCGCGGCCGTCGATGTAAATGCGGTAGACGACGTTCGGCAACACATTGAACGCGTTCGGCGAGCCTCGTCCGGTCGTCGTGAATCCACCCTCGATATTCTCGAACAACAGACCGAATGGCTTGCCCTGCCTGCGCGCTTCCTCCCTCAGCTGGTTCATCAGCGCTTCGCGCGACACGCTGCGGCTCGATTCGACCTGCAGGCTGGACTGGCGCGAAACGGGAAGGAACCCCCGTTCCGCGCGCCCGTGCCCATTGGATCGCGGAAAGTCCTTCAACGGCGCGCGATCGAGGAGGAAGGTCTTCAGAATCCCCTTCTCGACAACCGTGACGCGCCGGCCTTTGACGCCCTGGTCGTCATAGATGTAGTGCCCCATCAGCTCGACGTCGCCAACCTTCTTCAGCGTGGGATCGAACACCACGCTGAGAAACGATGGCAGCACCGATTGACCGATCCGTTTTGTGAACGTCTGACCGTCTTCGACATTCCGCTGCCGGTTCCCTTCGACGCGATGGCCAAAGATCTCGTGAAAGAACACGCCGGCCGCGCGACCGGAAAGAATCGCAGGGCCCGAGAACGGCTCGACGAGCGGCGCGGTACGAAGACGGCCCAGCAGATCCACCATCGCGCGCGCGTCGGCCATGAGCTGCCGCTCATCGGGAAGACCTGCGGGCGACGTCGCGAAGTAGCTCGTGTACAGCGGGAGCTCCATGCCGTCTGCCGCCTTGGTGACGCCTTGAACAAAGACGCGGCACCCCACCTCGCCGGTCACGATCTGCGATCCCTCGCTGTTGACGAAGTGGCGATTCTCGGCCTCGACGGTCAGAGACACCTGACTGCGCAAGATCAGCGGATCTTCGGCGAACACCGCCGACACACGACGCAGCCGCGCCTCCCAGCCTTTCGCGTCGAGCGTGTAGCTGGATGTCGATCCGACGTAGCCTTGTTTTTCCTCCTGCGAGAAATCTGGCGCAGGGTTCTCCTCTTGTACCTTGGCGGCGACGTTCGTCCGCACTCGCGTCAACGCCTCGCTCGCCTGCTTGTAACTGCGATCGGTCGCGCGCCACAGCGCCTGGCGAATCGGTTTCTCGTCGTCCGTGAGCGGGAGGCTCACCTGCATCAGGCGTGGCGACATGGCACGGGCATCGCCACGCATGGGATGCGTGTTGTCGAGGGCGTAATCGCCGACGCGTACCTCAATCGTGGCAAAGCGCTGCCGGCTTTCTTCGCTGCGATGGATTGCGCCAAACGAGGCGAGAATCTGTGTCGTCGTGGCGTCGTGAAGGGTGTAAGCGGCGTAATAGGCCGGTACCGTCTGCTTGGACAGCACCTGCATATTTCGCTGCAGTTCCGAGTGCAAGATGCTAGTAACGCTCGGTGGCCGGGGCGTTTGGGCCGCCACGCCCTCGAGTGCGCACACCAGAGCCATCACCGATGTGAGTCGAAATTTCGTTGTGATTGACGGATCATACCGCAGTACGGAATCCTTCCTTATATGAGGAAGCTCTGTTTGTTCGCGGCGGCGGTCGCGCTCACGTCGAGCTGCACCACTCGAGCAGAGCACTCACGATACTTCGGCAAGACCGAGGCGCCCGAGGGACAGGTGCTTCGCTACGTCTCCGGATCGGAACCCGAGTCGCTCGACCCGCAGGTCTCATCTGGACAGCCTGAGGCGCGCCTGCACTTGGGCCTGTTCGATGGCTTGACGGAATACCATCCGGAAACCGGCCAGGCTATCCCGGCTTTGGCGGAACGTTGGGAGCCCAACGGAGACAATTCGGAGTTCACCTTCCACCTGCGCGACGCACGATGGTCGAACGGCGATCCAATTACGTCACACGACTTCGTCTATTCGCTGCGCCGCGGTCTCGCGCCGGTGTTCGCGGCGCGCACCGCATACCTCGCGTACGACATCAAAGGAGCCCGGGCCTATAACGAGGGTACCGGAAAGGCCGAAGACCTCGGGGTGACAGCCGTCGACGATCGAACCCTCACGTTCACGCTGGCGCAGCCCGTGCCATTTTTCCCGGGGTTGGTGGCGCATCAGTTCTTCCGCCCCGTACCGCGGAAGGCCGTGGAGGCCTACGGCCAGGCGTGGACGCAGCCACAGCACATCGTCACCAGCGGCGCATTCACGCTGTCGGTGTGGAAGCCGTACAACCGGCTCGTCTTCGTCCGCAGCCCGAGCTATTGGGATGCCGCGCGCGTCAGGCTCAAGCAGATCACGTTTTATCCCGTCGAGGATGGGACGACGATCATGAACCTCTTCAAGGCTGGGGAGATCGACGCTCTCTACAATCACGTCCCGCCGGCTGCCTGGATCGACCGCCTCCGGATGACCGTCGATCATATGGACAAGCCGGAAGCCGCCATCGACTACTACATGTTCAACACCACCAAGGCACCGATGACCGACATCCGCGTGCGTAAGGCGTTCAACATGGCAATCGATAAGGTGGGTCTCGCCGCGTACGAACGCACCATAAAGCCGCTCACTGCCTTCTCGCCAGAAGGTATCTTCCCAGGTTACCCACAGCCGGTCGGCGATCCGTACGACGCCGCGCGGGCGCCAGCACTGCTGGCCGAAGCCGGTTATCGCGATGCCGCAGGTAAATACGACCCGTCGACGTTTCCTATCGCAGAGGTTGAGCTGACCTACAACACAAACGAGCGCAACCGCCACATTGCCGAATACGTGCAGGCGCAGTGGAAGCAGAACCTCCAGCTGACCGTGCCGCTCAAGAACATGGAGTGGAAGACGTTCCTCGACCATCGGGCCAAGCTCGAATACAAAGGCGTCGCGCGGGCCGGATGGGTCGGCGACTACATGGATCCGTACACGTTCCTCGATCTGTTCTCCACAAAGGCCGGCGACAACGGCTCGGGATGGTCCCCTCCGGAATTTGTCGCCGCCGTGCGCGCGGCAAACCGCGAGCCTGACCCCGCGCAGCGTTACAAGCTGCTGGCAAAAGCGGAAAAGATCCTGCTCGATGCACAGCCGGTCATCCCGCTCGCCACCAGTTCGACGAACTGGATGAAGAAGCCCTACGTCAAAGGGATGTATCCGAATCCCGTGACGCTTCATCCCTGGAAGTTCGTTTACATCGAGCACGATCCCGCCAAGTGGTAAGGTTCATCGTCCGCCGGTTGATCGTCACGATTCCCATGGTCCTGGTCGTGGTGTCGGTCACCTGGGGCCTGATCCGCCTCGCGCCCGGCAATTTCTACACCGGTGAAAAGCCCATCCCGCCCGCGATCGAAAAGAATCTCCGAGAGCGATACGGATTGGATCGACCGTGGTACGTGCAGTACGGCAAGACGATTTCCAACACGTTGCGCGGCGACTTCGGGCTGTCGCTCCGCTACCAAGGTCAGCCCGTTAATACAATCCTCGCTCAGGCGGTCCCCGTGTCGGCTACGCTCGGCCTGCTAGCCTACCTTCTGGCGCTTGCAGTCGGGATCGTGGCAGGCACGTACGCAGCACTACGACAAAACACAAAACTGGACTACTCGTCGATGGCACTGGCTATGTTGGGTATCTCGGTGCCGAACTTCGTTCTCGGACCAGGGCTGGTGCTGCTCTTCGGGCTCACGTGGTATGTGCTACCGCCGGCGCTCTGGGGAGGTCCCGAACATCTGATTCTGCCGGTCCTCACGCTCTCGGCCGTCTACATGGCCTACATCGCACGGCTCTCGCGATCGGGCATGCTCGAAGTCCTGCGCTCCAACTACATCCGCACCGCGCGCGCGAAAGGGTTGCCCGAACGGCAGATTCTGTTCCGTCACGCGCTGCGCGGCGGGCTGCTGCCCGTCGTCTCGTTCTCGGGCCCTGCCCTCGCGCTTCTGCTGACCGGCACCGTCGTCGTCGAGCGCATCTTCGCACTGCCCGGCCTCGGCAACTATTTCATCAACGCCAATCTGAACCGAGACGAGCCGCTGATCATCGGCATCGTCGCGTTCATCTCGATCGTCGTGCTGATGTTCAATTTGTTGGTTGATATCGCGTACGGGTTCATCGATCCGAGGGTGAGATATTGATGCCGGGTCTACAAAGCAAGACCCGGCCTACGGACGTAGGGCGGGTCCTGCACTTTGGACCCGCCGCGCGCACCCGTGGCACAGGGCTTTAGCCCTGTCACTCAAATATGGACGAACACATCGTCGGAACATCGCTCTGGAAAGACGCGTGGGGACGCCTCAAGCGCAACCGGCTCGCCGTGTTCGGCATGGTTGTGGTCGGCTTCGTGGTCCTTGTATCGATCGTCGGGCCGCCGATCATCCGCATGCTGACCGGCTATACGTATGACTACATCCCCACGGACCCGCGTCTGCTGACGTCGTTGCCTCCGTTCACGGCACTCGACGGCTCGTTTTCATGGGCGCACCCGATGGGCACCGACAACGCCGGGCGAGACATCCTTGCGCGCGTGCTGCTCGGCGGCCGCATTTCGCTGATGGTCGGCATCGTCTCGACGCTGGTGTCGCTCATCATCGGCATCACGTTCGGCGCGACGGCCGGATATCTCGGCGGCCGCATCGACGAAGTCATGATGCGCATCGTGGACGTGCTCTACGCCATCCCGTACATGATGATCGTGATCGTCCTGCTCGCGTTTTTTGGCGGTCAGTCGCCGCTCGGCCAGCTCATGCTGCTCTTCGCCGCGCTCGGTGCGGTCTCCTGGCTCACGATGGCGCGCATCGTCCGCGGGCAGGTGATCTCGCTGAAGAACCAGGAGTTCGTTCTCGCTGCACGCGCGACCGGCGTGACCACCTGGAGGATCATCGCGCGGCACCTCGTCCCCAACACGCTCGGTCCAGTCATCGTTTATGCGACGCTGACGATCCCGTCGGTCATGTTGCTCGAGGCGTTTCTGTCGTTTCTCGGCCTCGGCGTGCAGGCGCCGCTTGCGTCGTGGGGCAGCCTGGCGGCAGACGGCATCCAGAACATCGCGATCTTTCCCTGGCAGCTGCTCTGCCCCGGCATCACGATGGCCCTCACCCTGTTCTCGCTCAATTTTCTCGGAGACGGCCTTCGCGACGCGCTCGATCCACAGATGAGAAAAGGCTGAAGCGCAGTCCGATGCTGATCTCCGTCAAGAATCTGCGTACCTACTTCGACGAGGACGGCCGCGTCGTCAAGGCTGTCGACGGGGTGTCGTTCGACGTGCACCGGGGCGAAACCCTCGGCATCGTCGGCGAGTCCGGGTCGGGCAAGTCGGTCACGAACCTGTCGATCATGCGGCTTATCCCGACACCGCCGGGACGGATCGCGGGTGGCGAAGTCATCTTCGACGGCCGCGATCTCCTCAAGCTGTCCGACGACGAGATGCGCGCGATGCGGGGGAAGCGCATCGCGATGATCTTTCAGGATCCGATGACGTCGCTGAATCCGTTCATGCGGATCTCGCGCCAGCTCATGGAAGTGACGCAGCTGCATCTCGGCCACTCGAGAGCCGAAGCGCGCGAACACGCCATTCGCATGCTGGAAACGGTCGGTATCCCGGATGCGCGCAGGCGCGCCGACGGCTATCCGCACGAGTTTTCCGGCGGCATGCGCCAGCGCGTGATGATCGCCATGGCGCTGTCGTGCAAACCGGAGCTCCTCATCGCAGACGAACCGACCACGGCGCTCGACGTCACGATTCAGGCCCAGATTCTGGAGCTGATCAAGAAGATCAAGGACGAAACCGGCACGAGCGTCATTCTGATCACGCACGATCTCGGCATCGTCGCCGGAACGACCGACGATGTCGTCGTGATGTACGCCGGGAAGGTCATGGAGCGCGCGCCGACGCTGGAGCTATTCGCACGTCCGGGCAATCCGTACACGAAGGGGCTGCTCGCGTCGGTGCCCGATCCGACCTGCGAAGCGCACAAGGAGCTCTACCAGATTCCCGGGCTGCCGCCCGACGTCGCTCACCTGGGGCCAGGTTGTCCATTTGCGCCGCGCTGTGCGCGCGCAGAAGCCGTCTGTCACGAAACGTTTCCGCCGTTTGTCGAGCTGACCCCCGACCATCATTCGCTCTGTCATTTTGCGCACGAGGTTTATGGCTCCGCTGGTCTCAATCGCTGACCTGAAGGTCCATTTCGATCTCGGCAGCCGCCGCATCGTCAAAGCGGTGGACGGCGTCTCGTTCAGTATCCAGGCAGGCGAAACGCTTGGCCTCGTGGGCGAGTCGGGGTGCGGCAAAACGACGCTCGGGCGTGCGGTGCTGCGGCTTGTCGAACCAACTGGCGGCAAGGTGCTGTTCCGGGACGCCGATATCGCACAGCTCTCGCGGAGGGATCTCCGCCAGATGCGACGGCACATGCAGATGATCTTTCAGGATCCGTACGCGGCGCTCGATCCGCGCATGACGGTCGGGCAGATCATCTCAGAGCCGATTGAAACGTTCCGGCTGGCGGCCACCAGGGAAGACAAGCGCCAGCGGGTGCGGGAGCTGATGCAGACGGTCGGCCTGAGCGAGCGGTTCATCAACCGCTACCCACACGAGTTCTCCGGCGGCCAGCAGCAGCGCATCGGCATCGCGCGGGCACTCTCGGCGAATCCCGACTTCATCGTCGCCGACGAGCCGATCTCGGCGCTCGATGTGTCGATTCAGGCGCAGATTCTCAACCTCATGGAGAAGCTGCAGCGCGAGCGGCATCTCACGTATTTGTTCATCTCGCACGACCTTCGCGCGATTCGCCACACCTCGCATCGCGTGGCCGTGATGTATCTCGGAAAGGTCGTGGAGCTGGCGGGCGCGAAAGAGCTCTACGCGCATCCGCTCATGCCATACACGAAGGCGCTGATCTCGGCCGTCCCCGTGCCGGATCCGGTCGTTGAAGCCCGTCGGCGGCGGATCGTTCTCGAAGGAGACGTGCCGTCGCCCATTAATCCGCCGTCAGGCTGCCGATTCCACACGCGTTGCCCCTATGCCGTGGCGGCGTGCCGCGAAGTCGAGCCCGAGCTCGTCGAGATTCAGCCGACGCACTACGCGGCGTGCATCCGCATCAGTCCCGAGCAGCCCGACATCGATCGCGTCGCGCCGGGTGCGACGCCAGGACTCGTTCAGGTGGCGGGCTGAGCAGAATTTACCGGCGGAACGAACGCGAGACAATTCCCATCGTTTGCCCGCCGGTTTCCTAGCTCGGTCCTACGACTTCGGAAAATTCGGATGGGCTTTCGCTTCGCGAATCTGGCCGAGATGCCGTTCGGTGTGCGCCGGCACGAACAGCAGCCACTGATAAGCATCCATCGGGCCCAGCGGCGAGTCGCCGATGCGCGACCGAAGGTCGTCGGTCGTCTTCTGCGCGTAATCCAGCGTCTGCGCGCGCCGATCCTTGAACGCCGCCATCACGCTTGCACGAGATCCCAACCGCTGCTTCGGCTGGAGCGGCTCCGGCGCCTGCACTTTCTGAGTGCGGTCGGGAATCGCCTTCAGGATCAACGCCTCTTTGCCCTTCGCCGCGGCGACCTGCTCGGCAGTTGGAGCAGGACCGGCCATCGTCTGCTTGAGGGCGCCGGCCAGAAAATCCTCGGCGAGCGCGAGATGCTCGACGACTTCGCCCACCGACCATCTGTCGGGTCCGGCCTTGAAGTTCCACTGAGCATCCGAGAGCCTCTCGGTCTCGGCAATCACCTGGTCACGCGTGGTCGTCAGGTATTGGACGACCTTGTCACGATCCGCTTTTGAGATTTCCTCACCCGACGGGACAGCCTGGGCCAGAACGACCATCGCCATCGCGGCAATACTAAAAAGACCCTTCATTGACTTCATGATTTACCTCCTAAGAAGGCACGTTGCGGCATCATAACGCGCTTACATACAAATAAAGGGGTCAGACCCTTTTATTCTGGTAGGCGGGCGCTCGGCAGCGTCAGCGTCGCGCGCGCCCCCTTTGCGCCAACACGTGGCTCGAGCGTCAGTGTGCCGCCGTGCGCTTCGGCGATCTGCCGGCCGAGGACGAGACCAATCCCAGTACCTTGTGGCTTCGTCGTGAAGAACGGCACGAACAGGTTCGACGTGTTCCCCAATCCCGGCCCCTCATCGTCCACGAAGACCGACACGCGATGGCTGTTCTGCTGCCAGCCCACCTGCACGTTGCCGCCGGTCTCGAGCGCCGCATCGACGGCGTTGCGCATCAGATTGATCAAGAGCTGCTCCAATTGATCGGGATCCGCCTGGAACATGACGGCTTCGCCAGGCTCCACGTGAATCTGCTTTCGCGTCTCGAGACGCGCGACCCTCTCGACTAGCGCCAAGAGATCAATCTGCTGCAGGTTGGGGCGCGGCAGACGCGCGAGCGCGGTGTAGGCATTTGTAAAACGACTCAATGCGTCGGTGCGGGATGCGATGATGTTCAGCCCGCGGCGCATGTCGTCGCGCCAGTCCTGCGGCAACGGATCCTTCGCGGCGATGCTTTCGAGGCTCCCGGCAATCGACTTGATCGGCGCGAGGGAGTTATTCAGCTCGTGACCGAGCACGCGAATCAGGCGGTGCCACGCCTCGCGCTCCTGGTGGCGCAGTGGAACGTTCACGTCGCTCAACACGACAAGCCGATGAGGCAGGCCGCCCTGCCGGAACGAGCCGCAACGCACGTCCCACTGCCCACTCCCTCCCGGGAACGCGATGTTCAGCACCTGAGGCGCGGCTCCGTCGAGACACGCGGCGAGCCTCAATTCGTCCGCAGTCTTTCCCATCAGCTGCTCCGACGGACGTCCGAGCAATCGCTCGCCCGATCGATTCACCAATTTCAACCTCCGGCCATCGTCGAATGCAAACACCGCGACGTCGATCTCAGCCATCACCGCCCTCAGCAGCGCACCCGCCTCGAGCGAGCCGAGCCGCTCATCGCGCAGCGTATCGGCGAGCGCGTTGATCTCGAGAAGCGTCTCGCCGAGCGGATCCTCGCGCCGCGCGCCGCGCGCGCGAAACGAGAAGTCGCTTTCGCGCAGCGCCTCCAGAAGATTCGCCATCGTCTGCAGCGGGAACACGACGCGATGACGGAGAGAAGACGCCGCGATGGACCAGGCGATGAGGATGCCGCAAGCAACAATCAGAGTGGTCTGACGTGAGTAGTCACCGGCCCACAGCAGCGCCATGGCGACGAGCGTGCCCGGAAGGCCTGCCGCAATCGTCAATAAGAGGATGCGCCGGTCATAGCGGAGAGCCATTCCAGTTTCCAGCTTCCAGTTTCTAGATTCTAGATGCTCGGCTTACGGTTCTATCCCGAAGCGCTCGAGGCGGCGGTAGAGGGCGCTGCGGCTGAGACCGAGGGCCTTGGCCGCTTCGGTGACGCTGCCGTATCGTGTCACGGCTTTGCGAATCAGGAACGCTTCGACGTCTTCGAGCCCCATGTTCTCGAGGCTCTGCGCCCCGTCGGCGCTCCGCCGGAGTCCGAGATCGCCCGTCGCCACAGTCTGCCCGGTCGCCATCAGCACGCTTCGCTCGATCGCGTGCTCGAGCTCGCGCACGTTACCAGGCCAAGGATGACGCATCAGCGCGTCCATCGCCGCCGGCTCGAAGCCGGCGAGGTTCTTCCGATAGCGCCGCGCGTGCTGATGAAGAAAGTGTGCCGAAAGCGACGGGATGTCGTCGCGTCGATCGCGCAGCGGCGGCAGGACGATCTCGATCGTATTCAGCCTGAAGAGCAGATCCTGGCGGAAGCGGCCGGCCGCGACTTCTGAATCAATCGCCGCATTCGTTGCTGAGAGAATTCGTACATCGACACGACGCGTACGAGAAGAGCCGAGACGCTCGAACTCCCCAGACGAAATCACGCGCAGCAGCTTCGCCTGCTGCGACGAGGGCACGTTGGCGATCTCGTCGAGAAAGAGCGTGCCGCCGTCGGCCAGCTCGAATCGCCCGACGCGATCGGCGCGCGCGTCGGTGAAAGCGCCGCGCACGTGCCCGAAGAGCTCGCTTTCAAACACCGTTTCGGACACCCCGCCGGCGTTCACGGTCACCATCGGCCGCGACGCTCGCGGCGAAAGCGCGTGAATCGCCTGGGCCACGAGACCCTTACCGGTGCCGTTCTCTCCGGTGATCAGCACGTTTGCGTCGGAGGGGGCCGTGCGCTCGATGAGCTCGATGACGGGCCGCATCGCCGGCGACCGCGCGATCAACGGTGGCGCCCCATCGAACGTGAGCCGCGCTGCGCCTTCGAGCTGCCTCCCGCGCTTGAGCGCCCGGCTCAATTCCACTTGTGTTCTGACGATGGCGAGGAGGCGGGCGTTGTCCCAGGGTTTCTGCACGAAATCGCGCGCGCCGCGCCGCATGGCTTCAACTGCCACATCGACGCTGGCCCACGCCGTCAGAACGATCACCGGCAGTGTTGCGTCACCAGCCTGGAGCCGCGCCAGCAGATCGAGACCTTCCTGTCCAGACGTTGTATCCCGCGCGTAGTTCAAGTCGATCAGGACCGCATCGAAGTCCGCTTCATCAACCGCAGCAAGGACGGCGGCGGGCGAGGACACAGACTGCACCTGATAGCCCTCCGTCTTCAGAAGCAGCTGCAGCGCTTCGAGAATGTCGGGCTGGTCGTCGGCGATCAGCACGCGCGGGACTTTGGACGGCACGACTAGAGAATAGACCGCTTAATCGTTGACAATCCAGCCGTCGCGCAATTTGATGATGCGGTTGCCGGCTTGCGCGTTCGTTTCCGAGTGTGTCACCTGGATGATGGTGGTCCCTTCGTGGTTGAGCTTCTTGAAGAGGTCCATGATCTCGCGTGCCTGATCCGAGTGCAGGTTTCCGGTCGGCTCGTCGGCCAGAATGAGGCTGGGCTTCGCCACGACCGCTCGGGCCACGCCGACCAGCTGCTGCTGCCCTCCTGAGAGCTGACTGGGATACAGGTCTTTCTTGCCGACAATCTGAAACCGATCGAGCACGTCCGACACGATGCTCTGCCGCTGCGCCCGCGGCACGTCGCGATAGCTGAGCGGCACTTCCAGGTTCTCGTAGACCGTGAGGTTATCGAGCAGGTGGTAGCTCTGAAACACGAAGCCGATGTGCTTTTTCTGCAGCGCCAGCCGATCTTTCTGCTTCATCGCCTGGATGGGTTGATTGTGCAGCTCGTACTCGCCGCGCCAGTCGGTATCGTGCATCCCCATGATGTGCAGGAGCGTCGACTTCCCCGCTCCCGACGGCCCCATGATCGAGATGAACTCGCCTGGCTTCACGTCGATGTTGATACGGCGCAGCAGAAAGGTCTCGCCCGCGCCGGTCTTGATTGATTTTTCGAGATTGCGCAATGACATCATGCGGACGGACCCTTCAGGTGTTTAGGGATTGGGGGTTAGGGATTGGTTCTGTCACAGGTTCACGCTTCCTTACTATTCGCCCTTTTCGGCACGCGCGCGTCGCAGGAATTGCCACCCAGCGATGCAGAACATGCAAACCGATTTGCCGTCACTACCAGCTTGCGGACAAGAATTCCGAAGCCACCTGGCATTCTGATTGCGAGATGACTGCGCATGCTGAACTTGCAGCGCGCAGAACACCTGCTGGGTGAAACCGTGCGAGAAATGGGCGTGCTCTTCTCGTTGGCGCGTTGGTCGCCGGAGGTATAATCCTGGAGACGAGAAAGTAATGGACTACACCACTCACTGGCTGATGACGGCCTCCGCCGGATTTTTGCTGCTCATTTTTGGTTTCACGATCCGCTTTTTCCGCACCCGCGGGTCACGCAAGCGCTCTCGCTGAGCCAATCCCCAGTCCCTAATCCCTCATCCCCAGTCTCAGTCCGTCCTCAGCGCCACCATCGGATCGACGCGAGCTGCATGGCGCGCCGGCCAGTACGCCGCGGAAATCCCGGCGATGCCGAGCACCAGTGCCGCAGCAAGAAAACTTAGCGGATCGTGCGGCGCAACATTGAACAGCAGCCCTGCGATCGCGTGACGAATTGCGAACGATGCGGCAAGGCCAATTGCCAGGCCGGCGCCAACAAGCCATGCCGCCTGCACGACGACGCGGCGCAGCACCGCGCTCGCGTTGGCGCCGAGCGCCATACGAACGCCGATCTCGCGTGTGCGCGACGTGACCGAGAACGACATGACTCCGTATATTCCAACAGCCGCCAACGTCAATGCGAGCGCCGCAAATGCGCCGAGGAGCCAGGTTGATGCGCGTTCGCGCAGCGTGGAGAACGCGAACGCCGTGTCGAGCGTCTGAATCGCATATGCGGGTTGCGCCGGATCGATCGACGCGATCGCGCTCCGGACAGCCGGCAGCAGAGCCGTGGCATCGCCATGTGCGGCGACAAGAAGAAAATACTGATTCCACCCAGGCGGCGCCTGCGCCATGCTGAGATACACCTCTGGCCTAACCGGTACCGTTAATCCACCACTGCGCGTATCGCCGGTGACGCCGACGATCTCAACCCACCGCTCGTTGAACTCCAGGCGGCGTCCCAGCGGTGAACCCGTACCGAGATGCGTTCTTGCAAACGTTTCATTCACGACCGCAACGGGCGGTGCATCAGCGCGATCGGCCGCAGTAAAGGCCCTGCCCGAGCGGACCGGAATGTTCAGCGTCGTGAAGTATCCAGGGCTCACGATGGTGAACGGTGCGGTTGGCAGTTCACCGGCACTCGCAGCCTGTTGCCCTTCGAGCCTTACCTGCGACGAAGAGAACGCCAGCGGTGGAATCAGCGACGCTGCTGCTGCATCGGCAACACCAGGTACGGCGATCACACGTTCAATGAGTTGGTGAAAGAAATTCGGGATGGCCTCGCCGCGATACTTCTCCTGCGGGAGGGTCAATCTCATCGTCAGCACGCCGCTCGTCCGCATGCCCGGATCAACCGCGTTCAGCCCCGACCAGCTTCTCAGCAGCAAACCGGCGCCAACGAGCAGCACCGTCGCCAATGCGACTTCGGTGACGATCAAACCAAAACGCAACCGTTGCGCACCTCGGCTCGCGGTGGTGCCCCGGCTTTCCGATCGCAATGCGGCATCGGGATTCGACGAAGATGCATGCCATGCGGGCAGCAATCCGATCAACAGTCCTGCCGTGCATGCCAGCAACGCACTGTAGACGAGCACCCTGGTGCCGATCACTGGTTGCACACCCTGGGCAACGATCTCCGCCGGCAATAGCGACGCCGCAGCGTCGAGTCCGAACCGCGCCAGCCAAAGTCCGACAGCTGTTCCGACGACGGCAAGCGCCAGACTTTCGGTGAGCAATTGTCGCGCAATGGCCCAACGTCCGGCTCCCAGCGTCACGCGCACGGCGATTTCCCGCCTTCGGGAGGTCGTGCGCGCCAAGAGAAGATTCGTGATGTTCACACACGCAATAAGAAGGACGAGCGCCACGGTCGCAAGCAGCAATGTGGCCGCTGGTCGCATGTCGCGCGACAGCGCATTCGACCATGTCTCAGCCCTGAGCGTCCATCCGGCATACTCCTTGTTCGCAGCCACGTGATCCTGTGCCGTCCGCTCAGCCAGCACCGCGAGCTCTGCATTCGCTCGATCACGCGTAGCTCCAGGCAGCAGGCGGCCCATCACGGTCAGTTGACGCTGGTCGCGCGGCCACCCGGAATCTACCGGACGCGGCATCCAGAGATCGGTTCCGAGCAGAAGCAGACCAGGTGGCATGACGCCGACGACGGTTGCGTGGATGCCGTTGATCCGAACAGAACGGCCAACGACCGATAGCTCACCGGCAAACCGGCTTTGCCAGAAACGATGACTGATGATGGCGACCCGCCCTCGAGACTCGATCTCCTCACGGGTGAAGCCCCGGCCAACCACTGGTTGCAGGCCGATCGTGTCGAAGGGGTCGCCCGCGACGAATGCCGTAAATACGCGCTCCGGACGATCGCCACCCGAGACATGACGGTTGCCGAGATCGAACGCCATCACTTTATGCAGCGATCGGCTTCGGCGAATGTCTTCGTACTCCGGACCGGAGAGCACTTCGATGAATCGCTCGTCGTTATCAATACGCGGGAAGTTCACGCCTATCACCACGAGACGATCGGAGTCTGGATAGGGAAACGGATGAAGCACGAGGCTGTCGACGAGGCCGAACACCAGCGCGTTGCCACCGATCCCCAGCGCCAGCGTCAGGACCGCGACGATTGTGAAGCCAGGGTTCTTCAGCAACATGCGAAAGGCATATCGGAGGTCACTCATAACCAATCCCTAGTCCCTAATCCCCAATTCCTAATCCCTAGTTCGGCCCTCCGCCATCTTCTCCGCCGTGCTCTCATCCACAATCTGCCCGTCGAACATGTGGATCGTGCGATCGGCATGCCGGGCGTAGCGCGGATCGTGCGTCACCATGCACAGCGTCGCGCCGGCGCGATGCAGCTCGCGAAGCAGCTCCATGACCGCTTCGCCGTTCTTCGAGTCGAGATTGCCCGTCGGCTCGTCCGCGAGGAGGATGGACGGCTCTCCGCCGACCGCGCGCGCGACGGCAACGCGCTGCTGCTGGCCGCCGGAGAGCTGGCTGGGATAGTGCTTCGCGCGATGCGCCATGCCCACGCGCTCGAGCGCGTCCTGCACCCGCGTTCTTCGCTCGGTCGATGGCATGCCGCGATACGTCAACGGCAGCTCGACGTTGTCGAACACCGTGAGGTCGCCGATCAGGTTGAAGTTCTGAAAGATGAACCCGATCTCGCGATTACGCGTCCGCGCCCGCTCGCGCATCGTCAGGTTCGCGACAGGTTTGCCGTTCAGCCAGTACTCGCCGCCGGTCGGTGTGTCGAGCAGACCGAAGATCGAGAGCAGCGTCGACTTGCCGCACCCCGACGGCCCCGCGATCGATACGTACTCACCCTTCTGAATATCCAGGTGAATGCCGCCGAGCGCGTGTGTTTCGACTTCATCGGTGTAGAACACCTTCTTCACGCCGTCGAGCTTGATCAGGGTCTGATCCATCGCTCAATCTCCATTGCTCAATCCATCGCTCAATCTCATATCACGCCAATCTCAAATCGCTATTGGGGCGCGCCGCAGGGAGGGCTGCCCGAGATGCGCAGCCGGTCGTACCCATCCCACGCCGACATGTCCGAGAGCACAACACAGTCGCCGATGCTGAGCCCGCGAATCAACTCAATCGTGTTCACGGAGCTACGGCCCAGCTCGACTTGTGTAAGTGTCGCCGTTGATCGATCCGGCGACAGCTTGAATAGACTCACCTTGGCCTGTTCCTGCCCGAACGCCGGCCGCCCGACATACAAGATGTTGTCGAGTCGCTCGAGCTCGATCGTGCCATCCACACTCATGTCGGGCCGCGCACCGCGCGGCAGCGCGTCTTCCAGCACCACGTCCACCGTCACGGTGCCGTTGCGCGCAGCGGGATCGATGCGAACAACGCGCCCTTTCGTGACGCCGTTGCGCGTGTCGATCTCCGCCTTCTGTCCGATCACGATGTCTTTCACCTGCGTCTCAGCGATTTGCAGTTGAGCCTTGAGCCTCGTCGGATCGACGACACGCGCGAGGTTGGTACCGGGACCAATGCGTTGTCCAACCTCAACCGGCACTTCCTGCAACACGCCCGACACCCCGGCGCGGATCCTGAGGCCGGTCGCCTCGCTCCTTCTCAACGCCGACATCGTCTTTCTGCGATCGACTTCGGCCTGCTGGACGTCGAGCCGCACGGCGAGCGTTTTTTCGGTGTTCGCGAGCCGCTCGGCTTCCATCTTCTTTCGGGCCGCGGCGGTTTCGGCCCGTAGCTTCGTGCGCTGGAGCTGAATCGCCGAAATAAACCCGTTCTTGGCCATGGCTTCGTCCGCGGCGGCGTCCATGGCGGCCTGCGCAGCATCGGCATCGACCGTCGCCGCTGCCACACGCTGCGCGAGGAGATCGCGCGCGAGGTCGGCTTTCAACACTTCGTATTGCGCCAGCGCGGTTCTGAGATCCAAGTCGGCCGTAAGCGCGGCCTGTTCAGTCTGTGGGTTACTGAGCTCGAGCAGCACCGTGTCGGCGGTCACTGCCGTTCCCGGCTGCACGAGCACGCGCTCGACTCGCCCGTCGGTCAGCGCCGTGATCCATCGAATCTCATCGGGCACCAGCACGCCGTTACCGCGTACCTGCCGCAGCATCGTTCCCCGCTTCACCGAGTCGATCCATAACGTGCCGCCTTCGACCGTTGGTGCCGCCGGCTTGAGCCGTGCGAGCGCAACAGTCGTGGCAACCACCAACAGCAGCACAGCCGCGCCGATCATGATGCGGCGGCGCTTGCGCTGCTCGGCGACTTCGGGTGGGCGAGCGACATCCATGGTCGACAGTTCTTAGCTCAAGAAGCCTGCCACTGAGACGCGTTCAAAACCAGGGATTTCCGGTGCATCCCCGAGCGTCCTGTCCGAAAGTGGGATTGCGGTCCCGCCAACGAACGGCGGGCGAGTACGTAGGGCGGGGCCTGTTCTTCGGACCCGCCGACTGCGCCGGGTCTGGAGAGCAAGACCCGGCCTACGTACCCGGTCTAGCGGGCAAGACCCGGCCTACGAACGGAGGGAGAAGCCGGCCTACGTGCTATGGAACACGAAGTGTTCTGAGATCAGGTAGTTGGGAAGCGCGCAGATCAAGACCGCGGCGGTGTTCGCAAGTTCGGCGGGAAAACCTAAATAGATGAGCGCGGCGGTGATACCCAGATTTGCCACGAGCGACGCGGTCTTCGCGGCTTGATAACGGCCGAATCGGGTGAGCCATCCGCTGATGCCTGAGGGAGGTGCGTCGCCCCATGTCCATCGGCTGTGGCCGATAAAGTTCTGTAGGGCCGCAAGCTCGAGTCCGACAGCCGTCGCCACGATCGAAGACCACCCAAGTCCGCGCGAGAGCAGGGCAATGGTCCCGATTTGAAGGAGAAATCCCGCCAGGCCGACCAAGTTAAACACGCCCCACCGCCGAAAGTTCAACCGCACATCTAGAGATGTGTATTCGGCCGGCGGATCGGCTCAAGCTTCCGCGGACGGCTCCCCCGGCGAATAGCTCCGAGGACCGGTACATATTCCAGCTCTTCGCCTGCGGCCGCGGCGCGCAGAAGCAAGCCCCCGCGGCTCATATCGCCCCTCCCCACGAACGCGGATGGAAACACCAGGCGCGATCCAAAAATCGCCGTCAATACCTGCACGTACTTCTCCGACGCCACGCTGCCCAGCAGCACGAACTCGGCGTCGGCCCCGGCGACCTCAGCCAGCTCGCGCGCAGTCTGTTCCAGCGGCAGGCGGTAACCCGGATTCTCGACGCTGATCTCCGCGTCGGCAAAACGGTTCAGCACCTCAAACGTCACCGAGTGCTCGGCTGGTACGAGACCCTCGTCGGGTGTGATGACGAAGGCCCGGCCGAACGTTCGCGCGTATGTGATCTTTCCGCGGAAATAGAGCCCGCTCATGTGAGCGAACAGATCGCCGATCGGCACGCCTTCATTTCTCAGACGCGCGGCTACAGAGAACGTGGCCTGCGGCGAGAGGACCTGCTGCGCACGACGGCCGCGACAGTTTGCCGGCGAGAGCAGAAACACTCGGGAGGTCACTGGTTCGACTTTATCAACGTCACGCTGTGCCTCAGCGGCGACGGCAGCATCGCGAGGCCAACCAGAAATAACACAAGCGTGGCGAACGCCACATATCCGGCCGCCGGATGCATCGGTGCCTGCGTTAGCGTGCCCAGCGTGACCCCTTCCAACAACGCAAGTAGCATCCGTTTGAGCGCGCCGCCGCCCGGATCGGACAGCGCAGCGAGCACGATGAACTTGAGCGTGAACGCCGAACCGACGATCACGGCGAGGCTGCGAAGCACCGAAACGCGATCCGGCGAGCCCGCCAGCGTGTTGAGCAGCAGGACGAGGAACAAGACATTGAACGACAGAAAAGGCAATCCCGACTCCGGGGTCATCAGGTTGAACACCTGCGTCGACGCAAGGAACGTGACGAGGATCACGATGAAGCCGTTGAGGTTCTGGAGTCCAGATCGCGAAGCGTTCATCAGACGATCGGGCGCCAGGACGCGACCGCGCACCAGTACGCCGAACAGCAGCACGCCGAGCACTAGCGCGAAGAGTGGCGGCGGCACGAGCGCCACGCTATCGGTCATGCGGAGCCCTCCCAGCAATGCCACGGTCAGAAATATCAGAGGCAGGTAGACCGCTTCGGTGACCGCTCTCATTTTCGTCTCCGGAACACGCGAAGAGGATTCAGGTCCGACGCGTCTACACGCAGGCCGGCGGCGAGCTCGGCTCGAAGCTCGTCGGCATTGTGAATGGCGTTCTCTGGATCGTCGACGACCAGGCGGCCGCCCGGCGCCAGGCCGATCGCCTTGTCCACCCGCTCGAGGCCAAGCTTGAAATCCGCGTCTTCGTTGTAAAAGTGACCCCAACCTGATCGATAGTAGGAGTAGGCGATGTAGTACTGCGTGCGCGCATCCTGTTGGGCGGGATCGGCGCGCTCGAACGCCGCCCGCGCTGCTTCGTGCTGATCGCGGCGAAACGCCTCCAAGCCGTCTGCAAATGCCTGTTGATCGATTCGGTACGCCCCGACGCTGGCAGAGAGTCCACCGGTGACTTCCGCGATGGTCTGCGGCTGCCTGACGTACAACCACACAATAAATGACGCATAGCCCATCGTCAGGACAAGGCCGACTACGCGAACGGACCGGTCTGGGATGAGCATCTCCTCTGATGCTAGTGCGCCCACGGCCTTTCTGGAAGGCGCAAATCTCCCGTGGATTCACTACGGCATCGACTTCGGCGCGAATGCCTGGCGGCCCGATGGCGGAGTGGCGCTGGAGGAGGAACGCGCGCAGCTCGAGGCCGCGTTCGGGCAACTCGCCGCTTCAGGCATCCAACACGTGAGATGGTTCCTTCTCTGCGACGGCCGCGCAGGCATCCAGTTCAGCGAGCGAGGCCAGCCGCTGGGGCCCGATCAGTATCTCTTCAGGGATATGGACGCAGCACTCGAGACAGCACAGCGTCACCGGATGCGGGTGATGTTCGTGCTGCTGGACTTTCTGTGGTGCGACACTGCGAGATCCGTCCGTGGCGTGCAGATGGGCGGTCGGGCGCACATCCTTCAAGACCCGGACAATCGTCACGCCCTGCTCGACACCGTGCTACGCCCTCTACTCGAGCGCTACGGCAAGGACCCGTCGATTTTCGCGTGGGACATCATCAACGAGCCCGAGTGGATCACGACGCTGACAACAGCGGACGTCCGTGCGTTTCTTGCCGAATCCGTATCGCTGGCCCACGCAAGCGCGCAGCAGCCGGTCACCGTCGGCTCGGCCGGCACGAGATGGCGGGATCGCTATGAAGGATTGGGATTGGATTTCTATCAGGTGCACTGGTACGACAGCTTGAGGCATCAGCCGCCGCTTCACACTCCCGTTACACGGCTCGGCTTCGATCGACCGGTGCTTCTCGGAGAATTTCCGACGCGCGGCTCGCGAAAATCGGTCGCAGAGATTGTCGACACCGCGAAAGCAGCCGGCTATTCTGGTGCGCTCTACTGGTCGGCGCTTTCTCAGGATGAATGTTCACGGCATTCGTGACAGAATGTTCCGCATGTCGGATCCGGTGGATGAGTCCTTTCTCGATCAATATCCCGAACAACCACGCGCCGTACGTCAGGGCTTGCCGTCCGGCTATCGCATGCGTCACGACTCGCACTACGTCGACGAGCTCGAATCGCGGCGGCGTCCCGTCGATCCTGCAGCGGCAGGAGCGCTCGCGTTTCCAACCAGCATTCCGGTGACGTTCGCGCTGCGCGACATGTCACAGGAGCTCGAAGGCGTGGCTTCGTGCTTCAACCTCGTCGCCGCACGATCGCGTCCGTTGCGCGAGCGAGTGGGTCTCGCACTAGCGCGCGTCGGCGTGCATCGAAGCATCCGCGCGTTTCAGGCGATGCGGGTCCTGCTCGAGGATCCCGCTCCCGAGCCTGCACAGGTCTCGCTCAACAGCGTCATCGAAGACACCGTCCGATCTTTCAGCGAAGAGCTGCGTGTCACCGAGTCGCGCGTCTCGCTCGACCTGCAGGACGCTCCGATTCGCCTCAACGCTGATGCACGCATGCTCTCAATCGCCGTCCAGGCGTGCGTTGGCACGCTCGTGGCACTCATCGAAGCCTCCGGCCAGGACGGCGCCATTCGTATCTCGACGCGCAGCGCCGAGGGGATGGCGTATTGCGAATTGCGCCAGGACGCGTATCGGATGTCTGCGGACCAGTTTGCCCGGCTGGCCGATCTGGAATGGTCCGATCGGCCGGGCGGTATTCCGGCGGGTATCGCGCTCGCCGCTGCCGCGCGGATCGCGCAGGCCCACGGCGGTACGTTCGACGCGCGCAGGACGGAAGCCGGCGGCTGCACGCTGACCTTTACACTTCGTATTACGTAAGGGTCCGGCTCCTGCCGGACCCTTCACAGCAGTAACGCCTCCACGCGGTGCGCGTGCACGCTGTTTTCGCACGGAGACCACGCAAAAACAGTAAATCGCCGGTCCTGCGATGCGACCAGCGCAATTGAGTCGCGCTGGTCGTGGACGAACTGAGCGGCCGAGAGATGCCGCGTGCCGCCGAACTGAGAGGCGTTGAGGACGACCGCAACGCCCCCTTCAATCGGCTCCGTAACGGTCACCGATTCCACGGGCGGAGCGCCCCGCTTCCGTTGAATCTTCGCGCCGAACGCGAGCATCTCGTACTCCTCCGTAATGATCGCGGCGCCGTCAACAGCCGTGAGCCCCGCTATCGCGTCCACCGTCTCACTCAGCGCTTCCTTCCAAGCATCGGCCGTCCTCCCCTTCCCCGTTTGACGCATCAGCTCGCTCAGCTCGCGATACGGAGGCGAGACCGAGTACGGGACGGGTTGCACGATCGATTCGCGCCACGCCTCGCTGCCTTGAGGCACCACGAGCAGTAACCCGCCGCGTCCGTGCTTCCGCATCGCCACCGCGAGCTGGACGAGCACGTTGACGGAGTCGACCCACGACGCGGGCGAGTCGAAGCCCAGCAGCGACGTCAGCAACTGCGGGCAGTCCGGGAGGCTCGACGCGTTCTCGTCCACGACCTTCACCTGGTCGCCCTCGAGCACGGCCACGTTGACGTACTTTCCAGATTGTTCGCCCCGATGGTGCTTGATCACCATCAGCCCCGGTTCGACGACTTCGAGCACAAAACAGAACGTCGGAATATTGTGCGTGGCGCCCCAGATACACAGATCGTCGTTGTACCGCCAGACACCAAGATGAATGCCGGCGTGCTCGACGATGGCGGCAATCTTGGTGAGCGTCGCGGGGGTCAGCGGGAGCGGACGCTCGAGCATCAATGGATGCAGGTCGTGCTCCGGCGGCAGGTATGCCATCGAAATCTTCGGCACGTATCCTTCCTCGCGCCGCAGACTCGCCCAGAAGGTGGCGTTGATCATCGCTTCGATCACAGACGCCTCAGGAAGCGCGGCGATCGGTTGGTGTCCGCGCGCACGCGCATTGGCGAGGTGGCGCGCGAAATGTTCGTGCGTTTTGGGAGCAACGGTGCGCGCAGGCGGGTACGTTTGGGTGGTCACAAGTGGATCAATGATAGTCCGGCTAAAGCCGGACCCCACCGCGCGCTACTGCGGAGGCAGCGGTGGTGCTTCGGGCGCCGCAGGCGGCGGCAGGTTAGACGCCGGCACGTGCGGCGATGGCGATGCCTCCGGAGGGGGCTCAGGCGGCGCCACCGGCAGATCGGGTAATTGCCGGGACGGCGACGGCGCAAACATCGGAGTCATTGTCGACCGCACTGGGGGCGGCGGAGCGACCACTGACTCCGACAACTCCGCACCCAACGCTTCGCCCAGATCGTTGAGCGCCGCCTCCGCAAATGAAGGCTCGGGGTACGGGACAGACTCGACAGCATGGATGGCGCACGTCTGCTGCGGCTCGGTTCCCCGCACGAAGTAGTCGGTGTAAATCATCGACTTGTAGGTAATTACGCCCGTAGGGCTGATCGATGCTGCATTGCTGCAGCCCGCACCGGGAAGATGTCCCGACAAGCGACACACTTCGACGGGAGCGACGTCGGCCGGGGAATCGAACCATGAGTCGCCATCGTTCCGCGTGGCGACTTTCATGAACCTGGCCCACATCGGCACCGCGATAAGACCAGCGAACCCGTTCTTCACGATCGGACGCGGCTGATCGAAACCGACCCAGACTCCCGCCACTATCTTCGGAGTGAATCCGACGAACCATGCATCGACGAAATCGTTCGTCGTCCCTGTTTTGCCGGCTGCGGGGAGTGTGAATCCCAGAGCTCGGGCACGACTACCGGTACCAGAATCGATCACGTCCGCAAGCATCGTGACCATCAGAAACGCCGTCGTTTCGGAGATAGCTCGCCGGGGTTTCGCATCGGCCTGAAACAGAATGGTCCCATCCTGCTCCTCCACCCGCTTGACGAAGACCGGATCTCGAACGATGCCGCCCTGGGCGAACGCCGCGTAGGCTGACGTCATGGAAGAAAGCGTGACTTCTCCGGAACCGAGGGCGAGCGACGGCACGCTTGGCATCGCGCCTACTCCGAGCCGCTCTGCGTAGGCCACGGTGCGTTCGATGCCGACGGTCTCGAGCATGCGTACAGCGGCGCGATTGCTCGACGTGCGGAGCGCGGTCCGCATCGTCATCGATGGTGCGACCGAATGCTCGTCTTCCGGTAGCCAGGCGCCTTTATACATCTCGACAGGAATGTTGAGGTCATCGATCACGCTTGCGGGTGCATATCCGCTCTCCAACGCCGCTGCGTAGACGAAGGGTTTGAACGCCGAACCAGGCTGACGCTCGGTCTGCAGCGCTCGATTCAAACCGACACTCTGGGTGTCGCGGCCTCCCACGATGGCGCGCACTTCGCCCGTCGCGGGGTCGAGCGCGATCAGAGCTGCCTGAAGGGGAGGCTCCTTGGCGCGCTTCTTGAGCCGTGCCTCAATTTCCCTCAGCGAGTAAGCCACCGCGTCTTCGGCTGCTTTCTGCATGTCGGGATCGATCGTGGCGTAGACCCTTAGCCGTCCCTGATAGACCTTCTCTTTGCCAAACCGCTCGATCAACTCGCGGCGCACGAGCTCTTTGAAGTGAACTCCGCTCGGATCGGCGCCGCGTAAGCTGTCGTGGAGCACGACTGGCTGCTCGAGCGCAGCCCTGTAGTCCGTGTCGGCGATCATGTCGTGCTCGAGCATCAATTTCAGCACGACGTTGCGGCGCTCGACCGCCTCTTGCGGATTCGAAACCGGGTTCTTCGTCGAAGGCGCCGGCAGCACTCCGGCGAGCATCGCACCTTCGGCTGGCGTCAACTCCGCTGACGACTTACCAAAATAGCCGCGCGCAGCCGCCTCTGCGCCGTAAAGGCCATCCCCGAAGTACGCCTTGTTCAGATAGAACTCGAGGATTTCGTCCTTCGAATAAAGCTTTTCGAGCCGCTGTGCCAGAATCGCTTCCCGAACCTTTCGCCGAAAGGTCTTGTCTCTCGAAAGAAAGCTCATCCTCGCGAGCTGTTGTGTGATGGTGCTGGCGCCCTCGGCCTTCCGCCTCTCGCGGATGTCGGCGATGACCGCGCCGATGATGCGTACTCCGTCAACACCGTCGTGCTTGTAGAAGCGGCTGTCTTCAACAGCCACCACGGCATTCTTGAGATTCGGGGAGATCCTCGCGATGGGCACTTCGATCCGGTACTGCGTCGGCAAACTGAAAACAGGCCGATCGCGTAAGTCGTACACCGTCGTCCCCTCGGTCACGTCGCCGATCGTTCGCAGCTCGTCGCGGCCTGGCAGGCCCACGAGCACCTGATAGAGAAACCAGATGGTACCGACAATAAGACAGAGGGTCAGCGCGGCGAGGATCCGAACCACGTTTGCATGCGCGGCAATGAGCTCTCTCGACTGGTCGATGAGGCGAATCAGGCGTGAGGGCGTCGCGGAACGAGGCAGATCGGGATGGTAGCCCGGCACTCCAATATGAGGAGCAACCGGCGTGCCATTGCTCTATTCAGGTATTGGTCTTTCGTTCCTCTTTTATCAGGGCGATGACATCGCGGTGCGCGAACACAGCATCCGGGTGCTCCTGCAGCGCCATATGGTAGCGCCGTTCGTAGGTATTGCCGGTCTCGCTCGGCGACGTCAGGGCTTTCACCTGTGAGACGACGGTCTCGACATCGTTCCGCATTGGCGGTGTGTGGTCGCTGAGAATTTCGTCCATGCGGACGATGAGCTGAGACATGGGCCGAAGCCAGGCGAATTGAGGATCACTCAGCAGAACCTGCAGCAGATCGTGGCTCGACTGCCTCCCGTGAATGCGCTCGTAGCCGCTCCGCTCCCAGTCCAGCAACACCTTGTGCAGGCGAAGCAGCGCAGATCGGAGATCCTTCAGCAGCGTCTCGGCCCGTTGAACCTCGTCGGTCATACAAACTGATTTTATAATGATGCCGGACATGACCCCATGCGGACTCCAGACTGCTATCTCGCGCTATTGGGGTTACACGACGTTCCGTCCGCTTCAGCGGGAAGCGATGGATGCCGTGCTCGCCGGCCGCGACTCGATCGTGGTGCTGCCGACGGGCGGCGGGAAGTCCTTGTGCTTTCAGGCCCCGGCGGTCATGCATGCGGGTGTTGCGGTGATCGTGTCGCCGTTGATCTCCCTCATGAAAGATCAGGTGGACACCCTCGTCGGCAACGGCGTGCCTGCCGCGCTCTACAACAGCTCCCTTACATCTTCGGAGAAGGCCGATGTGGTGCTGGGACTGCGGGAGGGACGGTACCGGCTTCTGTACGTGTCGCCGGAACGTCTCGTCGGCGAAGGGTCCGACGGGTTCCTTTCGCTGCTCGCGGACTGCCACGTCAGCTTCATCGCGGTGGACGAAGCACACTGCATCAGCCAGTGGGGACACGACTTCAGGCCCGAATATCGCCAGCTCGGGCGGTTGAAGCAACTGCTCCCCGGCATCAGCCTCCATGCTTATACCGCGACGGCAACTGGGCGCGTCAGACGCGATATCGCCACGCAGCTCGGCCTCACCAATCCGCTCGAGTTCGTCGGCTCGTTCGACCGGCCGAATCTGATCTATCGCGCTCTTCCAAGAGCGACGCTGAAGAAGCAGCTGCTCGAGGTGCTTGCGCGGCACCGGCGCGAGGCCGGAATCATCTACTGCACCTCTCGCCGCGAGGTCGACGCACTTGCCGCGTGGCTCACCACTATGGGCATTGTCGCGCTGCCGTACCACGCGGGGCTTTCCGACACCGAACGCAGCCGCCATCAGGACGATTTCCTCAGCGAGCGTGCCGACATCATCGTCGCAACCGTGGCGTTCGGCATGGGGATCGACCGCTCGGACGTGCGGTTCGTCGTGCATGCCGGGGCGCCGCGATCGCTCGAGCACTATCAACAGGAGTCAGGGCGTGCGGGGCGCGACGGCCTCGAGGCCGAGTGCCTGCTGATTTATTCGCCGGCGGATTTCATGAAGTGGCGCGCCATGCTCGAGCAGAACGGCGAGCTGACCGATGCTGCGCGCGCCCTGCTTCGGCAGATGGAGCGTTATGCCTCGAGCGTCGGCTGTCGGCACCGCCATCTGTCGGAGTACTTCGGCGATTACTACAGCAAAGACGGATGCGGTGCGTGCGACTATTGCCTCAACGAGCTCGAAGCAGCCGCCGAGCCTGTGGTGCTCGCGCGGAAGATTCTGTCGTGTGTCGCGCGCGTCGGCCAGCGATTCGGCGCCACCCATATCGCCAGCGTGCTGCGCGGCCACGCGAGCGACCAGGTGGTCGCGCGCGCGCACGACCGCCTCAGCACGTTCGGGCTGCTGCCGCAGGCAACCGTTTCGGAGGTCCGCGGCTACCTCGATCAGCTCGGCGGACTTGGCTTGCTCAGGCAGACCGATGACGCGTATCCCGTGATCGTGCTCACGCAGCGTGGCCTCAATTTACTGAAGGACGCCGAGAGCGCGCCGGGCCTCACGCTCGCCAGGCAGCGGTCCGCGCGAAAGGATGCGCCTCGTCTTCAGTCGCGGGTCGAAGCCGAATCGTGGCAGGGCGTCGATCGAGAGCTGTTCGAACGGCTCCGCGCGGTGAGACTCGAAATCGCCCGCGGGCGAGGCGTCCCTCCCTACGTCATCTTTCACGACGCGACGCTGCGCGAAATGGCGCGGTTGCGGCCGGCGTCGCTGACCGCGCTGCTCGAAGTCAAAGGGGTTGGCGCGCGCAAAGCCGACGACCTCGGCGGCGTCTTCCTCGATGCAATCCGCGAGCACGGAACACATGCGTAGGCCCGGTCTTGCAACACGTAGATGTAGGGCGGGTCTTGCAGTTCAAGACCCGCCCCACGTACGGCAAGACCCGGCCCGCGGACTCTAGATCATGCCGCTCGTCTCGCTCGACCACATCTCAATGGCCTACGGCCACCTGCCGCTGCTCGATGACGCGTCGTTTCAGATCGAGCGGGGCGAGCGCGTGTGCGTCATCGGGCGCAACGGCACCGGCAAATCGACGCTCCTGCAGATCATCGCCGGCGATGTGGAGCCCGACGCGGGCACCGTCTGGCGTCAGCCTGGTGTTCGCGTGGCAAGGCTGGTTCAGGATGTCCCTCTCTCCACGGATCGGCCGGTGTCGGAAGTCGTGGCCGAGGGCTTCGACAGCCTTCCGAACCTCGATCGCTGGCACGTCGACATCCAAGTCGATATGGTCATCTCGAGGCTCGGTCTTCCTCCTGACGCCATCGTCTCGACGCTCTCCGGCGGCTGGAAGCGCCGCGTGCTCCTCGCGCGGGCGCTGGCGACAGAACCGGATCTCCTGCTGCTCGACGAGCCGACGAACCACCTCGACATCGAGTCGATGACATGGCTGGAGTCATTTCTCGACGACTACGCCGGTGCGGTCGTCTTCGTCACGCACGATCGCGCCTTCCTTCAACGCGTCGCCACGCGCATCGTGGAGCTGGATCGCGGGCGGCTCACATCCTGGCAAGGAGACTACGAAACGTTTCTGCGGAAGAAAGAGGAGTGGCTCTCGAACGAGACCGTGCAGAACGAAAAGTTCGACAAGAGGCTCGCGCAGGAGGAGGCCTGGCTGCGCCAGGGGATCAAGGCGCGACGCACCCGCGACGAGGGGCGCGTGCGCGCGCTGATGGCGATGCGAAAGGAGCGAAGCGCGCGTCGCGACCAGGCGGGCAAGGTGCGCCTGCAGGCCGAAGCGGCGGAACGCTCGGGTCAGATGCTGTTCGAGGTTGACGGCATCTCCAAGTCTTTCGCGGAACGCACTATCGTTCGAGACGCGTCGTTCCGGATTCTGCGTGGCGATCGCGTGGGTCTCATCGGACCGAACGGTTCGGGAAAAACGACGCTTCTGCGGATGCTCATGGGCGAGATCGCGCCAGACGCCGGAGAAGTGCGTCAAGGCACGAACGTCCAGACCGCGTACTACGATCAGCAGCGCGAGCAACTCGATCCAGAACGAACAGTCTTTGAGACCGTGGGCGACGGCAACGACACCGTGACCGTCAACGGCCGAACGCAGCACGTGCACGGCTATCTGCGGGACTTCCTGTTTCCGACCGAGCGGGCGAACTCACCGGTGAAGGCGCTCTCCGGCGGCGAGCGCAATCGCCTGCTGTTGGCGCGGCTACTCACGCGTCCGGCAAACGTGCTCGTGCTCGACGAACCGACCAACGATCTCGACCTCGAAACGCTCGAGCTGCTCGAAGCGCAGCTGGTGGACTGGACGGGTACGCTGCTGCTGGTGAGCCATGACCGTGCATTCATCGATCATGTCGTCACCAGCACGCTGGTCTTCGAGGGCGACGGCCGCGTGCAGGAGTACGTCGGCGGCTATGAAGACTGGTTGAGGCAGAAGGCCTCCGGCGTCACGGTTGTGGGGTCCAGCTCAAGCCGGACTCGACCGATAAGCCGGACATCACCGACGAACCTGGCGCCAGCTGGCCTGCCCCGTGGCAACAAGAAGCTCTCATTCAAAGAGCAGCGCGAATTCGACGAGATCCCCTCACGAATCGAGATGCTGGAAAGTGAACAGGAGCGCCTCAACGCTGCGGTCGCCAGCGCCGATTTCTACAAGGAGCCATCCGGTACTATTGCCCACACACTCGCGCGTCTCGAAGAGCTGAAGGTCGCCCTGCTCGAGACCTACGCGCGATGGGACGATCTCGACTCGCGCACAAAAGGGTAGGGGCTGCGCACATACGAGCGCAGGGTGAGCGCAGACGCTCACTCATTCCAATTCTGGCTGATATTTCGCCGCCTTTTCTGGCCTGTTCCTTGCTCCGTGCACTTCTGGATACGTGACTGCCCACATGAATGATTGCAAGATGAGAATGCAGGCACGCCGTTTGGTGTGCGGCCTATCGGTCCTGGTGGTCCTTGGAATCGCGCTCGTCAAGCCAGCGGTCGCTGCCGACGCACCCGAAGTGCCAAAGCGTGCATCGTGGCGGGCGGTCCAGGAATGGCGGCAAGCGCAGGGTCTACCTCAAAACACCATTCGCTCGTTGATTCAAACGAGCGACGGCTACATCTGGGTTGGCACGAAAGGTGGCATCGCGCGTTTCGACGGCGTCCGCTTCACGACGTACGGCAATCGACAGAATACCCAGCTCAGAGAGAACGAGATCTGGACGATGGCCGAAACCGATGACGGAAGCCTGTGGATCGGGACCTACGGCAGGGGTCTCAGCCGATTAAAGGATGGCAAGCTCACCGTCTACACAACGGCCCAAGGCCTCGTCAACAACTTCGTGTCGAGCGTGGCTGCAGACAAAGACGGAGCGGTGTGGATCGGAACGGACGTCGGCCTCAGCAGATTCCAGGACGGCCGGTTCGTCAACTACACGGCAAAGGACGGTCTCGTCAATCCTACCGTTCGAGCATTACTACGGGACGCCGACGGCACCCTTTTAATCGCTGCGTGGAATGGAGCCATCTACCGATTCGCCGGCGGCCGGATTCGCGAGGAACACTTTGAAGGGCCCCAGCCGCGCGCCGAAGTCAGCACCTTGATTCGCGATCGCAACAATGTGCTGTGGATCGCCACGTTGGATGGTCTGCTAATGGTGAAAGACGGGCGCTCCACCCGCTACTCGGTCGATGACGGCCTGCCCTCCAACAGAATACGCGCCCTGACACTGGGACCGGACGGAACACTCTGGATTGGATCGACCAACGGCCTTACGACTCACCGCGACGGGTTGTTCACGTCGTACTACATTGGCGCCGGTACCCGGTCGTCAGATGTCAGCGCCATCGTCATCGATCGAGAGGGCAGCATCTGGATCGGGTCGCGGACGCACGGCCTTGCCCGCCTCATGCGCGGTCTATTTACCAGCTACACCTCACACGAGGATCTCCCTTCAGACTATGCCTCCTCCGTGTTCGAAGATGCGCAAGGAACGGTCTGGGTCGGCACCGATGGCGGGCTCGCGATGTTCCGTGACGGGCGCATGCGATCGCTCCCGGAGACGAGCGGCCTTCCGCAAAAGTTGGTGTCAGGACTTGCCGAAGATCGGGCCCACCGCCTATGGGTCGCAACCGCCGCGGGTGTCTTCCGATCGACGTTACCTGTCGACTGCCGTGACAAGCTCTGCGATCCACGATTCATCAAGGTGTTGGATACGCACGGACGCGTGTTGTACCACGATCGCGATGGAACCATGTGGATCGCCAGCAACCGCGACGGGTTGCTGGCATACCGCGACGGCCGCATCACGACATACACGACGAAAGACGGTCTCCACAACGATCTCGTGCGTGCGATACAACAGGATCGAGATGGCTCGCTCTGGCTTGGCACGCGAGGCGGCGGGTTGGCGCATTTCAAAGATGGGAAGTTCACCAACTACAGCGAGAAGGACGGCTTGGCGACCAGCGGGATTCAAGCGCTCTTCATGGATCGTGACAACACGCTGTGGATTGGAACCCCCCAAGGTTTGAACCGGTTCAAGGACGGGAAGTTTACGACCTACACCGTCAACGAAGGCCTGTACGCGAACTACATCTACCACATGGTGGAGGATGATTACGGTTTTCTGTGGATGAGTTGCAGCAAAGGCGCCTTTCGCATCAGTAAGAAGGAGCTGAACGACTTCGCCGACGGCAAGATCACATCGGTGAGCTCCTTCAACTACGGCATCGAGCACGGTTTGACCAGCATGGTCGGCACGGTTGGGGATTCTCCGGGAGCGGTCAAAGCGTCGGACGGGCGAATCTGGATGGTGTGGACGGTCGGCGCCAGCGTCCTGAATCCCTCGAGGATTGGGGACAACAGGCTGCCTCCGCCGGTTCACATCGAAGACGCATCCATCGACCACCGTGTTTTCGATCGGGGAGAGCGGGCCGAGGCTACGCCGGGGCGCGGCGATCTGGTATTTCGTTACACCGGCCTCAGCTTTCAGGCGCCCGAAAAGGTGCGCTTCCGCTACAAGCTCGAAGGCTACGACCAAGATTGGATCGAGGCGGGCGATCGCCGGACTGCGTACTACAACAACATCGCGCCCGGTCGATACACGTTCCATGTGACGGCCGCCAATAACGACGGCATCTGGAACGACAAGGGCGACAGTTATCAGATCTACCTCGCGCCGCACTATTACCAGACGCAGTGGTTCTACGCGTTGTCGGTCCTTGGCCTGGGCCTGGCCGTCTCGGGCGCGTATTGGCTGCGCGTGCGTACACTCAAGGCCCGCGGGCAACAGCTCGAGCGTCTCGTCGACGAGCGGACCGAGGAACTGAAGCTCGCCAAAGAGGCCGCAGAAGTCGCGGCCAGGGCGAAGAGCGCGTTTCTCGCGAACATGAGTCACGAAATCCGCACGCCGATGAATGGCGTGCTCGGCATGACCGAGCTCGTGCTGGGCACCCAGCTTCAACCGCTGCAGCGCGAGTATCTCGAGATGGCGAAGACCTCGGCCAATGGTCTGCTCACCGTCATCAACGACGTGCTCAACTTCTCCAAGATCGAGGCTGGGCAGCTCACGTTCGAGCAGCGCGAATTCAAGGTGCGCGACACCATCAGCCTCGCGTGCAAGACCCTCGGGGTCCGGGCGAGCGAAAAGAAGATCGCGCTGACATACGATGTCGCGCCGGAAGTCCCACAGGTGCTCATCGCCGACTCGCATCGGATTTCTCAGATTCTGATCAATCTCATCGGCAACGCGATCAAGTTCACCGAGATCGGCGGCGTGACCGTGCGGCTCTCATCCCTCGACGCAGACTTGGCAGCGTCTGCCAAGCCAAACACGGCCGCACTGCATTTCGAAGTCCAGGACACCGGCATCGGCATTCCCGAGAGCAGTCAGGCTGCCGTCTTCGAAGCGTTCAAGCAGGCCGATGGTTCGACGACGAGAAAGTATGGCGGCACGGGGCTGGGTCTGAGCATTTCGATGCGGCTGGTCGAAGGCATGGGCGGCCGGCTGTGGGTCGAGAGCGAGGTCGGCAAAGGCAGCACGTTCCATTTCGTCATCTCCACGGGCCTGCCCGATCCGGCGAAGGCCGTCGTCGAGACGGTCGTCGCTGCGCCGTCCAGAGTAGGACCGCTGCGGCTCCTGCTCGCTGAGGACAATCGCGTGAATCAGCGCGTGGCGACGGCCCTGCTCGAGCGCGAGGGTCACAAGGTCACGGTGGTGGACAACGGACAGGCCGCGGTCGAGGCCTCGGGCACGACCGAGTTCGACGTGATTCTGATGGACGTACAGATGCCCGTGATGAACGGGTTCGACGCGACCACGGCGATTCGTGCGCGCGAGAAGGTGACCGGCTTGCACGTGCCGATCGTCGCGATGACCGCGCACGCCATGCAGGGCGATCGCGAGCGCTGCCTCGCGATCGGCATGGATGGATACGTCAGCAAGCCGCTGCTACCCGATGCCGTGCGCGAGGCCCTCGCGCAGGCCGTCCCCGTGTTTGCCTAAACCGGCACCGCGGTCTTTCGACGACGGGTGGTTGTCCTGGCTCCGGTGGATTTTCGCGGGGCGGGCTTTCCCGCTGTTGGACTCTTGCGCGTCCGCCGCGATTTCACCTGTGGCGCCACGTCCATAGCCTCGACCTCGACTGGCGACTCCGCGGTTGCCGCTTCGCGGAACGACTCCATCAGCGCTTCGACAGGCTCGCTCTTCTCATCCACATCTTCCGAACCGCCCTGGCTCTCTTCGCTCCCGCGCTCCTCGGGCTGTGCCGTTGCCGGCTCCGGTGTAGCGCCCGTCGCGAGCTGCATCGCCGAACCGGGGAACACTCGTACCTGACCTCGACGATCGCGCTCGAGTCGCAGCAAGCCTTCCCGCTGGCACACGCGCAGGAACTCCATGATGGTCGCGAAGCCCCACTTGTGCTCATCGAAATTCGGATCGACGCTGCGCAGGTATTGCTTGATCTGCCGGACGTACATGGGCCATCGCGGCGGCTGCGCCGCGCGGGTAAACAGCTCCTTCGTCTGCCCGACAATTTGCTGAACCTGCTCTGGATCTCGGACGACGGCCGGAGCGGACCCCGCCGACGCCGCTGGTGCCACAGGCGCCGGGGCCCCTTCGGCGGCAGCAGGCGCTTCGGCCATCCCGGCCATCGCCGGCGTGATGACACCCGCCTCGCCTGTTTCTGCCGTTCCCTCAACGGCATCGACCAGCATGCTGCGCCCCGAGTGTCTCAGCGTGATGATGCCCGTTTTCGCAATCTTCTCGATGAAGTCGCGGAAAGTGCTGACGCCATAGTCCCGTTCGGAAAAGGTGGAGTCGAGCTGTAGCAGGGTGCTCTTGAGCAACCCGAGCTGCGGCGACACTTCCCGATCGGCGAGCACCTTGAGTGCCCGCTTCACGAGCGGGATGACCCTGCTGACATCGGCCGGCGCCGCGGAAGCCGGTGCGCTGACGCCCTCTCGCCTCGGGCCTGGTACGGCCGGCCGGCGGGCGGCCACGAGATTTTCGTACGCAATGAACTCGTGGCAATTTTTCTGCATCACCTGGCTGGTGAACTGACGGCCGCCGACGACGAACACTTTCTTGTCGTACTGCTTCAGCTTCTCGACGAGCGTGATGAAATCGCTGTCGCCGCCGACGATCACGAAGGCGTTGATGTGATCGTGCGTGAACGCCATCTCCAGTGCGTCGAGCGCAAGGTTGATATCGGCCCCGTTCTTGTCTCCTCCGGGGGTGAGGTTCCGCTGCACCATGCGGATGGCGTGCTGCGACAGCAGCCGGCCGTAGTCGCCGGCCCGCTTCCAATCACCATAGGCGACTTTCGTCACGACCTCGCCGCGCTCCTTGATTCCATCCAGAATCGCGGCGATATCGAACTGTGTGTGCAACGTCGTCTTGACACCGATCTCGATGTTGTCGAAATCGATGAAGACGGCAATCTTCAAACGTTGGTTGTCGATCAAACTGTTTTCTCCCTGCGTACTGTGACCTTGTTTCCTCGAATTTTTGTGGCCTTCAGCGCCGCGATAATCCTGTCGGCGATCGCTTCGGGTACTTCCACCAGCGAAAATTTGTCGGCGATTTCGATGGCGCCGAGCGATCGCGATCGCACGTTGGCCTCGCCGGTAATGGCACCGACGAGATCGCCGGGCCGCACCCCCAGGGCGCGGCCCGCGCCGATGAACAGGCGAACCATATCGCCATCGCCGTTGCGGTGGTCTGGGCTCTGCGACGGTTCGGGGCGTCTCAGTCGCGGCGCTTTCGCGTCCCGTTCGCGAGCGCGCGGCATGGGCGCCGACGGCGCGATCTCCCGCTCGCCTGCATCCCCACCACCCGCCAGGTGCGCCATCTTCACCGCCGCGGCGGCGATGTCGACGGGATCGAATTCCTCGGCCAGCGACTCCACGACGACCCGGACATCGTCAAAATCTGCGGCGACGAGCCGTTCGCGCAGCGACGCCCGCATCAGCTCGAGCCGGCGCGTGCGGAGATCGGCGCCCGTCGGGACCTTGCCGATGTCGAGCTTGGACTTCGTGAAGTTCTCGATCGCCCGCAAGTGACGCTGCTCGCGAGGCTCGGCCAGCGTAATGGCCGTTCCACCACGTCCTGCCCGGCCCGTGCGGCCAACGCGATGGAGGTAGACCTCGGGTGAGGCCGGCACGTCGTAGTTCACGACATGCGAAAGGTGCTCGATATCGAGCCCTCGTGCGGCGACGTCGGTGGCGATTAGGAGATTGGCCTTCTGCGAACGGAACAGGCCCATCACGCGATCGCGCTGCTTCTGCATCATCCCGCCATGGAGCGCCTCAGCCCGGTGGCCGTGTGCGTTGCACGTTTCGACGAGCGACTCCACCTCGAGCCGCGTGCGGCAGAACACGAGCGTGGCGACCGGATCCTCCATGTCGAGAATCCGCTCGAGCGTCGCCGGCTTGTGCGCGCGGGCGATGATGTAGGCAACCTGCCGCACGCGTGGCATCTTGCCGGCTACGGCCTTCTCACGCGCGATGGTAATCCGCGCCGGGTTCTTCAGGTGCTGTCCCGCGATCGACAGAATGCGGCTCGGAATCGTCGCCGAAAACAACGCGGTTTGCCGCGATGCCGGCGTAGCCTTGAGAATCGCGTCGAGCTCCTCCGCGAAACCCATGTCGAGCATTTCATCGGCCTCGTCGAGCACGAGCACCTGCAAGGCGTCGATCTTCAGCGTGCCGCGACGGATGTGATCCAGCGCGCGGCCCGGTGTCGCCACCACGATTTGCGCTCCACGCTCGAGCTCCCGAATCTGGCCGTGCATGGGAGCGCCGCCATACAACGGCAATACCGAGAGGCGCACACCCTTCGAGTACTTGTGGACCGCTTCGGCGACCTGCATGGCCAGCTCGCGAGTGGGCACCAGCACCAGACCGGCCGTCTGCCTCGCGCCCGGACGGTCCTGGCTGATCCGGTGCAGCATCGGTAAGGCAAACGCGGCTGTTTTTCCAGTGCCGGTGGCTGCCTGACCGAGCAGATCGCGCCCTTCGAGCAGCAACGGAATCGTCTCACGCTGCACCGGCGTGGGTTCTTCGTAACCTAACGCGGTAACAACGTCCGTAAGCTCGCTTGGGAGTCCTAGGGAGGAAAAACTAACAGGGCCGGCGGGTGTGGTCATCGACGCAGTTGCAGTAACTAAACAATTAAGTCTACTCCCTTTCAGGACTTCCGCCTAACTCGCTGATGACGGCTACACGCCGGCCCGTCTGCCGACACGTCCGTCGTGTGCGAGATGACTCACCGTCCGCACCAGCTCGAACGGCTCTACCGGCTTGGGTACGTGTACCTGGAATCCTGCGGCCAGCGCCCGGAGTCGTTCGTCGGCATGCGCGTGGGCGGTGACCGCCGCCGCAGGTATCCCGGCCATTCGATCTGCTGGTGAGGCCCGGATTCGTCGAATCAGCGCATACCCATCTTCATCGGGCATGGCGATATCGGCCAGAAGCACATCGATGTCATCGCGCTCGAGAATTCGAATGGCGTCGCTCGAGTTGTCCGCCAGGGAAATCTCCGCACCGCGATCCTCGAGGGCACGTCCGATGAGCTCGCGGGCATCCCGCTCATCGTCGACGACGAGCACTCGGATTCCATCAAGTCTCGGTTCGGTGTCCAGCTGTTCAGGCGGCGGCGCGGGCGTGTTCGCGCCCGCGTGCGTGTCGATCGGCAGCGTGACGATGAATGCCGTGCCCTTTCCGGTGCCGCCGCTCTCTGCCCGAATGGAGCCTCCATGCGCATCGACGAGCTGTCTCGCAATCGACAGGCCCAGGCCGAGGCCGGGATGATTCCGCGTACTGGTGCTGTCGCCCTGCCGGAAGCGGTCGAAGACGTAGGGCAGAAACGACGGCTCGATCCCGATGCCGTCATCCGCCACACGAACTTCCAGATTGCGGTCCGCAATGCGGGCGGACACGACTATGTGGCCGCCGGTTGGGGTGAACTTGAGGGAGTTGCCTAGAAGGTTTACGAAAACCTGCTCGAGCCTCCGCACATCGCCCGGAAGCTTCGCGTCTGGAATGGAAGAGACCTCGATTTCAATCTGATTGCTTGCCGCCAAAGGCACGACGGACTCGACGACGCCACGAATCAGCGCCGGCGCATCGACGAGCTCGAGATCGAGCGCAGTTCGTCCTCCAGAAAGCCGCGAGAAATCCAGGAGGTCGTCGACCAGTCGTGCCTGACGTGACGCATTGCGGTGGATGGCCTCCAGGGCCTGGGGCACGACGTCGGGGTCGATTGAATCCGTGCGCAGCATGGCCGCCCATCCGAGAATGGCGTTCAACGGCGTCCGCAGCTCGTGGGAGACGGTCGACACAAACTCATCTTTCAGCCTGTTGGCCGCTTCGGCCTCGGCACGAGCCCGCTCCGCCTGCTCGTAGAGATAGGCACGATCGAGCGCCTGGGTGCAGTGCTGTGCGACCGAAATCAGCAGCGTCTGATACTCGTCGTCGAAATTTACAGGTGCGCTGAAGTGGAATTCCAGAACGCCGATAGGGTTTCCTTTGACGAGCAGCGGCAGTGCCGCCGCCGACGCGAAGCCCTTGTCCGCCGCGAGGGACGCCGAGCGCCAGTACTGCTCCTGCGATTCTGCCACCGACCCGACGAATACGGGCTTGCGGCTCTTCATCGCCTCCGTCGCACAGAGGCCCGGCTCGAACTCCACGCCGCGATCTTCGACCAGCCTGAGATCGCCCTCGTGGGCGCCCACGACGATCGGCGCCTGCTCGACGATGGCGTTGGTCACGGCCGTCACGCTGGCCGCTTCCGACAGGCTCGCAGTGAGTGCGTGGAGCCGGGTCGTTCGTGTGGCCAGCGCGCGATAGCGCGTTTCGCTGGAGCGAAGCGCGAGCTCCGTCTTCTGGCGCTCGACGAGCTCGGCGTCCGCACGCTCCTTCAGGCTCTCAGCATCGAACCTGGCACGCTCCACTGTTTCGTGCCACCACGTTCGGTGCAACGCCTGCCCTGCGCGCGTGCAGAGCATCTGAATGTACTCGTGGTCGTCGGCCGAGAATTCGCGCGGAGAATCGAAGTCAATCTGCAGAAACGCCACCACGCGCCGCTCGATGGCAATCGGCAGAACGAGGCTGGCCTCGTGGCCGCTCCACGGACCGGCGCTCGACCAGACCGCATATGCCGGCTGCTGGCCCGGCGGTGACTGGATCACCACGGGCGTCAGCCGCTGCATCGCTTCCGCAAACGGGGAGCCCTCGCCGAGCTCATCGAGACCCCAGGAGTCGCGATCGTCGAGACGATAGCCCGCTGTGCGAGCGACGGTGACACGCTGACGATCCTCGCTCAGGAGAAACAACACACCACCGGCCGCATCCAGCCAATGGAGCGGCTCGTGTAAGGCGGCGTTCATCGCCTCTTCCGATGTTCGCACCTGTGCGAACGCACCGGTCGACTGTGCCAGGCGATGGGCCTGGGCGGACGCGTGCTCGGCGACGATCCTTCTCGCGCCTTCACGTTCGATATCGCCGCGCACCGCCGCGACGAATACCGCCATGGCACTCCACCCGCCAATGAACGTGATGAACGCGAGAACCTCGAGGCGACTGTCAAAGTGAAACAGTCGGCCGGGACCGAGCAGGAAGAAGTCGCTGGCAAGCGCCGATGCCAGAATCATGGCGAGCGCCGGCGTGGCACCACTTACCCAGGCAGCGATCGCGACGGCCGGCGCAAACGCGATGAACGCGAAGCCGTTTGCGCTGCGATGCAGAGACAGCTCCGCCCAGAGCGCGAGGGCGAACACGGCAGCCAGGAGTAGTACGGCACGGACGCGCATGGTTCCTTCAAATGCTAATCCGCGAGCGGGGGGACTTCAGTATACAGGACTTAGAGGCGGAGAAACTGTCGGACGCGTGCGAGGAGGGATTGGCGTGCTTCCTCAGGCGCAGGTGCGATCGCGTGGGCTTCGCGATGCCGGTCGAGCTCTTCCTTGCGAGTGGACGTTACCGCCATCACCCGTTCGAGGACTGACGGATTCGCAAGGACGAGCCGCCGGAAATTATCTGCGTCGATCTCGAGCAGATCACAGTCTCCGATCGCCGTCACGGTGGCGTTACGAGCTTCGCCGGTGAGGAGGGACATCTCGCCAAACACATGACCCTCCTTGAGACGGGCGACCTCACCGTCCGTGCCCGACAGCGTCACGGATGCCTGCCCGCGAAGGACCACGAACATCGAGCGTCCCGCCTGCCCTTGGCGCACAATGGCCTCTCCGCCCGCGTAGAGCACCGGCCGTGCTATCGCCACCAGCTCCGTTCGCTCCGCCTCGGTGAGCGTCGAAAACAGCGACACCGGTGCAAGGACATCCGGTCCGAGGGTGGTTCTTCCAGATGCGAGGCCTCCTTCTTCTGGCGACATCTCCACCTGAATGGGGTACGGAATTGCGATGTTGTTGCGTTTGAACGCGTAATAAATGAGCGACCGCACCAGATCCTTCGCGCGCTCGTCCCCTTCGAAGTCGCTCACCCAGAAACGCACCCGATACACTATCGAAGAGTTGCCGAAGTCGACGAGCAGCACCTCGGGCGGACGTTCGTGGAGGAGCGCTGGCGCGCTCTCCAACGCATCGCGAATGACCGACTTGACCACGTTCGGAGCGACATCGTAGCTCGCGCCTACTTCGACCTGGAGCCGCAGCGACCGGCTCGGCTCGCAGTAGTTGGTGATGGTGTCCTTGGCGAGCACGCTGTTCGGCACGACGACGAAGTTGCCGGCCTTCGTGCGCATCTTCGTCGCGCGCCACGTGATCTCGCTGACCATCCCGTCCTGGCCCCCGATGGTCACCCAGTCGCCGACTCGGAACGGTTTCTCGATCTGGATGGCCAGCCCCGCGAACAGATTGCCCAGCGTGTCCTGTAGAGCAAGGCCAATTACCACGGCACCGACGGCGGTCGTGGCCATCACGCGATCGCGGAGGATCAGCGTCGCGACGAGCGCGAACAGCGCGATGACGAGGGTGTCCTGGACGATATTCGGGAAGCGCTCGGGAACTCGATCGAGGCGCCAGGGATTGACGGACAGCGTAACGATGAAATTGATGGCGGCGAAGGCGAACAACAACGGGTTGATCGCCTGCAGCATCTGGCGAGTGTCGTCGGGAAGAGAAAGCCAGTGGAGCCCGCTCCCTGCCAGCGTGTAGAGGGCGAACAGGCTCGCCGACAGCAGCAGCCGGCCGCGGATGTGCCGATTGATCGTCGCCCGGCGGAAGCCGAGCGACGCCAACAGGAGCGCAAAACCGGCGATGAGGCTGAGCGGCACGTAGACCTAGGCGATCCCCTTCTTGAAGGCCGCAAGATCGCTCGGCGCGATCGAGGTCTTCACCAGGTTCGGATTATCTCCGCCCTTCGCGAGACGATCGGCGCCGACTCCTCTAGCACCTCCTGACGCCGCGACCTGCTGCTCGTTCTTGCCGGCGGTCACCGACTTGGTGAGACTGCCGAGCCCGAAGCGGCTCTTCTTTTCTTCTTCTTTCTTCGCTTCGGGTTTGGCCTTCTCCTTCTCGCTCCCCGCGAGCCCCGCCGAACCCTCGAGGACGACGGCGATCTTTGTGATCTCTGTTGGCGGATATTTGATGGTCGACGCGTAGCGCGCGGCCACAACAGCGCCCGGCTTCGCCCCGGCAAGCTGCTTCACCTTGCCGATGCGCTCTTGCGTTTCGGGATGCGAGGCAAACAGCCCGTTCTTCTGCGGCTGGTCTTTGTTGCGCTCTGACAGCCGTGTCAGAAATTCCGCTAACCCCGTGCCTGCATAGGTCGCCTTCTGAACGAGCAGGATGCCCGTCTTATCGGCCTCGAGCTCATCTCCCCGATCGAAGGAATTCTCGAGCACCATGCTGTAGGTTCTGTTCGCAAGCGCGTCGAGAAAAAGGCCGCGGTTCGAGAGCGTCTCACCGGTGCCGAGCTGTACGCCTTTGCCTTTCCGGATCGCGTCGACCGTGTGCTTCTCCGCAACATGGGCAATCTCGTGGCCGAGCACGCCGGCCAGCTCGGCTTCTGACTTGATGAGGCCGAGCGCGCCGCGCGTGATGTGCACGAAGCCGCCGGGAGCGGCGAACGCGTTTACGCCGTCGGTATCGAGCACGATGAACGTCCACGGCAGCTTCGGTCTCGTCGTCTGCTCGGTGAGGACCGTGCCCACGAGCGTGACGTACTTGTGGACAGCCGCGTCCTGCACGACTCCGAACCGCTGGCGGATTTTTTCGCTGACGTCCGCGCCCAGCTTGATCTCTTCGTCCTCCGTGATGTTCATGTCGTCGAACTGCTGCTTGCGCTCCTGGGCCTGCTGCGCCTTGCGCATGATGCCGCCGAGTTGCGCGTACGCCGGTGAGCCGACGATAAGAGTCGCGATGGCGATGAGGACAGTCTTCATGGCTGGTTCTCCTTGACCTCGAAAATGGCCACGGGTCGGGTCTTGCCCTTGACCACGACGTCGCCTAACGGTCGAAAGAAATATCGGTCGGCCACGCTGTCGCGTGTAGCTTCGCTGATGATAATCCGAGTCCCGTACTCCTTATTGAGCGATTCCAGCCGCGCACCTAGGTTTACGGCGTCTCCGATGACGGTGTAGCTCATGATCGCCTCAGAGCCGATGTTTCCCGCGATCATCGGCCCGGTGCTGATGCCGATGCCGATATCGAGCGCCGGCCGTCCTTCCGCCGCCCATTTCTCGTTGAGGCGGTTCAGCTCGCGAATCATCTCGAGCGCCGCGTCGACAGCGTGCTGAGCGTGATGCGGATCGTCGAGCGGCGCGCCGAACAAAGCCATCACCATGTCGCCGACGAACTTGTCGAGCGTGCCTTTGTGCGCAAAGACGATGTCGACCATGCGTGTGAAGTACTCGTTGAGCATGCCGACGATTTCTTCGGGCTCCCCGCGTTCGGATACGGTGGTAAAGCCACGGATGTCCGAGAACAACACCGTCATCTGCCGCCGTTGTCCGCCAAGGCGCGCCAGCTCCGGGTGGGCGACGAGCTGCTCGTACACGTCCTTCGACACGTATTGACCGAACAGGCGCTTCATCTTCCGCTTCTCGCGTCCTTCGACGAAGTACTGGTAGCCCACACCACCAAACAGCGCGAACGAAGACGCCAGGACCGGTTGGGTGATGTTGATCCACTGACCACCGGCAAATAGACGCGTGGCAACGAACGCGAAGCCCGCGACAATGAAGGCGACGACGCCGGTCGCCCACCAGGCCGGCAACAGCGTGGCGATCACGCCAACCGCGAGGGCCATGCCCAGAATGAGTGCGATCCTCGTCCGCCGCGATTCTGGACGCATGAAGCGGTTCGAGAGAAAGTCATCGGCAACGGACGCATGCACCTGAATGCCGGGCATCCGGCCGCCCGCAAATGGTGTTTCGAATGCATCGAACGTCCCGGATGCGCCCATGCCGACGAACACGATCTTGTCGCGGAAGATTGCCGGATCGACGTCCGGCTTTTCGTCAGAGGCCAGCTGTTGCTCCGAATACAGCAGATCGAAAAACCTGTAGAACTGGTACGGGCGGCTCTTCAGGTCGGGAAGCAGCGCCGGGCCACGGAAATTGATCAGCCCCCAGAGGAAATCCTGCCGGCCGCCTTCGACATTCAGCCGGCGCGTTTCCAACGGCATCTTCCGATCGCCGACTATGAGGAACGATCCTTCGAGACGAACATCGGAAGGCTTGATGCCGGCGGTGCGAAGAGCCGCGGTCAACCCAAGAGATGGCATCGCGCGATCGCCATTTCTGACGAACGGAATGGTGTGTCGAATCGGACCGTCGGGATCCAGGCTGAAGAAATTGTGGCCGAGCGCCGCAGCCGCATTCGCCAACACGTCCGTCGGCGCGTAGATCACCCGGCGTTCGAAGATCTGAGGAGCATCAAGTCGATAACCCTGGTCCGGCCATGGCCGTGCCTCGATAGGTTCGTCGACCGCGGTTGCGTCGGCCAGGAGAATCACATTCCCCGCGGCGCTGATAGTGTCTGCAAGGATCTTGTCCGACTCCGCGCCGGATAAGGTTCCTCCTCCATATGGGAATCCCACGCGGTCGTCTGCTCCCGCGAAATTCACGTCGTAGACGATGAGGGCCGGCTTCCCTCGATTCAGGTACTCGATCAGGTGCGAGTGCACCACGCGCGGCCACGGCCAGCGCCCGGCGTTCTTCTCGAGGTTTCGCAGCGAGTACTCGTCGATTTCGACGAGCGCGATGTCCTTGCGAGCCGTAGAGGGATTTGCCGTGCGCGCGAGGCGCCAGTCGTAGGTTTTGAGCTCGACCGTGCGAAGCGCATCGAGGTTGGTCAGCACCAGCACGAAGGCGGCCGCTCCAAGCCCGACGAGGAATCCTGCGGCCGTTTTTCGCACCGTTGGTAATATAGGCGGGCATGCGTCGCGTCGCAATTGTGTTTCTGGTGCTGGCGGGCGTGTCTGCCCAGGTCCTCTCTCAGAACACTCCTGCCGATCGCGCCGGCGGCGACGCCCAGATCCTCACCGCAGACGACGTGCTGGCGATCGTGAATGTGGCGGCGTCTGCGCTTGGAGACAGTTCATTGGCGGTCGCGGTCGTCGACCGCACGGGCGCAATCCTCGCCGCGTACGCGCGCGAGAACGCCGGCGAGCGGACGCCTGACATAGCGGTATCCGTCGCCCGCACGGGCGCCATGTTCGCGAACGATCAGGCGCCGCTCTCGTCGCGGACCGTTCGCTTCATCAGCGGCGTCCACTTTCCGCCCGGCGTCCCGAATACGCCGACAGCAGCGCTCTACGGCGTCGAGAACATCAACCGCGGGTGTGCTATCGACCAGGCCGGCGACGCCATATTCAACACACCGCTGCAGCGCACGAGATCGATCGCCGGCACGTTCGGCGGGCCCTGGCTCGCGCCTCTGCCCTGCACGCCATCCGATACACGAGGATGCGCGCGCGGCGGTCCGATGCGCGACCTCGATGGCAACGAGCTGAGCTCAGTCGGGATCACGACCGGTAAGGTGGATCTGCTCGATTCGGGCGCGACCGATCTGCTGTCCGTCCCCGTGAACCCCGGAGGCATTCCGATCTACCGCGGAGGCAAGGTGGTCGGA
>DATEEI010000073.1:0-15290 GCA_035281225.1 Vicinamibacterales bacterium
CAGTCGTCGCGTCGGGATGGCGGGCCTTGAAAATGCCCCCTTTGTGGACTGACAGGTCTCCCGGTTGGGAGACAGCCTGAGAAGCGGCACAGGCGCCAGCCCAGCCTCGCTACTCCGTCTGAGGGCGAGCATTGCCCGAAAGCAAGGAGATACAAGACGTGCGCAACCGAGCAGCTTGTTCGCGACCTGGATTCATGCGTGGGGGGAGACGCGAACAGGCGCGAAACGGTCACTTCAGAAGAGCGATGTCGCTGAGCCGCCATCCGTCGGAACTATCCCGCCAGCTCAAGCGCCATCGCTCGGTTCCACCCGCCGCCCGAACTTTGTAGATGCGATGAGCACATGCGCCCAGATGAGTTCCCTCGACCAGGGAGATGCTCGCCGAAGTGCCCCTCGGTAATCGCTGCTCGTTCGGTTCCTGCGTCCACTGATCCAGTTTCGTTGCGAACGCCTGGTCAGAGGGGCGTCGCAAACCGTTTGCTCGCGCGCTAGCACCCGAAAAGTCTCCCAGTGCGAGCTTGTCGAGAATGTCTCGCGCCTGACGATCGAGGCGCTCTTCGGGCACCTGGCGCGCCGCCGCCGTCCCTTCGAAAACCATGAGCGCCGACATCAGCAGCAGGCTGGCAATCTTCTGGCATCGGTCGCTTACGTGCTTCACGGGCTCTCCAGTCGGCACCGGAAGTACGGCCGCGGCTTCGCATCGGATTCATGGCATCAGAGGGTGGGAATGTGGCTGGATTGCCGAAACGCTTTCCCCGGCCCGCTGGGAACCACGATAGCGAAGCGGATCGCACCGAATTTTCGAAGCTCCTGCCTGATGAGAGAGCAGCGAAGAATACGGCTCCCTGCTGAAGAGGCGACCGCAGGGCCAGGCGGCGTGGCGGCCAGAGCCACGCTGTATTCGGCAACGACGGTCATGGTGGACCACGGGTAGGTATTTGAGCCCGTATGTTTCGCGCGTCGGCCCATGCGTTCAAAGTCGGACCTTGATACGGGACCGTGTCGCAAATGGATCGCGGCGACAGCCCGAAACGCGCTATGGGATCCCAGCTGGAGAACTCGACCCAATCAGATGGTGCTTGAGGAAGGCGATCCCTTCACGTCTGGCCTGACGGCTGAACAGAAATGTGCCGATGTGGCCCAGCATCGAAACCTTGAGCGTTTGAACCTTCACTCCGTTTTGCTCCAATGCGGCCTGCATGGCCGGCAGCTCCGCCGGTTCCACGATCCGATCCCAGTTTCCGTGATACAGGAACATGGGCGGATCGTCGGCACTGACATTGAGCAGCGGAGACGCAGCCTCCCAAGTCTTGGTCGCTTCAACGTATGGCTTCCCGATGTATTGACTGATCACCGGACTGTCCGGGTAGCGTCGAAAATCGGCCGGCATCCCGCCCGCGACCAGGGCCTTCATCAGCGGCACGCCCCGATCGGCTGCATTGGCGGCCAGCGTGACTAAATGCGCGCCTGCCGAATATCCCCACCCGCCAAGACGCGATGCGTCGATCTTCCACTCGGGCGCATGCTGTCGAAGATATGAAATAGCGGCTCGCACGTCCTCGACCGGTGCCGGGTGGTGAAAGGCAGGCGCCAGCCGATACTCGATATTGAGCGCCACGATGCCCTGCTCGGCCAATGACTCGCTCAGACTCGTCATGTCGTGTCGGTCGCGCCCATTCCACCCGCCGCCATGTACGACTACGACGGCAGGAAAAGGGCCGCGGCCGGACGGGACGTACAGATCGGATCGGAGCGCCTGCGGCCAACGGGCAGGCGTGTAGACCACATCCACATGCACGTCATAAGCAGCGTTCGAACGCCCGTGCGCCATGGCCGATGCCGCCATCAGCAGGCCCAGCGCCAAGCCGCGTCGAGCAAGGGCGATCCCGAGGTTCGGGCCGCGCCTCTGCGACCCGATGCTTCGTCTGGGAGACAACGCGATGGCCTCGACGCGGTCGCCTTCAGGTCGACCGACGAGGCCTTCGGCTGACCTCATGACATCAGCCTTGCGGCTTGCGTCCGTTTTGCGGGAAGACTTCGAACTTGCTGAAGTCGTAACCCATCTTGATGATGCGTTCGCGATAGTCGGCCATACGCGCGTCACTGAGCGTCGGCGTCCGCGACAATATCCAGACGTGGTCGCGTTTGTCGCGCGCGATGATTGCCGCGGAATAGTCCTGCTCTAAATGCGAGATCACGTACTGCCCCTTGATCACCCAGAAGAGCTTGACCTCCCACTCCGCGTTATTCGATTGAGGCACAACCGTGGCTACGGTGTTCTTGGTCTCGAGCTCTCCGTCGAATGCGTCCTTGCGAAACTGAAAGACGGTCTTGATGGACCCGTCCTCCTCCGGCGTGTAGGTCTCGACCGGGTTGTGGGCGCCTTTTTCGAGCGACAGCGGAATCGAGCCGATGATGAACCAGGCTCCGGCATAGCGTTGGAGGTCCACCTGCTGCACTCGGGGGACCGGAACTTCAGCGTCGGCGCACACCCCAACGGAAGGAAGAAGGACTCCGGAAACTGCCGCGAACAACGCGGCAATGCGATGGCGGGTCTGGGTCAGCATGGGCGTGGCTCGGGCAAGAGGAAGATGTTGGCCGCACCGCAACCGGCGCTCCCGATTTCAATGAACCGTGTGAAAACCTAGGCGCTATAGAGGTTTTTGGGGCACCGTCCAAGATCTGTCACGGAAATGCGATTACACGAGTGCGTTGTCTCGTACATCCCGGCGCCCCTTTGTCCAAGGTGTAGCTCTGGGTCCATCGCGCCCAGCCAGGGTCACAAGCAGATAGATGTAGGCGTGCCGCCGATATGTTCAGCCTAGGCCGGAAACGATCGTCAATTGCAATAGACGACGCAAGCCTTACCGCTGGTTGCAACACTGATCCCCACTCAGCTTCGACGACGGTCGGCGATCAATCGGGTGAGCTTGCTGATTTCGATGGGCTTGACCACGTGTGCATCGAACCCTGCCGCCGTGCTGCGGCGTCGATCTTCCTCCTGGCCCCATCCGGTCAGGGCAACGAGCATGACGCGCTGATCACGCTCGCGAATGCGCATCGCGGCGCCGTATCCATCGAGCCTTGGCATGCCGATGTCCATCAAGATGACGTCTGGTCCGCACGCCTCGGCCCTCGCTATCGCGTCGAGCCCGTCGTGTGCGGTCATCACTTCGTGTCCCATCGCGCGAAGCAGCATGGCCAGACTCTCAGCGGCATCGTGATTGTCGTCGACGATCAGGACCCGGCAAGCGTTGCCGGTCACGCCATCGTCAGCGTTGGACGTTGCAGATTCGGAGGATGCGGAGGTGGGCAGGACTGGCAGGCGCACGACGAATTCGGCACCGGTCCCTATTCCTTGGCTTATCGCCTCCACCGTGCCGCCGTGCATATGCACGAAGCTGCGCACGAGGGATAGCCCGAGCCCGAGGCCGTCATGCAGACGCTGTCGGGTTCCGTCGACCTGCGCGAAGACCTCGAATATTTGCGGGAGCTGGTCGCCCGCAATTCCGATTCCGGAATCGCGCACTCGGACGACGGCCTGACCCTCGAGTTCTTCCAGTACCACGGTGATGCGGCCTGCACCGTCCGTGAACTTGATCGCGTTGTTGAGAAGATTGCCGATGACCTGCGTGAGCCGCACCTCGTCCCCGTTCACACGGACCGGATGCGCCGGGACGGTGACCGCCATGTCGGCTGTTTTGCCGGAAACAAATCCCCTGCTGATCTCGATTGCGTGGCGAATCACCATAACGAGGTCCGTCGGCCGCTTTCGGAGCTCGATCTTGCCGCGGCTGATGCGACTGACGTCCAGCAGGTCATCGACCTGGCGCACCATATGCGCCACCTGCCGGTTGAGAATGCCCGCTGCGGTCCGGACCGTGTCGGAATCCGCATGGGGGCGGCCTAACACTTGGCCGGCGTTCCGAATGGCCGCCAGCGGATTGCGCAGCTCATGTGCCAGCAATGCGAGGAACTCGTCTTTGCGACGGTCCGCCTCTCGCAGCACCTCCGCGCCCTGCGCGCGTTCGATGGCCGCCCATGCTCGCTCTGTGACTTCTTCTGCAATCGAGATGTCAGCCGCCGACCAGGTGCGAGCGACGACATGATGTAAGCCGAGCCCGCCGACGAAGCGACCTCCCCGCATGACGGGAACGCCGATGAACGCGCGGAATCCCAGTTGCTCGTAGACGGCCAATTGCTCTGGCCCCACGCGCGGATCTGCGGCGACGTCGTTGACCGCCAAGGTCATCCCAGATCGCATCGCCTCGCTAAGAAAGCGACCGAAATCGTCCATCCGCAGCCGGTGGCCGATCGGGTCCGACCCGCTGCTAAATCCGCCTGAGGTGTCGAGGTATTCCCCGTCCTGAGAGACTTGGTAGAACTGTGCCCTCGTCACGCCCACGTGCTCGCCTACCACCCGCATCGCGGCCTGTTGAATCTCGCGGGGGTCCGTGAGGGACTGCAGCACGTCCGTCAGTTTGAGCAGGAATGTCCGCCGTGCGTGGCTGGCTTTGAGCTCTTCATTTTGGCGTTCCTGCGCGAGCATCGAGCCGTGAATCTGGTAGGCGGCCGACGCGAACTTCGCGACGCTTTCGAGCTGACGCTTATCTTCGGCGTCGAAGTGCCGGTCGGCATCATGGAAGATCACCCACACCGTGCCCAGAACGGTACCTGCCACTCGGAAGGGACAGAGCAACACCTCCTGCATCGGATGTTCGGGATCAGCGGCGCCTTCGAACAAGCGCTGTGGCTGGAACATCAGCTGAGGCGCAGCACGGTCGACCACGATGCCACAGGGGCTCGCGTTCGCGGGGATACCCTGGTCCACGTATCGCGCCCACCGACCTGCAATGGCGGGCCATCGAAAGACACTCCGATCTTCTGAGAGCAGGCTAATGCCCGCAGAGCCGGCCTCGAAGTGCTCCAGCACGATCTCCGCCAAGCGCTGCAGGATCGTCGCCGGCGATTCGGCCAACGCCGTGGCCAGCGCTGCGAGTGTCCGACCCTCCGATGCCAAGTCGGGTGCTCTCTGCGCGCGCTCGTCTAGCAGATCCGTGCAGATCACATCTTCGAGCAGGACCTGCGACTGCACGCCAACCGTGGTCTGAACCATGGCGCGTTCCCGGGAGTGAACGCCGATTGTAAGCCCAAGAATTCAAACGCCACCGCTTCGACGGCGGCCGTGGGTTTAGCTGTCGGGTCCGCAGAGCGGGCGATGGTTTACCGCGATACTCGGGCGGTGCCACCACGATCGGAGGCATTCGGGAGGTCCGGATGGGACGGGCGAACCGGGATTGAGTCCGCACAGCCGAGTTCTCTACAAACCTCCGCGCAGGCGGATTTGGCAATCCAGCGCCAAATCGTCACGCAGGTCTCCATCTGTAGTTCGCGCAACCGCTGCACGTACTGGCGATCAGTCAACCGGGCCGCCTCCGACCGGACCGCGACGAATGCGTTTCGTAGACGAAGGAGGTCGGCCAGCTGTGTCCCGGACAGGATCATGGCGCGCATACACAGCGCAAACATCAACAGCGCGCCACTGAAGACCGCGAGGTCGAAGTGGCCGAAGCAGAAGGCACCGATGAAGACGCTCCCGCACACGAAGCCGATGATCCGTGTGAATGCGTCCAGCAACGCGCACCACTTGGCCTGGCGCTGGAGCACTCGCATCCCATACATCGCCTCAAAATCGCATTCGAACCGTCGGTGGCTGGGCAAAGCGACGGTCATCCCCTCGTCGTGCAAGGTTGCAGCCGACGCACGAAGTCCCTTAATGCCGCTGGGAATCCACGGGGGTCGGATCATTCCACGGTTCCTCTAGTCGTTCGTCGTCGATCGCAATGGGTGCAATGCGTCGCACAGATCGCTCCTAGCATCGGAGACAATGCCCCGACGACTTCGACAAGGCGCTCTCACTGAGCGCGAAGCATTACTCACCGGCCTCGTCGATCTGAAACAGCAAAACCGCGGCAACACGGCTTTTGGGGCACGGGGGCGAGCTGAGGCTCGCCCCTCGGCGGCGGAGCCGGACCGCATCGGTCAACGCGTAACGAAGGAACTTATGGCCCAAGCTCTTCAAAAATTGAGGTGGCGATCCGGGACGAGTGGGTCGCTGATCTTCTGCCGACGATGCAGGCAGGCGTGGATCACCGAAAGTTCAGCGGGTCCCGCCGTCCGAAGCCCTTCGTCGGGTCGGTGACCGTGGACGAAACATCTTGCTCGTCATCAAGGTTCTGACACTGCTTTAAGAGGACTGCGGTTTCCTCGCCCCGCAGCTTAAGTGGGTGAGCCGTCCTCCCCTACACACGACAAGGGACTTGTCGTCGCCTCCCCGGCGCTGGTGAAGCGGACGGTCGCGACATCGGGGTAGAACGTTGCTTAAGTGCCAGAAGGCTGCGTTCGCGAGTGTCCTCTCTGGGTAAACTGGCTCCTATGACGAGGCCCTCGAGAATGAGCTTGAATGTCGCGATGACTAGGAGCATCTACGACGCAGAAATCGTTTAGGACCTCCACTTCCGAACCGAACATGTGCGCGCAGCCGACAGACGGACAGGACACGCTGGTCGTGATTTATGTCGTGTGCGCTGCGGCAATGAGTCTGGCGATATCCCGGGACGGCAGACCGTCCGCTGCAGAAGCCAGATCACCTTTTTTTAGTTCTCGGGCCGCGCGCCGCAAGTCCCCCATTACGCGCAGGTAAAGCGCCGCGCCCAGGCTGACGCGCCTGACGCCTGCCTTCTGAAGCTCCACTAGTGGAAGTGCTCCGGCCAGGGTGCCGACGACGAGATTTAGCGGCTTGGGTGCCACGGCCTTCACGATCGCAATGACATGGCTCATATCGGTGGGATACGGCGCATACAGCACGTCGGCGCCAACGTCGGCAAACGCCGTCAGACGTCGGATCGTGTCGTCCAAGTCGGGACGGCCCTGCAAGTAGTTGTCCGTGCGTCCCGTGATGACAATCTTGCCTCGTCCCACTCGGACCGCCCCCGCAACACGTGCAACGGCATCGTCGAACTCACGAAGCGGACAATCCGGATTGCCGGTGGTGTCTTCGATGCCGATACCGGCTAACCCTGACTGGATGGCAAGCTCGACTGTCTCGCCAACCTCGTCGGGGGTATCGCCATAGCCATCCTCGAAGTCGCCGTTGACGGGCAATCCGGTAATGCGTCCCAGCAACTCCGCATGCTCGAGATGTTCCTTGCGCGAAACAGCGTGTCGCCCGTCCAGTCGCCCCAATCCGAAAGCTAGGGCGGCCGATGAAGTGCCCAATGCTTCGAATCCTGCGTCCTTGAGCAACAGGGCCGACGCTGCATCCCATGCGTTGGGCATGACGAAGCCCTGAGGGCGTTGATGGAGTGACAAGAAACATTCGTAGCGTTCTTGTTGCTTCATGGACGTTCTCGATATGGATAAAAAGCGCTCAGCGCTTCTCGAAGCGCCGAGCTTATTCGCAAATGCAGTTTGCGTTTTAGAACGCGCTGGAGCTTCAGCCTCTGCGACCCATGAGCGTCTGCGTTAATCCGCTTTATCTAGAGGCGCTGAAAGCATGTAATGGGCTGTTACGCGCCCTTGCCTACCGGCGATAAGAGGGACTTGTCGCTAGTCCCCTCCCTTCGGCAATTCCCGTTGGAACCCGTGATGAGAGTTCCTGCAGGCCTCGTCGACGAAGCGAAAGGCAAATCTTTCGCACCGGCCAACGCAGGTACACTGCATCGGCCTCTCCGCGGCAGCGTACTACGGGTATGTGGCAAGACAGATTCGGGCCGTGAGCGTCCCGTCCAAATCAGCCCGGCGGCCCTGCCGCCGATGGATGCGCTGCTTGATCGGCTCGTGTGGCGTCACGGTGCAGGCGCGGCCCCCGCGCACTGTCTTCGGCGTTGCCGTCGCGTCGGTGCTGGTCATTCTCGGATGCTCTCAACAGCCGCCCGCACTACGGCCCCCTGAAAAGATCGAGGACGCGCGATCGGTACCTGCCTTCGTGGTGTCGCACGGCTGGCACACCGGTCTGGTGGTGCCCGCTGCCGAACTCAATGCGCTCATTTCGGAGCTCGCGGCGCGTTTCGGAACACCGGCCTACTACGAGATCGGATGGGGCGACAAAGGTTTCTATCAGGCTCAGGACGTCACCATAGGCTTGGCATTGCAGGCCATGCTCTGGTCGACGGGCTCGATCGTCCATATCGTGGCGGTCCCGGAATCTCCCTATCTTTCCTTCCCTGACAGCCAGACTCTGACCGTGTGCCTGGCTTCGTCACAGGTCGAGCAGATGGAAAACTTCATCGCGTCCAGCATCGTGCGGGACGACATGGGACACGTGGTGAGCCTGGGCAAGGGCATCTACGGGGACAGCCAGTTCTATGACGGCGTCGGACGCTATTCCCTGCTCAACACCTGCAACAAATGGACGGCTAAAGGATTGCAGAGCGCCGGTCTGGCCATCTCGCCGACGTTCAAGCTCACCGCGGAGAGCATCATGGATTTTCTCCGACAGCACTCCTCGCCCACTGCATGTTTGAAGTAACGCCCTCCCCTCCCTCTAGTAAGGCGTTCCGTCCTTGCGTCGGAACGTCCACTGTCCGGCTGTATTCAGCACGGCCTCCAAGTCATCATCCGGGTAGGCCGCAGCATCGTTGGGCAACCGATCGCCCACCTCAAGATAGACGACGGCTTGGTCGGAACGATTGATCAGATGGTGGGCATCACCCGTACCGCCCGGGAAACCGATGCACTGGCCTGGACCCAATAGAAACGTCCCATTGCTGGTGATCAGAGTAGGAGTTCCCGCGATGACGTAGACGAATTCGTCCTGGACGGAGTGCGCGTGCCGCAGTGATGACTGCGCGCCCGGTGCCAGCGTCGCAAGGTTTACGCCAAAGTTCTGCAGACCAAAATAACTCCCTAAGGCTCGTTTCTGCCGTCCGGCCATGCGGCTCCTAAACGGCTCTGGGTACAATGATGGCGTGGTGCGCAATGCAATCGCGTGAGCGTCAATTGGAAAGCGAGGCGCGTTATTCATTGATATGCCTTAAGGGGCGTCCCACGAGGCGCGTCTTAGCGTCAGCCAGGCCACCAGCATAGCTACTGGGTGAGTCAGTGAGTGCGGGGTCGGTCCACATCATTTGAACGAATAGGCTATTCGTTACTTTGCTTGGCTGTGGTTGATAGCACGGCCAGACCCTACGGCTTCCTCTTTCCTCGCGATTCCCTCGAACAAGCTCACACCGTCCCGAAGTATCTCAAAGGCGGGGACATCCGCCCGGCAGCACGCATGAGCACAATTCCCCTTGTCGTCGAACGCCCGCCGGGCCCCGGCGAAGCGGAGACATGGACTCGGCTGGAAAAGCTGGTTGGGCGACAATGGTCTACTTCTTGGCGCGCGTTCCGAGGATCCGCGGTCTGAGCAGGCGCTCGCCCCGCATGACGCAGAGGATGTAAACGCGGTCGCCATCCTGACGGTAGAACACTCGGCAGGGAGGCTCGACGATCTGTCGGTACCGCCAACCCTTGAGCTCTTGGGGCTTGGAGCCACTCTTTGGGTGATCTGCGAGTTGCTCGACATGCTTGAAGACCCGCTGGACCAACTGCTTTGCCGCTTCTGGTTTCTCCAGCGCGATGTAGTCTGCGATGGCGTCCAGATCATTGAGGGCGGGCTCGGTCCAGACTATTTGAGCCATCGGGCCATGCGTTGCTTTGCTTGGCCGTGACTGATCGTGCGGCCGTCTTCAACTGCCTTTTCGCCCCTCGCGATTCCCTCGAGCAAACTCATCCGGTCCTGGAGTCTCTCAAAGGTCTCGACATCGACCAGGTAGGCACTGGGCAGACCGTGCTGCGTGATGAGAATGGGCTCTTTACTGCGGCCAAGCTCATCTAGCAGTTCGGTGGCTTGACGCTTCAGAGTAGTGACGAGTTCCGTTCGCATCGAGTGATACTAGAGTGCCACTCTTTATAAGGCAACTAGCCTCCCAACATCCGCGATGAACCGGGGGCTCTGCCGCCCAAGCGGCCATCGCAGTTTGATTGGAATGCTCACCGGCGGAGAATCCCCGGCTGCATCCGGTGATTGCACCAGCGTACGTACGCTGCGTGTCAGTACGGAACCCCCACACCGGCCTGGACGTTTCGGATGTTGTCCGGGATATGCACCGCACCCGAGAATATTGTCTATCACCACTGCTCAACGCGACGCATGCGGGGCGGCACCGTCGCCACCGCGGCGAACGTCTCGGTCGCCCCTCACCTCCTTCGCGATAAAGGGCGGACCGCAGCGCCCGCAAAGGTCGTATCGCTCGGCAACGAAGTGAAGAGATGGCGCACTTCGACGACGACGGGCTACCGACTCGCCGCCTAGCCCTGAGTCCGAGCAGACGGCTCGTGCGATTCTCAGTGTTACTTCGCAGGCTGACCAACTTTTGGGGCCCCATAGATTAGGGTGACGTGACTCGGCGCTTCGTGCTGAACCTGATTTAACGAATTCCTTGGAGCCCGGTGTCTGAGAGTCCGATAGGCGCCGTGCCGATTGCTTGAAAAGGCGTCCGCCTCGCATCGGCGACGGACTTGGAGCGACCCGGAGCACGCGACCAGCTTCCATCGATCTCCGCAATCCGAGAAGGGGCCTGTTTCCTTTCCGAAGAAGATTCGCTCGGCGTGCCAAGCCGCCAGAAGGGCTTGATCCGGGCATGCGTCTTGATATGTCGATGCGGGCGCGTTGCGCCGAACTCAATTTGCAGGTGATTCATGGACTCCGATGACGCGGTGACCACGTACTGGCGTCTGCACTTCCTTCTCGATGACACCTGCTCGATTTGCGGGGGCCGCGGCTGGTTCGATACAACGGGCACCTGCTCCGGAACGGGCGTCCCTGTCGGTCGTCTGCATTACTGCATCTGCCCCAACGGTCGGCAAATGCGCGCCTCTCAGTTTCCAATGACGTCGGACGGCGCCGATCGTTCTGCGCACTGAGGTGCAGCGACAGGCGTGTACGAGTCGCAGGCCGTCATCGACCTTGGCGAGAAGTGTGCCGGACTAAGGATGCGTGGGCTTCACGTCGAGATGCGCTCCAGCCGAGAACGCGGCGAATTCGGGTGCGTACATCGATTGCAGCGTCGCAGGTCCCACGCGAAAACGACCGCCCATGCTGGCGCGCGTGCGATATTTGAGCGTGTACTCGCCGGCCGGCAACCGCTCGAAAAAGAAGTTCGTGCCACTGTCCCGGATCTCTTCGTACCAGACCAGGCCCAGGTCGCTCTTGTATCCGCTGAGCGCGACGCCGGGCTCTAGACCCGCAGCGCGCGGATCACGCAGGTGCACGTATTCGGCCGCGTGCTTGGCTCGGATCGACAGCTGCACCTCGAGCTCATCGCCCGATGAGAGCACCGTGCCTTCGTCGAGCGGCGTCAGCATCCATTGTCCGGCTCGGTTCTCGCGCCGGAAGTAGCGACGCGTCACCCCGAAGAGGTCGCCGCGCGCCTCCTTTGGCAATTGCTCGGTGGAGTAATGCCACGTCGCCGACGCGAACAGGATCCCCGGTGTGTCCTTCGACACGGTCGTGTTCGCAGCGGTCTTCGGATCGAGCTCGCGGCCCTCCAGGACCACTTGGGCGGCCTTGCCGGTGTAGCGGTCCGGCTCGAATGCGAAGTCGGTCGTGCGACCGCCGACCACCACGCGTGCCGCTTCGCGTGCACCGAGCGCGCCCTCGGCTTGCAGGTAGTGCACGAGTGAATAGATCACCTCGGCGGTGGCGCGCGTCGATTTCCAGTGATTGAGCTGCTTGTTGAGGAAGAGCCATTGGACCATCCCGTCTCGGCGCGGATCCTTGGGCTTGAGTTCCATCAGCGCGCGCAGGCCGAAGGCATGGGTCTCGATGGTGTCGTTGTACCAGAGCCAGCTGCGGTCCTCGGGCGCCCAGTAGGTGCCCAGATCCACGTCCGACTTGGCCGAGTCCATCAGGCTGTCGAACACGAGCATCGCGTCCGCATGGCGTCCCATCCGATGCAAGGTCAGGGCGAGATAGCCCTTCAAGTACGACGAGTGCTCCTTCCAGTGGCGGAACGAGAACTCGAGCATCGCCTTGCGCTCAGCGTCGGTGAACACCTCGCCCGTCCAGGAGGCGTCGGGGAAGTTCGACAGCGTGTAGTTCATGAACGTCACAAACTCCCAGCAGCAGTCGTCCTTGACCGAATCCTGGACCATCTCGTCGAGGTAATGCCGGTGCAGGTACTGCCACGCCCGGACCACCACGTCCTTGGGCGGCTCGACCCCGAACTCAAGACCTTTGGAGAAGCCATAGACGGTGTAGAGCGTCATGTACGGTGACGGCGGGCCGCCCGGCCACCACGGGAACGCGCCCAGCGAGGTTTGGGCCTTGGCCAGCTTGGCCAGTGCACTCGATTGCTCGGCCTTCGCGATCTGGGGATCGAGGATGCGCAAGGATGGCGTCGTGCCCTGCGGTCCGCCCTTGGCCTGCTCCACCCACGGCGTTTCCTCCAGCGCCATGCGTCGATTGGGATCGGCGCTATCCCAGGTCTCGAGGCGCGTGTCGCGCGCACTGAGCTCCTTAGCCATCTTCGCCACCGAGGGGTAGCGATTGAAGACGCTCGTGACGATGCCGGTGGACAGATAGCGATTCAGCGTCTGCTCGGTGCATTCGTACGGATAGTCCGCCAGATACGGCAGCGCTTGGAGCACCCCATAGAACAGCTGTGCGTCGAGCGTCACGACCAGCTTGTCGTCGATGCGGCTCGCATCATCGGTGCGCGCCATGTCGTCGAACGTGAGCGTGCGCCGCTCCGCGCCCTTGAGCGCGGCGAAGCGCGACTGCGTCAGATGCAGGCGGCTGGGCAGCACCGGCAGCGCGCGCACCTCGCCATCGGACAGGTCCGCCGCCCGTGCCGTGAGCTTGAATGCCACGGTACGCACGCCGCGCGGTGCCTTGAGCGTGAACACGAGCGGCTGGCTGCCCCCCGGCGCGACCTTGAAAGGCAGCGCCGGTTTGCCGATGCCGAACGCAGGGAGGAGGTTTTCGAGGGTGACCGGGTCGAAGATCTCCAGCGCCAGGTCACCGGTCAGCGGCGCTTTGCCCGCGTTGTTGACCAGCACCTTGAGCTGCGCCTCGTCGGACTCGCGCAGAAATCGCGGAAGGTATGGGCGGACCATCAGGTCCTTGACGGTTTTGACCTCGCGCCGGGCCGAGGCGCCGCGCAGATCGCGCGTGATCGCATGCACCCAGACGTTCCACGAGGTGACACTGTCGGGCACCTGGAACTCGAGGGTGGCCGATCCGTCGGCGCCCGTGAGCAACTGCGGTTGCCAGAACGCGGTTTCTGCGAAGTTCGAGCGCAGTTCCACCGGCGGCGGTGCTGACGCGCCCTCCTCGGCCGACTGCAGCGCACCGTTGGCCGCCGCCAGGCCCTCGCGACGCGATTGCTTGCTCGTCGCAGCGCTGCCCACCGCAGCAGCCTCCATGGCCATCTCCGGCGCTGCCACGGGCGCCGGTGGCGGTGGAGACATCGCCATGTCGTGGGCGACACCGCCGCGCATCATCATCTGGCGTCGGACCCCAGGACCGCCCATGGCGTAGTGGTCGAAGAAGCGCAGGCGATCGCCTTCCAACGAGGGGGCTGCCGGCACGGCGCCGAACCCGTTGTCCCACAGCCACAGGCCCGGCGCACTGCCCAGGCTTGCGCGGACCCATGAGACCTCGGTGCGTTGCGGGTAGAGCGACAGCACCGAGGGCGGCGCGTGAGGTGCGAACGCATCGAGACTACGGTCGTACATGTAGGCCAGCAGTTCGGCGGCGCCGGCTTCGGCGGGCGCGCCATCCGGCTTCTTCACCGTCACGCGCCAGGTCTCGCGCGCGCCGGGGCGCAGCGTGTCGCGGAACGTCGCGAAGTCGAGTTTGAGTTCCTTGTCGTCCCACGGGACGAACACGCTCTGCGTCAGCGTCATCAGCTGATGATCGTGCAACGCCGTGGCGGTGACGCCAAAGCCGCCGCGATCGTCCGGTCCGATCGGCAGCTCGATCACCGCGGGCGACTGGCCCGCGACCATCATGCGTCGGTCGATGCGGCGACCGCCCTTTTCGATATCGATCGTGATCGGAAGGCCTGCGATCGCGGAGTGCACCAGCAGTCGCGCGGTGCCGCCGACGCTGACCGACGCGCTTTCGGCTTTTAGCAACAACGGCAGCGCCACCGGCGTGCGAGCCGCCGCGACGATGAAATCCTGGGTCGTCGTATACGGCGTACCGAAGTCATCCACCGTGCGGTAGTGCAGGCGCCAGGCCCCGGGTGCAAGCGTAGGAAGCGTCAGCGCCGCTTCGCCCTGGGCGTCGTGCGTCAGACTGCCATGGCTGGCCTCGGCCCCATCACCCCAGGCGCGCAGCACAGCCTCCGGGGCGTAGCCTGGATCCCAGCGCGAGCGCTGCGCATCGCCGGGCGTGCGGTACGCGTTGGGATATTCGGGCGGTGGCAGCGGTTGTTCGGCCGGCAGCAAAACCGACGGCGGCTGCTGCAAGGCCACGACGCGCCAGGTCGCCTGACCCGCCTTGGGCATGCCGTCCAGATTCGTGCGCAGCATCGTGAACACCGCAGACTGCCCTTCGCGCACGAACGTCGTGCTACTGGAAATCGTTGCCTCGACGCTGGCAAAACCAAGCCGGAACGAGCGCGAGGCCGAGCGCGTCTCGCCGCCCTCGTCGGTGACGTCGGCGTGGACGACGTAGCGATAGCTCACGTCCGGGGACTGCGCCGTGCGCTCGTCGGCCTCGGCCTTGAACGTCAGACGAAAACGCCCGTCGGTGCCGATGAGCGAAGTGCCGGCCGCGATCGTACGGGTCTGCAGCTCCATGCCGCGCCCGTACCCGCCCCACCACCACGGCATCACCGGTTCACGCACGACACGCCACCGGGCCTCGCCGCGCGTGAGCGGCAGTCCGAAGTAGTAGCGTGCATCGCCTTCGAGCGTTGCGGGGCGATTCAGGCGCAGGGCGCCTGGCGCATCGGTGAGCTGGACCTCGAAGGTCGGCCGCTTGTACTCCTCCACCCGGATCGTGCCGGCCCCGCCGCGCGAGCTCTGCACCGACCACACACCCAGGGCGCGTCCCGAGGGGATGACGAATTCGCCTGCGCCCGAGCCGTAGGCATTGGTCGTCACGGTCTTGGAGGCAACGGTCTGGCCGTTGATGTCCTTGAGCATCACCGTCACCGCTGTTTGCGCCTGGACCCGAAAGCGCGCGGGCTCGGCGCCGCCGCGGTAAGTCACGACTTTCCAGCGCACCGTTTGAC
>DATEEI010000074.1:0-9508 GCA_035281225.1 Vicinamibacterales bacterium
CCAGCTTGACGCGATCGATGATGACCTTCAGGCTCGTCTGATCGCGCAGCTCGGCCGGCTTCACCTCGTCGAGCGTCACCGTGCGCCCGTTGACGTAGAGGCGGTGAAACCCTTTCCGGCGCAGCCCGTCAATGGTCGCCCCCAATCCCAAATCCCTAACCCCTAATCCCTGCGTGCCGTCCCCGTTTGAATCCTCGTCCTCGACGTCCGCGTCTGTACCTTCAGTGACGCCTCCCGGATCGACGACAGGCATCTCGAAGCCGATCAACAGGCGCGTGCCCTCTGGGAGATCGAGGAGGTGACGGGCGACGATTTCGGCCGTCTCGCGCACAACCTCCTCACCGCACTGGCGGCAGAACGTGCGGCCGATCCTCGCGAACAGCAGCCGCAAGTAGTCGTGAATCTCGGTCGTCGTGCCCACCGTCGATCGCGGATTCCGGATGCTGTTCTTCTGGCGGATGGCGATAGCGGGACAGATGCCCTCGATCCGATCGACATCGGGCTTCTCCATCCGCTCCAGAAATTGTCTGGCATAGGCCGAGAGCGAGCTCACATAGCGCCGCTGGCCCTCGGCGTAGATCGTATCGAAGGCGAGCGATGATTTACCGGATCCGCTGACGCCCGTGACGATGATCAGTTGCCCCAGCGGAAGGGCCAGGTCAACATTCTTCAGGTTGTGCGTGCGCGCACCGCGAATGACGATGTCGGTGGCCGCGGTAACGGGTGTTTCGGGCATACTGTGGAGAATTTTGTCGAGTCCGTAAACTTCAAATGTTAACATAGGAAGGTTTTGCATACCGATCATTTGGACGCTCTAGAGAGCGAGTCCATCTTCATCATGCGCGAGGCGTTCGCCAAGTTCGACAACATGGCGATGCTCTGGAGCATTGGCAAAGACTCGACGGCGCTGCTATGGCTCGCACGAAAGGCCTTTTTCGGCCACGTGCCGTTTCCGCTCGTCCACATCGACACGAGTTACAAGATTCCGTCGATGATCGAGTATCGCGATCGCCTCGTGCGCGAGTGGAATCTGCAGCTCGTCGTCGGCATGAACAAGGCCGTTCTGGAAGCCGGGAATACCTATCCCAACGGCAGGGCCACACGCGTCGAGTGCTGCGGCATGCTCAAGAAGGACGGCTTGCAGCAGGTCATCGAACACTACGGCTATACGGGCATCATCGTCGGCGTCCGCCGCGACGAAGATGCGACGCGCGCGAAGGAGCGCTACTTCTCTCCCCGCAACGCCAACATGGAGTGGAACGCGTCAGACCAGCCGCCGGAGTTCTGGAACCAGTTCAAGACCGACTTTGCGCCGGGCACCCACATCCGCATTCACCCGCTCCTTCATTGGACCGAGCTCAACGTGTGGGAGTACATCGAGCGCGAGAAGATCCCCGTCATCCCGCTGTATTTCGATGACGGCACCGGCCATCGCTATCGGTCGCTCGGCTGCGCGCCCTGCACGGGATCGATCCAGTCGACAGCAAAGACCGTGGCTGAGATCGTCACCGAGCTGAAGGGCACGAACGTCCCCGAGCGGGCCGGCCGCGCGCAGGACCAGGAGAGCGAAGACGCGTTTGAGAAGCTCAGGCGCGACGGCTACATGTGATGGCGTACGCGCGGAACCAGCTCAAACTCGTGGTCGTCGGACACGTCGACCACGGCAAATCAACGCTCATCGGCCGGCTCTTCTACGACACCGGGTCGCTACCCGAGGGCAAATACGACCAGCTCGTCGCCATCGCACAGCGGCGCGGCGTGCCGTTCGAGTTTGCGAACCTCATGGACGGCCTCCAAGCCGAGCGCGATCAAAACATCACGATCGACACGGCGCAAATCTGGTTCCGGACCGCGAAGCGCGAGTATGTGATCATCGACGCGCCCGGACACAAGGAATTCGTCAAGAACATGGTGACCGGCGCCTCGCGTGCCGATGCCGCGCTGATCATCATCGATGCGTCCGAAGGCGTGCAGGAGCAGACACGCCGGCATGGCTATCTGCTGCGGCTCATCGGCGTGCGGCAGGTTGTCGTGGTCGTCAACAAGATGGACCTCGTCGACTACTCGCAGAAGGTGTTCGACAAAGTGTCGGGCGAGTACGGCGCGTTCTTGAAGAGCATCGGGCTCGCTATGCCGACGATTCTGCCGGTGTCCGCGAGGCACGGCGACAATATCGCTAGCCGCGGCGACCATTTCAGTTGGTTTACCGGACCGTCGGTGCTTAGCGCGCTCGACGCCATACCCGACGCGGCCGAAACGACGGACCAGCCGCTTCGCTTCCCTATTCAGGATGTCTACCGCTTCGACCATCGCCGCATTCTGGCGGGTCGAATCGAGGCCGGAGTCCTTCGCACCGGCGATCAACTCCTGTTCCTGCCGTCCGGCCGAACTAGTGTCGTGCGCTCCATCGAAAGCTGGAATAGCCCGCAGGTCGATGCGCTCAAGGCCGGTGATCCGGCCGGCGTGACACTGTCGGATCAACTGTTCGTCGAGCGCGGCTCGGTGGCCGTACACGCCGCCGACGCGCCGAGCCTCGCGACGGAATTCACGGCCCGTATTTTCTGGCTGGGCCGCACACCGCTCGCCGCAGGCAAGCGCTACAAGCTGAAGCTTGTCACGCAGGAGGTCGAGTGCGAGATCAAGACGCTCGAAGAAGTGATCGACGCGTCGACCGTGCAGACCATCCCCGGAGCGGACTCCGTGCGCACCAACGACGCAGCCAAAGTCGTCATCCGTACACGGCGTCCGGTCGCGGTAGATCTGTTCGAGCGCGTGCCGACGCTGGGGCGGCTCGTTCTGGTGGACGGGTTTGACGTGGCAGGCGGAGGTATCGTCATTGACGTCCCCGAGCGATTTGCGGCCGCCAACGTCGTGGCCGAAGCGGGCGTCAACGCTGACGTGTCGCAGGTCGCGCGCGGAGAGCGGCATCTGCGACACGGGCATCGCGGCGCGGTCGTCTGGCTCACGGGTGTGCCGGGCAGCGGCAAGACGACGCTGGCAAAATCGCTCGAGCGCCATCTGTTCGAGCGTCACATTCAGGTCTTCGTGCTCGACGGCGACAACATCCGCCCCGGGTTGAGCGCCGACCTCGGCGTTTCAGGACCCGAACGCGAGGAAAACATGCGGCGCGTGGCCGAGGTCGCGAAGTTGTTCGCCGAAGCCGGATCCGTCTGCATCGTCAGCTTCACGTCGCCGTCGCGGGCCGAACGCGAGCGCGCGAGAAAAATTATGGACGTCAGTGACGGTCCGAGCATTCCCTTCCTCGAGGCGTATCTCGGCGGGACGAATGACGCCAGCTCGCAGTACGAGCCGCCCGAGCACCCGGAAATCAGCCTCGCCGAGAACATCGGACTCGACGAGCGCGTCAACCGCGTGCTCGAGCACCTGATGCGTCAGATCCGATAGACAGACCTAAAGGGCTGTGCCACCGGTGGCACAAGGCTTTAGCCTTGTCTCTGATAATCTCCCCGTCACACTGGAGGCCAAATGAGACCATCCTCGCTCGCCGGCATTGCCCTGCTCCTCGTACTTCTCCTTCAATCCAGCGCGCTCATCGCGCAGCAGGGTCTCGGCGGCGCGGCGCCGCCATTGCCGGCGGCGCTGCTGGAGTGCGCGGACTTCACCGCCGCCCTCCGTGCGGTGGCCGATCAGGACACGCGGCTTCGTGATTGGGCCAACCTTGCACGCTATCGCGAGGCCAACCACACGGCAGGACGGCCAGACGTCGTGTTCATGGGAGACTCTCTCACCGACTTCTGGCAGCAACCGCGATCTGGCGGGTTTTTTCCGGGCAAGAACTACGCGAACCGCGGCGTCAGCTCGCAGACAACGCCGCAGATGCTCGTCCGCTTTCGACACGATGTCATCGCGCTCAAGCCGAAGGTCGTGGTGATCCTCGCAGGGGCGAACGACCTCGCCGGCAATACGGGGCCGGCGACCGACGCCGAGATACAGGGAAATCTCGCCTCAATGGCCGAGCTGGCGAAAGCGCATGGGATTCGCGTCGTGTTGGCGAGCATCACACCCGTGAGCGGATATCACGTTGCGCCACCACCGGTCATCCCTCAATTGACGCGCCGGCCCCTCGCCCGCATTCGCGCGATCAACGACTGGATGAAAGCGTACGCGACCGCGAACAATCATGTATACCTCGACTACTATTCGGCGATGGTCGATGCCAGCGGGATGCTGAACACCGAGTTCAGCACCGACGACTTTCATCCGAACGCCGCCGGCTACGCGGTGATGGCGCCCCTTGCAGAGGCCGCCATCGCGCGCGTGTTGAAGTAAGGGCCCGTCCGGGCCCTTACTATTTCTTCCGGCTCGAAGTGATCGAGAGGAGCCGTATTGGCTGAAGCGCGAAGTTCTCGACTTCGATAGGCCGGTTGGGACGGTCGGCGAACACACGCGCGGCTACCGCGAGGGTCCCTTCACCTGTCCCGTCGGCACGCATGTTCAACTGAACCCAGGTGAACGGAAAGTCGGTCGACCGTGTCTGGTTGACCAGCTCGCGAAAGCTCATGGGCCGGTCTGCCGCCAGAACGATCGAGCGACCGCCGTCCGGGAGCTTCTGCTGATCCGAGAATCGCAGCTCGTACCCGACCGAGCCGGCCGTGTAGATGCGCCCCACCGCCTTCATGTCTCGAAGCTTCTCCAGCAGATCTTTCGAGCCTTCTTTGATCAGTGTCGATACGAGCACTTCGCGTTCGCCTGGCGTCGACCACCGATTGACCGTAATCTCGACGCGTCCGGTCCATCCGGTGTTGCTGTCAACGGCCGAAGCGCTGAAGCGCTCCGGCTCGCCAAGGGTCTGAGCGGCGGGATCCATCGAGACTGACAAGAGGGCCAGCGCTGTCGCGAAGACGACGGCCGCCGGAACGAATGAGCGTTGAATGGTCATGATGTCCTTCTCGCTATTTTTCGATCTTGTAGATTTCGCGGCGGCCGGACACCACGAAATCGTGGTAGCCCGTCATGATTTCTCCCAGTTCCTTATCTGCCATCGAGTTCGCCATCAGATCTTCGAATTCCTTGAGGCTGCCCACCTCCCACTCCGAGACGACCGTCCAGTAGCGTTCGGCGCTCAGATCGGTCATCGTCCGTGCGGTGCCCATCCCCTTCTTTTCGAATACCCGGTTCATTGCTTTGAATTTGTCAACCAGCGGCCTGACCTGTCCAGGCTTGCAGAAAAATACCTCTCTAATCAGCAGCATATTGATCCTCCTTCCTCCCTTATAAGCTGAGAGCAGGCTCCGGCTCAACGAGAAAGCAGGCCTGTGTCTCAGCGCGAAACTGAACGTAGGAATTTGAATCGACAGGTGCTATTATCCCGGCCGCTCCAAGGGTCGCGCCGGCTGCCGCCGGTTCTGATATGGCACCTTTGTTTCTCAGCAGCGGGAGCCGTCTGTGAACGACGCGATTGGCGATCTGCTTGCCAATCGGCGCGTCAGGGCTGTACTCCCGTACGTTCGCGGCCGTCTACTCGATGTGGGTTGTGGTGGGAACAAACTGGTCCGCAGCTACACGAATGGCGTTGGCGTGGATGTGCATCCCTGGCCCGGTGCCGACCTCATCGTCGACGACACGTCGACGCTCCACTGGGAATCGCACTCCTTCGACACGGTGGCAATCGTCGCCGCGCTAAATCACATTCCCAATCGGCGGGCGGTGCTCGAGGAGTGTCGAAGAGTGCTCCGATCGGACGGTCGCGTCGTTGTGACGATGCTCAGACCGCGCGTGTCGCGAGTCTGGCATTGGCTTCGCAAACCTTGGGATAGCGATCAGCGCGAGCGGGGTATGCGACCCGGTGAGGTGTACGGCTTCACACCGACCGAGCTCATCGAGCTCTTTGAGAGCTGCGGCTTTGCGCTCGCGGCACAGCGGCGGTTCATGCTGGGCTTCAATCGTATTTACGTTTTTCGCCTGGCCGGCGCCATTCAGAGTACTGCGGAGCGTCGAACTGATCATTCCTGCGACACGACGAAAGTTGCGACGTAGTCTCCGGAAGGGACAGGTGCGGTCGTACGCGGACGCGGCACGAGTTGGCGCAGTTCGATCGTGACATTGCCAGTCGAAGCGGTGGACTTTCCGGCGGCCGTGCTCAGTAAACAATAGGCCATGGTTCCCGTGACCTCACATACCGGCGCATCAGCCTCCGAAAGAACGCGACTTAGGCTCAGAGCCGCGGATGTGCCTGAACGCTGCGAGAGCACGACCGCGACGATCGCCTGGCCCGCCGCAACACAAACTGCATCCAGCGGACACCGCGAATCGGATTGTACTTGCACGAATGTGAGCGCCAGATTGCCGGCGAGACTCGCGACCGCGCCGGCGCGCAGCTCGAATGGTTCGCCCATCGGCAGGGCTGTAGGTTGAGAAGGGATGCTGCAACCCTGACCAAGAGCGAGCACGACCGCAATCGCTGCCAGCCGGCGTGAAGTGAAGGCCTCGCCCAATTTAGCGCCGAGCAATATAGGGAATCAGACTGATCGCCATAGCTGCAATTTGGAGAACGAGAAACAGCAGGAACACGCCTACCGCGGCAATTGTGGAAGCGGCCGTCGGCCAGCGCAAGCAAGCCACAATACCGGCCACGGAGGCTGCAACAATAACCAGCGTCATGGCGATTTCAGTCGGATTGAAGGTACCGCTGACTGGTGACGGCCATTCAAGAAGAAACAAGCAGATGAATAGCATGATCAGCAGCCAGAAGATCATGCAGGGCAGCGCGGCCCACTTGGCCCATTCCTTCTTCTGAAGTCCACCAACGATTGGGAACCACAACGGCAATGTCTGGACTTCATGCCGCAGCGATCCAGGAATCGCGCTAACAGCACCCACGACGTAAAGGGCAATCAGGATTGCGAGTGAGCAATAGCCGACCATCTTTGCGTGCGGCATTTTTTGCGGGGAACAATACCACGGCCCTGCGGTACTTGGCTTGTGCCAGAACGAGTCGTGAAAAATGCCCGGAATGGACCCGTGGAAACTGGAGCCGGCGATCGGACTTGAACCGATGACCTGCTGATTACGAATCAGCTGCTCTACCAACTGAGCTACGCCGGCCTTGGCGGGACCTCATATCTTAGCATCGGCAGGTCCTCCGGGTAAGATTCGTCTCCATGTTCACCTTGGACAGGATCGTGCCCTGGGGACGCTCGTTCGACGAGTACACCCGGATGTTCGCGCTCACGGATGCCGACCTGGCCGGCCAGATTCTGGGGTGCGCTGACGGCCCCGCGAGCTTCAACGCCGAAGCCACCCGTCGAGGCTCGCACGTGGTGTCGTGCGATCCGCTGTATGCCTTCGACGCGTCACAGATACGTGCGCGTATCGCGGCAACGTCCAATGACATCCTCGAGCAGACACGCCAGCACCGCAGCGAGTTCGTATGGGGAGCGATCGCCTCGCCGGAAGATCTGTTGCGTCTGCGGATGGACGCAATGGACATCTTTCTCAGCGATTACGAGCGCGGCCGGGACGAGCGGCGGTACATCAATGCCGCTCTTCCACGACTGCCCTTCGAAGACAACGCCTTCGATTTGGCGTGTTGTTCTCATTTCCTGTTCCTGTACTCGGAACAGTTAGACGAGGCGCTCCACTGCGCGGCGACCGCCGAGCTGTGCCGCGTGGCCGGAGAGGTGAGAATCTTTCCACTACTGACTCTCGGCGGAGCACCGTCTCCGCATGTCGGCCCTGTGGCGCAACACGTGCGCCGCGCTGGATGGGCCGTCTCGATTGAGCGAGTCCCCTACGAGTTCCAGCGCGGCGGCAATCAGATGATGCGCATCACGCGCACAACTACTACTTAGCCGGAACTGGCGTGGCGGCTGGTGCGCTGGCCGGCGTGGCGGCCGGTGTGCCGGGCGGCGGCCCGATGCGGGTCGCCTGGCGCGCCACGATCTGCCAGCCGTGCGGCGCTTCGGCGCGCTTCACCAGCACCCAGAGAATGCTCAGATGGTTGTCGTTCAACTTGCCCGGCTGGCCACTGCGAAGATCGGTGACGCCCTTGACCACCGCCACGTCGCCAAAAAGACGAATGGCCGTCTCGCTGAAGACCATCGACTCCACCACGGACGGGCCCGCAACGGCTTTCAGCACTTCAGCCTTGGTCTCGGTCCTGGCCGACGAGTGGGAGTACGTGAGATCGTCCGAGTAAATCTTCGCGAGCGTCGCCACGTCCTTCGCGATGGTCGCTTTGGCCATCGCTTCGAACGTTGCCGTCACGGCTTTTTCTGCCGCCGGATCGTTGGCCGCCGACAACCCAATCACCGAAACGACAAGCACGCTGAGAATGGCAAGCAATCTTTTCATGACACCTCCGTTACCGGCACTGAAGTGCCGGCCGATGATCCGATCTGTTCTGTGTGAAATTGGGGCAATGTCTAATTTCGCAAGTGTATATTAAACCAGTCCAACGTCCGCTGCCATGCGAGCTTCGCCGCGGCCTCGTCGTATCTTGGAGTGGTGTCGTTGTGGAACCCGTGGTTGGCCTTCGGGTACACGTAGCCTGCGTGCCGGATGTCGTTGGCCTTGAGCGCGGCTTCATACGCCGGCCATGCCTGTACGAGGCGCGTGTCGAGCTCGCCATGGTGCACGAGCACAGCCGCCTTGATCTTCGGCACATCCTCGGCCGCAGGCGCGCCGCCGTAAAACGGCACAGCCGCGCCAAGATCCGGCATCCGCACGGCCAGCGTATTCGAAATGGCACCGCCGAAACAGAACCCGACGACACCGAAGCGGCCCGTGCTCTCCGGACGCGCCTTTACCCAAGTGATGGCGGCAATAAAATCCTCCGTCATCTTTGCGCGATCGACTTTTCCGAACTGTTGGCCGCCTTCTTCGTCGTTGCCAGGATACCCACCTACTGAAGTCAGACCATCGGGGGCAAACGCGATGAAGTTCGCCGTGCCGAGCCGGCGAGTCACGTCTTCGATATACGGATTCAACCCGCGGTTCTCATGGACGACGAGCACGGCTGGATACATGCCGGCGACCGCCGGCCGCGCGAGGTACCCCTTTATGGACCCGTTGCCCTGCGGCGACGGGACGGTCACGTATTCCGTCGTGATGCGCTTGTCGTCCTTGGGCACCTGCTGCGCCCAGGCGTAGTTGGGCTTCAGCGCCTCGAAGAGTCCCGCGACGGTCAACCCACCGACCGCGAACTTCCCTGCGCCCTCGAAGAATGCGCGCCGATCGATATCGCCATGCACGTAGAGGTGGAAGAGATCGAGCAGTTCCTGCGGAAAGTCAGACGCCGTGTGTCGTTCCATGACTGCTCCTTTGGTAAGGCCGCCGAGCATACCACGGCCAAGGAATCTACTCGTCCTTGGATGGCATGACGCAGCCCTCGCACCGAAGGACCGATGGAATCTCGTCGATGATCATGTTGGCGCGCACGTCGAGCAGGATGAGATGACGCCCGACGAACCGGTACTCCATGTCTGGAGGAAGGTCGGGAAGCATCAGCAGAATTTTCGGTGGCATCGTGGCAAGGCTTCTCTCCTTG
>DATEEI010000075.1:0-49817 GCA_035281225.1 Vicinamibacterales bacterium
CGCACGGCCGCGCACCTACGACCAGGTGTGCACCCTCATCGCCGCCGCGCTCGATCTCTTCACGCCAGACGAGTGCGCCAACTACGCCCGGCACTGCGGATACCGCGTTGCTACGTCGTAATGGAAAACGCTCTAGCGCGCTTTCCATTCGTACGTAGTGTCCGGCTTTAGCCGGACTGCGCGCAGGTCCGCCTGAAGGCGGACACTACGTACAACTCGAAATCGCCCTAGGTCGCCAGCCAGGCGACGGCCGCGCAGAGCATGGCGGCCAGCGTACCGCCGGCGATGCCTCGAAACGATCCCCCGGAGAACACAAGCGCCAGCGCCAGCTTCAACGCGGTATTGGCGGCGACACCGATCGCAATGGCGCGCGCAACGAGCTCCAGTGGGGCCGCGCCCGACATGCCGCGCGCCATCGACATCGTGAGCGCGTCGACGTCTGTCAAACCAAGTACCGCAGCAGTCGTCAAGATACCCGACTCACCCCACGTCCGGTTCGCCAGATGCACCGCCATCAGAACGATTTGAAACAGGGCAGCCATGCGCAGCGCGTCGAGTAGCTGGAGCGGGTTGTGCCGCATGTCGTCGGCTGATTCGACGGCCGACACCCGTCTGAATCCAAGCGCGGCCACACCCACCGCGATGATCGCCGGACCGACAAAGTACGGCACAAGCACAGGCACGAGCGGCGCATTCAGCACCGCCGTGGCGACGAGCACGCGCGGAAACAGCATCGCGTTGGCAGCGACAGCGCCGAACGCCAGCTCGCGATCGATGGCGGGATGCCTGCGGCTGGCGCGCGCGAACGTGAACGTGACGTTCGTTGACGAGATGAGCCCGCCGATGAGCCCTGTGGCGAAATAGCCGCGGCCGGGCCCGACGGCGCGTCGAGCGACGTATCCAAGAAAGCTCAATCCCGAGAAGAACAGCACGAGTGCCCAGAGCTCTCGCGGCCGGACGCCGCCGAGCGGACCGTAAGGACCCGAAGGCAACAGGGGCAGGACCACCAGCGCCATCACGCCGAACCGCACCGCCGCCCTGAGCGACACATCGTCGATGCGCGCGACCATCGAGTGTAGGCGCGATTTTTCGACGAGCAGGAGGCTGAGGAGCGCGATGATGGCGCTGGCGAGTCGAAACGATCCGAGACCTGCGAACACCCCCGCCGCGACGACCACAAGGGCGGCGACTTCGGTGGTTGCGTCCACGTCGTGGCGGCTCGCGGCCACGTACGCCGCGACGATGATGGCGGTGGCGCCGGCGAGTAGCGCGATGGCTGCGAACGGTTCGCCCATTGTGAGCAGCCAGCCGCTGAGGCCCGACACGGCGCCGAGCATGGTAAACGTACGAATGCCGCCAAAGCGCGCGCTTGGTCCGTCGGCATGACCGGACCATTGGCGCTCGAGCCCTACGGCCATCCCGCCCAACGCGGCAACGAGCAACCCGATGTGGTGGCTAGCGACAATCATCATCGTGGACGCGAGAAGGGCGGGCCCTGAACGACAAGACCCGCCCCCCCCCGAATGGTCGAGCAACCGTGCGAATGGTTCTTAGAACCCGACGACCCCTTCGAACATGAGTCCGTTGAACTGGCCGCCGTGACGGACATGGCTCACGGGATAGCCAGTAAATTCCTGCTTCACATACTCTATCTTGGCCATGATCATCGGCGTGAGGAACATGCCTGCACCGAGCTGCCAGCGGTTCGCGCCCATGTCGCCGGCGATTCCTGCGAGCTGTCCTTCGACCTTGTTGTACCGCGCGGCGACAAACAGCTCCTCGTTCGGACCAACGCGATAGATCGTATCGAGTGCGTACTGACGGATCTCGCGATTGGCCGCTTCGGCCGACGCCCGCCCTTTTGCACGCTCGACGAGGCCGAACACCTCGAGCCCGCCGAACTTGACGAACGGGTTCACTTGGAAGGCCGTCACCTTGTTGCGGAAGGCCGGGTTGATCATGCCCGAGGTGAACTGGGCCGATTCGGTCGCGGCCGTGTTCTCGACGACGTAGTAGTAACGGGACCCCGCGCGGTCGCCGCCATACAGCGTGTTGCTCGCCGAGTTGTTCGTCTTGTACATCGACCCGGTCAGGCGCACGCGCAGGTTCGGGTTCACCTGACGATCGAAGCCGAGCTTTCCGATGTAGGAGGCCGACCGCTGCTTCGGGCTGAGCACGGTTCCGCGAACTTCACCACCGGTAATCGATCCGACGGCAATGACACTCTTGTGGCGCAGAATCGCTTCCGCACCCACTTCAGTCGTGAAGGCATCCATGATGAGGTTGCCGACGAACGGGTTGTACATCGCGTTCCCGTTGTCCGTCCGGCGGAAGTGCGCGTCGCCGTAGTTGATCTCGAAATGCCCGATCTTCAGGGTGACGTACTTCATCAGGTTCTCGAGCGGCGGCAACGGGATTGGCGACTTGTCCATCTGGATGAAGCCGTCCTTGACCCACGTCTCGTTATGATGGCGGGAGGAGAGGTACGAGGTCAGCTGCACGCGGATGCCGTCCGCAAGCTGGGCATGCAGGTACAGATTTGCCGTGGAGTTGTTGAAGCCGTTGCCGATCTCGATCAGCTGGTTCGCGTTGACGCCGTTCACCACGTTGGGCGCGGCCGCGTTGTCGTGGCGCAGCGACTGAAACTGCGCCGCAAAGGCGGCGCCGAAATCGACCCGGAACCCCTTGTATGCCACGCCTGGCTCTTTCGAGGTTTCAAACATATTGATGCCGCGTTGATCCTGGGGGCGGACATGCTGAATCGTGATCGGGCGCCCCGTTGTGATGATGCTTTCCGCGGGTGGGGGAGCCGGAGTCGCTTCGGGAGCCGCCGCGGGCACCTCCTGTGCAGCCGCCAGTGCCGCAGAGGAGAGGAGCGCGCCAATGATGAGTGTCGAGCGAAGTAGCGTCTTCATGACAGGTCCTTTCAATTGCTCGCCTTGGCGGCGAGCGCGAGTTGGAGTGCGAATGTGATCGTGACTTTGTCGTCGGTCTTCAGCATGCCCATGAACATCGTCGGTGGCTTGATGCCGAACTCCGTCATCAGCAGGTCGCGGGTGCCGCGCACCTGCAGCATGCCCGCCTGCGCCTTGACGTCGATCGCCATGTCGATGGGCCGCTCGACGCCGGCGACGGTCAGCGTGCCCTTCGACTTGACGGTTGCGCCGCCGGCAGCTTCGACCGTGTAGCTGTCGAGTCGAAACGTGATTGTCGGGTGCTTGTCTGCCTTCAGTGCCTTGAACATCTGCTTCGTGAGTCCGTCCTTATCCGACGTAAAGCTGTTGACGGGAATCTGAAGCTCGAATCCCTGCAACGCACCAGGCTGCAACAGTCCCTGTGCATCCGCTGCCGATGCGATCGCAGCGGTCACTTTCAGCGCTTTCGTTGATACGGTGTAGGGATGCATCGTGGACGTGCCGTTAATCGACAGGGTCGCCGCGTGCACCGTGACGTGTGAACCCAGCGTTGCGTCGTTACCGGCGGGCGCAGCGATGGGGCGGCCCGACAGGGTAAGGACCGCGAGCAATCCGAGTAAGAGTGTCTTGCGCATTGGGTTCATTTCCTCCGGCCGTCCCTAGGGCAAGCGTCGTGCCGTGCGAAAGGCCGCGGAAAGTCAAGGATTTCGCGCAGATTCAGGTGATCTGGTGCAGAGGATTTCCCGCACTGGGGAATATTCCCAATTGTGCGGAAGTGGAACGCCGCGAGCGAAGATATCGGGCAACATTGTGCAATTGTGTACGGTTCAGGGATTGACTGCGGAACTGTGAACCGCTAGCCTGTCGCCCTGAACGTCGGGGTCTCGAGGAGAAGCACTATGTCAATAACATCACGGGTGGGTGCGTTACTTGCCTTGGCATCATTGTTCATCGTTCCCGTGAGCGCATCGGGTGCGACGATTCAGATCGCCAGCGGCGCACTCGTTGTCAATAGTTTCACCCACGGTGGTTTGACGTTGGCCAGCGAAGACGGCAACTTCGAGGCTGGGGTCGGCATCACTATGCTGACCAGTCCGTTCAGCGCGGCGATCAGGTGTGCCCCTTGCGAACCGGGTACCACGATCGATGTCGGAGGAAGTTGGAACTATGGGGACGTGAGCGGGATTGTGACACTATCCGGAGTGGAGTATCCGGTGGGTGCGCCTGACGATTCGGCGCTGTTGCTCAATCTTTTGAGCACCACCATCGTTCTGCCATCGTCACCCCTGGCACCGGCCATCTTCACGGTGCCGTTTATTTTCAACGGGTCGTTCGCGATTCGTGAGCGCGCATTTCCAATCACCAGTTACGACCTGACCGGAGGCGGACTGGCCACGCTGACGTACTTACCCTTCCTGAACTTTGGGCCGCCGCTGTGGCGATTCCAGTCTGCTCAATTTGATTTCAGCGACTCTACACCGGTGCCCGAGCCGGCATCCGCACTTCTACTCCTGACGGGGCTATTCGGCCTGACGCGGCTGCACCGGCGGTCATAGAGCCTCGCCTCCGTGCGGCTGCCGGCGATCGCCTACGGCGCGGTCACTTTGACAGCGTTCGTGACGCTCTTCACACCATCGGTCGCTTTTGCGATGGCTTCTGCCCGTGCGCGGCCGGTCTCGCTGCGAACGGTACCGCTCAAACTCACGACGCCACTGGAAACATCGACATCGATATCGCTGTCGTTCAACGCTTCTTCCGTCAAAAACCGCGAATACACCTTTGACTTAATCCATCCGTCGTTCACGGAGCGGCCAATGCGCTTGCCGGCGGTCGCAGGGCCCGTCGTCCCCACCGTTGTGGGTACGACACGAAGCGCCGCATCGTTCACGCTCTTTACGCCGTCGGCCGACCGGGCAATCTCGACGGCGCGCTTCCGCCCCGCGTCGGTTGCGACGGTGCCCGACAGCGTGACGACGCCGGCGCGCGTGTCGACGTCGATGTTGCTGTTATCCAATGCGTCTTCAGGAATAAACTGAGCGTGCACCTTCATCGTGATCCACGAATCGGAAATCGCTTTCGCGAGCGTCCGGTCCTTCTGTGATGAAGCGGGTGGACTGACTGGCGGTTCCTGGCGAGCCGGTGTCTGCGCGTAACCAGCGCCGCTGAAAAGAGGTAGGAGCACGATCCACGCTGCAACGGCAACGGACTGCATGTTGGGTCCTCCGTAAGTAGCCGACATCAGCCGGCAGGGTATAGGGCCTGGGTTCCCGTGTCTTTCGAAACCTCGCACACAAGTTCGGCGACGTCGTGGTCACCGGCGATTCGCGCGAGGTCGGCCTGAGAAACGATCCCGGTGCACAAGCCGCCATCTCTGACGACAGGCACGCGCCGCACTTGATGGCGTTCCATCATGGAAATGATGTCGGCGATTGAGTCATTCTCGCGCGCGGTCACGACCGAGGGTGTCATGCACGACTCCGCCGTACGCTCCAAGGGATTGATACCTGCGGCAACTACACGGCACACGATGTCGCGATCGGTCACGACGCCGATGACGCGGTTGTTGACGTCGACAACCGGGATTTCTCCGCAGTCGTTCTGCACCATCAACTTCGCCACGTCTTCTAATGTTGTCTTCGGGCCGCAACACGCGGGTTCCCGAGTCATGATGTCTCTAGCCAGGCTGGCCATTTTCAGCGCTCCTTCCCTAAGTAAATCAAGCAACCCATATGCCACGGCGTTTGGTGTTTGGCTGTGTTAAAGACGAACCTGCTGGCGTCACATGTCTTCGATGGCGACACCTATGACTCCGGACGTCGGCCACACATCAACCGATTGACGATGACTCAGTGGAATCGGGTTCGTCGGCGGCGGATCCGGCGAGGGCATCGGCAGTGGTTCGGCCGGCGGAATCGGCTTCGGGTGTGGCTTGGGCGGCTGCGACGCCGCGATGGTTCTCATCACCGGCTCAAATAGGTGCAAGCGTAATGCCTCTCAGCCGCGAACCTCCGCACCAACGCCCAGCAACGTCACCAGCATCTCGCGCCGCTGCCCGCCGTCGAAGTCCACCAGAAACACCCGTTGCCAGCGGCCGAGGTTGAGCCGTCTGTCGGACACGGCGACGTACTCCGACGCTCTCAATAGCGCCGCCCGACAGTGCGCGTGCCCGTTCCGCCGTTCGTTCGGTGCGACGTCGGTACGGCAACCGAAATCGTCGTGCTCGTAGGCGGCCGCCATGGGCGCCAGGCGTTCGAACATCGCTTCGAAATCCGCCAGGAGCAGCGGCTCATGCTCATTGATCATCACGCCGGTGGTGGTATGTCTCGTCTGCACGACGAGCAGTCCCTCCACGAGCCCCGCCTCGTCGATCGTGCGCGACAAAGTGTCTGTGATGTCAACGAACTCCAATGGCGATCGGGTCTCGACGGAGACGGCGACCACCCGCACGAGTGAGGAGCCGCTAACCACGGCTTTCAATGAAGACCTCATCCCAGGACACGCGCGCGGTCATCTGCATTAAGACAAAGAGCGTCAGGATGGCGCCGACCGTGATGGCCAGCCCAGTGAAACCCTCGAAGAAAAACGCGTAGCTGAAGAGCACGAGAAACAGGAGTTGAGCGGAGCCGGCAGCCAACAGGGCCCGACGCATGCCGGTTACCACGCGCAGGTAGCTGAAGACGAGGAGCATGCTGACGACGGCAGCCGTGGCGAAGGCCACGTGCACGCTCACGTGATCGACCAGGTATGCCAGCAGCAGGTGAAACGCGAAGAATGCGGCCGAGATGAACCAGTAATGCATCGGGTGGAGCGGGGTTCCGGCCGTTGTGCCGACCATCACCATGACAGCGAGGAAGAACAGCAGGGACACGGGCGCGAAGAATGTGACGCGAGCGGCGAAGGGACCGGGATTGAGCTTCTCGGGTAGCTCCATGCCGATCGCCTGGCCGGAAATGAGGTTCCTGAACGTCCATACCAGCGCCCAGCCGTTCGGCGTCGACGTCATTTCGTTCGGCGAGACCGTCCCGGCGGGGAAGTCGATGTCTCGAAAGTTTGTCCGTAGCGTCAGATTGAAGTCGCGGACCTGTGCGACGCCTGTGCCGGCAAATGCATAGGTCCATGTGCCGAGCCCTCGCGATCGGTACTGCACGTCGAGAGTCACGACCGCCCCTGGCTCGGCATTCACAACGGCTGTCATCTCCTTCGAGACGTCGCCCGCTGGCACTGCTGTGCGGCCGTCCACCGTAAACACGAAGTCATCGAAGAGCGCATCCTCGGCGGGCAGCGGAAGACGCACGTGAAGGGCACGCATCTCCCCATCAGGGTTGCGGAACGTGAACGATCCTTTGAACGTGACGGTGTAGGTGGAATACCACAGCAGGCCTTTGCGCCGGTGTTCTAAGTCGAGGTCAGCTGTGGCGCGCGTCGATTCGAGCACGACGGGTATCGGCCGGAGCACCGTCTTGCTCACCTGCTTGCGAAGCGTACGGCCTTGCTGATCTTTGGTCTCCTCGCGGACGGTATCGGTGCTGGGGCGCAGAATCCAGGCATTCGGTGCAGTTTGGCGATGGGGCCTGCCCCACAGAAGCTGCACCTCGCGTTCGAGGCGGCCGTCGAACTCGCCGCTGCGAGCGACCAGTGATGAACCGAGTACGGCCCAGGCCAATGAAGTGCCCAGAAAGATCAGCGCGATAGCAGACAACCGACGAAAAGTCACGGAGTCCTCCTTTGGCGATCGAGCCGCCGATGTGGCGGCCGTTTCGATCGCCATCCACAGAATGGCGCCCGCGTCGGTTGGAGTCTTCAGCGCGCGGTGAGCATTCGATGAGGAGGCCGTGATGGCAAGGAGATAGTAAAGGTGATTACGAATCCGACAGCGATGGCCGGCGGGTCAGGCCCCAGGTCAGGGCGCAGCCAAACGCCGCTCCCTCGAAGGCGCTGAGCAGCGTGCGTGTGGCGGGGCCGAAGTTGGGCTCGCCGATGAAGTGACCCAAAGGAGCCAAGACCAAGGCCGAATCACGGGATAAGCCGGCGATCTCGTGCACGATGCCGCCAACCAGAAGGCGGCCGGAAAGCGCAAGGCCGACGGCCGCAGCTGCGCAACACGCGCCGACCATCAGGCTTGCGGCTACCCGCCGCCATCCCGAGGGTGCAGCCAGTCCACCACCCGGAGGTTGCGGCGTGGCCAAGGCGTAACCGATGCCGGCCGCCCCACCGAGCACGAGCCCGTCGATGGCACCACCGTCGTAAGACAGGCGCAGACCAAAGAGGCCGTCCAGCAATGCTCGAAGGAGGAGGTGCGCGATCGTGGCGACTCCCGCTCCGGATGCTGCGCCGCACATGGCGAGCGCCAGGCCGCGGCGCGAGCGCGCCAGGGCTTCCGCTGCCGCGAGGCCGGCCCCGATGCCGGCTGCTCCGACACCGCCGGCCAGTGCACCGATGACGGCGAGAGCGATCAGCGCCTGTGGGCGCGCGTGGGACGTCGGTGAGAGTGAGAGCGCGATGGCCCCGCAGATGCCGGCGGCGATTCCGCCCAGCGCGCCGGCCGCCGACGCGCCTGCCCAGCGGCTCGCGACCGTGCGCCCTGCATCCCAAATCCGCAGCCGAACGACCGCGAGTACTGACCGGACCGCTTCAGGATCGCTGAGCAGCGGCACGCGGCCAGAGCCAGGCACATTCCATCGTGCGTCACGCATGACCGCGACAGCCGGAGCGTGTCGGGGCCGCGCGACGATTTGCGTCATCGCATCGGATGTGCCGAGCGCATGCAACCGCTCGGCGACGTCTCGGGCTTCGCCTTCCGCGGCCCGCCCGGCCTCGGCCGCTGCCGCAAGCCGATCCACGAGAGTCGCGACATTCTCTGCGGTGGCTGGCGACGGTAGCGGTGCTGCAGTGGCGACCGGCCCGTCGTCGGTTTCCTCGATCACCTCGGCCCACACGAACTGGTAGCCATGACGCGACACCGTGCGGATAAATCGCGGCTCGCGCGAATCATCGCCGAGAGTGCGTCTGAGCGTTCGCACGGCCTGTGACAGGGCGCCGTCCGACACGACGACGTCGCGCCATACTTCGTCGAAGATGACTTGCTTTGACACCGCGTCGTGGCGGCGCACGACGAGCAGCAGGAGCAGATCGAGATACTTCGGGATGAGCGCAACCGATGTGCCATTGCGCCAGAGCAGCCGCTGGCGCGGCGAAAGCACGAACTCGGCGAACCGAAATCGGATTGGTGGAGTCACCCGGCGTCGAGTGTATCCGATGCGTGGGGGAGAATGGTTGCTTGACCGCCGGCTGAAAACCGGGCGATGTTATAGAGTTAACGTCAATAGAGAGGAGATAACTACCGATGTACGTTGTTGCCGCGCGATACACAATCAAGGAAGGCAGCGAGAGGGCCGTCATCGACATTCTAAAGAAGATGATCCCCCTCTCCCGCGCCGAACCGGGATGCAAGTTTTACTCGGTGAATCAGTCGACGGACAATCCGCGCAAGCTGCTGCTCTACGAGCAGTACGTGAACAAGGCGGCGTACGAAGCGCACATGGCCACGGACGCGTTCAAAGAACACATCCTGGGCCAGGTCGTGCCGATGCTCGAAAGTCGCGAGCGTGACTTCTACGAAACCGTGGAACCTTAGGCGGACGCTCCGAGCCTGTACACTGAGTGGTCCGCGTTGATGCCCATCAAATCTCTCTGGCCCCTCAGCCTTCGTGTTCGGGTCCTTGCGCCAGCGGCCCTCGTGGCCATCCCAGCAATTGCGCTCCTGCTTTACACGAGCCTCGAGCGCCAGCGGCAGGCGGAGCGCACGGTCACTCAGCTTACCCAGCAGCTGGCCAGCCTCAAGGCGATGCATCAGGCGCAGCTCATCGAATCCACGCGGCAGCTCCTCATCGCAGTGGGCAACAGCCGCGACGTGCGTGAAGGTGATAGCGAGACGTGCTCGGCCTACCTCCGTCAACTCCTTCCCCAGATCGGTGCGACGTACGCCAACCTAGGCGTGCTCGACGTGCACGGCGACTTCAAGTGCAGCGGCATGTCGCTGCCGACGATGAACTTGGCCTTTCGCCCGTACTTCCAGCGCGCGATCGAAAAGCGGACGTTCGTCGTGGGCGAGTTCATCATCGGCATTCAGACTCGGAAGGCCTCTCTGCCGTTCGCGTATCCGGTGCTGGATGAGGCGGGGAAAGTACGGCTGGTCATCTACGCGGCGGTTGACCTCGAGCGGCTCGATGCTGCGTTCCACCACGATACGGACTGGCCCAGTGAGGCGACGATGATCCTCACCGACCGCGACCATACGGTCTTGGCGATGCACCCGCACGGCGAGCAATGGATCGGGAAGTCGTTCAAGAACCATCCCGTCGTGCTTCGTATTGGATCCGCGCGCGCGGGCACGCTCGATGTTGAGAGCAACGGCGACGTGCAGGTGCAGGGCTTCCAGCGCGTCGATCCGCTCGAGTCGGGGCTGATGGTCCGCGTCGTGATTTCAAAGTCGCAGGCGATGGCGGCAGCGACGTGGCAGATTTACCGGAGTCTCTTGGGGTTCAGCCTCGCGGCCGTCCTGGTCATCCTGGGCGTCCAGATGGCGTCGAACCGGCTGCTGCTGCGCCCCATCGCGCAGCTGACGAAAGCCAGCCGGCGGCTGGCCGCCGGTGATCTGGGCGCGCGCGCCGCGTCGAGCACGACCATTCCCGAGCTGAGGGAGCTGGGTCAGGATTTCGATGACATGGCGGCGGCGATCGAAGAGCGCGAGAGCGCCCGGCTCCGGGCGGAACAGGAACGGAAAGCGATCGAGCAGCAGTATCACCAGTCGCAGAAAATGGAGGCCGTGGGCCGCCTCGCGGGCGGCATTGCCCACGACTTCAACAACATGCTCACGGCGATTCTCGGCTACTGCGAGTTGTTGCTCGAAGACCCGCACGTCGGTCCGAGCCAGCGAGGCGACATTCGCGAGATCGAGAAGGCGGGGAAGACCGCCGCGCAGTTGACGCGCCAGCTGCTGGCCTTCAGCCGGCGCGAGATCGTCGAGCCGATCGTGCTCGACGTCAACGAGATCGTCAGCGGTATGGACAAGATGCTCTACCGTCTCGTCGGGGAGCACATCGAGATGACAACCGAGCTGGCCCCCCGGCTCGACCGGGTGAAAGCCGATCGCGGGCAGATGGAGCAGGTGGTGCTGAACCTGACCATCAACGCGCGCGATGCGATGACCCAGGGCGGACGGCTGACAATCCAGACCGACAATGTGCATCTACCCGATGGTGTCGTGAGCACGTACCTGGCGGCCCCGCCGGGTGACTATGTGATGATCGCGGTACGCGATGAAGGAGGCGGCATGTCGCCCGCCGTGCTACAGCATCTCTTCGAGCCGTTTTTCACGACGAAGGTTACCGGGAAGGGCACGGGCCTCGGACTCGCGACGGTTTACGGTATTGTGAAACAGGGCCACGGTGGTATCGCGGTGGAGAGCCAAGTGGGGCAGGGTAGCACCCTGCGGATCTATCTTCCCCGGTGCGACGAGGAGCCAACGCCAGCGGTCGCGGATGCGGCCGCTTCGCGCGCCACGGTCGGCGGCGCGACGATCCTGATCGTCGAAGACGATCCGGGCATCCGGGAGCTGGCCGCGAAGGTGCTGGGCCGTTACGGTTATCAGGTGCTGACGGCTAATGGCGGCGACGAAGCTCGTGACATCTGCGAGCGGCACGGCGGTCCGATCGACGTGTTACTGAGCGACATCGTCATGCCAGGGATGAACGGGCCGACGGTGGCGGCGATGCTGAAGACGATCCGTCCCGCGTTGAAGGTCGTCTTCATGTCGGGTTACACGGATGACGCGATCGTGCGGCACGGGGTGAAGGAGCGTGATGTGCCGTTTCTGCAGAAGCCGTTCTCGCCCGAGCAACTCGTCAACAAGATTCTCGAAGTACTGGATAAGCCTTCCTAGTGGGTCACGAGTCGAGCACCATCCGCACTTTTCTTGCCAGCGCCTGCGGAGTAAATGGTTTCTGCAGGAAAGGGGTGTCTGGATGCAGCACGCCATGGTGGACGATGGCGTTGTCTGTGTAACCGGACATGTACAGCACGCGCATCTGCGGGCGACTGCCCGCGACCTGCCGTGCGAGCGCCTGTCCGCTCATCTCCGGCATGACCACATCGGTTGCGAGCAGATGAATCGGGCCGTCATGGCGCTGCGCAGTTTCAAGAGCCTCGTGAGGGGAGGCAGCCAACAGCACCACATATCCGTGGCGTTCGAGCACCTTGCGCACCAGCTCGCGCACGCCCGGCTCATCCTCCACGACCAGCACCGTTTCCGTACCGGTGAGGACGTCCAACACAACCGCTTCTGATGTCTCATCGGCCGGCTCATCCACGCTCGGCAGATAGACCTTGAACGTCGTCCCCTTCCCCGGCTCGCTGTAGACCCAGATATATCCTCCGCTCTGCTTCACGATGCCGTACACGGTGGACAGGCCGAGCCCAGTACCGCGTCCTTCCGGTTTCGTCGTAAAGAACGGCTCGAAAATCCGCCGTTGTGTGGCCGAGTCCATGCCGACGCCGGTGTCGCTCACCGCCAGCATGACGTAGTGCCCGGGCAGCACACTGATATGCCGTCGCCCGTACGCATTGTCGAGCTCGACGGTTGCGACTTCGAGCAGCAGGGAACCCCCGTCAGGCATCGCGTCGCGTGCGTTCAGCGCCAGATTCAGGATGACCTGCTCGATCTGTCCCGGATCGGCCTTGACGCACGCGAGCTTGTCGGCCATCCGCAGGGTTACCGTGATGTGCTCGCCAATCAGGCGATTGAGCATCGACTCCAGGCCTCTCAGGGATTCCCGCAAATCGATGAGACGCGGGTTGAGAATCTGCCGGCGGCTGAAGGCGAGCAGCTGTCGCGTGAGCGACGCGGCCCGGTCGGCGGCCATGCGAATCTCGCGCAGGTCCCGCTGATGCGGACTCTCGGCGCCAAGATCGTCACACAGCAGTTCGGCGTAGCCCTGGATCGCGGTGAGAAGATTGTTGAAATCGTGTGCGATCCCCCCGGCAAGCTGTCCGATGGCCTCTACTTTCTGGGACTGGCGATTCTCTTCTTCGAGGTGCTGCCGCTCCGTGACATCCATTGAGATGCCGGCCGCCCGGATTGGCGTGCCTGACTCGTCGAAAAACGTCCGTCCCGTTTCACTAATCCAGTGCAGCGTCCCGTCGGGCCAATTCGTCCGGTAAAGAATGGTCCAGTCGGGATGATGACGCTGTGCTTCCGTACGGACCCGCTCGCGGTCGTCGGGATGAATACGGTCGAGGAATGCCGCGAAGGTGCCGCCGAATGAACCTGGCGACAGGCCATGCAGCGCCTCGGCGGTGGCCGACCATCGGGTGGTGTCGGTCGTGAGGCTCGCTTCCCAGACGCCAACACGAGCGGCTTCCAGCGCGAATCGTGTGCGCTCTTCGGATTCTTTGAGCGCCGCTTCGGCCGTGTGTTTCTCGTCGAGCAGGCGTCGTTGGTCGATCACCCGCTGTACGGCCTGGCCGAGCCGGGCGAGGCGATCCTTCAGCAGGTAGTCGGCAGCACCGCAGTGGAGGACCTGAATCGCCGTATCCTCCTGGATGCTTCCCGACACGACGATCAACGGAACCCGGATATTGCGCGCCTTGAGTAGCTCAAGGGCGCGATATACGCTGAACGTGGGCAGATTGAAATCCGCAAGAATGACATCGAGGCGGGGGTCGAGCGCGGCAAGGAATTCCGCCTCCGTTTCTACACGGTGCCAGGCCGGATCGTATCCGCCTTGCTTGAGGTAATGCACGATCAACTCAGCATCGAAGGGCTGGTCTTCGAGGACGAGAACCTTCAGCGGCGAGGTCATGTTGGGCGCATGTTTGCGCCGGGGCGCGGCGTCTGGTTGACGACAAGCCAGTACAGACCGAGTTGACGTGCCGCGTCGATGAAGTCCACAAAGCTGACTGGCTTTCGGACGAAGCTGTTCGCGCCGAGGTCGTAGCTGCGCAGGACGTCGGACTCTTCGTTGCTGGTCGTCAGGATCACGACCGGGATCCAATGCGTCCGCGCGTCGGCGCGCATTCGTTTCAGCACCTCGAGCCCATCGACCTTTGGCAATTTCAGATCGAGCAGCACGACCGCGGGGGTCACGTGCACATCGCGTCCGGCGAACTCGCCCGCGGCGAACAGATAGTCCAGCGCCTCCTGTCCGTCTCTGGCGACGACGATCTCGTTCGCGATGTTGCTTTTGTCGAAGGCGCGGAGCGTCAGATCCACGTCATCGGGGTTGTCCTCGACGAGAAGAATATTGCCGTTGCGATTCATGCGTGAGCGTCCTGTTCGGGTCGAGGAATCGTGAAGAAGACCGTTGCACCCTTTCCGACAGCCCCCTCGGCCCATACGCGGCCACCATGCCGATCGATGATTCGATGGACCGTGGCGAGACCGATCCCGGTGCCCGGGAATTCGCCCTGGCCGTGCAGCCGCTGAAACGGCCGAAACAGCTTGTCGGCGTACGCCATGTCGAACCCGGCTCCGTTGTCGCGTACGAAGTATGTGACCGCGCCTCCAACGTCCTTCATGCGATCTCCGCCGATCTGAATCGTGGCAGGAGCCGTGTGCGCGGTGAACTTCCAGGCGTTGCCGAGCAGGTTTTCAAGGACGACCTGGGCGAGGCCCCGATCGGCATTCGCCACGAGGCCATCCTCTATCTCCACGGTGACCTGCCGGTTCGGAGCCGACTTGTTCAAGTCCGCGGCGACGGCGCGGGCAATGTCCGAGAGGCTGACTTGGCTGCGGCGGAGCTCGGCGCGCCCCACCCGCGACAGCTCGAGCAGGTCGTCGATGAGCTCGCCCATCCGATGAGCAGCCGCGCGCACGCGGTGGAGATGGGTCTTGCATTTGTCGTCAAGCTGGTCGGCGGCATCATCGAGCAATGCCTGGCTGAAGCCGTCGATGCTCCGCAGCGGCGCCCGCAAGTCGTGCGACACCGAATAGCTGAATGCCTGCAGTTCCTGATTCGCAGCTTCCAGCTGGGCGGTACGTTCGGCCACCCGCGCTTCGAGACGCTGTTGCGATTCCTGGATCTGGCCAGCCATCGTGTTGAAGGTGCGCCCCAGCCATCCGATCTCGTCAGGCCGATCGTCGCGAACGCGGCGTGAGTAGTCGCCGCTCGCGATCGTTTCTGCGGCACCGCTCAGGGCCGACAGCGGGCGCGTGATGCGGGCGCTCAGGATGCTGACGGCGACAGCGGCGACGGCCAGAACGACGAACGTCACAGGGATCATCTGACTTAGAAACAGGTGCGCAGGCGCCATCACGGCCGCAAGAGGAAAATCAACCCACGCAGCCCAGGGCGTCGCGCGTATGTGCGACACCGCTCCGATCCGCATCTCGCCGGTTGCTGCTCGATACTGCGCGACACCGGGGTGTCCGAGATCCACGGGGACCGGGGGTACGCTGCCGTCGAAATTCGTCCAGATGTCGCCGCGTCTGTTGGCGACTCTCACCGTCGCGTCGCGCCCGACCAGGCGGCTGAAAATGCCTTTCGGCGTTTCCACGAATGTCGATCGAACCAGGAGAACGCCGATCACACCGGAATCGTCTCGAATGTCCGCAACCGCGTCGGAGAATACGATGTCTCCCGCCCGCTGTAGCACCTGCGGTCCGAGGGCCCGAGGAAACGTCGCGGCGGGGAGCGATTTCGACGCAGGTCCGCCGGAGTTCGCGACCTCCAATACCTGCACGCCGCTGGCATTCCACAATTGGATCCGTCGAATCGAGTTTGAGACAAGTGGCGCCAGCCGCGCCCGTGCCGCGTCGCGAGCTTCTTCGGTTGGCTTCGTGAGAAGGACACGCAAGGCCGGATCGGCCGCGAGCTGTCGTAGTTGTCCGGCGGATCGCTGTCCGTCCAGCAGACTCGACACTTGCTCAGCAGCTGCTGTGGCCCGCTCGCCGGCAGCTCGGATAAGAGTGGCCTCAACTCGCAGGTACGCAGTCCACAAGAACGTGAAGAGGACCGCAGCGACGACACTGCACACGACGACAGGTAGACGCCATCGGAGCGAGTGCCGTCTGGAGAGCTGAGTCACGTCAACCTATATCGACTTGCATTCTGAGTGACGATAGCTGCTATAGCAAGGATGTTTGCCCGCTCTTTAGTCCTCGTGTCGGTATTTGTCCTACACGCGACGCCTCTGTCCGCACAGAGCGTCGATGTTGTGTTGACGGGCGGAGTGTCGGATGAGAGTGGTGGGGCGCTGCCAGGTGCGACGATCACCGCGACGGGCGCTGCGACGGGGATCGTCCGATCGACGCTCACGGATCGCAATGGCCGCTATCTTCTGCTGCATCTGCCGGCGGGTGTCTATGATGTTCGCGCCGAGCTGGAGGGTTTCAGCGCAAACATTCGTCGCGCGCAGACTGTCCATGTCGGCACGACGATCAGCATCGATTTCGCGCTCACGCTTGCCGGCGTGTCCGAGACTGTGACAGTCAGCGGCGCCCTCGCTGCACTTGAGCCGACCAAAAACAGCCTCACTCGGATCGTTCAAAGAGACGAGATTGATTCGTTGCCGGTGGTCAACCGCAGCTTCAACGATCTCGCAGCCCTTGCTCCGGGAGTGACCAAGACCGGTGTCTACGGCGGCGTAGACATTGGCGGCAGCCGCGACTATCAGAATGCCTATCAGGTTGACGGCGTGTCGGCGGAGCGCCAGTTCGTCGGCGACCAGCGCACCAAATTCGCACAGGACTGGATCGAGGAATTCCAGGTGCTCACCAGTCAGTTCAACGTGGAGTTCGGCCAGGCCGCGGGAGGGGTGTTGAACGTCATCACCCGATCGGGGAGTAACCAGGCCACACGACGCGCCTATGGCTTTTTTCGAAACGACGCCTGGGATGCCCGGCCGGCGTTTGCGGCTCGAAAGCCGCCGCTCGACGAGCAGCGCATCGGCGGCACGGCGAGCGGGCCGCTCGGCATAGGCCGCACATTCTATTTTGGCGGAATCGAGCGGCTGAACAGCGAGTCGAGCGGCGTGGTGAGCTCGTCATTTACGTCGGCTAATGGCACATTTCCGTCACGCGAAGAACAGACGTTGTGGCTCGGGAAGGTCGAGATGTTTGCGAAGTCGTCGCACACCATCCGGCTCCGCCACAACGGCCTGCGGCAACAGATCGACGGCTCTGCCATCAGCGGCATCAATACGGAGGAACACGGGCGATTCTCGAAGGTTCGCTCGAGCGATGTGGTCGGCGCCTGGACGTGGGTCGTGTCGCCGGCGCAGTTGAACGAGGTACGCGCGGCCTGGAGCACGGCCGCTCCACGTGACGGCTGCAACTTCGCCTCGCGCAATCCTCCCGGCACCTGGTTCGAGCGGGCGTACCCAGGCGCGCAATTCGGTTGCCCGGTCAATTTCGGGGCGATGAAGGAGGAGCAGTTTCAATTCATCGACAATCGGCTCTGGAGGCGTGGGGCGCACGACGTGAAGCTCGGCGTCAACGCCGCCTGGACGCGCTCGACCGGTGATTTCCGCAATTTCCGTGACGGCCGGTACTCGTTCGAACGCGATGCCGCGTTCACCCTCGACGACCCTGCCAGCTATCCGTTTTCGTTTCTGATGATCGCCGGGCCGACTCGCTGGAACGTGTCGGCATGGTCGGCCGGAATTTTCGTCCAGGACAACTGGCGCCTGACCGACGCCTTGACGTTGAACGCCGGCCTGCGGTACGACGTGGACGCGTCGCTCACGGCACTGAACCCACTCGTGCGCGTGGACAGGGGCATGCACACGATTGACGGGGACTGGAACAACGTCTCGCCGCGTGCCGGCTTTGCGTGGACGCCCTTGCGGAACGAGCGGCGGACCGTCGTGAGGGGCGGCGCGGGGATGTACTACGATCAGAATCACAACAACCTCGCCGTCGCCCTCCTGTTGAACAATATTCTGGTGGACGGCATCCTGACGCTGAATGCCAACAGCCCCCTGCTCAATCCGTTCTGGCCCGACATCGCCCGTGCGAAGTCGTTTCTGGCCGACGCGCTTGCGCGGAATACGATTCCGGACGCGTCGGCTCTTGGTTCCATCGCCGGCGCGACGAACGATGTCAGCGCCAATCTGCGGATCCCGGCGACGGTTCAGGTGAGTGGAGGGATCGTGCACCAGTTCCGGCCATGGCTCAATGCGTCGGCCGATGTCGTGTACACGCGCGGCGTCGATCTCTACACCATTCGCAACGTCAATCTCGATCCGGCGACCCTGCAGCGCGTGAACCTGAACTACAGTTCGATCAACTCGTTTGAGAACGGCGGGGCGTCGCGCTACAGGGCCCTGCAGCTTCAGGTGAACATCGCTCCCAGCCGAGCGTACGTTGCGAAGGTGGCCTACACACTCGCGGCCAATCGCAACAACACGAACGCCACACTCAGCACCGGCGCCGCCACGAATCCCTTTGACTCTGCCGAGGACGAGGGACCCGCGGATAACGACGTCCGGCACGTGCTGACGGTGAATGGGTCGTCGCTCTTACCGCTCGGCATCGAGCTGTCCGGGATTGTCAGTTGCCGCAGTGGCGTGCCGTACAGCGCCACCACCAATGCGCCGCGGCCCGACGGGCTGCCGTTCAGTTTCCGCCCGGAGCCGCGCAACATGCGTCGAGGCAACAGCGCACTGGCGGTTGACATGCGCGCGGCGAAGATCGTCAGGCTTGGCCACCGCCGTTCGGCAACCGCGTTCGTAGAGATGTTCAACCTCACGAATCACTCGAGCTACGGCAATTACATTGGCACAGTCACGTCAACCCGGTTCACCGAGCCCACCACCGCTTTGCCGAAGCGCCGGGTCCAGGTGGGCGTTCGAGTCGATTTTTAAAAATATGGAATCTAAACCTGAGACAGGATACGCGGGCCGAGTACTCGTCGTGGACGACAATGAGACGGTGACGGAGCTATTCGAGCGCCTGCTAACCCAGGAAGGGTACCAGGTAGAAGTCGCGCATGACGGGGCCGTGGCGCTCGAGTCCATCACGGCGCGCAAGCCCGACCTCGTGCTGCTGGACGTCTTCATTCCGGGGATGAACGGGTTCGAGCTCTGCCGTACCCTGAAAAACAACCCGTCAACCCGGTTGCTACCCGTTATCTTGGTGACGGGACACCACGAGCGGGAAAATCGGATTGAGGGCGCCCTGGCTGGCGCGGACGAGTTTCTCTCGAAACCTGTCGACACGCAGGAGCTCGTCGCTCGGGTCCGCTCGCTGGTACGACTGAAGCGCTACACGGACGACCTGGAGTCGGCCTCTTCAGTCATCATGATGCTGGCCGTGATGGTGGAAGCCCGCGACGGGTACACAGCGGGTCATTGTCACCGCATGGCGAACTACGCGACCGCGCTCGGCCGACGAGTCGGATTGAAGGACGAGCAGCTGCAAACGCTTCGGCGCGGCGGCTTCCTTCATGACATAGGGATGCTGGCGATCCCGGATAGTGTGCTGCGCAAGCGCGGCGCCCTCGATCCCGAAGAGTACGAGCTCGTCAAGTCACATACGGTGATCGGCGATACGCTCTGCGCGCATCTGCCATCCTTGGCTCCGGTGCGCCCGATCATCCGGCACCACCACGAGCGACTCGACGGCTCCGGGTATCCGGACGGATTGCGAGGGGATGCGATTCCGCTCGTGGCGCAGATTATCGGGCTCGTCGACATGTATGACGCCTTGACCACGGCACGCGCATACCAGGATCCGAAGCCGACCGACGACATTATTGACACCCTGCGCCAGCACGTCCGGTCTGGTTGGCGTAGCAGCGAGCTGGTCGAAGCCTTCATCGCCTTGATTCAAGGTGGCACCCTGGAGAGCTTCAAGGTCGACAATAAAGTGTCCTGGGCTCCGTCGCCGAAATGATCGCCGCTGCCTATCCGTTTCCCTCCATCGCTTCTCAGCAGTCGGTTCGACAATCGCCGGCACACGCCGGCAACCTCGGCAGGCACCGTTCAGCAGGACCTGCCTCGTACGAACAGACCAGATAGGCCCGGTGCACGACGCCGACTTTCGCCGGGAAGAGGAAATCGCCAATAGTGACCTGACGCTCATCGCTGATGTAGGGGAACGGGTACTCCAGCACCCCGTGATAGAGGCAGGGCCAATCTTCGCTCGCCACGCAGGTCAGGAAGTAGCGTTCGCAGCACTCCTCGCTGCCGTCATCACACCGGCAATCGACATCGGGCACAAACTCGATCTCGTGGTTCTGCCGGCTGCCGCAGCTCTGCGCTTCGAACCAGAGCTCGACGCGCCGCATGCGGACGGGTCGCTGGCCCGGAAGGAACGGGAACATTCCACGGCTCAGGCGCAGCGTCAGCGCTCGTGCGTGATCCTCGCGCTCGACGAGTGGAACGCTGGCCTTGAATCGCTGCCAGGCGTCGGAGAAGTCCTGCCTCCAGTCGAAGAACCGTAGCCCCGCGCCGGGGAGCAGGCAGGACGCGGCGGCCCAGCTGGCCTTGCGAAGCATGGCGCCGCCTTCGCGTGCGGTGTAGCTCAACTGGAACACCACATCGCTCACCGTATCGAGATCGAATGCATTGTTCTCGATCGGAAGCTCGATGCGCCACCGGCTGACCGCGCCGGCGAACTCGAACGGCAGGTACCGCTCGTCGCGGAAGTTGAGCTCGAAGAGTCCGACGTCGTTTTGTCCCGTCGACGTGGCGATCGCTTCGGTTGCACCGTAGCGCCGGACGATGCGGGGATCGTCCGTGATGGCTTCGTAACGCTCGCGGTCGCAACACCCGCAGGTGCATTCGCCTGGGCAGCAGTCCTCGACATCGAGCAGCGTCGGCTCGACGCGCGTGGCGCTGCTCAGGAGGGTCAATTTGCAGTGGACCCCGGTATACGGGCCGGCCACGCACGGAATGGTCAGGCTGACCGACTTGACCCTGCGAAGATAGTGCCCCGGGTACTCGCGATCGAGACGCCACTCCGGAATCTCGATCTCGCACTTGCCCGTAGCTTTGAGCTCGAGGAAGGCCAGCGGGAAATCGAGCCGCAACGACAGCCGAGTAAGGAGCTCCTGCTCGCGCCGATTCTGATCGAAGTACGACTTCTCCATGGCCCGCAGTGACGTGGTCAGACGGTCGCCTGTCATCAATCCTTCGTGCAGACCATCCCAGATGTTCGCCTGCAAGAAGTTCTGCGTCGTCAGCTCGCGTTCGAACTGGAAGTGACGCTGCGCCTGTCGCGCCCAGCACCACGCGATGTCGAACATCTGGTGGTGCAGCGCCGCCGTCTCCTGCTGGAGGAAGAGATAGAGCGCGTGGTTCGTGAATTTGTCCCGAAGGAAGTCTTGCAGCTCGGCCGCGTGCTGCTTCTGCTGTGCCAGGTTGTTGATCTGCCGGAGGGCCGCATCGCGCCGCCGCTCCGAGCCGAGGATCTGGCGTTCGATCTGTTGAATCTCGATGTCGAGCACCGAGACCTGGAAGATCCAATCGGCCTCGCGACGGTCCCAGCCGGCTTCCGTCAACGACAGACCAGCTTGCGTGCCCGTGATGTCTGCGACCGTGTAGAGGATTCTGGCCGCGGCTGCGAATGCGTGGGCCAGCTTCGTGCCGATCGGCATCTGGAATACCTGCACCGGCGTAGAAGCGATACCGGCGACGCCCGTCGTCATGTCCGGAATCAGGTTCATCACCTGGCCGACCGCCTCGACAGAGTTTCCGGCCGCCCTCGTCGTCATGGACACTTGCGTGAGGTTCTGGTACGCCTGTTCCTTCGCAATCAGACCATTGGCGATGAGGTCGGCGTAGTACTGCCGTCTGGCTTGCGCCGCCTGCTTGCTCTTGAGCAGCGCCTGCACCTGCCAGTCTGCGTCCCGGAACTCCATCCGGCGAATCTCTTCGGTCAAGTTGATGATCTGGCGCTCGTGCGTGGCGCGCATCGCCGCGAGGAACTCGGCGTCACCTTTCTCGAACGCGGCGAGGAGAGCCGCGCCGAAGGCGCGGACTTCTCCGGCGGTCTCGAGCGCTCGCTGTAGCAGGAACGTGAAACGATACGGACTTGGCGGACAGCAGCAGCCGTCATCATCCAGGCACTGGGATTCGGTGGTCTTCCAGCCTCGACGAACAGGGGAGTCCCCCCAATACGAGGTATCGACGTGAAGCACACCACCGGCGATGCGCGCCCTCGTCAGACAGTGATGAAGCGCCTGGAGCTGATCCTCGAGGCGGTCGTAGATCTCCATGAGGCGCGGGTTGAGCGGCGCGAATCTCGGGACGAATGCGAGGACGGTCTGAGGCGTGGTGCTGTCGTCCTGTCCGAAGATCGTTCGCGGACGCTCACCCATGAAGCGCGCCAGCGTATCGAGCCGCAGCCGCGCGATGGCGTACCCTTCAGGGGAGTTGCGGCACATTGCCGCCTGGCCGTACTGGAGCAGGGTTTCGAGATACGACAGCAGGGTGCTGCGGCGGCGAGCGTTGAGGTCCGTGCGCACGAGCGTGTCGCAGCAGGGATCCTTGGGATCGCCGAAGCTGGTGGGCGTTCGGCCGTCGGTGGTCGAAGGCGTGCGGTCGGTACGAACCGGCGTGGCTGCGACGGCCGGCCGGTTGCGCCGGCGCAGCCCTGTTGATGCGGGCGGATTCTCCGGCACGTCGCGCGTCGAACCGTCGGCATCCACTCCGCTCGGGCGATCCGTGGTTCCCGGAACCGTTCCGGCCGGCGGGGTCCGCGGTGTGCGACAGGTGGCCCAGCGTAGATCTTTGTCTCCCGGCGCAAAGTACAGCTCGTACCACTTCAGGGCGGCTTCGTAGCGACAGTTGGCTCGAAGCGCCGCAGCGACGGTCATCGATGTGGAGTAGACAGAGGGCTCCAACGGTGCGCCCGGCGTGAAGTAGACGAAGAACGGATACGCATCCAACCCAGCTGGGAATGGTCCGGGCGCGGGCGGCGTCACCAGGACTTCGGGCAACACAACCGCGGTATCGGGCGCGATGTCGTACCGGAATCCCCACGGCGACGGGTCGGCGTATCCCAACGGCGCCGGCGCAGCGTTGGTGATCGTGAATCGCAGCGAGTCTCCGTCTCGTCCGACGAACTCGAGCTGCGGTTCGTTCCCGCTGAGGCTCGCCCGTGCACCATCGTCCGAGTAACGCGGGGTCTGAAACTCGCCGTTGTGCACACGGCACCACGCCAATCGCACCATCTTGTTTGTCGGCCACGCGAGCAGTTGCGGCAGCTTGTCTTTGCGATGCCAGTCGGAGGTCATGTCGGGAGGCGTGACGCCCCAATCAGCGTCCTGATAGAGCGTGGGGTCGGACGGATTGAGGGTGTCGGGCTTGTAGAACTCCGAGTTCACCAGCCAGAAGTAGTACTCGTCCATCACCGGCGGATGCACGTGACCGCACTGCGCGCAGCACGCGCTCGACGTTGTCTTAGTTGGCATGAACGAAGACGTTGCCGGTGGTTCGCCCGCGGCGGCGATGCGCAGGAAGCGAGTACCGAGCCGAACCGCCGCCTGTATCCACAACGGCAGTTTCGGCGATGTCGTCGCGGGTGGGGGCGTGCTTGTTGGCGCCGACGAGCTCGTCGACAAGGCGAGCAGGCCTGGAGCGCTGTCAGAGGTTGTGCCTGGCGTCCGGCCGTCGGTAAGGAGCCGGCTCTGAGATGGCGCGAGCCAGCTTGGTCTGGCGTGCCGCTCCGGCCGGCCCATCAGTCCGAGATTCTCTGGTTGAGGAACCTGCTTCAGATGCGATGGCTCACGATGCTGCAGCGCGATCAGCGACGGATGCGCGGGCCAACCGGGTCCTGGCCAGTATTCCATTCCGCCCGGCTCGGGCGCCGTGAACGTCGCGCGACGCAGCTCCGATTCGAGGAAGCGGAAGGCCTCGGTCTGCACCGCTTTCTCGTGCTCGGACCACTCGACGTAGTTCTCCTGATACAACACACGCCGCCGGCATGCCTGCCACACATGGAACGTCGCGAAGAGCTTCTCCCATGCCGTCTTGAAGGCTGGCGACACCGGAAAGGTTGGTTCCTGTGACAGACGTGCGCGTTCGACGAAGGACTGTACCGCTGTGATCGCTTCCTCGATGCGGCTCGCCTTCTGGCAGATCCCTGCCTCGACGTCGAGCAACAGCAGTGCGCTGATGTCCTTGGGCTTGTTGGCGAAGGTGCCGACGGCAAACGGTAGCGCCACGCGATCCATGCCGCACAGGTAAGCGAGCAGGGCAGCGCGCGCACGCTCCCGAAGACCGTTGTTCAGGTGTTCGAGATCGGCGTATCGAAGCGGATTGCCGCGTTCGATCATCCCGTCGCGATAAAAGCTCGTCAGGTTGGCGTTGCCGGCGGCCAGCGCCGCCGCGGAGTCGCCTGCCCACACGCTCGGTTGAGCTGCTGCGAGGTCGAGCGGCACGAAGGCTTTCATCACGCGGCGGACCCACAAGTCGGCGCGCCATACGCGGATGGCCCATCGATCGTCAGAGAGCATCTGCCAATCGACCTTCGTGCCGTCGTGGAAATCAAGGAGGACCGGTGCGTGGTCCAGGTCGATCCCGAGATCCAGAAGCAGAGGAACGGGATCGATGGGCTGCTGGTTCGACGCTTCCACGAACGTGAGCCACGCGAGACGTTCGGACTGGCGCGCGACGGCTCGACGCATGACGGTGTAGTCGTGCAGCCGCTCGAACCAATCGAAGAGCGCCTGCCGGCGTTTGGCCGACGGCGTCGCTCGCTCGTCCAGCGGCGCCGGCGGGACGCGATCGGGATCGCCGTTGTAGGTGTCTCCAATGGGAAGGAGATTGAAGTCGAAGTACGCGCGGTGCGAGGTGTATGGCGCGCCGGGCACGTAGGTCACGCCGGCGAACAAGTCCGGCGACGAGAGCATGTACTCAATTTCCGAGACGCTCGCGCGCGCGACGCGGCGCGTAGACAGACGCAGGCGATGGGAGAAGAGCATTGCTTTGAATGCCCGTTGATACGTGCGGCGAATGTCGCGAAGGCTGCTCGTGTACTGCAGCGACAGGTACGCCTTCGCCGCCGGCGTCACGGCGTCCGGGCTCTTCAGTTCGCCGAGCGAGATGTCGCGATACAGCCGCTCGTTCGGGATACTGGTGATGCACCCCTTCGTGTCTGGTCCGTCGTACTTCACCGTGAATCCCGTGCGGGCGCGCGCCAGCTCGAGCTTTTCGTCGAACTCCGGTTTCGACTCTTCGAAGTCGATCTCGAGGAAATAGGCTCCGCGTTTGAGGTGCAAGGGTCCAGACGCCCGATCCGGGGCCTGTTCCCCGGTCCAGCGATAGTTCAGGAGCAGCCATGTTTTCTGGCCGCGCCGCAGGTTGACCCGCCACTTGCTCTTGCTGCACGCTTCGAAATCAGGTGGCTCGCAGTCGGGTGTGGGCGCGCCCCCGAAGAAGGTGTAGGTGCCGGACTCTTCGACGATGAGGACACCGCTCCAGCGCGCGGTGCATCCTTCCGCTCCCGCGAGCGGAAGGCCGTCGGACTCGCGAATCGCGAGCCCGTTGCGAAGCGTCGCGAACTTGAGATCGGCCGGTGGAATTGAGAGACTCAGTTTCGGGATCGTCGTGCAAACCGGGGCGTTCCAGTCGTTGGCAACAGGTGAAAAGGCAGACATTGGTCCGCGTAGCTCGGGCCACGCCACGCCGCTCGCGCTCGTCAATTGACCGAGCAGTCCCGTTCCCGTGAGCCCCGTCAACGCTGCGAAGGCACCGCCGGCGGGTTGCTCCCACAAGAAGGTTGAGGGAGGCTGACCGTTGTCCTGCTCCCAGGGCGTCGTGGCTTTGTTTTCATCGCCGAGCAGGCGCCGGAGGATGAGCCAGGCGAGGTCGATCTCCGCGTCCTTGTTGTCGGTCGCGAAGGCCACGTGGGCCGCCAGGTGTTCGGCCACGAGACGCGATCGGCGCGAGAACTCGACGAATCGCTTCCGGAAGAACTCCCACCGCTTCGCCTCGTCCGCTTCTTCTATGAGCGCCTGCTCCGCGGCGCTGAGGTTGGGGAAGAGGAACGAGAATCGCGCCAGTTCCGCTCGCGGACTGAAGTACAGCTGCTGCACCGCCTTTCGTTCCGCATCGGTCAGCTGCTCGATCGCGTTGAGCTTGCCGAGGATGTCTGCATCGCGCAAAGGCAGGGACGCGACGAGCTCCTTGGCCGCCGCGTCGTACTGGAAGGGGCTGTTCAGAGGAAGGTTCCACATGCTGGCGACGGTCGTCAGCAGGGAGGTGCGGTATTGGCGATCCTGCGGCGTGGCGGCGACAACGCCGGCGTGCGTCATCATCTCGGGGAAGAAGTGAAGCCCGAGATCCTGCAGCGGATCGGATCCCGCCGCCGGCTCGTACCCGAAATCTGCGCGAAGCGCGCTGGCGATCCCATTCCATGTCAGGGCTGCGATGTCTTCGTCGGTTGCGCGAACGTCCAAGAGGCTCGCGCGTAGACGCCAGAGATCGAACGGGTGACCTTCTTCCGGGAAGTCGAACGGCTGATCGAGCGCTTCATTCTTATCCTGCTGGAAGAATGGATCGTCGCCATCGAGGTGTTGATCGATCGAGAACAAGTACAGGAGCTCGCCGGTCGTGAACGTCGAGCCGTAGATCTTCGCGAGGATTTCCGTAAACCGCAGAGTGCCCGTCGGCGCGTCGTGCCACGTCGCGGTCGCGGGGTCGAAGCCGCTCAGCAGGGAGAGGGTGTCGAGGTTGTTGCGCAGAATCTTGATGAATTCCGGCGGACGATGGCGATGGTAGCTGCCGGGACGCCGACCTTCGGCGTGCTCTCGCTCCGCGCGATCCTCGACCCGTGCCAATAGGTGATCCACTGCCCAGCCGAACGACGTGGGGGCACCCGTAGCCCACAAACCGAGCAACCGCGCGCGATCGGCACCCGTCGCCGCGGCGGCAGCGTCGGGATCGACGCCCATGTCGAGCCCCCAGTCGTTGCGCAGGATTTGGAACGCGGCGAGCTGGCGAATGAACTCGGGATTGACGTTGACGCCCTGGAACAGACCGAGCACGAGGCAGATGTCGCGCAGGTCGGCGAACGAGTAGTACGCCCAGGACAGGCACTTCAGCGTTCGCCACAGGCGAATGAAGATCATGAGCTCGCGCAGGGCGTCTTCGACCGATGCCGGGCTCACGAAATGGATCACGAGATCTTCCGGGCAGCACGGCTCGCATTGCGGGAACTTCTTGCTATCCTCCGGGCGCGTTCGGCGGCCGCGGACGTCGGGTGACGGGGTGTTCTCGAACTCGACGAACTTCGATTGCCAGAGCTCGAGGAACTCGCAGTACTCCAGCCCCGTTCGCTTCAGGAACTCAGGCACGCGGACCACGATCGATTTCCAATCCTGACCGTTCACCGTGTCGGACGGGAAGCCGTACATCTCGCGAAGCTCGGTGGCCGAGATCGGCTGGACGTAGAGGGTCTGGTACTCCTCCTGAGAGAGTCGCAGGTACTCGAGCGCGATCTCGAGCCGGACGGGATATCGCCACAGGTGCTTCTGGAAATCTGCCGCTTCCTGGTTCGCATCGATCGCAAATTCCGTGGTGTCCTCGCGGAACGTGCGCATGGTGGCGAACCGGCTGGTGCCGAGCGCGCACAAGTAAGAGCGAGACACATCGAGCGGCTGCGAGTAGGGCAGGAACGGCGATGAGAAATCGCTGGCGAGCTTCGTGTAGGCGCCGGGCTTCTTCACCGGTGTTGCGGGACTCGAATGTTCCGGCAGTGCGCCGAACAGCGTGTTCGGCGCATGTCCGTCGCCGTCTTCGTCATCCGCCGGCCGTAGGTCGTGTCCTGCCAGGCTGGTGCCGTTCGTGTCGTAGACCACGCCTGGTGCGCCGTTGTCCGTGAGATCTTCGAGGTTCTCGTTGACGATATCGATGAGCGGGAGCGTCGTGTGGACGTTCGCCGCGGTTGCGTGGAGGTTGCCGAGCGGGCCGCGCCGCGGTCCGATCAGTGATCCGAGCGTGGCACCGGTGGCTGCCGGGTGCTCGCAGGTGGCACCGAGACCGGTCGCGAGTAGATCTTGCAGGTATTTCACCGGACCCAGGGGAGACAGATGCCACGGTGGAATGCAGTTGATGAGCGATCCATCGGGATTGATCGGTGTGAACGGACCTGGTGCAACCGGATCGGGCACCGCGGTCGAAATGCCGGCCGCCGCTTTGATGGCGGATGCCCACGGATAGGCGACGGTACCGGTCAGCGCGTATTCGAACTCGGCCAGCTCGAGTGCCTGAATTTGCGCACGAGACGTAAACCCCCTGGCGTAGAGCGCCTCGAGGAGCGAGAACTGCAGAGTGGCCGGTCCGACGCCGGTCGTCGCGAGCAGGAGCTCGTCGATGATCTGCAGCGCCTGGAGGAGCCACGCCTGAGCGTTCGTGTCGCCCGGAAAGACCGATTGCAGCGCGTTGGTGATATTCGGATCGGCCCAATTCGCGACGGGAAACGCAAAGCCCGGAAACGCGGCGAGGAACGTGCCGAATGGATCGCTATCGGCAATCGGAATGGACAGTGCGTTCGCGATAGCGCCTGCGGCTGGAGTTGGCGCCAGTGACAGCACTTCGAAGTACTTCCGCAATTGCCGGACGAATGCCTCGACGCGCTCCTCGGGCGTGCCTGGCTTGGTGAACTCCGGGAGAAGGTTCACATTCGCGGGAAGGAAGAACGCGTGCCACTCCTGAACGGTGATGGCCTTCAGCTGAGCGACGGTCGTCACCGGAATCGCCTCGATTGCGGCAAGCAAGGCGATGGAAGACGCGGTGACCGCTGTCTGCTGGGTTACGACAGCGAGGACGAGATCCAGGTGTCCGGCCACGAGCGCAGCGGGGAAGGGGTTCTGCTGCCAGAACGTGTCGATTGACGGCGCCATGTGCGCGAGCCACGCCGTGACCAAGGCGTCGACGTCGGCGTTGAGCGGACGAAGTGCCGGGCGAAGGACGCGACCGCGGCCTATGGCGACGAGACGGCGTGCCGCATTCTCGGGGCTCGTGGCGGCGGCGACGATCGTGCCGAGGTCGATCGCGGCCTTGATCGTGGAGACCAGCCGCGACTCCTCTTCGTCCGTCGCCATCCGGTAGCGCTCTTCGGCTGTGATGTTCGCCGCCAGCACCGCCGACAGCACATAGAGATATTCCGCCGGCACCTTGAAGTTCAGCGTGAATGCGCCGGCGTTCTCCAGGACCACGTCCGCCTGCCTGAAGGTGGCGCCGGGTATCGGCGGCACTCCGGTCTCGACGGGGAATCGCAGGCCGACTCTGGTCGGGGCTTCGCTTTGCTGCTCGGCCCACACCGCCGCGGACGCCGCGAAGACGTATTGCGTGAGACGCTCCGAGTTGGCGTTCTGCAGCGCGTAATAGCCGAGCAAGTTCGCTTCGTACTGCTTGCGATCCATGTCGGCCTTGTCGCGATCGTCCGAGCTCCAGCCCGTGGGTGTTTCCGGACGGGTGTACATGTCTTCGAGACGACGGCCGTTCGGTCGATCGGGCGCCGGGTTGATCTGCCGGTTCCAGATAATCTCCCGAGCCACCTGGCGCGATTGCGCGGTGGTCAATGGACTGCTGTTGGCCAGCGTCGCGCCGCCCCCCGGGTCCTGTGCCAGCACCTTATTAATAGCGTCGCGCAGGGGCACGAACTTGGGCGCGCTGCCATCTGCCGGGAGCTCCACGAACGCTGCGGTCGGGCTGAGCGACACCGACGGATCGGGCAGCGTGAGCACCACGGCCGGTGGCTCGACGTTGATGTACGTCAAAGGATTGTTCGACAGCGGCGCATTCGGCTCGACCTTGACGTTGAAGTCGAGACGCTCGTAGGCGACCAGCTGTCCGTTTTGACGGATCTCCAGCCGGAGGTCGGTGGTGTTGAACTCCGCAGCGGGCGGCGTCAGCTCGATGACGGCTGTCGCAACGGCTTCCAGGCGTCTGTCGGTATCCGGCGGATTGGGAGGCGGTAGCGTCTGCACCGAATAGTCGGTAAAGTGCTGAAGAATCTTCTGCGTCGCCGGCGTGAATGCTGGACCGCCGGCATTGAGTCCGACGTTGGGTATCCACGCGCCTTGCGCCTGGCCGACGAGTGTGCCGGTCGGCGAATTCCCGAAGGACAAGTCGAACGCGCTGATCGACAGGTTTGAAAGGAAGTTGGTGAAGGTCGCACCACTCGTGGGCTTCAGCGGTGTCAGGCGGACGATGATGACTTGTGGCATTGTGATTTGGCCTCTTTGCTCGGGATTACATCAATCTCAATTCGTTCACGTCGGGTCGTTCTCTGGTGTCCAGCCCGAAAGAATCCTCTCGATGAGAATCGTGTCGTTCCAGGTTCCGCGGATCGGGAATGTCCGCATCTCGTCGGTCAAGGGGCCGACGCGACGCTCGGTTACTCCGTCCCACAACCACCAGTCGGCAACTTTGCCCGTCTTCGGATCCACAACTCCCGCTCGAAACACCGGAAACTTTTTTGCGCGTTCCGACAGAGGGACATGGCCCGCAATGGATACGAGGTTGCGATGCAGCGCCGCCGATAGAGGAAAGAAAGCCGAGAACGTCGGCTCACCATTCACGACGGCCGAAAGATCGGCGGGACGCGTGGGCTTCCTGTTCGCAAACACGCGCAGCAGCGCGCCGTACATCGGATGCTGATGTGTGTAGTGGGCGTAGGCGAGCCCCTGGCCGGTATCGATTTCGACGATGTCACCAATCTTTGGTCGTGCCAATGTCCTGACTCCCCTTCTCAGAAACCTGGGTATCCAACCTGCTGGAGTAGTTGACGGCCTCTAATCAACGCATCTGCATAGCGCGGGTTGGTCTTCGCAATGCTGTTGATCTTGTTGATCAACGTGCCGCCATTCTTACCCAGGCCATGGAACTCGATCAGCACCTGTTCCACCGCCCTGGCATCTGCGCGAGTCAGATTCGTCAGGCCCGGGATGGCATCGATGACGATGCCCTTCTTTGCGAGGTGCTCCGCTGCGCGGCGTTCGACGTTGTTGGTGATGCCGACATAGATCGTCTTGCCATCGACGACCGAGTGGTAAACGACGTTGCCGCCGGTAGAGACGGCCGTGGATGTCGCATGCGCCGTGACATTCGCCGCCGTGTGAGCCGTCACGCCGGGCGCCCCATGAGCGATCACTTCAGGCGCGGTGTGCGCGAGAACCTCGGGGGCGGTATGCGCGGCGACATTCGGCGTCGTATGAGCGACGACGCTGGCTCCGCCCTTGAATATCAGCTTTCCGCCTCCGACAATGAGCGACTTGACCAGGAAGACGTCGCTCACCGCCATCACGCCCCAGAACGTGCCGCGAACCCACCTGCCGTGCTGGAAGTGGTTGACCGATTCCCGCCCGGATCCCCAAATAGGAATCAGGCTCTCGCCCAGGCCCGGCTCACCCACGCTGCCATCGTCGGCGGGAGCCTCGGCATCGGGTGCAGGATCGGGAGCGGGTTCGGGTTCCGGCTCTGGTTCCGGCTCGAACGAGCACGAGTTCTCCTCGGTGTCCGCGGGATCCCAGTCCCGTTCGCCCCACATGGCTTCGAGACCCTCGTCCGACAGAGGACCAACGGCGTTCTCCGAGAATTCCTCGAACGTGTCGTACTGCGATGGGTCGTTGGGATCCGCTTCCACCGCAGGCGCCTCCTCGGCCTGGCAGACGGCGGTCGATGGATCCTCCATGGTTGATACGTTGGTGGAGTCGTCTGGCACCGTCGGGTCCACGCACGTCGCGATTTCCGGATTGCAATCGCGTCCGTTGGGATCGGAGTTGGCGATGGGATTCGAACGTGCGTACTGATAGAGGTTCGGACCATCGACCATGCCGCTGGGGTCCGGCGCCGTCCATCGCGCCAGCCAGGGCGCGTAGTACCGGGCTCCGTGATAGGAGAGGCCCGTGTCGTCATCTCGTTCCTGGCCCGTGAAGCGATACCGCTTTCGGCCGATGGACTGCGCGAACGGCTCCGTTCGGAAGGATGTCTCGCCAAAGGCGTAGTACTCCTCTCGAGAGAGAATCGCGGCGTGCTCGTCGAGCTCGAGAGACGCACTTCCTAAGTGATCGCTGAGTTGGAATCGTATCGTCCGTTCCGAACCCCTGGACTCCACCAGCGCGACTCGGCCGGTGCCGTCCATGATGTGGAGCGCCTCGCGCTCCACGACCGCATCGCTCTGTGTTTCCCGCTCCACCTCGAACAGACCGAGGTAGATGCGTTCCGACAACGGCTTGCCGGCCTCGGAGACAACAACTTTTCGTACGCGTTCTCCCGCCGCGTCGTAGACGTAGTGCGTGGCCGCACCGGTCGCACCATCGACAACCTGGCGGCGTGCGAACTGGAGCTGGTTCTTGACGTTCCATGCCATCTGCGGCAGGTGCGGCATGGACAGGGTGTTACCGTGGGCGTCGTAGGTGAAATGCTCGTGAACCGAACCGATACGCGATCCGGTGAGCCGGTTGTTCTCGGCAATCGTTCCGTACTCGTGAATCCGCCGCCATCGGTCGGCGCCGGCCGTGTGCAGCAGCTCCAGCAGGTTTCCGACGGCGTCGAACGTGAACTCCTCGCGGTAGCGCCGCAATGCCTGCCCGTCGGACGGCAGCGGCGAGTTCATCGGAGGAATATCGAACTCACCGGCGGCCAGACGGTCGCCAAAGACCGCGTGTTCCCGTCCCGTTGCTGAGATCAGGCGATAGAGCGCGTCGTACTCGTATTGCGAGCTCGCGTGGACGGCCTGGTTGTTGAAAAAGACCGTCGCTTGAGCGGCATCCTGGATGCTCGTGACGTTGCCGACCGGATCGAACGTGTAGGCCAGGTCTTGCAGACGGAAGTCGTCTGAGTGGCGGGTTGTACGCGTCCGCACCAGGCGGAATGTGACTGAATCGTACTCGTGCTCGGTCGAGACGCCGTTGCCGTAACCGATGCGTTCGCGCTGCGCCTTGGCGTTGTACTCGATGTTGCGGACGATGGTCTCGCGGAGGTCGCTGCCTTTGTGGCTCAGCTCGACTCGGTCGAGCAGATTGGCTTCGTTGTAGGCCGTCTGGATGACACTTCGATCCGGCATGGTGAGCGACTGCGCGCGGTTCAGCGCATCGTAGGTGGTCAGCGAACGATAGATCTCGGCCTCGAGGCTCGGTGGCTGCTGCCAGTCTGGCTCGTTACGAAATGCGGTTGCGAGCTGACGTGTGGTCGATAGCAGATTCCCTTTGAAGTCGAACGCCTCATTTGTGACGACACCAGCCCCGTCGAAGAGCTGCGCCGGCTTCCCGCGCAGATTGTGCTCGAGCGCATCCGGGATCTCTTCTCCGTAGACCGTGCGCTCGGCGAGCCGCTCCGTGCCGTCGGCCTCTCGCACGTAGACGCCAACAGGACGCCGCAGCACATCGCACGTCGTCCGCACCCGGCGGCCGAGGCCGTCGAACGCGATGAGCGGCTGGCCGGTGACGTCGGCCAGCATCCAGCGCTCGCCTGCGTCGGCGCTCTTGCGATAGATCGTCGCTCCGAGCAGGTCGTAGTCGGACCGCATGACGCTGCGGCCGAGCGCGTCTTCGGTCAGGCGAGGTGCGTTCTCGATGTCTCGCGCGACACGGCTCGTGAGGTACTCGTCGGTGACCGTGCCGTTCCGCTCAACGCGATTGTGGGCGACCGTGAGGTAGACCCGGCCGATCGAATCGAAATACGTGCGCGATGGCGTGCCGGCGTGCACGGCGGCCCTTCTGGCCGCGACTTGCTCGTCTGCGCCCAGCACGCCGACAATTCGCTGGTCGTACCATGACGGCGCTGATGCATCGGCAATGTGCCCGACCAGCGAGCCGATGTCGGGATCGGTGGTCGCGTGCAGAAGCGTCGTGTCGTTCAGATCCCACGTGTCCTGTCGCCACGGTTCGTACACCGTCTTCGAGTACGTACCGTTTGGCTTCAGCGTTGCGACGGCCCGCGCCACTGCGTCGTACACCAGGATGGAACTGACGCCGTGGCGCGCGTTGAACTCGAACGCATGTGTCGCGCTGAAGAAGGGCTCGTACTGGCGAACGGGCAGCCCCTTGTTATTGAAGATCGTCCAGCTGGTCCCAACCCACCGGCGTTCGACGTGCAGGCCCTCGACCTCTCCCGGCTCGGCCTGTACTTTTTTCTGCACCTCGCGGCCGAAGCCGTCCGAGTAGGTGAACCCATGCTGGATGCGCGTGCTCTGCTCCGGGCCGAGATCTGCATCGTGCGTCTCGCGTTGAAGAGCCGCCGCCAGCGACGGTCCGCCGTGCCGCGAGTACGCGTCGAGGTCGTACACATTGCGCGTCGTCGCTCGGCCGAGCAGCAGCGCCGGATTCGCAAACGGATTCTCGAAATACGCGGCGATGGTCGCATCGTCGAGGTCCGCGACGAAGCCTTCGAGCGAGTCGCCCCGGTGCTCGCTCGCCTTACCCATGACGGCTGTACCCGCCACCATCCCCAGCGTGTCGAACGCGAGCTCGGTGCGGTTGCCGTTCACGTCGGTGGATCGGAACGGCGCCAGCACGCGGTAGTCGTAGTCGAAGGTTCTACGATTGCCGAGCGCATCCGTCGCGGCGGCGATCATTAGACGATAGCCGTCGAAGAAGCTCAGCATCTCCTGTCCAAACGGATCGCGCACGCGTCGAACAAGAAAGAAGTTCGACGCCGCCTCGTCGAGCTCGACGCTGGTTGGCACGTCCTCGGTGGTGTAGAACACCCGGCCCGATGGCCGCCACAGATTGCCGTCGCCGTCGAGATCGACATAGCCGCCGGACTCGAGGAGGGCCGCGATCGCTTCCGGCGTGCGATGCGCGAAGAGCGGCTCGATCAGCCCATCGGGAAAGGCGAGGTTATGGTGCTCGCCCGGCAGCGCCAGCGACTGGAGCTGGCCCGCGGGCAGAAGGCTGTCGAGACGGTTGGATCGATACCGGATGAGCTGGTGATCGAGCAGGCGCCGATAGGGGCCGGACTGCGGTGCGGTGTCGCCGCGCCAGTCTGCGAAGGGCACCTCGCGCCCGGCTTCGCCACTCGTCGCGACGAGCTTCAGCATGTCATCGAGGCTGAAGAGATTTGTGGTGTGCGGCCGGTGAGACGCCGGAATGCCGTTGCCGAGCTCCCACGTTTTCGCCCGGACGGGAAGCGGCGTCCGAAACGCATCCGGGAGGCTGACGGCGTTGGAGTAGCCGCCTTCGGAGTAGGTGACGAGGATTCGCGCTTGCTGGGCGTGATCTGCCGGCGTCAGATGCGTGGAGGCGTCCGCGTACCGGCGACCGTAGCCAATCATGACGCCGTCGAGCACATTTCCGAATTCGTTGACCCGCAAGGTCATCTGATGTGCAACGCGTGGATCAGGGCGGAAGCGCCCGTCGATGTTGTACAACTTGCGGTCGTAGTGGAACGTCACGCTCTCACGTGCGAAGGTGTGGAAGATCGCGTATCGATTGCGCCCACGTGGCTGAAGCACTCGAATCGTGAAGTTCGATTCCGAGACGCTGTAGGGTCTGCCCGACTCAGGTGAATCGTCGAGCGTATAGATCTCGTGGCGGAGCTCGGATCCCTTCAGCGCGCGGCACGCTTCGCGGGCTTCCTCGGGTGTCAGATCCGCAGGAAGAATCGTGTCGGGCAGCAGAATCGGCTGGTCCCCTTCGCGGTAGTACTCAGTCTCGAAATGTCGCGAGACCCGGCGCGCCTCGTCGTAGTGACCGGTGTGGAACCACGTCTTCATCAGCACCGGCGGCAGCCGATGCACCGCCTCCCAGTTGGTGGCGCCTTCAAGCGCCGGGATCCACTCGGAGCCCTTCTGCTCCACCATGCCGAAGCCGCGGAACTCGCGCTCGACGCCGTCGTAGTGTCCGTGGTGATAGCAGTAGGAGCTGACGATACGATTGTTCGACACGCGGTCGATGGACTCGACGGTCTTCACCACATGCACGGGAAACGGCAGACGTGTGGCCCACGGCCGGCCGGCTGCACGGTCGGCCAGATAGAACTCGGTCGAAGACGCGTACGTGAGCCGGGTCTCTGCGCCGAGCTGGTTTTCCCATGCCACGAGCAGGTGCGGTTTGTCTCCGCACATGAGATCGATGTAACGGACGGGCCGCCAGGCCAGCCCCGGCAGCACGGTGGACCACACGAGGCAGGCTGTGCCGCGGCCCAGTAGATCGACGACGTCGAGAGAGACGCCATCGGTCAGCAGCACCTCTGCAATATGCCGTGGTGCGCTCAGGGAGTTGCCGCTCTCGTTGAGGAAAATCTTGACGCCCTGACGGCCTGCGTAGATGAGATCGGTCGGACCCGATCCGTCCGTGTCCGCCAGCCGGATCCGCCGCGCATCGAAGATCCCTTCTTCGTCGAACCACGGCGAGTGGTCCATCGTGATCTTCGGCCCGAACTTCCCGTAACCCAGGTTCTGCCAGTAACACACCTCACCATTGCGGATGCGAACCAGGTCTGTCAGTCCATCGCCCGACATGTCGGCGAGGAACACGGATTGATCGGCCTGGCCCACGAGCACGCGCGGCCCGCCATCTTCGTTCCACGGAACGCGCACGCGTACGGCTTCGCCGAAGCCGCGGTCTCCCAGCGAGGGGTGCCACGTGATGGCTTCGTCGTTCGTGATGAGAATGTCGGCGAGGCCATCGCCCGTGATGTCGGCGAGGCGTACGTTCGGATCGGTGAAATCGACGACCGGCATCGAAGGGAAGGGCCGGAACGGTTCCCAACCGGCGTCGCTCGCGCGATCGAAGAAGCCGCCGATTCCGGGCGCCAGCGCCGTGAACTCGAGCTGTCCGTCGGCGTCCACATCCATCAGCTGCGATCGGCCGCCTGCGAGGGGAGGTGCATCGCGCACAACCTGAACCGGACCGAATCGCCCGTCGCCGCGGTTCGGCTTGTAGAACCACGCACCGGCCTGCATCGCGAGCACACCGGCGATGCCCTCGCCGTCGAGGTCCGTCCACTCGTAACCCTCGCCCATGACGCCGGCGGGCAAGTTGTCGAGGCTGTCCTGCGGAAGGTCGCGCATCGCCCACGCCCGCGGAGCCGGATCGTCGAGTGGGCTCGAGGAGTAATGAAGGAGGAGCGCTGGCAGCGCCTTCTCGCGGTAGCGGCCCTCGCCGAGGTGGCGGTAGCTGCACTTCGTCACACGCGCGAGGCGCGTTCCGTTTGCCTTCTCCTCGTAATGCAAGTGGAGCGCGCGGATCAACGTGCGCGGTTGCCCGAGCGCCTCCGGCATCCGATGCGTCATCAGAATCCGCTGGCACAGTCGATACGTCCGGATCTCGAAGCCCGCTCGTGACGTGGAGAACGGGTCCAGTCGAGACGGCCTCGGCCTCGCCGGTCCGGCGTCATTCCATCGAATAGTGCGGAAGCCCTCGGCTTGTGCCAGTTGTTCGACATATTCGTCGCCGTAGTCGAACACCACTTCGAAGAGCCAGTCACTCGGACCGGTCTTCGGCTTTGGCACGTGACACGGGCGGCCGGAGTCGCTGGAGGGATCGACGAGTTGCGGCTCGCGATTCCCGTAATAGATCCGCTTCAAGTACCGGTTGGCGGCGCGAGAACGAAACCGTTCGTTCGGTTTCGACGTATCCACGCCCTCGTCGTTCTCTCCGGCATATTCGTACTCGATGGCGTTTCCGCGATCGTCGTAGCTTCGGCAGATGAGCCAGGTGAAGACGCGCTGTGGATCCTCAGGATCGGCGATCCGCGATTCTGGCCCTTCGCCATACACCGTGAGGGTGTTGTCGCGCGAAATGGTTCGCCAGTGCGTGTCGCCGTCCGACTGCCGTGTCCAGCTTTCGATTCTGACGAAGGCGCCCTCGATGCGCGGGCGGTATCCGCGGATGAAGTAGCCGTTCGATACTCTGTGACCGATCCATGGACCGTCGTGTTCGAGAATAGGAACAAGATCCTCGGAACCAGACAGAAGAAAGATGTCCTCGCCGGTGTCATCCACGCGGATCGTTGCGGCGCTGCGTGCGAACGGCTTGAAGTGGGGGACCCCTTTGTCGGTTCGGCGGGATATAGAAGGATGACCGGTCGTCCAATCAAGACCGTATGGACCATTAGCGCCGCCCGAGCTGTAGGTCAACGCTAGCGCCGGTTGAAAACCGCCGCGGCTCTCACTCAGTTGAACAGGAATCGACAGCGTCCCCGTACCATTCGCGGGATTCGTCTGGAATTTTTCTCCCAGGCCGCGAATCGCGCCGCCGCCTTTGGGCAGCGTGACTTGCGGCGCGGCAAACGGCGTCGTTGTCTCCGGCTGTTCCGTTGCAGTGTGAGAATTGTCCGAGCGAGGATCGGCCACTATGAGAGAGATTAACGATCGGAGATGACGAACCGAACACGGCAGCGCAAAGGTACGCGATCGTCGGATGTTGTGTCACAATCGTCGATGATGGCGACGAAACAGAAGAAGAAACAGAAACAGACACGACAAAATCCGGCTGTAGGAAAAACACCGACAACCCGGCCGGTCCCGGTACGCGAGCCGGCGCGCCGAGTACCACTCTTGAGAGAAAGGCTGGCAGGGATGAAGCTCATCGAAATCAGGCAGGGCCTGTTCGTCAACTTCGATCAGATTGTGAGTGTGAGAGTGCTGACGCCGCCGGACGGAGCGACGTACGCGATCCTGCAACTGTCGAACGGCGACAAGCTGAACATCACGCGCGAAGAGTGTTCGTCGATTACCGACGAGCCGCCTCTCCGGATCGCGCGTTAGCACTAGTACGTAGGGTCCGGCTTTAGCCGGACTTAGGCTCGATGCTTCTTGTCTCGAATCTGCGTGGGCGTTCGTCCAGTGGCGTCGCGCGTGACGTTATAGAAGTTCTTCTTGCTCCGGAAGCCGACTGTTCGGGCGACCGCCTCGATCTTGGCGTTCGTCGCGCGCAGCAGGCGCAGCCCCTCCGAGACACGCAATCGCCGCTGGTGTTGATGCGGCGACAACCCGTAAGCCTTGTGGAATTCCGCGATGGCGCGCGCCCGTGTGCACCGGAGCTCTTTCGCCAGCTGCGTGATCGCTATGCGTTCGGCCAGATGGTCCTCCACGTACTTCCGCACGCGCGACGCCAGCGGCGGGATATGGCTTCGCTCGAACTCACTGACGAAACGTACTGACCAGCGAGCGAAGACCTCGCTCGGATCGGCGGCACGATCCTCCCAGCATTCCAGAATGAGAGTGGTGGGATTGAACGGGCAGTGTTGTGTTCTCTTCTTGTGGAATCCTTTGTGGATCTCCGTTGCCCAGCGCAGCGCCATTTCCAGGAGCAGTTGCCGGAGGAGCAGCCGTTCTACCGGCGTCTCAGTCGCTGGCAGCGAATCGAGGAATCGCTCGGCCAGCGCCCGTACCATAAGGATGTCGGTGCACGCGTGTTCACCGGCGAGCGCCTGGCAGCGCTGTGACAAGATCCGCGGCCAATCCTCCCTGGAGACAAAAGTCTTCCCTTTTGGAGTTCCGCCGGTACTCATTTTGAGGCCGGTTTAAGGCGTTTTAGGGAACCCGTTTTATATTGCATCGATTGGATACACTGCGCGAAGATCCGCTTCGCAGTTTCACGTAGCTCCAAACTCAGAAAACTGATCGTGCAATCCGGCCTCACCCGCAAAGCGGGCAGAAGTGCACTGCTCCTCTCGCTCGCGCTGTCGATCAGCGCGGGTCACTTGACCTATGCCCAGACTCCTTTTCGCAAGATTGGCGAGATGGAACTGGCGGTTGTCGGCATGTCGGCAACGCCCGATCCCGCGGTGCCGGTGCTGCCCAAGAATACGCCGAGCGGCGTGCGCATCGCCATTCGCAGCGGTCTGGGTTCGATCTCGAGCGCCGACGTCATCCGTTATTTCGGCGCTGACACGCACGTCGAAGGGGAGCTCGCCGGTCCAGGTCTGACCGAGCCCCTCGCGCTATCGACCGCCGACGCTCCCGATCGTCTCCTCCTTCTTATACCGGCGCTGCAGACATCAGGCGACTACCGGCTTTCGAATCTGCGCCTCGTTGCCGGCGGTCGATCGGTGCTCGACGTCGAGCCTGGAAGCATCCCGGTCCAGGTGATCGAACAGGTGCTGATCACGTCCGTTCGGAGCCGGCCCCTCACACTCGCCGAGATCAAGGAGAAGGGCATCGTTCTCGATCGGGACGACTACCTCGGCTTCGAGTTCACGATGGCGCTGAAGACCGAGTCGAAGGCGGTGACGATCAATTTTCCGGTCGTGTTCGACCATAAGGGCGTTGCCCTGCCGGAGTTTTCTCGGCCGCAGGTACACGCCTCGTTGGACGACGAGCGGTTGCCCGAGCTGCCGGACATTCGTCCCATCCTCATGACCGTCGAGGGGATCGGAGCCGGCCAGAAGATCACGCTGCCAAGCGGCGAGGGGGTTGACGTACGCATTCCGGGTGTGCTGGTCATTCCTGGGAATGTTGGCTACCTGAAGCAGTTCTTTTCGGCGCAGTTGTTTGTCGCGAACGGCGCCCCTGCTGGTTCGGGACTGACTGTCCGTGATGTGACGGGCACGATCAAAATGCCGGTCGGAGCGGATCTGTCGCCCGGCACAGTGGACGACCCGTTGTCGCTGGCCGAAACGACGGGCGGTCCACAGGGCACGACGCTTGCGGTTCGCGGCGCCGGCGCTGACGCGACGCCAGGGAGCGCCGACGATGTCGATGCGCTCGACCCAGGCGAGCAAGGGCAGGCCGAATTCCTGCTGCGAGGGGACCTGGAAGGGTTCCACACGATCGATTTCGATATCGCAGCGGTGCTTGACGGCATGGCGACCGGCTCAGCGCGTGTCACCGGCAAAGCCAGTGGCGGTGTGCTGGTCCGCAATCCGTACTTCAACGTCACGTTCACGGCGCCGTCCGTGGTCCGCCGATCTGAACGATTCAAGTTGTTCGCGACGGTGACGAATATCGGCCGATCGCTGGCAAACGACGTCAGCATGACGCTCGACACCAGCCGCATGAGCGGCGCGCGCCTGCTGAGCGATCCGACACTCCGGACAGACACCCTCAAGGCGGGCGATGCGCGGACCTTCGAGTTCGAATTCGAGAGCGAGCGAACCGGACAAGTCGTCGCGAGCTACCTGAAGCTCGATACGACCGATGGGAGCACCGGCAACCTCCGATTCACGATGGGCGTCGGTGAGCGTGGCGTGCCCCTCTCGCCGGACACGTTGGTGCTGCCGTCCGCGGTGGATCAATTGCCAGACGGGATCGTTCTTGCAGCAATGCGCGTCCTCGGTCAGGCGTGGAGCGTTGCGACGGCGCCGGCAGGAACACTGCAGCCGGGTGTCGTCCCCATCAACAAGCAGGCGGTTATCGAGAAAGCGCTCGCGCTGGCAGAAGCCGGCCTGCGCACGACGCTCGGCCAGCCTCGCGGAGACGCCATCCGCGATCTGGCGGTCGATTTCTACGGCGGCGTGCGATTGGATCTGGGCTTCGATCAGCTGCTGCGTCAGACCGATGCAGGAAGCGCGCTTGCAAGTGCGCTCGGGGCCGAGTTTGCCACGGCGGCTTCGATCGCCGGCGGCCCTGGTGCGTTCCACCACGCGTTCTCACGCATCGCCGCGTCCGGTCTGGATCTGGTCGCGTTCTCGGTGTCGAGCGGTACGGCCGGCGCGCCGGCTGACGTGACGTTGACCGACGCCGCGGGCAGACGACTCGCGCGATCCACTGCGGCCGAGACGAAGGAGATTCGTGGCGGCGTCATCATTCCGTTCGCCTCTGGTACCGCGCCGCTCTTCGGCCTGCTCACCGATCCGTCGAGTGCGCCGTTCACCCTCGAACTGGCATCGCGTGGCGAAGGCCCGGTGGATCTGGCGGTCACCTTCCCACGCGGCGACGGAACGCTGGTGCGCGCGACAGGTTCCACAAGCTTTTTGGCAGCCTCTCGCGCACGCCTGCGGATCGATCCAAGTGCCGGCACGCTGATCCTCGAGACCGATGTCGCCGGCGATGGGTCGTTCGAAGCCACGGTCCCGCTATCGTCCGAAGTGCTCTCACCTGAAGGCGCGCGCCTTCTGTCTGCGACGGTCGTCGGTCCCGAAACGCTGTCGGGCGCGGGTGCGATGGGCTTTCATACCGCGCTTCTCTTCGATCGCGTCGTCGGGGCCCGAAGCGCGGAGGAGACAGCGCGATACACCCTCCCGTCCAACAGCTTCCGCGTCTTGCGGCGTCAGTTGTCGGGGCGCCTGGTATTTGGACAATTGGACTTGCCCGAAGGTCCCAACGTGCCGACGACGCTCACGCTGACGTCGGTGGACGACCTGAAAGGCGCGCCAGGCCCCGGTGCGACGGTGCCGCTGCAGTCACGGCTGCAAGACGCGGGCGCCATCGTGACCGGCCGTGTGCTCGCCGCCGAAGGTTCCACCGTGCTGGGCGCGCTGGTGCGCTACTTCAATTACAGCGACCCAACCTGTGAGGCCAATACATCGTTCGATGTCGACCAACCGCTCGCAGCGATCCCGGTAGGGGCCGATGGCCGGTTCGAGTTCCGGTACGTCAGACGCGATCCCTGCGGCAAGTCGTTCACGCTCTATACGCGCGATCAGGTGACCGGCGCGGCGCGCACGATCAGCAGCTTTGTGCGCACTCCCGGCGAGCGACTGACATTCGATATCGCCATGCTCGGCACCGGCTCGGTGAGCGGCATCGTCAGAGATCTCGCGGGCGCTCCGATTGGCGGAGCGCTTGTCACCGCGTTCAACCAGAGCTCGTCGGGCAGCGTGCTGACCGACGGTGACGGTCGTTATGTCGTCAACGACATCGCCGTGGGCGCGGTGAGCGTGACGGCTCGCAAGAACCGCACGGCGGGCTCGGCGGCCGGACGCATCGCGCGTGCGGGTACAACGGCGCCCGTGGACGTCATCCTCGACGCGGGGTCGTCCAGCGTGAGCGGCACGGTTCGGCGGCTCGAGGCCGGCGTGGTGATGCCTGCCGCGGGCGCGCTCGTGTACTACAACCTGTTCCAAGAAGGCCGTTACACCGCTGTCGCTGGACAGTTCACCGCGGCCGACGGCAGCTTCTCGTTCGAGGGTGTTCCAAGCGGCGCCTTCAGCATCGATGTGACCCTCGATACCCGCACACGAGAAACCGCGTCCCGCGTGGGCCTCGTCGCGCAGGACGAAGTGCTGATTGGCCAGGACTTCACCATCCAGATCACGGCTCCCGCCACCATCCGAGGAACCGTTCGCCTGCCCGACGGCGCGGTCGCGCCCGATGTGCTGGTCACTCAGGGTGAGCAAACGGTGTTGACGGACAGCGCGGGCCGGTACGAGCTCCGGAATGTGCCCGTGCGCTCCGAGCAGACGACCGTTGTGACGGCAGAGACACAGGACGCGCGGCGTCGTGGCCAGGCAGGGGTGCTCATCACCGCGCCTGGGGTACGCGACAACGTCGATATCAACCTTTCCGGGTTGGGCGCTGCCGAGTTCCTCGTCCTCGATCCGTTTGGCGCGCCTCTCGCGAATCAGGAAGTCGTGTTGTTGGCCAGCTGGTCCATGTGGAATGGCGCCTGCAGCACGGGTTGCGGCTGCGCGCTCGTGACCGCCAGAACCGACGCCACGGGCCGCGTTCGGTTCGAGAACCTTCCGATCGGACAGATGACCGCTCGCGCGACCAGGCTGTCTGGGAGCTTCACCGACGTTGTCGAGGCCACGACGACGATCGTGCGCGAAGGCGCAACAGCCTCCGGCGTGATGCGCTTCAAGGGCTTTGGCGTCGTCACCGGTCTCGTGCTCGACCCGGATGGACTTCCCGCCTTTGGTTCGTTGGTGACAGTGCGGTCGAGCGTCATCAGTCGAGAGACCTGTCGAATGGGGGAGGACGACTCGCACAGTGTTCGTACCGACACGAGCGGCCGATTCCGCTTGACGAACGTTGGCCTTGGCCGCGTCGGGCTGACGACGGCGCACCCCTTCTTCCCAACCACGGCCGGGACGACCGTCACGCTGACGAGCCAGGGTGAATCGATCGATGTCACGCTGCGGCTCACCAACACGATTTCAGGGGAGCTCTCTGGCACGGTGTATCTGCCAGACGGCGTCACGCCGGCCGGCGCCGGCGTCGAAGTGACGGCCAACGGCATGTTGCCTGACGTCGTCGTCAGTACCAACGAGCTCGGACAATTCCGATTCGCGAAGGTCTTTCCGCAAGGCAACTACACCGTCACGGCCCGCGATGCGGCGACCGGAGGTGTCGTGCAGGAGAAGATCTATCTGAGCACCGGTCAAAGCCTCGTGCACAACCTGCGTCTGAAAGGCCGTGGCACCGTGCGCGTGAGAGTCGTGGACGGCGCCGATCTGCCCGTGACAGGCGTGATCGTCCACCTGACTGAGTCAGATTTCCCGACGCGCTCGTTCGAGGCCGTCGCTGACGAATCGAGCGGAGGCATTGCGAGCTTCGAGGGCGTATTCGAGGGCCCGGTGGCCGCATCAGCAACCGATCCATTCGGACGGGGCGGTCGGAGCTCCGGCGTGTTGCCGGGTCCGGACGCCGAGGTTGATTTGCGCGTGCGGTTGACGACGACCGGCACCGTGCGCGGGCGTTTCTTGATGCCGGATGGCACGACGCCGATACCGTTTGGTACGGTCGCTCTCCAATCCGGTCGCTCCATCATCGGCCAGGTCACGACTGCCGGCAGCGGCGACGTGGGGAGCTTCCGCTTCCAGTACGTGCCGGCTGGACCGATTCGGCTCGAGGCCGAAGACCCCCTGACCGGGCGCACGGGCTTCGCAGTAGGCGCGTTGTCCACCGAAGGCCAGGAGATCGTGCTCGACATCTTCGCGCAGGCGCTTGGATCGGTCGGAGGCATCGTGACCAGCAATGGTGTGCCTGCGGCCGGCGCGTCCGTTGACATCGTATCGGGGATCTATCGTGTTTCGACGATCGCCGATGCGGATGGCCGGTACCTGGTCGAGGGCGTTCCCGAGGGAGCCGTATCCGTGTCGGCGGGCGTCGCAAGTGGACTGCTCAGCGGTAGCCGGTCAGGGACCCTCGCCGGCGAAGGCACGCTACTTACGCTTGACGTGTCGGTTCGAGATGCGGGTCGTGTCACTGGACGCGTGTTCGCCTCCGACGGCGTGAGTCCGGCGCCGCCCTCGATGGTCACGTTGTCGGTCCCGGGCATTGCTTCGATCTCGCTTTCGACACCGACCGATGCGGAGGGGCGGTTTACGTTCGAGCGCGTGCCCGCGGGCCTGATTGGCGTCAGCGCGGACGTCATCGGAACCCTCGATCGCGGCAAGGCGACTGTCGAAGTCACCGGCGCATCGACCGCCGAAGTTGTCGTGACGTTGAACGGCATCGGTTCGATCGAAGGTCGCGCGATAGCGTCGAACGGCACGCCAACGGGTGGTGAGGTCACGCTACAGGGAACGGGCACCTTCCCGTACAGCTTGACGATTACGGCGGGCGCGGACGGCGTGTTCGTGCTTCCCGAAGTGCTCGCGGGACCCTTCACGGCCACTCTGCGCACACGCTTTGGTGATTTCTCGCTGTTCGCGAGCAAGGCCGGTACTGTCGTCGCAGGGGCGACACCAACGGCTGTGGAACTTCGTCTGCAGGATAGCGGGACGGTGAAGGGCGTCGTGCTGCGCGCTGGTGGTACCGCCCCCGCGCCGGGCACTGAGCTGAAGATTGAGATGACGAATGGGCCCTCGGTTCTGCTGTTTGCGGAAACAGATGGCAGCTTCACGGCTCTCGGCGTTCCACTTGGATCGTTCACGCTTCGCGCGAACGATCCATTTACAACCGGTGTGGCCCTTGTCACGGGCCGCGCGGTCGTGACCAATCTGGAGTTGGTGGACCTCGGCACGATCGTCCTCGATGATTCGGCGAACACCGTGGTCTCCGTCGATCCGCTCGACGGCGCGACCGGCATCGCGCTCAACCGGCCGGTGAGACTGACCTTCACCGATCCCCTTGGCAGTACGGGTGGGATTCGCGTGCTCAACGGCACAGCGAACGTCTTCGCCTCGGTGACCCTGTCGGCCGATGGCCGCGAAGCGACTCTGCAAGCCACGTGGCCGGACGCCGTCGAGTTGACCGTCAGTGCAAACACCGACGTTACGGACGTGTACGGCCGTCGCCTGGTGGTGCCGTTCACCAGCCGGTTCCGAACCGTTGACGTCTCGGCGCCGAGCGTCACGACGGTGAACCCGGTGAACAGCGCGATTCAGATCGCACCTGACGCCAGCGTGGTCGTCACCTTCAACGAGCCCGTTGCTGCAGCGACCAATCTCTCTTCGTTAATCAGCGTCAATGGACCGAGCGGCGCGGTGTCGGGCACGACGGCGCTGATCGGGCCGGCGACGGCTACGTTTACTCCGTCAGTGCCGCTCGCCATCAACGCGATCTACACCGTGATCGTCAACGGGGCCGTCGATGCGTCCGGCAACCAGCAGACGGCGCCGTTCAGCACGATCTTCAGAACGCTCGACACGATCGCGCCGGTGCTGGTGCTGTCTACGCCTCCAGTGTGGACGACCAGCGCGCGGCCGTTGATGCAGGTCGTCGGAAACGACGCGGGAAGCGGAGCGTCGGCGGCGACAGGGTCGCTCAGCTTGGATGGGACCAACGTCGCGTTCGCGCCGGCTGGTACTGTCATCCAGTTCACGCCGCCCGCGAACCTCTCGGAGGGTGCGCACACCGTCGAGGCGACAATGGCGGATCGTGCCGGCAATCTCGGAGCGCTGTCAGCAGGCTTCGGTGTGGACACCGTGCCCGCCGTCGCCGGTGTTGTCACTGGGATTTCGGACGGCCAGATGCTCAGCGGCACCATCTCGCTTGGCGTGTCGGCGTCGGATGCGACCTCTGGCCTGCTCCGAGTCGATCTCGTCGTCGACGGAACGAGCCACGTGCGTTCGTTCACGCCGCCTGTGCTGGAGGGGTCGTTCGATACGCGAGCGCTGCTTGACGGCACGCACACCTTTGCGGTGCGCGCACTGGATATCGCGGGCAACCCGATGAGCCCGCTTGGTCCGGCGATTACTGCGACAGTGAACAACTTCCCGCTACTGGTGACGTTCAACGCTCCGGCGGCGAACTCGCGATTCCGGGACACCGTCACCGTAACCGCTTCGCCCTCAGAGCCGGTTGACCGGATTGAATTCACGGTAGGGTCAATGACGATCACAGATAGCTCGTCTCCTTACGGTGTCTCTCTACCGCTCAACGGTGTCGCGGAAGGCGATGCGATCGTCACGGCACGTGCGTTTGCTGCCAACGGCGAGACTGGAACGGGCACGCTGACCATCGTGGTCGATCGCACGCCGCCTGCGGCGCCTGTCGCCGCACTACTGACAGCCGAGCCGCCTGCAAATGGATTCTCGTTGGTATTCGGTCGCGCCGGGGCCGTTGAAGGGAGCGCGAGGGTTGAGATCGTCAATCTCGCGAATTCAGCCACGGCGATCGTCAGTGCGGCATCCAACGGATCGTTCACGGCGAGCATTGCCGGCAGCATAGACAACACTCTGTCGCTCGTAGCCGTCGATGGACCAGGGAATCGCAGTACCGAGACTCGAATCGCCATTCGATCGACACCATCTGTGGAACCTGCTGCAGGCTCCACGAGCTTGACCTTCGACGGTCTCATCGCGGATCGCGTCGGCGTCGGCCGGTCGCTCGCGCCCGATGGTCAACTCGATGCCGTCTTCACGCTGAACATGGCGATTGGTGAAGGCATCACTCGCACGCTGTCATTCATCGATCTAGCAGGGCCTTCCATGCGAAGTACTAGAGTTGGAGAGACCGTTCTTGGCGTGGCAGGAGGTGCCGGAAGCACATTCCTGAACAATCCTGACGGTCAGGTGGGTTTCCCGATCACATCCGGGGGCACGCTGACGCTCTTTGCCGCGAGTGAGGGATTCATTCAGGACGGGAAGACCTACACAGTTACCGCAGGGTTCACCGACGGTTCGCGGTTCGTCGGCACATTTAGGATCGTTCCTGCAACGGATCGCTCGCTGGTGCCGCACACCGTCGAGATCTCGGCCGCTCAGACGACGCTTCCTGTTGGGAACACGACACCCGCGACGACCATTTTGACTCTGACGAACATTCGTGACATCGACGGCACTCTAGTGCCTGACGGCGCGAAGATCGCAGTCGGTGTGGCAGATCTCGGCAGCAGAAACGCTGCTGGCAAGCAATTCCGGTCCGCGGGAGGAACGATTACTGAAGGAACACCGTCGCCAAACAAGGCGGACTTCCGTGTCTTCGTCCTGACAGGCGGTTCCGTAAGCATCGCGTACTCCAGCAGTCCTGTTGTACCGAGCGCCAGGGTGGGCGCTGAGACGGTCGTGCAGGTCATGCCCGCGGATGCGAATGGCAACGTCATCGGCGACGAGGCGATTGGAACGCTGACGCTTTCTCTGCGACGCTCGAGCGACGGAGCGGTTGCAACGGTTACTCCCCGCGCGATCTATGCGGACAAGGGAGATCGTCGCGCGCAGCTTCGGATCGAGGTTCGTGATGCCAATGGAAATCCCGCTCAGGATGGGACCAAGGTCGCGCTCACCGCGCTACAGAGGGACTATCTGATTCCGGGCTGCTGCTGGGTTAACCACGAGAGCCTAGGCGGTTCGATCCTTGGAGGCGAAGCGTCTCCTTCGGGAAGCGAGTACCGCGTCTTCACCGTTGCAGGCGGGGTGGTGCAGGCCGAATACTCTGCCATCGGACTGTTCGCTCCGACGGGTGAGTTCAAGCGGGCACGCATCCAAATCATCCCAGCGGATGCGGCTGGCGTCGTCGCGAATGGCGCGATGCCGCTTGGGATAGCGGCTGTCGAGATCTCATCTGCGGCGAGCGCCGAGTGGCGCCTGTCGCACGACACCGTTCAGCTCGTCTTCCCCTCGACCCCCGTCCAAATCACGGTCGATCACGTGCACGACAGCCTCGGAAATGTAGTGCCCGACGGCTCGATGATTCTGATGTCGGGCAAGAACAACGCGACGAAGACGCTGGACGGCGTCTTTTTCCATACATCGAGCGGACACGGCGACATTATTGATGGAGCGCAGTCGCCCAATTCAACGCTCAAAGTGTTCCCGCTTGTGGATGGTCGCGTGGGGGCAACGTATTCGACAGGGAGCCTGACGTTCGAGCCTGGTGTGACAGCGCGGCTCTTGTTGCAGGTCACCACTGGCGATCCATCGGGTAACCTCCTCGACCAACGCGCGATTGCCGTGAAAGCTCTGTCCTTGGTCGCTCCGGCCAACGCCAGGGCATCCGTCACTCCCACGAAGCTGTTTGCCGATGGAGCTGTGCGGACGTCGCGCGTCACGTTCGAGGCCATCCTTGATGCGTTTGGCAATCCGCTGCCTGATGGCGCGAAGGTAGTCGTGACGGCTGCGGGCCAGGTGGCCCTCACTCCGCAAGGCTTTTGGGTCGAATCAGCGGGAGGACAGATTCTCGAAGGGGAGGTTTCGCCCAATGGACCCGAATTCAAGGTATTGACGGTTCAAGACGGAAGAGTAGCGCTGACCTACAGTCAAAATTTCGCCCTCCGAACCGGGGAGTCGCGCCTGGCTAGGATTTCGCTGATGCCCGCAAATGCGGACGGGAGCTACGCCACTCGAACAAGACTCGTCACAGTATCTGTCCCGTTGTTTGGCATAGCTTCGGCGGCAGTCACGGCTAACCCAAACGTCCTGTACGCCGACGGGACAGATCGCCGCACCACCGTCACGATCACGAACGTGCGCGATGCATCCGGTGAGCCCGTTCCGGACGGGACGCTGGTGGCTGCCACGGCTATTAAGGATGCGGCGTTCACGCCGGACGGACGCTTTTTCATGGGCTCGGCCGGTGGAACGATTCTCGGCGGCAGTCCGACCTCGGACTCGCGCTTCAAATCGTTCCCTGTCACTAATGGCCAGGTTGTCATCGAGTACTCAGCGCAGGGCTTTGCGGTTACGCAAGGAGCATTATTCGTTCAGGTTTCAGTGGCGCCGGTCAGCGCTACCGGCGAG
>DATEEI010000076.1:0-87464 GCA_035281225.1 Vicinamibacterales bacterium
CGCACGGCCGCGCACCTACGACCAGGTGTGCACCCTCATCGCCGCCGCGCTCGATCTCTTCACGCCAGACGAGTGCGCCAACTACGCCCGGCACTGCGGATACCGCGTTGCTACGTCGTAATGGAAAACGCTCTAGCGCGCGAGATGCTAGAGGGCATCGCACATCAGTTTGGTGGCGAATATGACGGGTGGGAAGCAGAAGTCGTTGACGAAACGTCATGAGTAAGACGCGCATCACACGCATAGACACGACGTTGTAGGACAAACACCGACACGCTCCGCAGAAAGATACGTTCACACGTATTTTTTCGATTTCAGATCAGCGCGTCCTTTTAATATACTCGCGCTCCAGCGCGGCAGACTCCACCATTCACCCGCGCGTCACCATTCTTAACACAGCATCGGAATCGGAACGTCGAAGCGGAATTCGCCGGAACTCACCGTGCTCGCTGACATGCTCTAACCAAGGAGTTGGAATGCGAATGAGGACTCGTCTAGCCATCGCCACTGGAACCACTACGCTGCTTGCCGTCGTTCCTCACTGAGGGCACCGGCGAGATTCTGATGCTCTTAACGCTACAGTAGACGCTGCGATACGAAAAGGGAGAAAACGATGACTCGCGTCCGATACCGCTTGGTGGGTGGCATTGCTTTTCTTGTTGTAGGTGCAACCGTGGCATTTTCCGCGTCGCAGCACTACCTTCCGAAATACGCTTCTGACGGAACTCTCGTTGACTCAGCCGTATCCGAAATAGGCGGGCTGGTCTATATGCAGCGAGACCACACCTCAACCGCAACGCCTGTAGAGGTGCTGCGCCTTACGCGTAAGACTACCGGATCGGCTGAACCTGGAATTGGGGCGCAGGTGGCGTTCGAAGTTGAACGCGCTGGTGGATCTGTGTCGGCGGCGGCCGCAATCGACGGGGTGTGGCTCAACGTCGCCGGTGGCAACGAAGATGGCGCTTTGATTTTCAGAACGTCTGACGATGGTAATACGCCCGTCGAACGCGTGAGAGTGGATAACCTTGGCAACGTCGGTATCGGCACGACGTCGCCCGCGGACAAACTCCATGTAGCTGGGAGCATCAAGGTCGACGGCAACATCGCGGCGAAGTATCAGGACGTGGCCGAGTGGGTAGAGACAAACGAAGCGATCGAGCCGGGGACCGTCGTGTCGACGGACCGAACGAGCACCAATCGCGTGCGGCCCTCAAGCAAAGCATACGACACCGCCGTCGCGGGAGTCGTTTCGCAGCAACCGGGCATCATTCTTGGCGAGCGGGGCACCGGCAAAGTGGCGGTGACGCAGAGTGGCCGCGTCCGCGTCAAGGTGGACGCGCGCTACGGCGCGATTCAGCCCGGCGACCTCCTGGTGGCGAGTCCGACGGAAGGGCACGCGATGCGCTCGGAGGCGATCGTGGTTGGCGACACCTCGATCCATCGGCCGGGCACGATTGTCGGGAAAGCTTTGCAGGCGTGGACGAGCGGAAGAGGGGACGTTCTCGTATTAGTGACGCTGCAGTGACACGCGACACGAACGGCGCGTGAGGACCACGCAGGTTCACGATCTGGAGGAATGACTATGCGAAGGCTTACCTTTGTGTTGACGATCGGCGTCGCGGTGGTTCTGGCTGTTGCCCTGCTGACTGCCGCCACGCAGAACCGGGTGCCCAAGTACGACGCGGCCGGCGCGCTCGTCGATTCAACGATTTCTGAAGTTAATGGGAAGGTCGGCATCGGGACGGTGAATCCGTCCGCCAAGCTGCAAGTCGTGGGCTCGGCGATTACCTCGGCATGGGATTCCTACGGCGAGTTGACGGTCATTCATAATCAGCCGACGGTTCCGGCGAATTCTCAAGAGATGTTTGGCGGGATCTTCATCGGCCGTGACAAGGCAACTGCGTTGGCCGCAGGTGACGCACTTGGCGGCATTAATTTCGGCGGTGGGCCAGACGTGAACGAAGTGAGAGCCGGCTATGCGGCTATTGGTGCCTTACGAGGGTCTCCCGGCAACACTGGTGTTCTCACGTTTTCAACAGCGGGGACTCCGAACACCCCTGCCGAGCGCATGAGGATCGACCATGCCGGGAACGTCGGCATCGGCACAATCAGTCCTACGTCCAAGCTTCACATTGCAGGCGACATCAAGGTCGATGGCAATATCGCCGCCAAGTATCAAGACGTGGCCGAGTGGGTCGACGCCCGAGAGCCGCTACAGGCCGGCACAGTCGTCGTCCTGGGCTCCTCCAGAAGTGACGTCGAGCGATCGACCACCGGGTACGACCACGCGATTGCGGGCGTCGTCTCACCGAAACCCGGAATTGTCCTGGGCGAAGGCGGCCGTGGCAAGGTGTTGGTGGCACACAGTGGGCGCGTGCGGGTCAAAGTTGACGCCGCTTACGGCGCGATTCGGCGGGGCGATCTCCTGGTCACCAGCCCCACGGCGGGTCATGCGATGAAATCACGGCCTGCGCAGATTGAGGGACGAGACTTCCACCGACCGGGCACCATTCTCGGCGAGGCGATCGAACCGTTATCCACCGGCCAAGGCGAGATCCTTGTGCTGCTCACGCTTCAGTAGGAGTCACGAGGAGGAGACTGCATGCGGACTCGTTATTTGTTACTGTCGCTTGTGGCAGTCACCCTGATAATGGGTGGCGTCGTCGTCCTACGGGCACAAGGCGGCAACATTTTTCCATCAAGTGGCAACGTGGGAATAGGGACGACGACGCCAGCCGGTACGCTCGACGTTCGGGGCGGCGTAGCCGCAAGCGGATCGGGTTCACCGATAATCCTTTCCGTTCAGGGCGGCGGCCCTGGCGGCAACGGGGGCAATCTGCTTTTCAATGCGGGGCCAAACGGCTCCGGCGCCGCGAACGGCCACATCGCCTTTGGCACCGGCAGTAGTTTCACAGGCACTGCGCTCACGACGGAACGGATGCGGATCAGCTCAGAGGGCCGAGTTGGGATCGGCACCACAGCGCCGGCGGGCGCTCTCGATGTGCGCGGCGGAGTTGCTGAGGCAGGTAGTGGCGCTCCAATCATCCTTGCCGCGCAAGGGGGTGCTGCGAGCGGCAATGGCGGCAACCTCATTTTCAACTCGGGCGCCAACGGCTCCGGTGCGGCGAACGGTTACATCGCCTTTGGCACAGGCAGTAGCTTCACCGGCAGCGGCCTGACGACCGAACGGCTCCGCATTGATGCTGACGGCAACGTGGGCGTCGGTACATCGGCGCCCACCAGCAAACTCCATGTGGCCGGCGACATCAAGGTCGACGGCAACATCGCGGCCAAGTATCAGGACGTGGCCGAATGGGTTACCGCACGTGAGCCGGCCGCGGCTGGAACTGTCATGGTGATCAGCCCGGACGATCGCAACGTGGTGCATCGGTCGCACGCGAAATATGACACGGGCGTCGCCGGTGTGGTGTCTCCGCAACCCGGCATCACGCTCGGTGAGAAGGGCGACGGAAAGGTGCTCGTGGCCCAGAGCGGCCGAGTGCTCGTCAAAGTGGATGCTACCTACGGCGAGATCCGTGCCGGAGACCTGCTGGTGACAAGCCCAACGCCTGGATACGCGATGCGCTCCCAGCCCCTCACCGTCGATGGGTCGCCCTTCCATCGGCCGGGCACGATTCTCGGCAAGGCCCTGGAGCCGATGACGCACGGCAAGGGCGAAATTCTGATCTTGCTGACCTTGCAATAACACACGGAACAGGAGTCTTCTGATGAATGTCGCCCGTCGGCTCATCCTTCTTTTCCTCCTCTCGTTGGCTGGCATCGCACTGGCGTTCGACGCATCGGCTCAACATCCGATCTTGGATGCCACCGGCATTCAGCCGAATCGCGGGTCCTTTTCGACGATGCCGTTCGAGCATATCGACCTGGCCACCGGCAGCCTCGTCTTGACCTTTACTGATCTCGTTCTGCCGGGAAACGCCGGGCGCGACCTCCGGTTTCAGCGGAGCTACAACAGTAAGGTGTTTGCGGGCTGGACCTTCGGCATTGCGGGCGTGCCCTTGAGGGTCAAGGACACGTGGCCGGACACCCAAGGAATCCACCCCCGGATCGTCACCGTCGATAGCGAGATAGATGTCCCCACAGCCCTCTTGGGATGCTGCCCCGAGATCCGCGTAACGGATCGCTTTTGGATGTATAGACGTGATTATCGCAGCTTGCACCTGCCGGACGGTTCTGTGGGGCACTACGACAGTCAGGGCAGGCTGACGACAATGTTTGACACGCACGGTACGTTTCTGACGGTGTCGTGGAACGACCCTTCGGTCACCATTACTCAACATCTCGGAAGCCAGACGCGCGAGGTGGAGCTGGAGCTGCCTCTGGGGTGCTACGGCTCCCAATGGAGTCTGGGGTGTATGCCCACGTCGATGACATTCCAAGGCCGATCCTGGACCTACACGGACACGGAGTTCACATCACCCGAAGGCACAAAATGGCGGTGGGAGGGTGCGACCCTCACGACTCCCCACGGCGGCCGAATCAAATACACCTTCGGGCAAGTGGAATTTGAGGAAGAGGGCACCACTGCGTTGAGGTTTCGCGAGGTTATTGATGTTGCGGCTCGCGGCGGTGAAGCGAATGGAACCTGGGAATACCGCTATAGTGCCCCCGATTTCGGTCTCTACAGCAATACGACCGTTCTGGCGCCTGATGGCACCGTTACCACCTACCGTCACGAGCACGGTCCGAGCACATCGAACGACTACCCTGGTCGGGGTTGGGTCCTCAAGAGTCGAACGGTCGAAAAGGGCGGGGAGGAGCTCGAATCAGAAGTCCGGGAGTACGTAGCGATCCGCATCGCCAGCGCGAATTCCAACGATGCCTTACCCGAGCTCAAGACGCGAACGATCACTCGCGCCGGGCGCCAATACAGGACGGAGTTTTCCTACAGCCCTGAACATTACGGCGACTTTCACAATCCGAATAAAATCGAAGAGACTGGTGAGCTCGAACGCACCACCGAACGCGAATTCACACACACGCCAGGCGCGCCGCAGTTTGGCCCTTACATCCTGGGCCTGCTCTCACGTGAAAGAGTTACCGTCGATCAAAAGACCTTCGAGCGGTCGTGGGATTACCGCGACGACGGTTTCCTCAACGCCGCATCGACCTACGGCATTACGACAACGTTCAGTCCAGACAGCAACGGAAACGTCGCCAGCCTGACGACCGCAACGGGGAAGACCACGACCTTCGCCTATACGTGGGGTCAGGTGCGGCGGATTACCACGCCGCGGTACTCGATCACACGAACGATCAACCCCGATGGGACCGTGGACTCGGAAACACAGGGTGGCCGCACGGTCGGCTATCAATACGACGCGCTGTCGCGTCTGACGCGGGTCGTGCTGGCGGACGCCAACGACCAGGTGATTACCTACGACAACAGCGCCGGCGCGACGGTGCGCACCCGGAGAACGCCTTCTGACGTCACCACCACGCTGGACGGCTTCGGACGACCGATTGCCACCGTGGACGCCGTCGGCGTCAAAACCAAGACAAAATACTACGCGGACGGACGCGTCAAATACGCAGGTCTCCCGTTCACCGGCGGAGCAGACCGCGGGACGACCATCACCTACGACGGCCTCGGACGCGTGACAAGGGAAACGCATTCCGGCGGCGCGTTCCGCGAGTATGACTACAGCGGCGGGAGCGTGACCATTCGAGATGAGCTAGGACGTCCGACCGTGCAGACGATCGAGGCCTTCGGAAACCCCGATGATGGACGCCCTCGAACGATTCGTGATGCCGCACAGACCACATGGACCTACGAGTACACCGCACTGGGCAGCGTCCGCTCGCTGAGCGGCGGCGGCAGGTCGCGAACATGGGATTACGACGACGATCGGCACCTCCTGGAACGTGAAGAGCATCCCGAGTCAGGTGCTGTCACGTACGCCTACGACGCCGCCGGCCTGCTGATACGACAAACCAATGCGGCGGGTGTGGTCACAGAGTACGGCTACGACGACAACGGTCGGCCGACAAGCATCAACGCGGGCGGACGGCTGACCACCATCACCTACGAGTCCGGGTCGGACAACCGTGCGTCAATGACGGTTGACGGCGTGACGACTCAATTTCAATACGATAGCGTCGGGCGCCTGTCCAGCCGCACTGATACGGTTGACGGCCAGAGCTTCGCTGTCGGCTATGCGTATGACGGGGCCGACCGGTTGACGCGGATTTGGTATCCATCGGGCCGCGGCGTCGGCTACACGTACGACGCCGAGGGCCGCACGACGCGTGTGTTTCTCCAGAGCACCGGGGCGAACTACGCGACAGGATTTACCTACCATGCCACCGGCAGTGTGGAGGGATTTACGGCCGGCAACAATACCACCACATTCCTGCACTACGACGACAGCCGCTACTGGCTGGAGGGAGTGGCGTCCGGCCCCTTGCAGTTGACGGACATCGGACATGACCCGGTCGGCAACATCGTCTCGATTACGGACGCCAGGCCCACCCACAGCCAGTCCCTGACGTACGACCTCCTCGATCGATTTACGTCGGCGAGCGCGGGATTCGGCACACCCGTCAGCTACGACGCGCACGGCAATCTGCAATCCAGCGCGTTCACCTACACTGGCAATCCGTTTCGCCTGGCGGCGGTCAACGGTCAGCCGGTGAGCTACGATGCCGTTGGCCGCATGACGACCGGGCCGGGTGCCACGTACAGCTACACGCAGGACCATCGGCTGGCATCAGCGACCGTCGGAGGCACAACGACATCGTTTAAATATGATGCCGATGGCTGGCGTGTCAGAAAAACTGCGGGAGGTAACAATTCTTATTTTGTGCGTGGCCCGGGCGGCGAGCTGCTGGCGGAGCGGCTCGTGCTGCAAGGCGTCGCGCGATGGCGCGACTACATCTATGTGGGGAATCAGCTGATCGCGGTCGAGGTTCCTGTTGCCGGCACGCCAGTCACTCCGTGCGCCGGATTTACCGATTCCACATTGCAGCCGGGTGTGACGCCCGTTCGAGCGGTGCACGTGACGGAACTGCGGACCTGTGTGAACGCGCTCCGGACGCAGCGTGGCTTGTCTGCGGCGACCTGGACCGATCCGACGCTCGTGGCCGGTGATACGGCCAAGGCGGCGCACATCCTTGAACTGCGAAACGCGCTCGAGGCGGCCTATCCCGTCGGCACGGCGCCCACATATCAGGATCCGCAGCTCAACCCCGGCAGCACGGTGATCAAGGAAATCCACATCACCCAACTCCGCGAGGCGACCGCGGCGCTGCCGGCGCCACCCTCGGGAGACTCCACCCGACCGTATTACTACCACCGGGACCACATCGGATCCACGCGGGCGATCACCGATGATGCCGGCGCCACCGTCGCCCGCTACGACTACGACGCGTTCGGCATCGAGCTTCCGCCCACGGCCTCCTTTCGCGATCCCCGGCTCTTCACCGGCGCCGAGCGAGACACCACGAATTTGGACTACCTGGGCGCGCGCTACTACTCGAGCGCGCTAAGGCGCTTCATCCGCCCGGACGATCCTGGCTACGGCGATCCGTTCGATCCGCAGTCGATGAATTTGTATGCGTACGCGCTGAATAATCCCTTGCGATACGTGGATCCCACCGGGCACTGCTCAGCGGCGGACCAAGAATTAGGCTACTGCGAACCGCCGGACGATAGCTGGTTGCGTGAATTTCTGAATAAGGGCCAGCGGCTGTTCTTCGACAGCTGGATTGTCGGCAAAGGTGTCTTCAGCGACGCTCTTGACCTCGTTAGCGGCGCAGAAGCGCTGACTGATGCGGGTCTGGATGGGCGGGACTGGACTAAACAACCGACAATCAATCCTTGGGTGCTATCAGGAGCGGCACTCTACACAGGGAAGCTAAGGCTCGGGCCGGTTAAAAAATTTGCTGCTGGTAAGCTCGAAACGCATTTCGCGAAGCATGCGGCCGAGTGGGGCGCTGGGAACATCACGAAGGCGGCGTATTTAAAGCACGCACAGAGGCTCCTCAACAGCGCTCCCGGTGGCGAAATCCTTGGTTCCGTCCGTGCCAACGGTGACATCCTCCGTTATAACGTGCGGACGAACGAATTCGTAGTTGGCACGGCGCAGGGTGAGATCCGGACCCTGTTCCGGCCCACTGATGGCCTGCAATACTGGCTGCGGCAGGTGCGCTAATGGCGGCGAGATTGTACCCCTGCGTGTGCTGCGGCTTCCCAACCTTGACGGAGCCTCCGCCCGGCACTTTTGAAATCTGCCCCATTTGTTTTTGGGAGGATGACGATGCGCAATTCCGAGACCGCGATTACGCCGGTGGTGCCAACCCGATCAGCTTGTGCCAAGCGCAAGAGAATTTCGCCCGATTGGGGGCGATCAGCGAAGAACATCGGGCGCACGTCCGAACCCCCACGGACCGTGAGCGGAGCTGGAAGGGGCCTCCCGACTGACGGGTAGCTGCTCGTCGCTTGATGACAATGATTTCGCCTCGCAGACCTGCTATGAGCAGGTCTGGAGTAAGTTTCTCAGATCAGTCATCCTTCCCGAAACACCGCCTCGCCTGCGGAGATTGTGGCTTCAAGACTCAAGTTCACCGCAACGGTCGAGCAGGCTGGCGGTTGGTTTATTCGGGTGAGATGATGGAATTACACGAACAAGTTTCGGAAATCCAGACACGGGCTGATTTGGTGGCCTTTATCGAGGCTCTCCGAAGTGATCTCCAGGCTCAGCCAGAGGGCTGGGAGAACGCAACATTGGAGTCTTTCCTCGCCGCATTGGCTAGCTGGACCGAGGACATGGATGGCTACTACCAAAACAAAGGTCTACGGATCCCGCAGAACCCGACGTGGAAGACGCTCGGCGAGATGCTCGCGGCAGCGCGCGTGTACGAGTGACCAGAGAACGGGCTTGCGCGCCGGATATGGGGAAATCGCACCCAGATGTTAAGGCGCTGAACGACGCTGGACAAGTGATTGAGCACCTTCATCTTCCGGTGACCAGGTAATGCGTTTGCGAGCGACAGTCCAAAAGGTGACCGGAAACACGACGCACCTGCTGGGCGTGCAGCTTGCTGGCGATCTCGAAGTGACGCCGGTGCCGGATCCGAAAACCGTCGAGGTTGTCGAGGAGGAAGGTGCCGTCTACTTGCTGCGCCTAGACGATCGGGGCGAGTGCGTTGCGGATACATGGCACGACACTGTCGATGCGGCGAAGACGCAGGCTAACTTTGAATATGGAATCGAGGATGGCGACTGGGAAAATGTTGAGCCTCGACGCTGATTACTGGTACACGCCTTGATGCACGGGGAGCTGTGTCACCGGGTGGCTCGCCGTGATCTATCTACTGCAGAACCCAGGACCGGTCGGCAAGGCCACGACGGATTTTCTGCCGGTGAACCGCACAACGTCGTCGGAGACGCACCGTGGCGCCCCGCGTGCGATCGCTTCGTTGGGATGCTGCGATGGCAGCCGCCGTATCGAGTGGAGCTCGAAACGCAGCGCAGCCACAAGTGTCGAAGACGGCGCTAACGCGCCGGCGGTTATCGGGGACACAACCTCAGAGCGCGTGCCAACGAGCAGGCAGGTAGAAGAGGAGATACTCCAGACCGGCGTCATCCTAACGAGGCCTGCCGGGTGATGTCGATGAGTGCTCCCACCGTTCGCGTTGTGCGGCGGCCAGCGCAATCGAGCGATAGCGGTGCACGCCAGGCGGGAAGCGCCGCGGCGCCAGGCGTGAGGCCGTCGCCGAGAGATCGCACGCGATCCGCAGGTTGCGTGGGTCGCCGGCGTCGCGGACGGCCGCGTTTGGCATTAAGGCGACCGATCGATACTTCCGCACGGGCATCACGGGTCCTCGATGTTGAAGCGCTGTTTGAGCAATTGTGCGTCGGCGTGGTCCTGCGGCCGGACCGTATCCCGCTTCATACGATACAACGTGCGTGGCGTGGCCACACGGATCGCGGTGCCCTCGATCTGCACCACGTCCGACTCCAGGTCCGCATAGCGCACCGCCTCACCCAGCCGTGCCAGGATGTCAATCCAGTAGTCACCCGCCGGGGGCACGTACTGAATCGCTGGATAGTCGCCTGCGAGATCGGCCGCCGAGATGCGATCGATCTCCGGGTCGTCGAACACCTCCCGGAGCGCTGCCCTCAACCGCGCGATGTTAACCTCGTCTGCACGGACGAAGACATCGATGTCGCGTGTGGCGCGCACGATGCCTTGGGCGGCCATCGCCATCGATCCCACCAAGACATACGCCACACCGTGGCGCTCGAACGCGGCGAGGATCCGCATCGCCTCGGCAAACGTCATCGGCGCGTATTATCCCATCGCCCAGCCACCGTCGCACGCTGCGGGCGCGGCGCGCGGGTGACCGCGATCGGCCGATGATTGGCTTCGACCACGACTTGGGCGCGTGCCTGCACGCGCTCCAACACGGTGCGGGGATCATTGGCGACATCAGCCTCGGTGATGTGGATAGCCATTCATGCCATGATAGCGCGCTGCCGGCTCCGCAGATCAGGCCTTCTGTCCCCTCATTGCGGGCTTGGCCGCAGGTACGGATTAGGAAGCCCTTCTTTCTCAGATCGAGGCAGGCATATACTAGAAGGCCAAGGCCAAACCCATGACTCCCAAGTCCGCAGCGATCCATAGCGATCCCAAGATCATGAGCGGCACACCGGTGTTTGTGGGCACGCGGGTGCCCGTGCAGTCATTGTTCGATTATCTTGAGGGCGGCGACACCTTGGACGAGTTCCTTCGGCAGTTTCCATCGGTGGAGCGCGACCAAGCCATCGCCGCGCTCGAGCTAGCGCGTGACAGTGTGTTGACCAGTGCGCGTTCTGCTTGACGAGAATCTGCCTCACGATCTGATCGCGGCCTTGTCGGGACATGCAGTGTCGACTGTTCAGGGCATGGGCTGGGCGGGTGTCGAAAACGGTGAACTGCTGAACCGCGCGAGCGGTCACACCGACGCCTTCATTACGATGGATCGGAAACTCGAGCGTCAACAGGACCTCGCCGTGCTGCCATTCGGTGTTGTGCTTGTTCTGGCACGGTCGAATCGAGTCCAAGACCTACTGCCCCTCATCCCCGATGTTCTTGCGGCGCTGGTTCGGATTCAGCCAGGGCGGTTGGAGCTGGTTGGTGCCTGATTCCGGTCGACATCAAGCGCCGAGCTCAAGGGTTGCGATCTCGCCTCACTTCGTCCACTTCAGATCGCGCGTCATCACGCCTAGCCGGCGCCGTTCGCCGCGTGGCCGCCACGTCGGCTCGATCCGCAGGATCACCCAGTCGGCGTACACGGTCGCGTCCTTCGCCCGCGGGGCCATCGGGTAGCGTAGCGCTCGCCATTCGCCGTCGTTCAACGCCACGCGATCGACGACCTTGCCGCCGATTTCGACGCTGACGGTCTGGGCCATCGTCGCGCCGGAGCGCACACTCAACTCGACGCCGCGTGCGTCCTGAGGCGCGTGCAGGAACACCAGCGGGCTGCTCCATCGGAAGGCCATGCCGTTCGCGCCCCGTTCCTCCGGAAAGAGCCCCCGCGACCGGCCCGCCACATCGAGGCCCGGCGCATAAATAATCGGCTGAGACTTCCAGGCATTCCCGTCGAGCACCCGTCCTTCGATCGTAAAGACATCCATGTAGGTAAAGTGATCCGCATGCCAGTCAGCCGATCGCCACGGGTAGGTGGCAAACGATCGCGTCCGCGGCGCGGCCGGGTCCAACGTGAGCGCCGACGTGCCAGCGAACGGGTTCTTCAGCCCCATCGCATCCACGATCGTCGCCGGAATATCGCTGATCGTCGTCGGCGCCTCCGAAATGCGCAGCGGGCCGGCGGCATGGGGCGGTTTCACGACAAGCAGCGCCAGGGCGCTCCCGGACACGACCGACAGCGGGGAGCCGAAGATATCTCGATCGCCGACGAATTTCGGTGGAGGCAACGCCACGCCGTGATCTGACGAAATCACGATCAGGCTATTGTCGTAGAGGCCGAGCTCGCGAAGACGCTGGAGAAACTCGCCGATCCGCTTGACCCCACACCGGGCCTGTCCGTCGTAGAACGCGCGCGTATTGCGCTTCACCCCGATGTACTCGCAGTTGGCGTCGAGCGCCATGGGCCAATGCGGGACGCCCACATGGATGTATTTGTAAACGGGACGCTCGTGCGCCACGTGGATCTTCGTGGTGAAGTCGTTGAGAAATGCCGCACCGTTGACCGGCATGTACCGTCTGGCGGTGGTCTCCGCCGATGTTTTCCCAAAGATGTTCTGCAGCCGCCATGCCTGTCCGTTATAGACCTTGGGTTTGAGCAAGTGCGGCGAATGGCGGAACAGCGAGAGGTCGGCGAGCTGCCATGCCGCAAATCGGGTATAGGCGTCGTAGGTGACGTACGGTGTCGGCAGCCGGTAGTAGGTTGTTGCAGCTTCCTTGTTGTACTGGAGTCCCGACACTGCATCCACCACGTAGCCCTGATCGCGCATGACGCTGAACAACGACGCGCGCTTGAATTGCTTGTTGATGAACCGTCGCATCGGCTCCTGGTTGCGGTAGACCTGCCCGGTCAGCATCGCCGGAATACTGACGATGGTGGTGGGGAAGGCGCCGGAGTGGTTCGCGTAGAACGTAAAGCCGGAGAAGAGGCGGTCGATCTCGGCGCGATCGGATTCGATGATGTCGCCGAGGACATCGGACTGAAAGCCGTCGAGCACGAAGTGGAAGACGTTCTGCTTCGACGACAGCTCAAAAACCTGATCGGGCGGGCCTTGCCATTTCGCCCGCGCCTCCGGGTCGGCCTGTACGGCAGTGATGGCGATCAGCGCAATCTGGACGGCTATCAGCGCGCCGCTGGCGAACGCCGCGATCGGCAACACCTTTCCGGCAGAAGCAATCGCGGTTGCCGGCACGACGATCCAGAGCAGCAGCTCATGGCGGTTCCGCCACGCGTGGTTGCTCCAGTCGATGTCCTGTCCATTCAGCAACCCGTAGTCGCCGACGATCAGGTTGCCCTGGATCCAGATGACGATACCGATACCCAGAAGGGTGGCGACGTAAGCGGCAAAAACCCGTTTCGGCAGAAAGATGCCTAGGAGTGCGAGCACTCCCGCGATCGCGAGGATCATCGGCGCCATGTGAAGTGCCAGGCTCCAGAAAGAGGCGCTGAACTCCTGCTGGTTGGCCATAAACACCGTGTGAGGGCCGAAGAGAAAGAGCTGCAGCGGCGCCAACAGCGCTGGACAGACAACGGTGAGAAAGCGCCAGCGGCGCGAGTCGATCATCGTGAGCGGGAGGACTCATTATAGCAACCAGCGTAGGCATTCCTCGCAGGGCCGGGACGCTCCTCGCAGCATCTGCCTAGCCCCTCTTCCGCGAAGCCCTGCCTCTCCAAGCAGATCGCGTATCGCCGGCGCACTGAGTGCGACGGTCCCCACCTTGCCTTAGCTGCGTGCGGCCCTGGCGTCCCGCGAACGTGTGCTTCCGATGCCTGACCCCATCTGGCGCGTTCAACCCGAACCGCCGGGGCCACGTGCGCATGTCGCGCAACACACTAAGGAGAAGAATCTATGAATCGCTTCGTGCTCGCACTCGCCGCGGTGTTGCTGTCCTTGGAAACCGGATCCCTTGTCGCGCAGCATGCGGCCAGGCCACCGGCGGTCATGTCAACCGCCGTGATCAACCTCAACAGCGCCTCGGCCGTGCAGATTGCCGATCTGCCCGGCATCGGCGTCAAGACGGCTGAGCTCATCGTGCAATATCGCGCGAAGAACGGTCCGTTCAAGAAGATCGAGGAGGTCATGAACGTCCGCGGTATCGGTGAGAAGAGCTTTCTGCGGATCAAGGAGCGGATTACGGTGGCGGATAGGACCGACACAGTAAGTAAGAAGTAAGAAGTAAGAAGTGAGAAGTAGGAAGTAAGAAGTGGGAAGTAGGGGATTCTCGCTCCTCGAGGTGCTGGCGGCGATCTCCATCCTGGTGATCGTCGCCGGTGCCGCCGTGCCTTTGGCGCACAACAGCGTCGAGCGATCCAGGGCAGCGGCGGCCGCGAGCTACGTGAGCGGGCGCGCGGCGAAGGCTCGATTCGAAGCCGTCAAGCGATCGGCGTTCGTGGCCATTCGGTTTGTCGAGAACGCGGACGGGTATTGGTTTCGGACGTACGTCGATGGCAACGGCAACGGAGTGCTGGCGCGCGACATCAATAGCGGCGTCGATCGGCCAATCACCAGCGCCGAGCAGCTGGACCATCATTTTCCAGGGGTGACGTTTGGCATCGAGTCGAACGTGCCAAGTCTGGACTCTCCGCAAATCCTCAACACACGCGATCCCATCCAAATCGGTAACTCGACGCTGCTCAGCTTCAATCCGAACGGGTGCTCGAGCTCCGGCACGTTGTTCATTCGCGGCCAGCGCGCCAGCCAGTTTGCTGTACGCGTGTTGGGAGCGACGGGCCGCACACGGGTGTTTCAGTTCAGCTTCGACGATCGAACATGGCGGCGGCGGTAGCGCACGAACGGCGAGCCGCTCCCCGCGTGTCCACCTCTGGCAGCGATGGAATCGGAAGCGCCAAGCTTCGCCCCGGGCGCACGGCGTACGTCCTCGACGTGTCGGCAGGCGGTGCCCTCATCGAAACCGACTGGCGTCTGCTTCCGGGCGCGCGGGTGGAAGTCCAGTTGGGCGATCCAACCCCTCTCTACAAAGTCACGGGACGCATCCTGCGTTGCCATGTAGCGCTCCTCGACCGCGAGCGCATTCGATATCGCGGCGCCGTCGCCTTCGATCAGCGCCTCGCATTCGGGGAACACGCGACCCCGCGGGTAGAACCGGGCACATAAGGCAGTGAAGCGCCACCTTTCGCAAGTCCATGAGAACGAACTACCCGGGGGAACAAATGGTGATTGGGGGATGGGTGATTGGGCGATCGGAAGAAATCTCGAAACGCCCGGCCAAATCACCAATCCCCCAATCACCAAATGTCCTGGCACGTGGATTGGTTTAGCGACGCGACATGCGGAGAGACGGAGCAGCACCGCTGATCGGATCGAGCGTCGTCATGCGCACCGTGAGAGAGCGGGTCGAGCGCGTGGCCGCCACCGATTTCACGGTGCTCATCGATGGCGAGAGCGGCACGGGCAAGGAGCTCGTTGCCAGACAGATCCACGACATCAGCTCGCGCCGGCGCGGTCCGTTCGTCGCCGTCAACTGCGCCGCGCTGGTGGAGACGCTCCTCGAGGCCGAGTTGTTCGGCATCGAAGATCGAACAGCGACGGGTGTGCGAGGGCGGCGCGGTAAGTTCGAGTGCGCCGACGCGGGCACGCTCTTTCTGGACGAGGTTGCCGATCTGTCGCTAACAGCCCAGGCCAAATTGCTGCGCGCGATTCAGGATCTGGCGGTCGAGCGGGTTGGCGGGAACGGCCTCCATCGCATCAATACGCGCGTGGTCGCCGCCACGAACAAGAGCCTACGGGGCCTCGTCGACGCTGGGCTGTTTCGCGCCGATCTCTTCTACAGGCTCGCGGGAATCGAAGTCCACGTGCCTCCGCTCCGGGACCGCCGCGAAGACATCCTCGAGCTGGCCGCGTACTTCCTGGATCGGCACCGCCACTGCCGGCCTCTCGTCCTCTCTCGTCCGGCTGCCGATGCGTTGCTGATCTACGACTGGCCGGGCAACGTCCGCGAGCTCGAGCGAATGATGGAGCGCACGGTGGCGCTCGCGAGAACCGCGACGATCGAAGTCGGGGATCTCCCCGTACAGCTACAAGTCGGGTACGGCGACGTGCTCCTGCCCTCGATGATGCGCAACGACACGCTTCGCGCGTGGGGTAGCCGCTACGTCAGGCTCGTGCTCGAGCGAAGCGGAAGGAACAAGCGGAAGGCGTGTCGCGCGCTGGGCATCAGCTATCACACCCTTCAAACCTATCTTCGGTACGCCCATCGCCTTCAGGTCGCATCGGCGCAGGAGAGGGCGCCGGAATATTCAGCGGAGAGCTAATGCCGGACGCACACGGCACATCGGACGAGCGGAAGCGGGGCAAGGCGAGTGCCTTGCGAGGTCATGCGCGGGTCCCAGTTTGGAGGTTCGTATGTGTTCACTCAGATCCGTTATGGCCCTATGCCTGGCGCTCGTCAGCGTTCCGGCTCTTGCGGTGGGAGGGCCGCAAGACAATCGAGGAGGAGGCGCCCAGGCCCGCCCGAGCGCCCCTTACCAGGAGTACGACCGCTTCACCGGCGCCACGTTCACGGCCGCGAGCGATGCCGAGGGGAACGGGCAGTTCACGATCAAAGTCGGGGACTTTCTTCTCGAGAAAGCCCTCGGTTCGACCGGTGAGACGACGCTCCGGCTGACGCAAGGGAAGGACGTGGTGACGATTGCCATGAGCCAGTCCGGTTATCACGTCGAACGCGGGCGAAAGAGCGCGCGCTTCAATCCCCGCTCGAAGCAACCCAGCCACGCCGACGCCAACGCCGTTCGCTCGTTGCTCGTTGGGTCTCAGGCGGTGGCCACGTTCAAGCGGCTGACCGCCGCGCTCGAGGATCGAGACGAGGGCGAAGAAGACGGCGCGTTGGTCATCGGGGCATTGATCGATGGTGGCATCGTGCTGGCGCTCGACGGCGAGCCCGGCGCCACGAAGCGGATCGCCAAGCGCGTGACGCGAAAACACCACGCGCAGGTGCGCGCCGTCAAAGCGAAGGCCCGGCCCGACTTCTACAAGGACTGTGTCGGGATGTACGAAGTGTCCGTCCTGTGGGGATGGGATCAGTTCGTCAGCTGCTACATGGAGGCGCAGGATTACTGGTGGTATAGGAGCATGATCGAATCTGCCTGCAGCTTCGAATGGAACCTGCGCGCGCAGCAGTATCTCTGGCAGTTCATCGGGTGCATGGCGATTCCGCTTTGAGGATTTATGCTGAGACTTCTTGCGACGGTTCTTGCGGAAGTGGTTGTCGGCCTGACGATCGGCGGCATCGTGCTCGCACTGGCGATTCCCGCCCTTCACCATTACGGGCTCATCGCAACTGGTGATCTGGCGGGCGCCATCGTGATCACGCTGGTGCTGGTGGCCACCATCGGCGCGATGATGTTCCGACCGAATAGTGCAATGAACCGCTACTTTCGCCGCTAGCCGCTGAAACGATCCGATCTGACGGGCACCCCGTGTGCCCGTCAGATCGCTACGGGTCCTTAGTGCTGCTCGAGGTACACGACGGCGTTGCGCAGTTGGACGATGTGGGTCGCTTTCACGATGGTGCTTTGGGCGGTGATCGTCGAATCGGTGTATGACGGCGCGGACAGCCCGTGCGCGGTGTAGGCCGCGGCAAGAGCCGACCTGAGTTGTGTTATGTGAGTTCCTTTGACTTCAGTTGTCCCGATGATCGGGTCCGGATCGGTCCAGGGGAATGGTGACAGCCCGAATCGTGCGCGCTGGTTGTTGACGCGCGACCTCAGTTCCATCAGGTGCACTTTCTTGACGATGGTGGATCCAGCATCAATCGAGCTATCGGTGAAAGAGAGAGTCGCGCCCCAATATGCGGAGACAACCGCAGGGGAGAGATCTTCGAGGGCGTCCATTTCTCCGGAGAGACCGTGCGTTAGCTTGTAGTAGTAGCTGTGGTCGTCAAGCTTGAACGCACTTCGTGTATGGAGGGTATACGCGGCCGCACCGTTTTCCTTGGCGTGAACAGCCGCAGCATTGTGATGGCTGCCGCTGGGATCATGGGTATAACATGTAGTGGATCCGTCATAGAAGCCGGAAATCGGCATCGGTTCCTGGATGTAGACGGGCTTGTACGGGGCGCTGATACCACTGTCATCCATACCGTCTCGTGCCGCTGCGATCGCGTTGGATATCGTTGCATTCGTATACCAGCTGGAAAATGGTGTGCGGGGCGGATGCACACCCGCGACATCGAGCCCTGCATTTCCCACGACGGTTCCGGCCTCATATTGATCATCGTAGGCGGCAAGTCCTCCACCTGTGGACGCCAGAAGGAATCTCGTGGGATCTGCGCTTCGGACGGCGTCGGCAATGTCCTCGATGATGGCCTCGTTCGCCTGGTTACCCGTAAACTCGTTCGCTAAGTCAAAAAACACGTGCGGATAGTCGCCTGCCAACCCGACCGCCACCTTCCTGATCTGCTCTTTGTAGTTGGCGATGTGCGTGGAGTTAGGATTCTCTTCGCCCAATCCCACGACGTTTTCACGACTGAACGAAACGTCTACGAGCAATCCGAAGTATGCGGCTCTGTCGAGCACCTGCTTGAGGACGGCAAGTTTGCCCGATCGTAGGCTGGTACCGCTTGTAAAGAGCGTGTCAGACCCAAAAGCCGGATCTTCGGCACAGTCATAATAGACCCACCAGTTAGGGAAGATGCGGATGCCGTCGAACCCTTGCTGCTTGATATAGGACAGATCCGCGTCGATATCCTCGTCGCCGCTCTGAGCATTTGAACGCCGCATGGCATCGAAGTACGAAATGAACAGCAGAAACTTCGGCTCGCCGTTGACGGTAAAGTGATCTCCTTGAATACCCAGAACCGGCGTCTGTCCCTGGCCATTGGCAACAGCACCGCCCAGTAATGCGACCAACAGAATGATCAAGAGCCTGGATTTCATTGGGCCTCCTATGCGAAGAGTACGTAGTGACATGGGCATCGACTCCTCTGGTCACTGAAGGGTCAGCAGGATCAGGATTTCGCCCTTGCCGTGCGTCATCGGCTCCAGGGCCTTGCCGAGAATCGTGCCAGGCCGATGGAATGCCGATCCGTCGATCGAGAGCGGTTGGGAGCGCATCGCGTGTCCCGGTGTCGGGCTTGTCACCAGCAGGTCTCCGGCACGGATCTCGCCGTAGGTCGCATCCACTTTGACGAGCACTCGGCCGCTCTGGGCGACGAGCACCTTGCCTTCGCCCTTCTCACCGAGCGTAATGCCCGGCTGCGGAGACACCACGCCGGCGACGCCCGTGTCATATTTCGCGTGCGACCGGTGCACCACGTTTCGATCGTCCGGGCTGATCACCATCACCGTGCCAGCCGCGGCCGGCTCGCGTGCGGTGACCCACTCCGCCACGTCCTGATACTTCGCGGCGATGTTGCCGTCGACCTTGATGTCACCTGCAACGTGGAGCTTGGCTGTTGGAGATACGGTGCCAAACCCGACATTGCCACCGAAGAGGATGGTCATGTAGTTGTTTGAAGCACTGTTGATTTTGAATCCCCCACCACTGCCGCGCGTGTCGAGCTTGAACGAATCGTCGGTGTTGTCCGCGAATATTTCCCCCACCGCGTCTCCCGCAAACACTCGAACGCCCGGCCTGTCGCTAGCTCCACCACTCCGGACCTCAATGCCTTTTGTAATGGCACCAAACGTAGGGCTGTCCGTGCCAATCCCGAGGTTGCCGCTGGACTCATAGACGGCCGAGTCAATGAGTGCTCCGCTTGAGTTGAATTTCGCCAGATAGTTCTGGGTCGCGCCAAGGGCGACTGCAATGATAGACAAGCAGATTGACCCTATCGCAAGTGAGAAACGGATGGTCGGACGCATTTTCAACCTCCCTTACTGCAGAGTTAGCAACACGAGCACTTCGCCACGGCCGTCCTTGAGCGACCCAAGGGACTTGCCGACGAGCGTCCCAGGCCCATGGAACGGGCGGCCCCCAATATCGAGCGGCTCAGAACGCATGGCGTGGCCAGGAGTGGGACTCGTCACTAGCAAGTCACCGGCGCGAATCGGGGCAAAGGACGCGTCAACCTTAACGCGCACGCGTCCGCTGTGAGCGACTAATAGCTTCCTATTCACCTCGCTCGCCGAGTGTGATGCCAGGCTGCGGTGAGACTGGGAACGCTGCGTGACGTGCAGAGCCTCTTGTGGACTCGTTGTGCCTATGCCGACATTGCCCGACGAAGGAAATATGTTGCCATTTTGCGCGAGCAACACCACAACGCCGCTGGTCATGAGAAGGGTCGCAAGTATGATGAGCACAAGACGTCTTTGCATGGCGTCACTCCTTGGATGTTGGCATTTCGCTACATCGCGAACCTGTGCACCCTCAAGCGCCGTTCGCGTCGCGTGTTACTGCAGCGTCACCAATACGAGAACGTCGCCTCTTCCGCTCGTCCACGCCTGTAAGGCTTTCCCCACAATCGTGCCGGGTCGATGGATCGCGGTGTCGCCGACCACGATCGCCTCCGAGCGCATCGCGTGCCCTTCCGTCGGACTTGCCACCAAGAGGTCGCCGGGTTGAATCGCGCCGTAGCGCGCGTCGACCTTGACGCGCACGCGGCCACTCTGCGTGACGGCCACCTTGCCGGTGCCCCGCTCGCCCAGAATGATGCCCGGCTGCTGCGAAACGACTCCCGCAACGGCGGTGTCATACGCCTTGCTCGAGGGCCGCACGCGATTGGTGCTCGTTCGGTCCGTCGAGACCACGGTCCCTGGCTCAATCGCTTCGGTCGTGTCCACCCACTCCGCCACATCCTGATACTTGGCGGCAATGTTGCCGTCGACCTTGATGTCGCCGGCGACGTGGAGCTTGCTACTGGGGGCACTCGTCCCGACTCCCACATTTCCGTTTCCGAACACGTGGAACCGGTCGGTCTTGGGGCTGCCTGACTGGATGGCCAACAACGGTGCATTCGCCTCAACGCCGTCGTAGGTGACGAAAAGGGCTGGGTTTGTCAGGCCTGTGTTGGGATGATCCAGATGAAGACCCTTTGCGTTCGTGTGCGTGTTGATGCGCAACTTGGCGTCCGGGAACGAGGTCCCAATCCCGACGTTTCCAGAGGAATCGATTGTCATTCTGGTTGTCGCGCTGCCAGTCGCGATTTGCAGTCCACCGGTTGATCGCAACGCCAAGCCGGTTCCGCCAGCCGAGGTCAGTGCGTCTTGGTTGCCGATAAAGCCATACGCGGCCGCACCCTTGGATAACGTGATGTATCCTCCGGCAGCGTTTGCACTATTGAAGTCTGATACCAACGTGGTCGATCCTGAATCGATACTGAGACGTGTGCCAGGATTTGCCGTCCCGATGCCGACATTTCCTGCCGACTCGTAGATCGCCGAATCCACCAGAGCACCACTCGCGTTGTACTTGGCCAGATAGTTCTGCGTGGCGGTCATGACGCCGACGACGGCAAGCAGCGTGATCGTGCCAGTGGCGATGGCCAGACGAGTCCTCATTCGCATTCCAGCTCCTTGGTTGTCGGTTGATCCTTTTGCGAGGCTCCGATGAGTTATTAAGAACGGTGGCGCGCGGACAATGGTCACGCTTGCCGCGCTGGAGCGCGAGTGTAGTAGAAGGGAATGCTGATCTGAAATCGAAAAAATACGTGTGAACGTATTTATATTCAGGCGTGTCGGTGTTTGTCCTACGACCTCATGTCTGATCGTGTGACGCGCGTCTTAGCCATGACGTTTCGTCAACGACTTCTGCTTCCCAGCCGTCGTATTCGCCACCCAAACTCGCCGTTGGTGTCAATCTCTTGACCCGCACGGAGCCGCATAGTACCTTGACGCCTTCGGGTCCCCGCCTCTGCCGACTCCATGAACCAGTCTTCGACCGAACAGCTGAAGAAAACGCCGCTCAACGCCCGCCATCGTGCCCACGGGGCACGTATGGTGCCCTTCGGCGGGTGGGATATGCCGGTCGAGTATTCCGGCATCGTGAACGAGCACCTGACGGTTCGCACGAAAGCCGGTCTGTTCGACGTCAGTCACATGGGGCAGATCGAAGTCGCGGGCAAGGACGCACTGGCCGCCGTGCAGAAGATCTCCACCAACGACGCAGCCAAACTCAGCGTCGGACAGGCCCAGCTGTCGGGCCTGACGACGCCTGAAGGCACGCTGATCGACGACCTCCTGGTCTATCGCCTCGCCGGCGACCACTACATGCTCGTCGTCAATGCCGGCAATATCGAGAAAGACTACAAGTGGATTGTCGAGCAATCGCGCCAGGGTGGCGATGTAGCCGTGGTCAACTCGAGCTCGCGTTATGCGCTGCTGGCAGTCCAGGGCCCAGCCGCGCTGGGAATCGTGCAGCAGCTGACCAGCGTCGAATTAGCAGAGATCCAGTACTACTGGTTCGCCCACGGCGAGGTCGGAGGCGTTCGCAGCATCATCTCCCGGACGGGATATACGGGCGAGGATGGGGTGGAGATCTTCATTCCCCCAGCGTCGGCCGAGCGGTTGTGGAACACGATTCTCGAAACCGGAGCTGACGCAGGCATTGTTCCTGTTGGTCTTGGCGCCCGCGACACGCTGCGGCTCGAAGCGGGGATGCGCTTATCGGGACAGGACTTCGACGAAACGACGACCATGCTCGAAGCGGGGCTCGGATGGATTGTCGGCTGGAACAAAGGTGATTTCATCGGCAGGGTGGCCCTCGAACACCAGAAGAGCGAAGGCCTCACGCGAAAGCTCGTTGGCTTCGAGATGACTGCACCCGGCATCGCGCGGCACGGATATACCGTGTACGCCGCCGGCGCCGAAGGCATCGTCACGAGTGGCACGCAGACGCCTTTTCTCAAGAAAGCGATCGGGCTCGCGTATCTGCCAATCGCAGCGACCGCAAACGGAAGTGAGTTTGAGATCGACATTCGCGGACGCCGCGCACCCGCGCGCGTCGTACCGTCGCAGTTTTACAAACGTCCCCGGAGCTGACACATGTACCCAGCCGACCGCCGATACACCAAAGACCACGAATGGATCATCGTCTCAGGCAACCGGGGCCGCGTCGGCATCACCGACTACGCCCAGAAGCAGCTCGGCGACGTGGTGTTCGTCGAGTCGCCGGATGTGGGACGCACCGTCACGCAGGGGCAGTCAGCTGGCACGATCGAATCGGTCAAAGCCGTCTCTGAGATCTATAGCCCAGCCACTGGAACAGTCGTCGAGGCGAACCCGGTGCTTGCCACCAAGCCGGAAACCGTCAACAGCGATCCGCACGGTTCCGGCTGGCTGTTCGAGGTCGAGCTAACCAAACCCGGCGAAATCGATAGCCTGATGACCAACGAACAATACGCGGAGCTCGTGAAGTAGACGCATCCAGATGCCCATCGATTTTCCGGATAGATTCGAACAGCGCCACATCGGCCCCGACGACAAGCAGCGGGCCGAGATGCTGCGCGTCATCGGAGTACGTTCGCTGGACGCGCTGATCGACGCGGCGCTGCCAAAGACGATCCGCCTGAAAAAGGCGCTCCAGCTTCCTGCCGAGTCCGAGCACGAGTACCTGGATCGCCTTCGCACCGTTGCGGCGAAGAACCACCGCGTCCGGTCATTTATCGGCATGGGATATTACGGAACGATCACGCCGAGCGTGATTCTCCGCAATCTGTTCGAAAATCCTTCCTGGTACACGCCGTACACGCCGTATCAGGCCGAAATCGCGCAGGGTCGTCTCGAGTCGCTGATCAATTTCCAGACGATGGTGAGGGATTTGACGGCGATGGAGATCGCCACCGCGTCGTTGCTGGACGAGGCAACGGCGGCCGCAGAAGCGATGACGCTGCTGCATCGTGTGCAGTCGCGGCAGGCGGCAGGATCGCGGAACACCTTCTGGGTCTCCGAGCGCGTGTTTCCGCAGACGCTCGAGGTGCTGAAGGGCCGCGCCGAGCCGCTGGGGATCGGCATCGTCATAGGAGATCCGGCCGCTCCGACATTTGGCGAGGATGTATTTGGCGCGTTCGTGCAATCACCAGACGATAGCGGCGCACTGTTCGACCTTCGGCCGTTCGCCTCCAAGGCGCATGAGCAGGGCGTGCTCATCGCTGTTGCTGTCGATTTGCTCGCGCTGACGCTCGTAGTACCGCCCGGAGAAATCGGCGCCGATGTCGTCGTTGGCAGCGCGCAACGCTTTGGTGTGCCCATGGGATACGGCGGTCCTCACGCGGCGTTTCTGGCAACGCGCGAAGCGTTTGTGCGGCAGACGCCGGGACGGATCATCGGCGTGTCCGTTGACGCACATGGCAATACCGCCTATCGGATGGCATTGCAGACCCGCGAGCAGCATATCCGCCGCGAGAAGGCGACCTCTAACATTTGTACGGCTCAGGCCCTGCTGGCAAATATCGCCGCGATGTATGGCGTGTATCACGGCCCCGACGGGCTGACGGCTATCGCGCGACGTGCGCACGGGTTGGCATCCGCCCTGGAGACGGCGGCGAAGAGTCTTGGCTACACGCAGCAGAACAGTGCGTATTTCGATACCCTCCGGCTCGAGCTGCCTGCGCGTTCCACGGCCACGACGGTTGCGGTAAGGGCCATTGCAGAGCGGGCTGGTCTCAATTTCCGATATTTCGACAATCGCCACATCGGTATCGCACTCGACGAGACGACATCGGCCTACGACCTCGCCGCGATCGCTGGTGTCCTTGCCGAGGCGGCGGGGAAGCCGGCGCCTTCCATCAAGTCGGCGGAATCGCCTCGCGATCTGCCTGCAACCCTCGCACGCAAATCGACCTTCATGACGCACCCCGTCTTCTCAGCGCATCGCTCCGAAACGAAGATGATGCGCTACTTGAAGAGCCTCGAGCGCAAAGACGTTGGCCTCGACCGGTCGATGATCCCGCTCGGCTCGTGCACGATGAAGCTGAACGCCGCGTCCGAGATGATTCCCGTGACCTGGCCTGAATTTTCGGCTATCCATCCGTTTGCACCTGTCGAGCAGGTGCAGGGTTACGCGCAAGTCATCAGCGAGCTCGAAGAGGCGTTGGCCGAGATCACGGGGTTTGCCGCCGTCTCACTTCAGCCGAACTCGGGTGCACAGGGAGAGCTGGCGGGTCTGATGGTCATTCGTGCGTACCATCACTCGCGCGGCGATCTGAAACGCGACGTTGTGTTGATTCCGTCCTCGGCGCACGGCACCAACCCCGCCAGTGCGGTCATGGCCGGTCTCAAGGTTGTCGTTGTGGCCACCGATGCGAACGGCAACGTGGACGTCGGCGACCTCAAGGCCCGGGCCGAGCAACACCGCGAGCATCTCGCGGCGCTGATGGTCACCTATCCATCGACGCACGGCGTCTTCGAGGATGCCATCCAGGAGATCTGCGGCGTCATCCATCAGTTCGGCGGCCAGGTCTACATGGATGGCGCGAATATGAATGCCCAGGTTGGCCTCACGAGTCCTGCCGCAATTGGCGCCGACGTCTGCCATCTGAACCTGCACAAAACGTTTGCGATTCCGCACGGCGGGGGAGGCCCGGGCATGGGTCCGATCGGCGTGGCGGCGCATCTTGTGCCGTTTCTCCCGGGTCATCCGGTCGTGCGTGTTGGCGGACCTGAGGCCATTCGTCCGGTTTCGGCGGCGCCATGGGGGTCGGCGAGCATCCTGCTGATCTCGTACGGCTACATTCGCATGTTGGGCGGCGACGGCATGACCAACGCGACGAAGCACGCGATTCTGAACGCCAACTACATCAAGAAGCGGCTCGAGTCTCACTACGACGTGCTCTACACCCGCCCGAACGGCACCGTCGCGCACGAGATGATCTTCGATCTCCGGCGCTTCAAAGCCGCTGGGGTCGAGGAGATCGATGTCGCGAAGCGTCTGATGGATTACGGCTTTCACGCGCCAACCGTCTCGTTCCCTGTTGCCGGCACCCTGATGATCGAACCGACCGAGAGCGAGTCGCAGGAAGAGCTCGATCGCTTCTGCGACGCGATGATTTCGATCAGAGCGGAAATTCAGGCGGTCGTTGACGGCACTGCCGATGCCAGAGATAACGTGCTGAAGAATGCTCCACACACGGCGGCGGCAATTGCCAGCGATGCGTGGGCGCACCCGTACAGCCGCGAGCAGGCCGCCTTTCCGCTGCCGTTCGTGAAGGCCGACAAGTTCTGGCCACCGATCGGCCGCATCGACAATGCCTACGGCGACCGGCACCTCATCTGCGCTTGCCCAGACACAGCGGAATACACAACCACGTAGGGTGGGTGTACGTAGTGTCCGGCTTTGGCCGGACCGTGATCTAGACCCGGCGTCTGAACTCGGCGTGAAGCTTCTTCGTCATCGGCCCCGGTATTCCTGACCCGATCGCGCGATCGTCGACCTCAACGATCGGTAGGATCTCTCTCGTGGTCCCCGTCAGAAATACCTCCTCCGCACCGAATAGATCTTCGTCGCGCAGGGTCGATTCTCGAACAGACACGCCCAGATCGCTGCCAATCTCGAACACAACTTCCCGCGTGATGCCAGGCAGCAGTCCGGCACTGAGTGGCGGCGTAAGAACCGTGCCGCCATTGACGAGGAACAGGTTCGACATGGAGCACTCGGTGAGCTCACCGCGGTAGTTGCGCATGATCACCTCGAAGGCCCCGCGCTTGATTCCTTCCTGCATGGCCAGCGCGTTGTTCATCAGGTTGTTCGATTTGATCATGGGACTGACCGTGCCCGGATGGTTGCGCACGATCGAAGAGATGATCGCCCGCACGCCATTCGTGTAGAGCTCCTGCGGTGGGTCCGCATGCGGCTTGACGATGATGACAACCGTGGGCGTCGGCGTCACCGCCGGATCGTACGAGAGCTCGCCGACACCGCGAGTCAACAGCACTCTGATGTACCACTCCGCGCCCATCGGGGAGAGAGGCGTTGCGTGCTGCACCGTGTGAACGATGCGATCGCCTAACTCCGCGTCCGTCAGCGGAACGTCCAACGCCATCATCTCTGCGGAGTTGCGAAGTCGTCGCAGGTGCCGCTCGAGGAGAAAAGGACGCTGGCGGTACGTGCGCAGCGTCTCGTAGACTCCCTCGCCGTACAGAAACCCATGGTCGAACACCGACACGACCGCATGACGGTCGTCGGTGATCTGTCCGTTGACGTTAACGATGGCGCTCATGTTCTCCACTGACGACTGATCACTGCCGACTGCCGACTGTATTCCGTATGCTAGAGTTACCGCAAATGCGTGTCCTGAACGCCGCTCAGATGCGGGACGCCGATCGGCAGACCGTCGACGACATTGGAATTCCGTCGATGGTGTTGATGGAGAACGCCGGACGCCAGGTCGTCGCGGCGCTCGAGGCGGCGCATGACGATCTGGCGGACAAATACGTCGCCGTCCTATGCGGCCCTGGTAACAATGGTGGTGACGGATTTGTCGTCGCGCGTACGCTGCACCAGCGTGGCGTCGAAGTGTCCGTGTTTGTCATCGGGACGATCACGTCCATCAAAGGCGACGCGCGGCTGAACGTCGAAATCCTCGGCCGTCTCGGGTTGACGGTCGTGGAGATCGCCGATGAACAGGCGTGGGACCTTCACTTCTCCGAGATTTCTCAGTGCGATCTCATCGTCGATGCCATTTTCGGAACCGGTTTGAAATCGCCGCTCGCCGGGATGATGGAAACCGTGGCGGCCGATGTCAACGCATCGGGCCTTCCGGTCATCGCGATCGATCTGCCCAGCGGGTTGTCCGCCGACCACGCAGAGCCGATTGGTGAGTGCATCCGCGCGACGATGACCGTCACGCTCGCTGCGCCAAAACTGCCGCTGGTACTGCCGCCCGGGGAGTCGCAGGCTGGCAACATCGTCGTGGCCGATATCGGTATTCCGCCAGAAGTCATCGACAACCTGGCCGGACCGCGGCTCGAGTTGCTGACGCGCGAAGCGATGCGCGAGATCATTCAGCCGCGCGAATCCGATTCCCATAAGGGTGACTACGGCCATGTGCTGGTTGTTGCAGGGTCCCGCGGCAAGACTGGGGCCGCTCATCTGGCCGCCGTTGGTGCGCTCCGGTCTGGTGCGGGCCTGGTCAGCGTTGCGACGCCAAAGAGCTCTCAGCCGATTGTCGCGGCCATGGGGTCGGAGTATATGACCCTGGCGCTCGACGAGACGCCTGATGGTTCGGTCGCCGCCAGCTCACTGCAGGCGATTCTCGATTCCGAGCAGGATGTGATCGCGGCCGGACCCGGTCTTGGAACGGGACCCGACGTGACGGCCTTCGTTCAAGATCTCGTGCAGAAGAGCGAAACACCGCTCGTGCTCGATGCGGATGCACTCAACGCACTGGCCTCGAATCCAGATCTGCTGCAAGCAGGTCCGGGATCGCGCCCCATCATCATCACGCCGCATCCGGGCGAGATGTCGCGGCTGGCGAATACGTCGGTGGACGAGGTGCAGGCCAGCCGGCTCGATGTCGCGCGCGACTTCGCCGTGCAGCACCAGATTTACGTCGTGCTCAAGGGTTACCGCACGCTCATCGCCACACCGGACGGGAAGGTGTTCATCAACCCTCTGGGCAATCCCGGCATGGCGACCGGTGGAACCGGCGACGTGCTGTGCGGGGTCCTGGCCGCATGGCTCGCGCAATTGCTGGATGCAGAGGCGGCGTGCAAGATTGCCGTCTATTTGCACGCGCTCGCCGGCGACCTGACCGAGGCTGATGAAGGCGAAGTCGCGATGACGGCCGGCGATCTCGCCGCGCATCTCGGCGATGCCGTCCTCGAGCTCACTGCCCGCCGACGCGTGAAACCTTCCAATGGCGAGTCCTGAGACGTTCGTCACGACATCCGAGCAGGAAACATTTGCACTCGCCGAGAAGCTGGTGCGCACGCTGCAGCCGGGAACGTTTGTGTTGTTGCACGGCGATCTCGGGGCGGGCAAGACCGCGTTTGTTCGCGGCCTGGCCTCTGGCCTCGGCCTCGATCCAGCGGAGGTCTCGAGCCCGACGTTCGTGCTGATTCAGCACTATCGGGGCGCCGTGCCCCTCACGCACGTCGACCTGTACCGGCTGGACAATGCCGCCGCTGTCGATGATCTGGGATTAGAGGAACTGGCAGCCGGGGGAGTGCTGGCCGTTGAATGGGCCGAGCGCTTGCCTCGCGCCATCGACGGCAGCGTGTCGGTTCATATTGAAGACGCCGGCGGCAACACCCGCTACATACAAATAAAGGGGTCAGACCCCTTTATTCGCTGCGGTAGTTTGGGGCCTCTTTCGTGATCGTTACGTCGTGCACGTGGCTTTCGCGGAAGCCGGCGGCAGTAATCTTAATCAACCGCGCTTCCTTCTGAAGCACCGGAATGTTTGCGCAGCCGCAATAGCCCATCCCCGCACGCAACCCTCCAACCAGCTGGTGCACCATCGATGCGACGCTTCCCTTATGCGCGACGCGCCCTTCGATGCCTTCCGGCACCAGCTTCTCCTGCGCACCCTTGTCCGACTCGAGCTCGAATTCGTCCTGGAAATATCGGTCGCGACTGCCTCGGCGCATGGCGCCAATCGATCCCATCCCGCGATATTCCTTGAAGCTGCGCCCCTGATAGAGGATGAGCTCGCCCGGACTCTCGTCGGTGCCCGCAAACAAATTACCGATCATCACGGAGCTGGCGCCCACCGCAATCGCTTTGGTGATGTCCCCCGAGAACCGGATGCCGCCGTCGGCGATCACGGGAATATTGTGCGGGGCGGCAGCGCGCGAGCATTCCATGACGGCGGTGATCATCGGGACGCCGATGCCGGCGATGACACGGGTTGTACAGATCGAACCGGCGCCGATGCCGACCTTCACGGCGTCGACGCCGCGCTCGATCAGCGCCTCCGTCGCTTCGGCGGTGGCCACATTCCCTGCAATCAGGTCGATGCTCGGATGCTCGCGCCGAATGCGCGCCACCATGTCGAGCACGCCCTGCGAGTGGCCATGCGCCGTATCGATGACAACGACGTCTACGTGCGCGGCAACTAACGCTGCCGCGCGATCGGGCGTGTCACGCGCAATACCGATGGCCGCTCCGACGCGAAGCCGCCCAAGGCTGTCCTTCGAGGCGTTTGGATACTTGATCTGCTTCTGGATGTCTTTGACCGTAATCAGGCCCTTCAGCTTGAAGTCCCGATCGACGACGAGCAGCTTCTCGACCTTGTGGCGGTGGAGGATTTCTCTGGCGGCATCGAGGGTTGTGCCCACCGGCACGGTAATCAGATTCTCCCGCGTCATCACCGCCGAAATCGGACGATCGACGTTGGCCTCGAACCGAAGGTCGCGGTTCGTGAGAATCCCGACGAGCCGTCCTTCCTTCGCGCCGCCTTCCGTAATCGGCACGCCAGAAATCCGGTACTTCTTCATCAGCTCGAGCGCCTCGTAGATGCGGTGCTCGGGCGACAACGTAATCGGATTCACGATCATGCCGCTTTCCGAACGCTTCACACGGTCCACTTCAGAGGCCTGCTCCTCGATGGAGAGGTTCTTGTGGATGACGCCGATGCCGCCGTGCTGCGCCATCGCGATCGCCAGGCCCGACTCGGTGACGGTGTCCATCGCCGCGCTGGCGAGCGGAACGTTGAGGAGGATATTCCTGGTAAAGCGGGTCGTGACGTCCACCTGGCTCGGGACGATGGTGGAGTGCCTCGGGACCAGAAGGACATCGTCGAACGTCAGGGCGGTGGGGAGGTCGGTGATGAGATCGACCGCGCCGAGCTGAAGGATCGACGACGCGTTTCTGGGTTCCATGCAGTCTCCTATGCGGCGGCTCCGTGACACTTTTTATATTTTTTTCCGCTCCCGCACGGGCACGGATCGTTACGCCCCACCTTCGGCTCGTCGCGACGGACGGTTTGCACCGCGTCATCGCCGCCGACCCTGGGTGGCGCCGCACGCGGGGGTAGCGCCTGCGGTCCCGCCGGCGCACGTGGCGCCGACGCGAACGGGCTGCCCGGCTCGGCGCTGGGCTCGTTCAGGATCATCGGCGTCGCAGTGCGGCGCGGAGGCCGTGACGCGGACGCGCCCTGGTCGGCGTCGATCCGAATGCCCCACAGCGTACGAACCATCTCTTCGTCGATGCGGCGCTTCATGTCCTGAAATAGCTCGAAGCTTTCACGCTTGTACTCGACAAGAGGGTCCTTCTGACCGTATCCGCGGAGACCGATGCCTTCCTTGAGGTGGTCGAGGCTGTAAAGGTGATCCTTCCACTGCGTATCGACAATCTGGAGCATGACCTGATGCTCAATGTTCCGCAGCAGATCGGATCCAATCGTCTGTTCTTTCTTCTCGTACTTCTTGCCGATGCGCTCCCAGAATGCGTCTCTAATCTCTTCCGCGCTCTTGTCCGACAGATCCAGGTCGATGTAGTCGAAGGCATCAAGCCCGAAGACGCGCGTCATGTCCAGCTTCAGCGCCTCGAGATCCCATTCCTCGGCATCCATCTCTTTGCCCGCATAGGCCTCGATCGCGTCATCGAGAATGTCTTCGGCCAGCATCATCAAATAGGCTCGCGTATCGACTTCTCTGACGTCCTCGGCTTCCTCGTCCTCGATACGGACCTTTCCCTCGAGCAACTCGCGGCGCAGCGCATAGATATTCTCGCGCTGCTTGTTCATCACATCGTCGTACTCGAGAAGATGCTTTCTTGTGCCGAAGTTCTGCGCCTCGACCTGTTTCTGGGCACGCTCGATAGCTCTCGTGACCATACCGTGTTCAATCGGTACGCCTTCTTCCATTCCGAGGCGCTGCATCAGGCCGGCAATACGATCCGAGCCGAAGATCCGCATCAGGTCGTCTTCGAGCGACATGTAGAACCTGGAGGAGCCCGGATCTCCCTGGCGGCCGGCGCGGCCTCGCAACTGATTGTCGATGCGACGCGCCTCGTGCCGCTCGCTGCCGATAATGTGCAGGCCTCCGACATCCACGACTTCCGTGTGCTCGGCCTCGGTCTGCGCTCTGAAGTGATTGAACACGCGGTCCCAATCGGCGCGCGGGGTTCTGTAGAAACCGTCCAAGTGATAGAAGTGAACAAAATCCTCGTCGTCGGTGAAGCGCTCTTCGCCCTTCGGGAGCCGCTCGACTTTCTGCTCACCCAGCAATTGCTGCCGGGCCATAAACTCGGGATTGCCGCCCAGGAGAATGTCGGTGCCGCGGCCCGCCATGTTCGTCGCGATCGTGACAGTGCCTTTGCGGCCCGCCTGGGCGACGAACTCGGCCTCCTGCGCGTGAAACTTGGCGTTCAGGACGACGTGCTTGATGCCGCGCCGTTTCAGCTTCGACGACAGCTTCTCTGATTTCTCGATCGACACTGTGCCGACGAGCACGGGCCGTCCGGCCTCCTGATTCGCCAGAATATCGTTCACGATGGCGTCGGATTTTTCTACGTCGGTCCGGTAAATCGAATCGGGCTCCTCAATCCGTCTCAGCGGCTTGTTCGGCGGCACGACGATGACGTCGAGCTTGTAGATCTTGGCAAACTCTTCCGCTTCGGTTTCTGCGGTGCCGGTCATCCCCGACAGCTTCTTGTACTTGCGGAAGTAGTTCTGAAAGGTGATGGTGGCGAGCGTCTGGTTCTCGCGCTCGATTTTCACCTTTTCCTTCGCTTCGACGGCCTGATGCAGCCCGTCGCTCCAGCGGCGGCCGGGCATGAGACGGCCGGTGAACTCGTCGACGATGACGACCCCGCCGTCCTTGATCATGTAATCGACATCGAGCCTGAAGATCGCGTGCGCCCGCAAGGCCTGCTCGACATGGTGCTTGATGTGCGCGTTTTCCATGTCATACAGGTGGCCGCCGCTGAGCCGGTGCGACAGAAGGTGTTCGGCCGCCTGCATGCCGCTCTCGGTCAGCGTCACCGTCTTGTGCTTCTCGTCGACGATGTAATCGCCGGTCGCTTCGAGCGCCTCGCGTTCTTCGGCCTTCGTATCGCCCTTGGTCTTGGCGCCCGGCTTCAGCTTGGGGATGATGCGATCGACTTCGTAATAGAGATCCGTCGAGGCCTCTGCAGGCCCAGAGATAATCAGCGGCGTCCGCGCCTCGTCGATGAGGATGCTGTCCACTTCGTCCACGATGGCAAAATGGTGCCCCCGTTGGACGTACTGCGACAGATCGAACCTCATGTTGTCGCGCAGGTAGTCGAAGCCGAATTCGTTGTTGGTGCCGTGCGTGATGTCGGCGGCGTACGCCTTCTGCCGCTCGGCGTCGTTCATGTCGTGTTGGATGACGCCGACCGTCATCCCGAGAAATCGGTAAATCTTGCCCATCCACTCGGAGTCGCGGCGGGCCAGGTAGTCGTTGGTAGTGACGACGTGGACGCCCTTACCCTCGAGCGCATTCAGGTAGGCGGGAAGGGTCGCGACCAGCGTCTTGCCTTCACCGGTCTTCATCTCGGCGATGGCACCGCTGTGCAGCACCGACCCGCCGAGGAGCTGCACGTCGAAATGGCGCATGTTGAGCACACGGCGACCGGCCTCGCGGACAACCGCGAACGCCTCGGGCATTAGATCGGCCAGCTCCTCGCCTTTGGCGATTCGTTCGCGAAACTCCGGCGTCTTGGCGCGCAGCTGCTCATCTGAAAGCTGTTTGAGGGCCGGCTCGAGGGCGTTGACCTGCTCGACGAGCGGGCGCAAACGTTTCAGTTCGCGTTCGTTCTGAGTTCCGATGACTTTTGCGAGGAGAGTGCCCAGCATGGGGAATCTGTCCGGGGATATTCGGACGATTCTAGCACGGGTACGTGGGGGGCGTGGGTTGCGTAGGTGGCGTGGGGGAGCGACCTAATCCTGCGCTGACTTGCCGGTCAGGAGCTGCAACGGATTGATCAGCTTGCCGTTGGCCAGCACTTCGTAGTGGAGATGCGGACCGGTCGCGCGGCCGGTGGCGCCCACATAGCCGATCACGTCACCGCGCTTCACCTCGCGGCCCTGCCAGACGGCGAACTTCGACAAATGACCGTAACGGGTCACGAGACCGTAGCCATGATCGATGACGACCAAGTTGCCGTAGTCGCCGCTCGGGGCAGCCACTTCGACTTTGCCCGCTGCCGTCGCCAGGATCGGCGTACCGCGTTCGGACGAAATATCGAGACCCGGATGGAAATCCCGATCGCCGGTAAACGGATCCGCGCGCATGCCATAGCCGGCCGACAGCCAGCCGTGCACGGGCCAGATGGACGGCGTCGCGTTCATCAGAGACTCCCGCTTCTCGACATTACGCCGGACGATGCTGAGATGCCCTTCGAGGCTCCCCAGCACGTTGCGGAGCATCGTAAAGGTCTGATCAAGCGACGAAAACGACGCGGTATTGACTTGTGGCGTGAGCATCGCGCTCGCGCCTTCCACCGATGTGCCGCCGACCGCGCGGTTCTTCACCACTCCGGGAAGCTTTTCCATCGCGCGCGCAGAGACCGGGTCGAGACGCGCGCGATCGCCGAGCTCGGTGACGGCGGACTGCAACGACTCGATTTGGGAGATGAGCGCACCCGTCGCTTCGCGAAAGCTGTTGTTTTCCTGCGCGAGGGTCATGTTCGAACTGCGGAGATGATTGACTTCGGCGGTGGCGCTCAGCCGGAGGCCCAGGCCGACCAGAACGGGCAGCACCAGGACACCGGCGAACGTAAGGGCAAACGGGCGCAGCCGGATGGTGCATCGGCGAACGGAGCCGGTTGAACGGTCTGCGAGCACAATCGTGTAGCGCTTCGGCATCGATCCCTTTTTGAATACGTGTGAACGTACGCGGCGTACGTTCGGTCAATACGTAGTGTCCGGCTTCGGCCGAACCGTGGTCGTGCGTTTAGGGGAGCGCCTCACGTGTGCAAACCGAAAGGCGTGTGGACTTTAACATAATATCGACAGCGGATAGCCACAAGATTAGTGCTTGGCGAATATCAGGCGAAGATAAACCGGTACTGAACCGCCTCCGCAACGTGCGCTGGAGTGATGGTGCTCGCACTCGCCAGGTCGGCAATCGTCCGGCTCACTCGCAAAACCCGGTCGCATCCGCGGGCGCTGAGGCAGAAACGCTGGATCGCAGCTTCCAGAAGCGATGCTGCTGTCGCATTCAGCGCGCAGTGTTCCCGAAGCTCGGCTCCTTCGAGCTGCCTGTTCAATCTCGAGCCGCCAAATCGATCCCGCTGATGCGCACGCGCCGAGCGCACACGTTCTCGAATCGCCGAGGACGGTTCCGCGTCGGCCGCGCGCGTGGTCGATCCCATTGCCGGCACCTCTACGACAAGATCGATGCGATCGCGCAACGGGCCGGAGATTCTGCCGGCATACCGTTCGATTTGGGGCTCTGAGCATCGACAGGCGCGCCGCTGATCACCGCGAAATCCGCATGGGCACGGATTCATCGCGGCAACGAGCATGAACCGGGCGGGGAAGGCCGATGTGCGCGCGGCACGGGCCACAGTGACACGTCCTTCCTCGAGCGGCTGCCGCAGCGCCTCGAGCACCCGTCGATCGAATTCGGGAAGCTCGTCCAGGAACAAGACGCCGTTGTGCGCGAGGCTGATCTCGCCGGGGCGGGGGAGCGAGCCACCGCCAACCATCGCCACCTCCGAAATCGTATGGTGCGGTGCGCGGAACGGACGCTGGTGCATGAGCGCAGTGCCGGGCGCCAGCGTCCCGGCCACGGAATGTACCGAGGTGCAGTCGAGCGCCTCGTCGAAGTCGAGCGGAGGCAGAATGCCGGCGAGCCGTCTCGCCATCATCGTCTTGCCCCCACCGGGCGCGCCGATCAGGAGGACGTTGTGCCCACCAGCCGCCGCAATCTCGAGCGCGCGCTTCGCCATGCCCTGGCCGACGACATCGGCGAAGTCCGGAAGGGGTTCCGTGCCGGGCAAGTTGGCGCGACTGAAGTCGCGCCCTACCGCCGCGCCCGGCGGCGCGGCAACCTCGTGGGCACGAGCGGCATTCAACACCTCGACCGCTTCGACCAGCGAGTCGACGGCCAGCACCTTCAGCCCTTCGACGACAGAGGCTTCGGGAGCGTTTGCGCGCGGCAGGAGAATCGCGATCTTTCCCTCGCGCCGTGCCGCAACCGCCACCGGCAACACGCCGCGAATGGCCTGAATCGACCCATCGAGCGAGAGCTCACCAAGCAGCACCACGCCTTCGACGCGGCGAGGCTCGATCACGCCGGTCGCGGCCAGGATGCCAAGAGCAATAGGGAGGTCGTACGACGCGCCAGCCTTTCGGACGTCGGCCGGTGCGAGGTTCACCGTCACCCGGTGGCCTGGGAACTCGAACCCAGAATTGCGGATCGCCGTCCGCACCCGGTCCCGGCTCTCCCGAACGCTCGTGTCCGGTAGCCCAACCATGGTGAAGACCGGAAGCCCCAAGGACACATCCACTTCGACGAAAACGGGCAGGGCGTCAACGCCGAGGACCGCCGCACTCCGAAGGCTCGCCAGCACGCAGGCCGCGCTGCAATTTTTTCTCCGGAAAGGGCTATGGGGAAACCACTGAAAACCCGATATTTGGGGATGCGTGCAACCCGGCGCTCAAAGAACTGCCATCTGAGCCGCCCAGGACCGTCGCAGAATCTGCAACTGGAGAACCCTTATGTTGGATGCTTTCGGACTCGGCTCAGGCACAAAAAAGGCGCAGAAAGCAGCAGCCGACGAGCTTCAGGCCTTAATAAACTCGGCCAGAGAGGAACGCAGCGCCCTCGCCGAGATGCTGACGCAGGTGTCGATGCGTTCCTCCAAGCTCACCCAGACCAACAAAGCGATGGAGCTGGTCGAACAGACCGCGATGGGCATGACCGGCAGGGTCGACGAGCTCTCGGGGCGTCTGAACAGCCTCGACGACCGCACGAGGGTTCTGGAGGACGTCGACAGGAAGATTGAGAACCTGATCGAGAGCGTCCGAGGGGCACAGCAGGCCGCGGAGCGTGTGGTCGGCCCCGACGGCGACCTGTCGAAACATCGCGCCGCGATCCAGGAGCTGGCGTCGCAGACCGTTGAGACGCACGCCAACCTCAACACGTTGAGGAAGGAACGCGCCGTGCTGGAGGCGCTTCGAACGCAGCTTCAGCAGACCCAGGGCGATCTCAAGCTCTCGATCGACCAGGCGGGCGAGTTGAAGATCGATCTCGAGCAGGTTCGCGCGACTGCCGCGGTGCTCGGCCAGGAGTACGAGGGCTTCCGCGAGGGCTCGCGTGAGATCCGCGACAACAGCAACGCGACGTTGGAGGCGGTAAAGGACGTCGAGAAGCGCCTCGGCCCCATCACGCAGCTTCATGAGCTCGCCAGAATCACCGAGGAGCGGTTGACGTCACTCAACGCACTCGCCGAGCACGTCACCCACAAGACGAAAGCGCTCGAAAACCAGAAACACACGATCGACCACGCCGTCGTCGAAGCCAACCGCCTCAACGAGATGGTGTGGGCGATGGATTCCCAGATCGCGAAGCTGAACGATGGCGACAAGCAGATTGCGCGGGCCGAGGAGAACCTCGCGCGCACGGAGAAGCTGGCCGCCGAAACCACCATTCTGCTGGAGACCGCGACCACATCGAAGGACGAGCTCGCGCTCAACATGGCGCGAGTTGCAACCGAAGGTCAGGCCCTCCACGAGGCGATCCGCGGCCACGTCGAGACACTATTTGTCGAGAAGAAGGAGTTCGAAGCGCTCGACGAGCGGCTGCGCCTGTTGCAGGGTGCCCTCGGCGATGCCGAGGGACGCCTGGAGTCGCTCTCGGCCAGGGACAACGAGGTCGCGCAGATCAACCAGCGGGTCGACGCCGTGGCGAGGCGCTTCCAGGAGGTCTTCGCGCAAGGCGAGGAAATCAACAGGAGGCAGGAAGAGCTCGACGGGCTCCAGGCCAGGCTCGATCAGGTTGACGAGCTCTCGAAGCGCACCAACTCGCAGCTCGTGGCGCTCAATCAGAGCCGGCGCGATCTCGAAACACTCAAGAAGGAGATCGCCGAGATCCACAAGTCGTACACCGAGGCGGCGCGCCTTCGCGATCAGCTCGCCTCAGACAAGGCAGGTCTGGAAGCGTTCATCGAGCGCGTGGCGTCGCTGAACACACGCGCGCCCGAGATCGAAGCCAGGATGGACGCGATACAGGCGAAGTTCAGCCTCATCGAAGAAGGCAACGAGAAGGCGAGCCGCATGGCGGAGCTCACGAACGAGCTGGACGGGCAGCTCAGGCGGGTCGAGGGCCGTCTCGGATTCGTGGAACAGGTAGAAGGGCGCATCAACGGTCTGGGCGCCGTCCTGTCCGATGTGGACGGCAAGCTGAGCGATCAGCTCTCGCGCGGGGCCGAGGTCGACACGATCAAGACGCAGATCGATACGGTCGCCGCCCTTGTCGGCGACGCGCAGCAGAAACTCGGCGCCATCAACGCCCTTCAACACCATCTCCTGCCGATGGCCGACCAACTTTCGACGCTGCGCTCGGACATCGAGAAGGCGTTCGCGGACATCAAGAGTGTACAGCGCGAAGACGCCGTGATCGCCGAACAGGAAGCGCGCCTGGCGAGCATGCTGGAAACGACGCGGCGGATGGTGGAAGAGACCGTCGAGCGTCAGCGTCAAGTGGGAAGCATGTCGGACGAGCTGGCGCGGTCCACCGCCATCAAGGACGAGCTGCTCGGCGATCTTGCCCGCATTCAGGCAGGGCAGTACGACACAGCCGCGAACGTCGAGGCGTCCGACGCACAACTCAAGCGCGTGGAAGCGGCGCTCAAGCAACTCGAGCAGCGCGGCTCGGAGCTGGCGTTCGTCGAGACGAAGATCGGCGCCTTCGAGACGCGCATCACCGATCTCACGCAGCTCATGGATCAGGTCGGAAAGCAAATGGAAGCGATCGTGGGCCGCCAGGCTATCGTCAGCGCGGTGAAGGCTGCGGTCGAACACGTGCACGAAGTCGGGGCGCGCAGTAAAGCCGACCTGCAGTACGTCGCCGAGCACCGTGCCGAAGTGGCCGCCGTCAAGACCAGCGTCGACGAAGTGCTGGCGCAGGTGGGTGAGACCGAAGAGAAGCTCTCCCTCATCATGGCGCGCAAGAGCACGGTGGACGAGGTCGAACAGAAGACCCAGATGATCACCAATCTGCTGGCCGACGTCCGGGTCAATCTCGAGACGCTCGCGGAGCAGAAATCATTCGTGGATCACCTCTCAGAGACGCTGGCGCGTGTCGATTTCATGACGCAGGAGGCGCAAAGCACGCTCAAGTCGCTGCAGCGTGAGCGCGAGCTGGCGGAGCGGATCGAGAGCGGCATCAAGAAGCTTCGCGCGCGCGCGCTGCCGAAGGCCGTCGGCAAATTAGCCTAGAACCACGAAGGGCACGAAGGCAAAAACCACGAAGACACGAAGAGCACGAAGGCAGAAACAAAGAAGGGCACGAAGAGACGAACGCACGAGATAGTGCGGTGCGTAGTGTCCGGCTTCAGCCGGACCTCGGCTCACACTGTTTCTCCATGAATACCGTCAACGACGAAGGCTCGTACTCTCCAAACGGCGCGGTGGGGGAGAATCCCGCCTTTGAATACAGCGCAATTGCCTCTGGCTGACGGGTGCCGGTCTCGAGTCGGATTCGCGCAACACCGAGCAGCCGCGCCTCGGCCTCGAGCGCTTCGAGCACCTGCCTCGCGATGCCCTGTCCCCGCTGGGCGGGTCTCACGTACATCCGCTTAATCTCCGCAGTGGAGCTGTCGATCAGGCGAACTGCACCGCACCCAACTGGCTGCTCTGCTGCGTATGCGACCAGAAACGCCCCGCGCCCTGGAGCCACCTCCTCAGGATCCAGTCGAAAATAGTTGACGCCTGGTTCGGAATATCGCTCGGTGAGCTCGGCATTCAACTCGCCGATGAGCGCCTGCGGAACCGCCGACTCGAGGGCCTCTTTCCGGATGTCGATCACCACGGCTGCAACTCCACAGTTAGTGCCGATAGCTCTGCCCGCAGCCCGAGAGCCCAAAGCCAAGACCCCTTCCGCCTTCGTGCTCTTCGTGTCTTCGTGGTTCTTCGTGCCTTCGTGGTTCCTTCGTGGTTCTAGTTGGCTCCGCGGGTGGAGAAGATCGTGAGCCTGTCCCCGATGTTGATCCGGTTGCCACGGATCGTGCGGCGGTTCCAGGTCTTCAACGATTCGACCGTCGTGTTGTGGAGCTTCGCAATCGAGAAAAGCGTATCGCCACGCTTGACGCGGTAGACAACACGCTGCGACTCAGCACGGTCGGATGCCGGTGCTGACGCCAGCGTCACCTTCGCGGTGACGGACGGCCGCGAGTCTGCCAGCACCGGGGTCTCAGGAGCAGGATTGTCGGGCCGCGCAGCCAGTAAGGTCGTGGGCGCGCGGGGGATGATGAGGCGCTGGCCCGGCTTGACCCGGGAGCGCAGTAACAGCGAGTTCGCCTCCGCCAAGTCCGCCTGCTTCACCTTTAGCTTCCTCGCAATCGTGAGCAGCGATTCGCCGCTCTTGACGGAATGCCACTGGAAGGCGTTCAGGTTTTCGGCGGGGGTCTCCGCAAGACGTGCCCTGAAGGCATCGCCGGTGCCGACGGGCACTTTGATCTCGTATTTCGGCGAACGTACCGGAGTCGTCCAGCGGCGCAGCTCGGGGTTCAGCGTCTCGATATCGACGATCGGCGCGCCCGTCCACTCGGCGACGAGACGCAGATCGATCGGATCGCTCACCTGCACTTTCTCGTAGGCGAGCGGCGGCTGCGATTCGACGTCGAAGCCGTATTGCGCCGGATTCTTGGCGATGACGATCGCCGCAAGAATCATCGGCACGTATTCGCGCGTTTCGCGCGGTAGGTAGCGCGACGTGGCCGTGAGATCCCAGAAATCGGTCTTGCCCGAGCGTTTGACGGCGCGCTGGACCCGGCCCGGACCACCGTTATACGACGCCATCGCCAGATGCCAGTCGTTGTCGAACATCTTGCCGAGGGTCTTCAGGTACTGCGCCGCCGCCTTGGTCGCCTTCTCCGGGTCCGACCGCTCGTCGATGTACCAGTTTTGCGTCAGGCCATGCTCGAGGCCGGTCACCCGCATGAACTGCCACATCCCTTGCGCCTTTACGCGCGATCGCGCCGTGTTCTTGAACGAGCTTTCGATCAGCGGGATGTATGCCAGATCGAGCGGCAGCCCCTGGTCGCGAAATTCCTCCTGAATGAACGGAAGATATTTCGACCCGCGGACGAGACCCTCCGAAATGAACTCCCGCAAGTTGCCCTGAAAGAGCTCGATATACGACAGGACTCGGCGATTGAGCGGAATATCGACGTCGTGACTCGTGTGGCTCAGGTCGCTCTCGACCGCATTCTGCGTGGCTGTCGTAGCCGGCGGCGGATCGAACGTGGATATCGCCAGCAACTGGTCAATCGATGCAGGCTCGGTTCTCTTCTCGACGAAGCCGTCGCCCTTCGCAAGCGCCGAGATCTCGTGTGCGCTGATGCGCTCGACGAGCCGGTCGAAATGCTGACGGATTCGCGTTTCGGAGCGCGCGCCGTACGGCGACTTCAACAGGACGTCTACAGCGAGATCGAACGACGTCTTGGCCTGTTCGAGGTGGCCCAGCCCAAGCTCACGCTCGCCGGCGAGGAAGTGACGCTGCGATTCGGCGATAAGGTCTGCGATAGGGTCGCGTGCAGCCTCAGGAGTGGCTTCGCGGATGGCCACCGGTGCAGCGGGAGGTGTGATTGTCGCCTTCACGGACTTCGGCGCGCCGCTGCATCCCACGAGCGACAGGCTGACGCCGAAAGCGGCTGCCACAGGCAGCAGGATTCGTAAGTTCATTCGTCTCTCCGACCGCGCTGGGAAGCCTAGTGAGGAAGCCGAACCGAGCGTAACACGCCCACCAGAGCTGGTCAACCGCTAAGTCCAATCACGTCAGTAATAACAGGAACGTCACCGGACGACCAGAAGTGTATTATCGTGCCTCGACGAAGACCCTTTTTTCTTCACCCAGATCGCGCGCCGCCGGCGTCACGATGGTCCGGCTACCGACCACGATTTTCTGCCCCGAGCGGACCGCCTGGCGGACGTCTTCTTCGCACACGAACTCAACCGGTTTATCGGTTCGAACCGGCTGGTCGAGTTCGGTCCGGCTAAAGCCGGACCCTACGCTGGTTGTCCGACTAGAGCCGGACCCTGCATTGGCGGACGCCACCGGAGAGGGTGCGGGAATTCCCCTCGAGGCAAGAAACTGATCGATCCGCTGACCGAGAACTTCCGGGCTCAAACCGGTGCGCATAGCCGGAGGGGTCTGGCTTGGGCCAGCCTCGGCGGTCGCACGTGACTCTTGCACGCTAGACCCTTTCGCAGGTATGAGCTCGTACGCGAGCCGTTTGATGTTCAGCAGATGCTTCGGCGAGATGTTATCGGAGGTGATATTTCCGCCCCACCCTCCACATCCTAATGTCATCGCTGGATCCAGTCCCGTCGTCATCCCGACCGACCCATGCGTCGTCGGGGTATTGACGACGATGCGGAACGCCGGCTTCTTGAGACCGAACTCGAGGATGATCCGATCGTTTCGCGAGTGAATGGACATGGTGTGGCCCATTCCGCCGTAACCCAGAATTTCCTTGCAGCGCTCGCAGCCTTCACGCCAATCCTGCACCACATACCACGACAGCACGGGGCAGAGCTTCTCGATCGACAGCGGAAAATCTCTCCCGACACCTGCGAGCGGCGCAATCAGAACACGCGTCGCGGCCGGCACGCTGAGGCCCGCCTTCTCGGCAATCAACGTCGCGGGTCTTCCGACGATGGCCGGATTGGGAAGCCGCTGCGAACCGATTACCACCTTGGTCACGGCGTCAGTCTCGGCCGGACTCAGGAAGTACGCACCCTGGGTCATGAGCTCGCGCTTCAGTTCTTCGGAAATGCCGGCGTCCACGACGACCGAGTTCGGCGACGAGCAGAGCAAGCCGTTGTCGAACGTCTTGCCGATCACGATGTCGGATGCTGCCTTCCTGATATCCGCCGAGCCCTCGATGTAACACGGGGCGTTGCCGGGGCCGACACCGTACGCCGGCTTGCCCGAGCTATAGGCGGCACGAACGAGGCCCATGCCACCGGTCGCGAGAATGACGGCGACGTCACGGCTCTTCATCAACTCCTGGGTTCCCTCGAGCGTGACGGTCGTCATCCAATTGATGCTGCCCTCTGGCGCTCCGGCGCCGCGAGCCGCCTCGTTCATGATCTCGGCGACCCGGGTGATGCAGCGCACGGCCGACGGATGCGGGCTGATGACGATGGCGCAGCGGGCTTTGAGGGCGATCAGGATTTTGTAGATCGCCGTCGAGGTGGGATTTGTCGAGGGCACAATGGCCGCGACCACGCCGAACGGCTCGGCGATCTCGATGACTTTTCGATCTTCGAGGCGCTGAAGCACACCGACAGTCTTCATCGGGCGGATGAAGCGGTAGACACGATCGGCGGAAAAGAGATTCTTCTGAATCTTATCGGCGACGACACCATAGCCGGTCTCGTCGACCGCGAGGCGCGCGAGCGCCTCGCAATGCGGCGCGATCGCGGCAGCCATCGCATCGACGATCGCGTCGATGCGTTCCTGAGAAAGCTCGGCGATCTCCGCCTGCGCCTGCTTGGCGCGCCGGGCAAGCGTACGGGCTTCCGCCATCGAAGCGAGGTCGCGATCGGAGTGTTTTGCGGTTGGAACGGGTTGAGGACTCGCCATGTCCCGCGCGTCCTAGGTCTTGGGTAGAATCTTTTCGACTTCGGCGTGCGGCCGCGGAATCACGTGTACTGAGACGAGCTCTCCCACGCGGCGGGCGGCCGCCGCTCCCGCATCGGTTGCCGCCTTGACGGCTCCGACATCGCCGCGCACCATGACGGTGACATACCCGGCGCCGATGTACTCTTTGCCCACGAGGATGACGTTGGCGGCCTTGACCATGGCATCCGCCGCTTCAATCGATCCGATGAGCCCTTTGGTTTCCACCATTCCGAGCGCTTCCTGGGACATGTGTCCCGGACTCTAACAGATTAGGCATAGGGCGGCAACCGAGTTATGATGTTGATTCCTTTCGGGTTTAGGCCCGGCAACACAACAATTTATCGAAGATGCGCAAATCTCTCCGTGGAATAGCCTGTTTGGCCCTGGCGATCGTGACCGCATCCGGCGGCATCGCGTGCCGGCGCGAGGAACCAGAACCGCCACCCGTCGCAACGCCGTCGTTTTCGGTCAACCAGTCGCGCGTCCCTCTGGGAAGTCCGATCGAAGTGACCTACAAGTTCGTGGTGGCGCCCAACGCGCCGAAGATTGCCGACAACTTCCGCGTATTCGTGCATTTCCTCGACGCTGACAACGAACGGCTCTGGGCCGACGATCACGACCTGCCGGTACCGACGTCCCAGTGGAAACCGGGGCAGACCATCGAATACACAAAGACGATGTTCGTGCCGATCGTGCCCCACGAAGGTGCGACGACGGTGCTGATGGGACTCTATTCGAATGCCTTGGACTCGCGCCTCCCGCTGGGCGGCAAGAATCACGGCCAGCGCTCGTATGAGGTCGGGCAGCTCCAGCTCCTGAAGCGCACCGAGGGCATTTTCGTCATGTTCAAAGAGGGCTGGCATCCCGCGGAGACGCCCCCGGACAACGCCGCAGTCGAGTGGCAATGGACGAAGAAAGAGGCCACGCTGTCGATGAGGAACCCCAAGAAGGACGTCACGCTGTACCTGCACCTCGATCAGCCCAGCGCGCTTCCAGAGCCTCAGCAAGTGACGGTGACGCTCGGCGGTCAGCCCGTCGACTCCTTCGTGATCGAACCGAAAAAAGAGTTGATCCGCAAGCCGGTGATTACAGCGGCACAGCTTGGTACGGCCGATGTGGTGGACGTGAAGATATCTGTCGATAAGTCCTATGTGCCTGCCGTCATCACCAACGGAGCCAACAGGGATCCACGAGAGCTCGGCGTGCGCGTCTTCCACGCGTACGTCCAGCCCGTCAGCTAGCAGCGATGAGATATCTCCTCATCCTTGTCTTCGTGGCACTGTCGACACCCGCGTCAGCGGAGTTGGTCGTGTTCTCGTCGGCACGGTCGATGTCGGTCGCGAGCCATCGCGTCGAAGGCGATCGGGTAATCGTCAAGCTTCGCGGCGGCGGCGAGATGACCTTCGATCGGTCGCTCGTCACCAGCATTACCACCGACGAGGTGCCGCATATCGACGAAACAGCCATGACGCCTAATCAGGCTAGTCTCCAAAGCATCCCCAGCCGCGGATTGATCGAGAAAACGTCGTACGACGCGATCATCGAAAGCGCCTCCGAGAAGCACGACGTCGATGCACGCCTCGTCAAGGCGGTGATTCAGGTCGAGTCGAGCTTCGAGCCGCGCGCGCGATCGCCGAAGGGCGCGATGGGGCTCATGCAGTTGATGCCGGCGACGGCGCGCCAGTATCGGGCACGGCGTCCTTACGATCCTGCGAGCAATATCGACGCGGGCACGAGGTATCTCAGTAAGCTGCTGACCGAGTTCGAGCTCCCGCTCGCGCTCGCCGCCTACAACGCCGGCGAAGGTGCCGTGCGGCGGTTCGGCGGTATTCCGCCGTACGCAGAAACCCAGGCCTACGTCGCGAAGATCCTCGGCCTGCTCCGGTAGCCGGAACGGCAGACATTTAGCATGGAATTTCGATGCAGGCTTGTGAGCGCTGCTGGCGAAGTCGTCGAGGGTACCTACGCGGCGGAGAGCGAGGCGCGCCTTCGACACGACTTCGAAAACCAGGGTCTACACGTCCTCTCGCTCCGAAAGCGAACTGCTCTCACGGGCGGAGGCCTCCTCCCGAAACGCCACAAGATCGCGCATCATGAGTTTCTCGTCTTCAATCAGGAATTTGCGACCCTCCTCAAGGCCGGCATGCCGCTGGTGCAGTCTATAGACCTGTTGCGGCATCAGGTGACGAACACCGTATTTCGAAGTGTGCTCGACGATGTGCACGAGAAGGTACGCGGTGGCATCGCGCTGTCGGACGCCTTCGGCGATCACGGCAACCTGTTTCCGCGCGTTTACACGGCGTCGCTGCTGGCAGGAGAGCGAAGCGGCAACCTCGACGCGATTCTTCGCCGGTATGTCGCGTACGAGAAGGTGATCGACACCGTGCGGCGCAAGACGATCTCCGCGCTGATCTATCCCGCTATTCTGATCGCGCTGGCCATCGGGCTGGTCGGTATCATCGTACTGAGAGTCGTTCCGGCGTTCTCGGAGTTCTACGACAGCTTCGGCAGGCAGCTGCCCCTCTCGACGCGAATCATCCTCGGCATTTCAAACGTCGCCCGGGCTCAATTCACCCTCATGGTGGCAGCTCTCGCGATCGCAGGCGCCGTGTTCACGTCCTGGATTCGCCGGCCCGGGCAGCGCGCGCGGTTCGATCATGCGGTGCTGACCATCCCTTTTATCGGTGAGACCATCCGCAAGTTCACGACGGCACAGATGGCACGGACCCTGGCCACGCTGCTGGGAGGCGGTATCCCGCTCGTGAACTCGCTGGAGGTCACAGCCCGCTCGGTCGGCAATCGGCACATCGCCGACGAGCTCGACTTCGTCACGCAGCGCGTGCGCGAAGGACAGGGGCTCGCCGCGTCGCTCAAGGCGCGCGCGGTCGTCCCCGAGGTCGCGCTGAAAATGATCGAAGTCGGTGAGTCGACCGGCTCGCTGCAGGACATGCTCGGCAGCCTGGCCGATTTCTATGAAGAAGAAGTGGAGACGTCGGTTGGACGGTTCGTGACGATCATCGAGCCGGCGCTCCTCGTGATCATGGGCGTCGTCATCGCCGCGCTGGTGCTGGCGCTCTACATGCCGCTGTTCGAGCTGAGCAGTGTGGTGAACTAACCCTATGGCTGAACCGCAAACCGCAGTATCTGCCGACGAGCGACGTATCGAGTACGAGGCGGCGCAGCGCCTGGCCAAGCGGTACAGGCTCGAATTCGTGGACATGGACCACTTCCCGATCGATCAGGAGCTGTTTCGGTCGATTCCGGCTGACTTGATGCTCCGGTATTCGTTCGTGCCGTTCAAGCGGCAAGGGAAAGCGCTGGTCATTGTCGTCCCCGACCCGTCCGAGCTTCCGATGCTGGATGAAATCTCGCACTTGCTCGGCATGCCGATTACGGTCACGGTTGGCGCGAGATCGGCCATCGCCTCCATTCTCAAGAAGAGCGAGAGCTCGCAGCGCGTCCTCGAAGAGGCCACTGAGGGGTTTCAGTTTCAACTGCTCAAGGATGATGACGGCCTCGACGACAACCTGACCGTCGAGCGGCTCACCAGCGACATCAGTCCCATCATCAAGCTCGTGGATTCCACGATCTATACCGCTATCCAGCGCCGCGCGAGCGACATTCACATCGAGACGGGCGACGATGCCGTTCACGTGAAGTACCGAATCGACGGGGTGCTGCAGTCGGCGATGCGGCCGATCGCCAAGCAGTTCCACAGTCCGATCATTTCGCGCATCAAGGTCATGGCCGAGCTCGACATCGCCGAAAAGCGAGTTCCACAGGACGGGCGCTTCAAGCTCAAGGTGCCGGGCAAGACGATCGACTTTCGTGTCTCGATCATGCCGAGCGTGCACGGCGAAGATGCCGTGATTCGTATTCTCGACAAAGAGTCGATCAGCGAGCAGTTTCGCGAGTTGCGGCTGGACATCCTCGGCTTTCCGGAATCGGAGCTGAAGCGTTTCCGCAAGTACATTGCCGAGCCGTACGGGATGGTGCTCGTCACAGGCCCGACCGGCAGCGGCAAGACGACGACGCTCTACGGCGCGCTGTCCGAGATCAAATCGGTCGAAGACAAGATCATCACGATTGAGGATCCCGTCGAGTATCAGCTCAGCGGCATCACACAGATTCCGATCAACGAGAAGAAGGGCCTGACGTTCGCGCGTGGCCTTCGATCGATCCTCCGACACGACCCCGACAAGATCATGGTGGGGGAGATCCGCGACCCGGAGACGGCGCAGATCGCCATTCAGTCGGCGCTCACGGGCCACCTCGTTTTCACGACGGTCCACGCCAACAACGTCATCGACGTGCTCGGTCGATTCCTCAACATGGGCGTCGAGCCCTATCAGTTCGTGTCGGCGCTCAACTGCGTGCTGGCGCAGCGGCTCGTACGCATCATCTGCGTCCACTGCAAGCGGCCGGTGACCATCAGCCGCGAGCAGCTCGAAGAGTCGGCCATGGATCAGAGCCTCGCCGAGAGACACACGTTCTATGAGGGCGCGGGGTGCATCGAGTGTGGCGGCACCGGCTTCAAGGGACGCATGGCCATCTGCGAGCTGCTCGATTTGTCGGATTCAATCCGTGAGATGATCTTGGAGCGCCGACCGTCATCGGAAATCAAGAAGAAGGCCCAGGAAGAAGGCATGCGGTTCCTTCGGGAGTCTGCAGTGGAAAAGGTACTCCAGGGCTCGACGACGCTACGCGAGATCAACAAGGTTACCTTCGTTGAATAGATCCTTTCTGACGTCGCCGGCAACCGTCGCCGTAGAAATCGCGAGACACCGGGTCTCGGCGGCATCGGTCGCCGCTCGTGATGCGAGCCTGTCGGTGACGGCCCATGCCACAGAGCCGCTTCCCGCAGGGACTGTGTTTCCCTCACTCAACAACACGAACATCGGCGACCCGCACGTGGTGACTGCGGCGATCGGACGTCTGTTCGAGCGGATGGGCACCAAACCCAGACGGATTGCGCTGGCCATTCCTGACGGTGTGGCCAAAGTATCGCTGCTCCGGTTTGAGAAGGTCCCCGATCGCCCTCACGAGCTCGACGAGCTGATTCGCTGGCAAGTGCGCAAGGCCGCACCGTTCCGGCTCGAGGACGCCCAGATCAGCTACATGCCCGGGCAGAAGACACCGGACGGCGCGACGGAGTTCGTGGTCGTGATGGCACGCCGGGACATCATCCGTGAATACGAAGCGGTTTGTGAGGGAGCGGGCGCACAGGCGGGGGTGGTCGACCTCGCCAGCTTCAACGTCATCAATTCCGTGCTGGCCGGTTCGCAGGCGCCTAGCGACGACTGGCTGCTCGTACATGTCACGCAGGAGGACGCAACGATGGCGATTCTCCGCGGAGACCAGCTGGTGTTCTTTCGCAATCGCTCGGCTGACGGCGAGGCCGGCCTCGCCGACATGGTGCACCAGACCGCCATGTACTATGAAGATCGCCTCAGCGGTGCTGGCTTCCGCAGGGTCGTGTTGGCAGGCGCCGGCTCCCCGGCGACTCACGGAGGACCTGCGGCTCAGGATACGGACTACCTGCGCCGCGCGCTCGAACAGCGGCTGGGCGCCAAGGTCGACGCCGTCGATCCGCGAAACGCCGCAAGTTTGATGGACCGGATCACGGCCAACGCGGAGCTGCTCGATTCGCTCGCACCGCTCGTTGGCCTCCTCGCGCGGGAACGAGCAGCCTGACGCCCATGCTGCGTACTAACCTTTCTACCAGGCCTTTCTACAACGAACGCGGTGTTCACGGCCTTCTCGGCATCACCGCCGCGATCGCGATCGCGCTCACCATATTCAACGTGACGCAGATCGTGCTTCTTTCCAGACGGCAAACCGAGCTGAGCGCTCGGGCAGAAGCGGCGGACGCACGCGCAGAGAGCCTCCGCGCCCGGGCCACTCGGACGCGTCAAGCCGTCGACGCCAAGCAGCTTGCCCAGATTTCCGAGGAGGCGCGCGAGGCGAACACCATCATCGGCCGGCGTCTGTTCTCGTGGACGGATCTGCTGAACCGGCTCGAGACGACGCTGCCGGATGGCGTGCGCATCACGGCGCTGCGTCCGAGAGTGGAAAAGGACAGCCGTGTCACGGTGTCGATGACGGTGACCGGCCGCAGCGTCGAAGACATCGAGCTCTTCATGAAGAATCTGGAAGGGACGACAACGTTCAGCAACGTCTACCCTCGAGAGGACAGCAGCGCGGAAGACGGCCTCGTCTCGGCCACGCTGGAAGGGACGTATGCGGCTGCTCCTTAGACGAGTCTTCCAAGAGAAGCGCCGGTTCGTGATCCCTGTACTCGGAGGGCTCGCGGTGAACATCCTTCTCTATCTCGTTGTGGTCTATCCGCTCAGCGTGCGCACGCGAAGCAGTGAGGCGCACGCCCAGACCGCCGAAAAGACGTTGCGGGCGGCCGAGCGCGAGGATGCGGACGCTCGCGGAATCACGGCTGGGCGCGATCGAACCGACGCAGCTCTCAAGGCCTTTTACACGGACGTGCTGCCGCCAAATCTCACCCTGGCGCGACAGGCCACATTTCTGAGGCTGTCCCAGCTCGCCGAACAGCATCACCTGCGGCGATCGCGCAGCGACATGGTGTTGGACGGCGAGAAAAATGCATCGGTGCAGAGGATTCGCATCACGATGTCGCTTCAGGGCGACTACGAAGACATCCGCCGCTTCATCTATCAGGTCGAGTCGGGAATCGATTTCATCGTCATCGATTCGATCGCACTGCGAGGAGGCGCCGATGCCGGCTCGCCGTTGACGCTGGATCTCATCCTCTTCACGTATTACCGCGCGAGGGCTGGTGGAGCGTAAGCGACAACGCGAAATCGCGCTGGCTGTGGTGTCCATCGCGTTGATCGGTACGGTGCTGTGGCGTGTCGGCTCTCTCGATTCATCACACCAGGCTTCACAACCCGCGGCCGATACTCCCGGGAACGCCACGCGGCCTGCTGGCAAGAGCCCTGTAACCGAGCTCAACCTGGCCGCCTTGGAAACGGAACGACCCGAGCCGCAGGAAAGCACTCGAAATCCGTTCACGTTCAAACCCAAGGTGGTGCCGCCTCCACCTGCGCCACCGATGCCGGTACAAATGAAGCCATCAATCAGCCCTGAGGTGACGGGACCGATCGAGCCGCCGCCACCACCGCCCATTCCGCTCAAGTTCATCGGTCTGATGAGCTCGGGCGACAATGGCAAGGGTGGGCGGGTTGCGATTCTCACGGATACACGCGGCGGCGTCTTCTACGGACGCGAGGGCGAGACCGTCGAAGGGCGCTATCGAATTCTGAAGATCGGCGTAGAATCAATCGACATCGCGTACCTCGACGGGCGCGGGCGTCAAACCATCAGACAGACGGGACAATAAACCGACCATATGCGACGACTGACCAGAGTCTCCGCGCTTGTACTCGCACTCGCGCTCCTGATAGGTTGCGCGGCCGGGCGCGCGTTCCGGCGCGGCGAGGATCGCGCGCGAGTCGGGGACTGGGATGCCGCCGTGACTCACTACCGGAAGGCGGTGCAGGCAGATCCGCGCAAGACCGACTACCGGATTGCGCTCGAGCGCGCGATGATCAACGCGTCACGCGTGCACTTCGACACCGCACGCCAGCTCGAAGCCAAGGATCAGCTCGATGCGGCGCTGCTCGAATATCGGCGCACTGTGGAGTTCGACCCGAGCAACCGACAGGCCCTCGAGAAGGCGGTGCAGCTCGAGAAGATGATTCGCGACCGCGTCGAAGCCTCTCGCCCCAAGCCGGCTATCGTGGCGCTCCGCGAGCAGGCGCGCATGGCGGGGGCGGCGCCGCTGCTGAACCCGGCCTCGCGGGCGCCACTCGACCTCAACTTCAAGCAGTCGAGCCTGCGCGATGTTCTCACCTTCCTGAGCAACGCGACCGGCATCAACGTCATTTACGACACCAGCTTTCAGGATCGCCCCGTCACACTGCAGGTATCGGGCTCGATCGAGCAGGTGCTCAACTCATTGCTCTCGTCGAACGGATTGTTCTACACCGTCCAGGACGAGCGCACGATTGTGGTGGCGCAGGACACCGCGCCGAACCGGTTGAAATACGAGCGGCAGATCGCACTGATGCTGCCGATCTCGTACGCCGACGCGACCGAGCTTGCCCAGATGCTGACGATGATCACGAGAACGCAGACCGGTGTGACGGTTCCGCCGGTGATCGTCGCCAACAAGACGAACAACACCATCATGGTGCGCGCCACGCAGCCGGTCATCGACGTGATCCAGGCGCTCGTCCTCGCGAACGACAAGCCGCGGGCCGAGATCACGCTCGACATCGAAATCATGGAGGTCGATCGCGAGCGCGTGAAGAAACTGGGCCTCAATCTTTCATCGTATCGAATCGGAGGGATTTTCTCTCCCGAGGCAACACCCGGGACGACGAACCCACCGTTCAACGTCAACACGATTTCGCAGGGCGTCAGCACGGCGGATTTCTATCTGAGCGTGCCGCAGGCCATCGTCGACTTTCTCGCGACCGATACCGACACGAAATTCCTGGCCAACACCCAGTTGCGAGGCGCCGAAGGCTCGCCGCTGACGCTCAAAGTCGGCGCGGACGAACCGTATCTGACGACGACGTTCTCGGCCCTTGGGACAGGCCAGGCGAACGTGAACCCGCTGTCGTCGTACACATTCCGCACCGTTGGTATCAACGTGGAGGCCACACCGCGCGTGACCGATCAGGGGGACATCCTCCTCGACCTGAAGATGTCGAACGATACGCTCGGACCGCTGCGTGCCGTCGGCGACACCTCGGCGCCGTCGTTTCCGACCCGATCGGTGGTAACCAAACTCCGCCTGCGCGATGGAGAGTCACATCTTCTGGCCGGGTTGCTGCAGGACGAAGAGCGACGGGCGATGACGGGCTTTCCCGGCATCATGTCGGTGCCCATTCTCAGGCAGTTGTTCTCCAACAACGACGAGAGAATCCGCCAGACCGACATCGTGATGCTGATCACGCCCCGCATCATCCGCACGCATGAGTACTCGCTGAAGGACCTCAGCCCGATCTTCGTCGGCACCAACCAGAACTTCGGCCTGACCGGGCCGCCGCCGTTGATCGCGGCACCTCCGCTTGACCCGGCGCCGACTCAACCTCCACCGCTCGCGCCTCCGGTGCAAACCGTGCCGCAGGGTTTACCCATGCCGGCGGTTCCACAGACCGGCCCGCTCGGTACCATCACGACACCAGTGCCGCAGGCACCACCTCCGGTGCAGTCGCAGGCGGGCGATCCGCAGGCGCCGCGCGATGCTGCGTCTGCGCAGGGCATGACAGCGCTGGCGCCGATGGCGCAGGTGTCGGTGACGGCACCGGCTGGAGACGTTCGCGTCGGAGCCGGCCCGTATCTTGTGCCGCTCTACGTGAACGGTATCTCACGCGCCTCGACGATGACCATAACGGTGACGTTCAACCCGGCGATCCTTCGGATGCGGACCATGCAGGAAGGGAGCTTTCTGCGCCAGGGAGGCGTCAACGTCGTATTTACGCCGAACACGGACCCAGCCACCGGGCGCATCGACCTCACCTTCGTTCGCACGGGCGACGCGGTCGGCGCATCGGGCTCGGGTCTGCTGGCGGCCATCCAATTCGACGCTGTCGCGACCGGCACGTCGTCTCTGGCAGTCAGCGGCGTTGCGACGAACCCGACCGGCGCGACCATACCGCTGCAGTTCGTTCCTGGATCGGTTGTCGTACGATAGGTCTGGTGGAACTGAACCTGTTAGGGCAGAGGGCAGAGGGCAGCGGGCAGAGGGGGTACACGTTCGTCGAGATCGCAGTGGTCGCGGCCATCGTCGCGATTCTCGCCTCGGCGGCGCTGCCGCTCGCGAGGGTGACGATACAGCGAAACCGCGAGATCGAGCTGCGGCGCACCCTGCGTGAGATACGGACGGCCATCGACAAGTACAAGGATGCCGTCGATCAGAATCTGATCTCGCCCAACGACCTCGACAACGACGCAGAAGGTTATCCGCCCACGCTGCAAACGCTCGTGGACGGTGTGACGCCGGCCAACGACACGTCAGGAAGAAAGTTGAAATATCTCCGGCGGATACCCATCGATCCGATGACGCACGGCACCGAGTGGGGGAAGCGATCGTCGAGAGACACGCCGGAGTCGAAATCCTGGGGCGGTCAAAACGTGTACGATGTCTACACCACCTACGATGGCCGCGGGCTTGATGGGACGAACTACCGTGATTGGTGACGATCGCCGATCGAGCGGCTTCACCTTAATCGAGCTGCTGATCGTCGTGACGCTGATCGTCGTGCTCGCGGGGATCGGGCTGTCCACCTATGCCTTGAGCGTCAAGCGCGCCAAAGAGGCTGTGCTGCGAGAAGACCTGTTCCGCTTCAGGGACGCGATCGACCAGTACAACGCCGATAAGGGATCGTATCCTCCAGACCTGGCCTCGCTTGTCAGTGACGGCTACATGCGCCAGATTCCCAAGGATCCCATCACTGATTCCGCCGACACATGGCAGACGGTGATATCCGAGCCGGATCCCGCGAGCCCGAACGCCGTGCCAGGTGTGTTCGACATCAAGAGCGGCGCGGAGGGCACAGCGATCGACGGGACGCCATACGCGGAGTGGTAGGGGACGGAGTCCAAAGCCCAGAGCCCAATGTCCAGAGTCCGAAGCCCAGCGTCAAGAAGCCTAAAGCCCAAATAGCCTTCCCGCACCGTTAGAAACCTCCGCGGAGTTCCCCTAGTCGTCATTTCCGACCCCTTTTTACGCGTTGCGATTGACTACGTCTACCCAGCCTTCAACACGCCACGCCCATTTGCGCCGCGGCCCTTCGAATTTGGCGGAATCACCTTCACGGAGGTAGCGCCCAACATGTTCCTCGTGCCGAGCCGGGCGTTCTCGGAGGTGCGGTTGCGATGGACGGTCGAGCTGGGAACGCCTCCGCAGGCCTCGCCGTCTGTGGGTGGCTGGTCGCTCGACCCACACCATACCTATGCCCCTGCAGACCGAACCCTGTTCTACGGTGACGGCAGGAAACGAACCACCACTGTGACCAAACACCTACGACAGCAACGGCAATCGCCTGAGCGCGGAAGGGGAGGCGGGCCTCGACGAGGGCACCTACGACGCGCAGGATCGCGTCCTCACCTACGACGGCGCCACCTACACCTACACGGCCAACGGAGAGCTGTCGAGCAAGACGATTGCCGGTCAGACGACGCACTATGTGTACGACACGCTCGGCAATCTGATTCAGGTGACGCAACCGAACGGCACGGTGATCACCTACACCCTCGACGGCCGCGGCCGGCGCGTCGGCAAGGCGGTGGACGGTGTGCGCGTGAGGGGATGGCTCTACGGCGATCAGCTGCGGCCCCTCGCCGAGCTCGACGGCACTGGCGCGGTGGTCTCACGCTTCGTCTACGGCACGCGCGCCAACGTGCCGGAGTACCTCATCAAAGACGGCACGACGTATCGGATCTTCGCCGATCATCTTGGCAGCCCACGGATCATCGTGGACGCGACGACGGGTGCCATCGTGCACCGGATGGATTTCGGCCCATTCGGCGAAGTGCAACAGAACACCAACCCAGATTGGCAGCCATTCGGATTTGCGGGCGGGCTCTACGATGCGGATACCGGGCTCGTGCGGTTTGGGGCGCGGGACTACGACGCCCGCACCGGAAGATGGACAGCGAAAGATCCGATTGGGTTTGAAAGCGGCTTAAACTTCTACGCGTATGTTGGTAACAGCCCGATTGACCGTATCGATCCATACGGTGACGACTGGGTGTCCGCATCTACAAGTTTCATCGGCGGATTTCTTGGTGGAGCGGCCACAACTATTGTGACCAGCGCAGCTTTGGCTTCCGGGACGGTGGCGGGTGCTGCTTTGGCCGTCGGTGCTGTGGGTGTCGGAGCCTACGCCACGACGATCGCTATTCAGGAAGCCGTGTTTGGGTTTGATCCATACACAGGGGCCACCTTGTCTACCGAGGAACGAATTGATGCCGCCGCGGGACTCCTCGGGGCGCTCGCTGGAGGCGCTGCAGCGACAAGGGGAGCGGAGTTTGAGCTCGGTGACTATGTCAGAGTCGCCCCGTTCGGAAACCGCACTGGCCATCCAACCGGCGAGTTACCTCACTATCATCGCGGCGTGGCGGATCCTCGTAGCCCTGGCAACTCTCTAAAAGGACAGGGAAAGAGACGACATCGTCCGTGGGATCGTAGAAACAGCGATGAGTCATTCTGTGATCGATTTTGAGAATTGCATCATGAAACCTCCAATTGTTGTTATTGACGACGATATCGACGTATACGGAAGTGCGGCAGAGGCGGAACGCGATCTCGAGCCCTGGAGTATCCGGGAAGGCAGAATGAGAATCTACGATGGAGACGGGCGTAGGATTCGAGCAGTCATAGCCAAGAAATTCCTAGCCGAAACGGTGAAGCTGGAAATGGGGGATGGCGAGGATGAGCCCAACGAACTGCGGCGCGCTTTGGTGCAGTTCCTGTCACCGAGGGAGAAATTACCCGAGGACACGTACCGCGAAGGGTCGATGGATCAACTCGCCGAGCGGGCATTGCGGTGGAAGACACGCTGAGGGATTCTTCAGACTTCAAATTCGAAGGGTAGAGTCCCGATTCTAGAAACGCGCCCGTAGGTCGCCCTTAGGTCTTTCGAACTACTGCCGGTCTCCTAGGCGCCAGCTCGTTTGCCCGCAGTTCCGGCCTAACATCTGTGGGAATGGCAATCGGAGACTTGATCCGCGGAGTCGGCGTGGCAAACCTAACGGTGGGACAAACCCTCGTCTCGGTTGCGGCGAATAGCCTTCTCAACACGACAGCTATCACTCTGGCTCTCGAGGGAGGAATTGGTGTCGGTTCGTTGATCCGTGGCGGCTACGACACGCTCTTTGGAGAGGATTGCGGCTCAGAAGGAGTGGTGGCGTGCAGGTAAGCTCATGACTTGGCTGGCGGCAACCCATCAGAGATGGAAGGCGGTCGTCTCCGTGCTGGGAGCAATCGGAACCCTGATATGTTTTGCTGGCTACCGTTTGCCATTCGGTGTCCAGAGTGTGGTCATCGACCGACGCTCTCACTCATGCGTACCGAACGCTTCGACAGTTGGTTCGTGAATCTCTTTGAGCGTGATCGTTGCTCCCGATGCAGCGGCCGAGCTTTCTGACTGCAACGCAACTCTAATGCAGGAGGGCCTAGCCGTAATACGTAGATATCCCTTGAACGAGACGCATCCGCTGAGCATGCGCTTGCGCGATCTCGTGCCCCAAGTCGGTGGCGATGCCAAGTCGGCGATCGACGCATACCGTGGCATCGAAGGCATTCCGTGGCCCAACGATCCTCCAAATATTGACATCTCTGAAGGACTGGCGTCAGTCGCCGGCCTCCGGGATATACGCGGGTACCTGGAGACCGTACGCCCCCTCGGTCGATGCGACCTACTCTATTGCCGGCGAGGAGTCGACCGCTCGCCAAGGGGGAAGATTACCCGTAGGATTCGTCGAGCTTGGATTCGACGTTGGTATGTACTACGGAGAAGATAACTGCTACTCCGCGATTTTTCATGAGCTCGTGTTCGGGCAGTATGCCGAGCTGACGCAATTCGGGGATCGTCTCAATCGACATCTTCTGTTTCACACTTTCTCGGATGCCTTCGACTTTTCTAATCGACGTAATGAACTATTACAACGCGGGTTCGACTTAGAAACTGACGAGGAAAATGAATTCTCTGTCATTCTCATCGCGGCGCCTCTCCTCACTTCTATAATAAGAGCCTAGTTCTCGAAAATCGCCGTGAGTGTCATGATGATCACGAACTTCGCGTTCGTTACTCTGGGGCTGGTCTTAGGCGTGCTTACGTCGATTTCGATTAGACCCGCCCTGACTGGGATGCGCACAAGCCGTGGCTCACGTTCTCTCGTGTGGACGCTCGCGTTTGGCGCTCTCATGCTAGCGCCGCTGCTTGCAACACGGTTCCTACAGAACCTGCCGTATCTGGGCGAACCCATCCAGCAGCACCCGGCGCTGTTCGTGCTCACGTGGCTCACGCCCGTAGCTTTTTGTATCGTTATGGAAGTCTTCGGTAAGGCTCGACTGGTTTTGCGAAGGCGGAAGAAGTAGATCTGCGCTCGCAGGGTGAGCGGCGAGGCCAAAGCCCAGAGCCTAAAGCCCAGCTGAGTCCCAGCCCCCTACGGGTTCACAACAACCTGGGTCTGCCCCTTGCCAGAGTTTCCATCTGTGGTGGACACGGTCACGGTGACAGTCTTCGTGCCGCTCGTGCTGTAGCTGTGGGACACCTGGCTGCTGCCGTTGAAGCTCTGGCCATCGCCGAAGGTCCAGCTGTAGCTCCGGGGAGTACCGCCTGTCGCGGTCGCGGTGAATGTGACGACCTCATTCTTATCCACGGCGCTGCTCGGATTCTTCGAGATCGTGACGTTGACGAGACCGCGCTCGGTCACCGTGATCACCGCCGTCGCCAGCTTCGACTTACCGCTGGCGGCTGTTCCGGTCGCGACAACGGTGAACGTTCCCGAGAAGTTGTAGACGTGCGACACGCTCTGATTGCCAGCGCTCAGCGCACCAGTGCTCGTCCCATCGCCAAAATCCAGAGCAACAGACTGAAATGCTTCGGTCGAAGTCCCGCCGGTCACTGTGACCGTAAAGGTGACAGGCTGTCCCTCGACGGGCGCCGCCGGCGATGCACTCAGCGTGATGTCGGGCAGCGTACTGACGACGACCTTCGTTGTGGCAGCCGTGGCGGATCCCGCCGTTGCCGTCACCGTCGCATCGCGCGTCGCCGACAACGTCACCTGCGCTTCTCCCGACGCTGATGTCGTGGCGTTGGTACTCGACAGGCTGCCGCTGTCCGTGCTGAACGACACGAGCACTCCCGTAAGTGCGTTCCCTCCGACGTCAGTGACCCTCGCGGTGATGATCGAAAGCCCGCCAGAAGCAATCTGATTGGGGCTGGCCGTCAGCACCACGCGGTCGGCCGCCGCAGTACCGACGGACAGCTCGAGCGCGTCGGACGCAGCCCCACCCGAGATCGCCTTGATTTGCGCTTTTCCAGATTGCCCGTTCCCTGCGAACTGGACCGTCGCTACGCCGTTGACCGTGCGTGCCTCTGAAGGGGACAGTGCACCCAGGTTCGTCGTGAACGTCACCGTCGTCCCGTTCTGCACGGGAGTACCGGAAGCCTCGAGCACCGTCGCGCGAATTTCCGCAGAGCCGTTGGCCTGCACGACCGAACTGTTGCTCGAAACCTTGATGGTGGACGCCGACGGCGCCAGGAGCGGCATCTTGTCGCAGGCAATCGTCAGAATCCCCAGGCTGGCAGCCAAGGCCCACACATCCAGTTTTCTGGAACGATCCCGTCCTGTTATGATGGATGACATTCGAAAAGAATCAGTGCCTAACTACCATATTCCCATGAATTTAGCGGCCAAGGCAAGCAGAAGTCGCGGCTACGCGATGGCCGGACTGCTGGTGGCCATCTCGGTGATGATGATTCTTCTCACCGCCGCCTTGCCCGCCTGGTCGCACATGATACGCCGGGAAAAAGAGGAAGAGCTGATCTTCCGCGGAAATCAGTACGCACGCGCGATCAATCAGTATCAGCGCAAGTTTGCGAACGCGTCGCCCGCGAGCCTCGATGTGCTGATCGAACAGCGGATGCTCCGCAAGAAATTCAAGGACCCGTTGTCGCCGAACGAAGATGGCGAATTTCAGTTGCTGTATCTGAACAACGAAGGGACGAGCTCGCGTGGCGCCAGCCCCGCCGCCGCTGCCGCTGGCTCAGTCGGCAGCTCTCTTGGCACCAAACCCACCGGCGGCATCGTCGGCGTCGCGAGCAAGAATACGGCGCAGTCCATCCGCGTCTTCAATGGCAAGACCCGCTATAACGAATGGCAGTTCGTCGGCATGGAGCAGACGACCCAGGCTGGTGGCGGCGCCGGCGGGCGAGGCGGTGCTGGTAGCCGCGGCAGCGGCGCACGTGGTGATGGCCGCGGTGGTGACGGGCGTGGTGGCGATGGACGTGGCAGCGACGGACGAGGTGGTGACTTCCGCAGCGATCCACGTGGCGGCGCATTCCGCGGCGGTCCCCCTTCGCGCTGACGCACCAATCGCACCTTACGCATCCCCGCACCTATCGCACCCGTCGCACCTACGGCAGGTTCCACGCCTCCATCACCGCGTCGTGCAGCGCCGGCCATATCTGATGAATGGCCGTGTTTTCGCGCGAAGGGTTGACGCGGTTGGTAAGGAACACGACGTAGACACCGCGCTCCGGATCGATCCACAGCGTCGTGCCGGTAAATCCGGTATGACCGAAAGCCGAAGCGGACATTTTCGTGCCGCACGAAGATGTGGGCAGCATGGTGTCCCATCCGAGCGCGCGCGAGCCCGAAGCCGCGCCGGCCCGAGTCACGAAGGTGCGCAGCGTAGCCGCCGAGGCAAGCCGCGCGTCACCGCTGTCGAGGGCGGCGAGCACCGTGCGCGCAAACCCGCCGACAGCACTCGCCGTTCCAAACAGGCCCGCGTGACCGGCGGCGCCACCGAGGGCCCAGCAGTTTTCATCGTGCACTTCTCCGATCAGCCGTCTGCCGCGCCATGGGTCGTGTTCGGTCGGAGCAATGCGTGGGCGCAGCGCCGGCGGGGGATTGAAGAGCAGAGGCTCGCTCGTCAGCTGCTTCATCAGTTCGCCAGCCTGCCGTTCGAACGGCTGTCCTCCCGCGTCTTCGATGATGAACCCGAGCAGAATGAAGCCGAGATCGCTGTAGATCGACTGCGTCTCCGGACCATACTCGAGCGGCAGCGAGCAGATGGCGTGTTGAAAATCGGTCCGTCCGCTGTAGTCTCGATAGAAAGGCAGCCACGCCGTCAGCCCTGAGCTGTGCGTCAACAGCGACCGTAGCGTCACATCCTCTCGATCGCGACCTCGCCAGTCGGAAATGCAGTCTGCAATGCGATCGCTCAACGCAAGCGTGCCCTGCTCGATCAGCTGCATCGCAAGGCTCGTCGTGGCGATCACTTTCGTCAGCGAAGCGAGATCGAAGATCGTATCCTGCTGTGTAGCCGGGGACTCCTCGTCGTAATCGAGCGTTCCGAACGCCTGCTGCCACGCCACGCCTTCGCGCGTTCCTGTTTCCACAACGGCGGCCGGATAGGCACGCGCCTCGTGGCCACGCTGAACGATCTCCGCGGCTTTAGCGAAACGCGGCATTCGCGACAGTCTCAACGTAGGTGCTGCTCAGATTGTCGTACGAAAACAGAACGATGCCCTCGGCGCCCAGCTGACGTGCGGCTCGGATGTTGTCAACCGTTGCTGACGCCGAGAGTTGATACGCGCCGATGCCGGCCCAGACGGATCGTTCGCCCGCGAGTTGTTCGACGTTGGCGATCTGCGCGCGAAAGAGCGCGGGATCGGTGGTGTAGGTCATCGGGCAGACGGCGTCCAACAGCCCGGCGTGCAGCCAGGCGCCCCAATCCTGAAAACGCCGATTGGTGGCATCGGTCGCGTCCGGAAACACCGCAGCGCTCAAAATCGCCAGCGGGCGACGCGCCTTGACGGTCGCTCGAATTCTTGTAAGAAGCGCGGTCAGCCGGGCGCGACGAAACTCCTGCCACCTTTGCGGAAACATCTCCGTATAGAACAGCGGACGCCCGCGTGCGCGCTGTGAATACTCACGGCGCTCAGCACCCGACACGTTCGACAAGACCTCGGATCGAAATTGTTCGAGTGTTTCTTCGCTGTAGTCGAACTCGTCGTTGGGGAACCGGATGTAGTCCAAGTGGATGCCGTCAATCTCGTAGCGGGACGCGATATCGCCAATCACCTTCGCCGTGTGCTCGACCGAACCCTTGTGAACCGGCGAGAGGAAGACCCCCTCCACGCGATCGCTTCGCGCCTTCGCGTACTCCGACAATCGCCGCAGGTACGCAGGATTCCGCGGGTTCATGCGCGCCAGCTCGACCGCGAGCGGCCGCGGCACCATCAGCCATTCCGGGTGCGCGTGAACGAGGTGGCGGCGAGCCAGCGGCGGCTCCGCATCTGACACCAGGTTGACGTTGATCCACGCGTGCACGTTCAACCCCGCGCGATGAGCGGTGGCAAGCATGAGGTCGAGTGGATCGAACGACGCGGGTTGCGAAGAAAGGGCAGCAGGACGCGGCTCATGCCGGCTGGTGTAGTACGCATCGCCGCGCCCACGTACTTGCACGATCAGCGTGTTGAACCCCGATTCCTTGGCGGTCTCCACGACGCTGAGAACCTTGGCAGGCGACGTAAGGCTTGCACGCTGCACCCACATGGCGCGCACTTCGGAGGGCTGGGTTTGTGCGATCGACGTCCGGCTAAAGCCGGACCCTACGGCCATAGGGCTTGGTATAGGTACGTAGGGTCCGGCTTTAGCCGGACCGTGGCGGCCTACGCCGAAAAGCACCGCCAAGGCAAGGAGGAACGCAGCTCTCGGCACCCTGGCGAATGTACTACGTGTTGCTGGTATCGGGTCGATTCAAGTGCAGCAGCTCACGCAGACGGGGTTCGATGTCCTCGCCGATGGCCTCGCGCACCGAATCATGCGCTTTGCGCAAACGTGCCGTGGCCTGCACGTAGCCGCCCTTCGTTTTCTGCATCACGATCGCGGCCTTCACGTTCCATTTGGCTTTCTGGAGCAGCTTGTCCGCCTGATCGCTGTCGAGCCCCGTGACCGTTGAGATGATGCGCCGCGCGCGGTCGCGCGCCTTTTCGGAGCTGGTGTGCAGATCGACCATCAGGTTGCCGTACGTCTTTCCAATCCGCACCATGGCCGCCGTGGTCAGCATGTTCAGCACGAGCTTGGTGGCCGTGCCGGCCTTCAGTCGTGTCGAGCCCGCGATGACTTCGGGGCCCACCGCCGGTGCGATCGTGAGGTCGACAAACGTCTGCAGCTCCGTCCGGGGATCGCACGTCACGAAAATAATCTTCGAGCCCGCCTTTCGCGCGCGTGTCAGCCCGCCTCTCACGTACGGCGTCATCCCGCTCGCCGACACGCCGACGACCACATCTTTCTTCGTCGGCTTGAGCCGCGTAATCGCACGCGCGCCATCTTCGTAGCTGTCTTCGGCGCCTTCCTTGGTGTGGAGGAACGCATCCTTTCCTCCGGCCATCACCGCCTGAATCGAATCAGGATCGGTCCCGAACGTCGTCGGCATCTCGGCCGATTCGACGACGCCGAGGCGGCCGCTGGTGCCGGCGCCCACGAAAATCACCCGGCCGCTTCTCCGAAGCGCCTCGACGATGATGTCGGCGCCGATCGCGATGCGGGGCTTCTCCCGCTGAACGGCGGCCAGCATCTTGCGATCATCACTGAGCATGAGCTCGATGATGTCGGCAGACGATGCCTTGTCAATGCCGAGCGTCGCAGGATTGATGGCTTCTGTCGGGAGCTGCTGATATTTCGAACGATGGGACATCACGTATGAAGAAACCTTAGCGCAAGGAAGGGCCGGATGCTACTCTCAGCTTTCGACAGTGTCAACCGTCCACGATCTCATCGATGCGTATCTGATACACCTGAGAGTCGAGCGCCGGCTCGCCGATCACACGCTCGAGAGCTACAGTCGCGATCTCCAACGCCTTGGAGAGTTCGCGGCGGGGCTCGAGAAACCCGTTCAACGTCTCGATCGTCACGATCTCGAGGGCTTCGTGGATGTGCTCATGAGCGAGGGGCTCTCTCCGCGCTCCGTCGCGCGCATGGTGGCCTCCGTTCGAGGTTTCTATCGCTTCGCCGTGCTCACCCAGCACATGAGCGAGAACCCGGCAGACGACCTGCAGGCACCGCGAGCATGGCCTGCGTTGCCGAAATTTCTCGGCGTCGAAGAAGTCGAGCGCCTCATCCAGCAACCTGATGCCGGCACACCGCGTGGGCTTCGCGATCGCGCCCTGATCGAAGTCCTTTACGCCACCGGCATGCGGGTGTCCGAGCTCATTCACCTGCGCGCGAGCGATCTGAATCTCGAGTCAGGGTACCTCTCCTGTACCGGAAAGGGACACAAGCAGCGCATCGTCCCGATCGGCGACCAGGCCGTGGAGTGGCTGACCAAATACATTCAGCAGGGCCGCCCGGCACTCGTCGGCAAGCGCGCGTCGCCGTGGTTGTTCGTCAACGCGAAGCGGGGCGGCAGCCTGTCGCGCGTCGGCTTCTGGAAGATTCTGAAAGGGTACGGCCTCAAGGCCGGCCTGCCGCGCACCTTGAGCCCGCACGTGTTGCGGCACTCGTTTGCCACACATTTATTGGAGCACGGCGCCGACCTGCGATCGATTCAGATGATGCTTGGCCACGCAGATCTATCGACGACACAGATCTATACGCACGTGCTCGAGGCGCGCCTACGGGCGGTCTATGACCGGTTCCACCCCCGCGCATGATAGAATTCACGGATCGCTGAGCACGTTTACCGTTCACCGTCTACCGTTTGCCGTTGTCGTCGGTAAACGGCGAACGGTAAACGATGAACGGGAAACGGCAAACGGTACCATCCACAAGGAGCGCAACGTAATGAGCCTCGACGGCCGCCATCTGTTTACGTCGGAGTCCGTAACCGAAGGACATCCCGACAAGATCGCCGATCAGATTTCAGACTCGGTCCTCGACGCCATTCTGGCGCAGGACCCGAAAAGCCGCGTCGCATGTGAGACGCTCGTCACCACCGGCCTGGTCGTCATGGCGGGCGAAATCACGACCAACGCGATCGTCGATTTTCAGGAAGTGGCCCGCGCGACCATTACCGACATCGGCTACACACGCGCCAAGTACGGCTTCGACGCGGAGACGTGCGCGGTGCTGTCCTCGATTCACAAACAGTCGCCTGACATCAGCATGGGCGTGGATACGGGCGGCGCCGGCGACCAGGGCCTCATGTTCGGCTACGCCTGCGTTGAGACCGAAGAGCTCATGCCGTTGCCGATCATGCTGGCGCACAAGCTCGCGAAAGGGCTGTCGTGCGCGCGGCGTGACGGCGTGCTCGATTACCTCCGTCCCGACGGTAAATCGCAGGTCACGGTGGAGTACGAGGGCCGCAAGCCGATCCGGGTCGATGCGATCGTCGTCTCGAGCCAGCACAGGGAAGACGTCACCAACGAGACGATGCGCGGCGACTTCGTCGAGAAGATCATCAACCGGGTCGTGCCCGCCGAACTGATGGACAAGAACACCAAGATCTACGTGAACCCGACCGGCCGTTTCGTCGTCGGCGGGCCGCACGGCGACGCCGGCGTGACGGGACGCAAGATCATCGTCGACACCTACGGCGGCGCAGCTCCGCACGGCGGCGGCGCGTTCTCGGGTAAAGATCCCACGAAGGTAGACCGCTCGGCCTGCTACATGGCGCGATACATCGCCAAGAACTGCGTAGCGGCGGGGTTTGCTGAAAAGCTGCAGGTGCAGCTTGCCTATGCCATCGGCGTCGCCGATCCCGTCTCGGTGATGGTGGAAACGTTCGGCAGCGGCAAGATCGCCGATACGAAGATGACCGAGCTCGTGCGCGCTCACTTCAAGCTGACGCCGAAAGGCATCATCGACGATCTCAATCTGCGGCGGCCCATCTACAAGAAGACGGCAGCCTTCGGTCACTTCGGCCGAACCGAAGACGGCTTCACCTGGGAGAAGACAGACCGGGCCGACGCCCTTCGCAAGGCGGCGGGGCTCTAGGAGCTTCCAGCTGTCAGCTGCCAGCTTCCAGTACGTTTCGTTCACAGCGGCGGCCGTCCTGGCCGCCGCTTTTCTTTTTCTGCTGTTGCCGTTACCCGCGCGTCCGGTTGCGCTGTCGCGACTGCCTGAGCAAGCTCTGAGTGCTGCCGGCGCACTTCACATTCACACCAACCGCTCTGATGGATCCGGGTCACCCGACGAGGTAGCGGCCGCAGCCGCGCGGGCCGGGTTGCAGTTCATCATTCTGACCGACCATGGAGACGGCACCCGCGTGCCCGACCCACCGCAGTATCGATCGGGCGTTCTTGTGATGGACGCCGTCGAGCTCAGTACCGCGAAGGGCCACTACATCGCGATTGGGTTGCCACAGACGCCCTATCCGCTCCGCGGCGACCCGCGCGATGTTATGGAAGACGTGCGGCGGCTCGGTGGATTCGGGGTCGTCGCCCATCCGCATTCGCCCAAGTCAAGCCTGCAGTGGCACGACTGGGATGCGCCCTTCGATGCGATGGAATGGCTGAACACGGATTCCGAATGGCGCGATGAGCAACCGTGGCACCTTGCGCGTGCGCTCGTGCAGTATCCCTTTCGCCCAGTAGAAGTTCTCGGATCGCTTCTCGATCGTCCCGACGTCACGCTCGCTCGCTGGGACGACCTGACGCGCCGTCGGCCCATCGTCGCGCTGACGGGCGCCGACGCGCACGCGCGAACGGGAGGACTGGACGAAGACGCCGATGGATCTCGCGGACGAGGATTCCTCAGAATTCCGTCGTATGAGGCGTCGTTCCGCACGTTTGCAGTTCGCGTCGCCATCGATAGCTCCGCTGCACCGCCACAAGATGCCGCCGCGGCGGCCGCAACTATTGTCGGAGCGCTGAAGTCCGGGCGTGTGTATTCAGCCATCGACGCCGTTGCATCACCGGCCGCGTTCGAGTTTTCGGCGACGGCCGGCAACCTGAGAGCCAGACAAGGCGACAGGCTGGAGGCTGCGGGGCCGGTGTCCTTTGTGGCGCGTTCGAACGGCACCGGAGGCGTGATCGTACTTCGCAAGGACGGACGCGTCCTCACCCAGCATCCATTGCCGGAGTTGAGGTTCGAGTCACTATCGGGCGCCGGAACCTATCGTGTCGAAATTTACCTCTCCCATGCGCCGGGTCAACCGCCGGTACCGTGGATCGTCAGTAACCCGATCTACGTTCGACCGGCAGGATGGGGAGTGGCACCTGCCGTTACTCTGGCTGCTTCGACAGACGGGTGGGGCATCCAGGGTGGACCGTGGCACGTCGAGAAGGATGCCGAGTCTGCGGGGCAGGTTTCGCAAGCGAGGCCACCGGACGGACCCGCGGAGTTCGCTTACAGCCTCGCCGCCGGCGACCGCGCGGGACAGTATTCCGCGATGGTCATCTCGGTCGGCAATGGGCTGACGAACCGCACGCGGCTGGCCTTTCGCGCGCGCGCCTCGAAGCCGATGCGCATCTCCATTCAAACCCGCCGCCCCCGTTCGGGCGATCGATGGCAGCGATCGATTTATCTCGATACCGCTCCTCGAGACGTCATCATCCCGTTCGAGGAACTGGTGCCCGTCGGCCCAACAGGCGCCGCGTTCGATCCAGCCATGGTCGACACAGTGCTGTTCGTCGCGGACACGACGAACACGCTCCCGGGCACTACTGGAAGCTTCAGCATCGAGAATCTTCGTGTCGAGCGCTGACGGGATCTCCACGACAACCACAGAGATCACAGAGTACGTAGGGTCCGGCTTCAGCGGACCAGTCTAGGTGCGCACCGTCAGCAAGAGGTACAGCGCGGCGCAGCCAAAGAGGATATTCGGTGCCCAGGCGGCCAACGCGGGCGCCATGAGTCCGCCGGCGCCGATTGCGCCAAACACACTAATCGCCGTCCAGTAGAGAATGGCGAGCACGATGCCGGCGCCTACGCCGTACATCGCACCGTGCTTACCGGTGCTGACCGCGAACGGCACGGCGATGAGCGCCATGATGAGCGTGACGAACGGGAACGCGAGCTTGCGGTGCAGCGAGACGACATACGGCACGACGTTGAAGCCGCCGGCCTCGAGGGCCGTGACGTAATCGCTGAGTTGACCGTATGACATGTGCTCGGCATCGGGCCGGTCCGATGCGAAATATCCCGGACCTTCCATGACGACTGGATAGTTGGTGAACGCGGTGAACTTCTTAGGGTTGAACTCCCACTGCCATCCTGTGCCGCCCTGCCACTGTACCTGGCCTCGTGCCTCGCGATCGCCCCTGAACTGCACGACATCGAAATACCGGCGACGGGTGAGCGTTGAGGGATCCTCCCCAAACTCGTAAATGGATAAACCATTCAAACGGTTGCTGCCAGGTTCAAAATACAAATACTGATAGATCTTCCCGTTCGTGGCCGCCACCCACCGTCGGTCCAGGCTCTGCGTCATCGGCAAGCGTCCGCGAATCTCGTTGTTGATCGCCTCCGCGTGGCGGTTCGAGTACGCCAGCAGCCGCTCTTCGAGCCCGATCAACAACGTGCTGCCGATGAGCGCGAGAATCACCAGGGGAGCGGCGGCCCGATAGAGGCTGATCCCGCATGCTTTCATCACCACGAGCTCGCTGTTCTTGGTGAGCGCACCGATCGTCACGAGCGCCCCCATCAACACCGCAAGAGGAACGAGGTAGTAGAGAAACTGCGGTGATGCGAACCACAGGTAGGACAACACCGTGACGGCGGTCGTCCTCCCTTTGAACAGGTGATCGGACAGGTCGATAAAGGTCGCGATGTAGAACAGCGCGAGCAGCGCCACGGCAGACAGTGCCGATACCCAGAGTGCCTGCTTCAGTACATACCAGTCGAGAATGCTGGGGTGCGGAAACGCCACTCGCGGCAGTTTGACGACTACGACGATGCGCGTCGCGGGACGGGTATGGTGGACGACGCCCGCGTGAGCCGGCGCGGCCGGGGCATGGGGAACGCGCCTGAAGACCGGCAGCACCAACTGGATTGACCGCTCCGGCCCACGCAGTTTTCTCGCGATCAGGACCGCACCCCACACCGCGATGACGGCATTCGGAACCCACATCGCCAGCCAGGCGAACCAGTAGGGGAGCAGCCCAGCCTTGGCAATCGCTTCCGACATATACATCAGCACCCAGTAGACGAACACGACGCCGATGCCCAGCACAAAGCTTGCGAGGCGCCCATCGCGGCGGCTGCTGACCCCCATCCCGAGCGCCACCAGCATGAACGCCAGACAGGCGGCAGGAATCGAGTACTTTCTCTGCCAAGCCATGATCTGGTTATGCGGGTAGGTGTTTTGCTTTTGGAGTGCCGCCATTTCGCCCTTGAGCTCGGCGATCGTCATCTCCGAAAGGCCCTTCATCGGCCCTTCGCGCGGAAACACCGTCTCCGGATCGATCACCAGCATCGTCCGGTCGAAGGTCGCAAAGAGGTATTTGTCAGGCTCGCGGGGATTGACGCTGTGCTGCGTGCCGTCCTCGAGTACCAGGGCGACGGAACGCTTGCCTTCGTCGATCAGCATGTGGCCGCGTTTCGCCAGGTATAATTTGTGTTCCGCAGGCTGGCTGCTCTCGGCGACCATCACATCGGTCCAGCCGACCCCTGGCATCACCTCGCGAACGCGGATGACGAGATTGGGGAAGCCGCTGTAGAACACGCGAGGCTTGATTCGGCTTTCCCCGCGGGTCACCATCAACTTGAAGGTGATCTCGCGGAACGCTTGATTTGCGGCAGGCAGCATGACAATCATGACGTAGGCCGTGGCTGCCGTCGCCAGCAGCGCAAAGAGGATCAGCGGACGCAGCAAACGGCCGAGGCTGACACCGCACGCTTCCATGGCAACGATCTCGCGATCGCCCGATAACCGGCCCAACGCATAGAGAATGCCGACCAGCAGCGACATCGGGATAGTGATGCCGAGCGCAGAGGGCAGCAGCGTCGCCAGCACGCGCACCACCACACCCCAGGAGACGCCCTCCGAAATCAGCGTTTCACCGTGTTGAAGGATGGTCGGAATTTCGAGGGCGAACGTCAGCAGCAGCAGCGCAAACGCAAACGGCGCGACGAGCTCGCGCAGCACATAGCGGTCGAGAATCCGGAGCATCAGGGTCTTCGCGGAAGATACCACAGAGGCGCGAGCCGCGCGGGGCGATGGGGCCCCGCAAGCAAGCGGCTCGGAGCGGGGCGGAGGGCCCCCGCGACTAACCAATGACACACGTCGCGATTCTGTGGCACATGCACCAGCCTTATTACGAGGATCTGGCGACAGGGGAGCACGTGCTGCCCTGGGTCCGCATGCACGCGTTGAAGGATTACTACGGCATGGTGGCGCTGATGCGGGAGTTTCCGCAGGTGCAGCTCACCTTCAACCTGGTGCCGTCACTGCTGGTGCAACTCGAGGCATTCGCCGGCGAGCGCGCGCATGACTGGCATCTCGAGCTGGGCCTCAAGCCGGCGGCGGCGCTGACCGACAACGAGCGCGCCATCATCCTTTCGGAGTTCTTCCACGTACCGCGCCGCATGATCGATCTCTATCCGCGCTATGCCGAGCTGCTGCAGGACCGGGACCGCGCGGCAGCGTTTGCGGTGGCGGACCTGCTCGACCTGCAGGTCTGGCACAAGCTCGCCTGGGTCGATCCGTTCTACCTCGACAACGATCCACGAATCGCCCGGCTGATTCAGAAGCAGAAGGATTTCACCGAGGAAGACAAGCTCGAGCTGCGTGAGGTCGAGCTCGAAATCCTCCAGCGCGTCATCCCGGAGTACCGGGCAGCGGCGGAACGTGGGCAGGTCGAGCTCTCGACGTCACCGTTCTATCACCCGATTCTGCCGCTCTTGTGCGACACCGATATCTACCTGCGAACGGACCCATCCGCGGCTGTTCCACGGCCGCCCTTTCGCCGGCCGGAGGATGCCGCGGCGCAGCTGGCGCGCGCGCGCCAGTGCCACCTGCGGCTGTTCGGACACGAGCCGGTTGGGCTGTGGCCCTCCGAAGGGTCGGTGTCAGATGCCAGCGTCGAGCTCGCGGCACAGGCCGGCTTCCAATGGATGGCGACAGACGAGGCCATTCTGGGGCGTTCGATCGAACACGAGTTCCGGCGGGACGCGCAGGGTCGCCTCGATACTTCGGATGCCCTCTATCGGGCGTATTCGGTGCAGGCCGGCGGGTCTCGCATCGGGTGCCTGTTTCGGGATCACGCATTGTCCGACCTCATCGGATTCGTCTACGCGGGATGGGACCCTCAGGACGCCGCCTCGGATTTCGTGAATCGCCTCGCCGAAGGCGGGCGCCGGTTCTCCGCCGCGACCGACGGGGAAGAGGCGACCATTTCGATCATCCTCGACGGCGAGAACGCGTGGGAGCATTTCGAGGGGGGCGGTCGGCCGTTTCTTCGCGCGCTCTACGGCAAGCTGTCTGGACATCCCGAGTTGAGGACGGTCACGATGAGCCACGCGGCGGCCCGCTCGCCGCGGACCCTGCCCGGCATCTTTCCCGGGTCTTGGATCGATGGCAACTTCTTCATCTGGATCGGCCATGGCGACGATCTCCGGGGCTGGCGCCAGCTTCGGGATGCGCGCCAGATGTTCGATCGCGTCGCGCCGACGGCGACCTCCGAAGACCGGGAAGGCGCCTTTCAGGAGTTGCTGATTGCCGAAGGCAGCGACTGGTTCTGGTGGTACGGCGACGACCATTCCTCGGACCACGATCTGGAGTTCGATGACCTGTTCCGGCGGCACCTGCGAAACGTGTATCAAATGCTCGGCCAGGCGATCCCCGACGAGCTCTTCGTCACCAACATCAGCACCAGTCACGTGCCTCAATCGGTCATCCCACCGGTCGGTCTCCTGGCCCCGGTGCTCGACGGGCAGGTCAGCAGCTACTTCGAGTGGCTGCCGGCCGGGGTGATCAAGACCGACGTTCCCTCCGGCGCCATGACCGGAGGGGAGAAGAAGCCACCTGTTCTCCGCCACCTGTTCTTTGGCTTCGATCTCGAGCACCTGTATCTGCGCCTTGACTTCGGTGTCTCGGCCCGGCATACGCTCGAAGAGGGGGTCCGGTGCTGTGTTAACTTCACCACGCCGGCCGATCGCCGGCTGGTGCTGGAATGTGGCGCCGTCTCCCTTCGCGGCCCTTCAGACGGCTCCTGGGTGGCGATCGACACCGCGACTCCTGTGGCGGCTGCCGAGGAGATGCTGGAAGCCTCGGTGTCCTTTGCCGACCTCGGCCTGGAAGCGGGCCAACCCTTCGCCTTTTCGGTGTCGATCCAGCGGGAAGGGGTCGAAGTGGAGCGGCATCCTGCGCATCGGCCAGCGGAAAGCCGCGTCCCGGAGCCGGCCTTCGAAACACTCAACTGGAAAGCCTAGCGGGATTTCCACAGGCCCGATTTTCGAGGTATTTCCGATGAGTCTTATAATGGATCTTATGTTAACCAACGGCGCCAACTGACGCTGGTTGCCGTTGGTTAGACATAAGATCCTCGGGAACCTCTCACGCTCTCGCTCCCCCGCGGAGCGCCACGATCCACCATAGAGCGCACAGAAAACACAGAGGTCTTTGACTGAGTACGTAGTGTCTATCTTTAGCCGGACCGCGATCGAGGCCGACCAAAGGCGAGCACCGCTTCAGCTGTGTCGTAGTTCTTCGAGAATGGCCTCGAGCGCTTCGATGATTTCCTGCCGCGGAACGTTCCCTTTGCGGAATTTGAGGTTCAAATTGAACGCCTTGTTCTCAGGGCGGTACTTGAAGACATAGGCCTTTGGACGGCCCACTTTCGGCTTCGCGAGGTCCTGGCGAACCTCTGCGCGAGTCGCACCTCCCTGGCTGGCGATTTTCTCGACCAGCGCGGTCATTTTCTGAGGCGTAGGCTGCCTAACTATCTGTAGCAGCAATGATTTAGAGGAAATGTCGGCCAGCCGACAAAGATTCTTGATATCTTCGGGCATCGCGTTTAGCGCGAGCGATTCAGTGATTGATGTTCGGGATTTTCCGAGCTTCCTGGCCAACGCCTCATGCGTGTACGAGCTGCGCTGGGCCAGATGGTGGAGGGCTTCCGCCTCTTCAAACGCCGTCAGGTCCTTCCGCTGGATGTTCTCAACCAGGGCGAGCTCGATGACTTCGGTGTCGTCGACATCGCGGATGACAACCGGTAACTCGCGGAGCCCAATCTGGACCGCCGCCTGGTAGCGCCGCTCGCCGGCAATAATCTGGAATCGGTCGCCGCGGGCCCGAACGATGAGCGGCTCGATGACGCCCTTTTCCGCGACAGACGCCATGAGCTCGGACAGATCGCCCATCACTTGGCGGGGTTGATTTGGGTTGGGATCGATGCGGTCGATAGCGACTAAGCGGCCGATAGGCGCTCCTGCGGAGGCGGCCAGCGCCTCGACGTAGTGCTCGTCATGCCGCATGCGGACGGTTTCGGGAAGCCCTCTCCTAGGCACGGTCAATGACCTCCTCGCAGAGACGGTAATACTCGCTCGCGCCGGTGGAATCGGGCGCGTAAGTGAAAATCGATTCCTTGTACGCGGGGCTTTCTTCGAGGCGAACGCTCTTGGTGATGACGGTCTTGAAGACTTTCCCACCGAACACCTTCTTAATCTGCATGCGGATATCCTTGGCCAACGACGTCCGCTTGTCGTGCATGGTGATGACCACCCCGAGAATCTGCAGAGATGGGTTCGGCCGCTGCCGGACCTTTTCGATGGTCTCGAGCAGGTCGTCCGTACCCTCCAGCGCGAAGTACGAGGACTGAATCGGAATCAGCAGATGCGTCGCCGCGACGAGCGCGTTCACCGTCAGCAGCCCCAACGTCGGAGGACAGTCAATCACGATCTGGGGATAGAGCTTTCGGATGGGCTCGAGCTTGTCTTTGAGCCGGAAGTGGGCGTCGATCTCGCCGATGAGCTTGGCTTCGAGTTTGGCGAGTGCGATTCGCGACGGGGCCACCCAGAGGTTCTCGACCGGCGACTGCAGAATGACGTCTTCCATCCTTACCGATGGTTCGGCGATCGCGTCGTACACGCTGCGCTGAACCTGGCTCACATCCAGGAATGACATCGTGCTGTTCGCTTGGGGATCGAGATCGATCAGGAGCGTCGGCTTGCCGCGCAACGCGAGCCCGGCGGCGAGATTGATGGCGGTTGTGGTCTTACCCACTCCGCCTTTTTGATTGGCAATGGCAACAATCATGGAGGCGACGCGAGGTTTATTCTAGGGATCGCATTCCGTGAAAGCAAGGAATAAGGCAGGCTATACCATGCGGCTGAACTGATTGTCGCTACTACATCTTGTACTTGCCCAGCTCATCGGCGTCCAGATTCTCTAGCCACTTCTGCAGACGCTCGGTATCGGGCTTATCGCCCCCTGGGTCGAAGGGCTTCGCATTGTCGATCACCGACTCCTCCACGAAGATCGGCGCCCGCGCGCGAAGCGCCAGCGCAATGGCATCGCTGGGACGGGCATCGATCGCAACCGTCTCGCCGCTGACGTCGAGGTAGATGAGCGCGAAGAACGTGTTGTCCTTGAGGTCGGAGACCACGATTTTTTTGACGGTGCCCTTGAGATCGTTGATGACGTTCTTCAGAAGGTCGTGTGTCATCGGCCGAGGCGTGCTGACGTTCTCGATTTGGAGCGCAATGGCATTCGCTTCGTAAATGCCCACCCAGATCGGCAGGACCTTCTGCCCATCCGAGTCGCGCAGCAGGATAATCGGCATGTTGGTGACCGGATCCACCATCAGCCCCTTGATTGTCATTTCGATCTGCACGGCAATCTCTACGCTAGGCTTCGCGTTCGATGCTGTCAAGTTCAACGGCTCGCCCGGTCAGGCTGTAAGGCCCCGCGCCCAGCACACGTACGGGAATGGTCTCCCCCAGCCACTGCGCCGGTCCCGCAAAGCTCACGACAGTATTGCCCATCGTCCGGCCGGAGAGCTCGCAGTCGCGGCGCCGACTCACCGAATCGACGAGCACATCGACGGTCGAACCGACCGCGGCCGCGTGGAGCTCGAGCTGAATCTCCTTCTGCAACGCCTGAAGCGCGACGATGCGACTCGTCTTGACCGCATCGCTGACGTCGTCAGCGTAACGCTTCAAAGCGAGTGTATTGGGCCGCGGCGAGTACTTGAACGAGAACATGCTCTCGTAGCGGACCGCCTTCGTGAGGCTCAGCGTCTGCTCAAAATCGGCGTCCGTTTCCCCTGGGAAGCCGACGATGATGTCCGTGGTGAGCGTGATGCCGGGCACCATCTCGCGCAGCGTTGCGACCAGATCGAGGTAGCTTTCGCGCGAGTAGCGCCGACGCATCGCGTCGAGCACACGAGTTGAGCCCGACTGAGCAGGAAGATGGACGTGCTTACAGACTTTTGGGAGATCGCGGACCGCCTCGATCAGGCGCATCGGCACATGCCGGGGATGCGGGCTCGCGAAACGAATCCGCTCAACGCCGGGGACTTCGTGGACGGCCTCGATGAGCGCCGCAAAATCGCAGGCCGGATCATCCGGCGCCTGGTAGTGATTCACAATCTGACCCAGCAGCTGGATCTCTTTGTGCCCCTCAGCCGCGGCCTGCACCACCTCGTTCACGATGTCGCGCTTCGGGCGCATGCGTTCGTGCCCGCGGGTGTACGGCACCACGCAGAACGAGCAGAATTCGTTGCAGCCTTCAATGATGGTGACGTAGGCCTTCAAGGGATCGAGCCGCCGCGCGACCCCCAGCGGGAACGACACGTCTTCGTAGGCATTGACATCGATGCGGGCAGGCGCGTGATCGGCATCTGCCAGAGCCTGGCCGATGAGCGCCGGCAGCTGCTTCAGGCTCTGGGTGCCGACGATCACGTCGATCGTGTTCGAGCGCTTGAGTAGTGCGCCAGCTTCCTGCTGGGCGACGCAGCCTCCGACAGCCACGATGGGCGCACGCCCATTCCGGGCGCTCGCGTGGCGGATTTCTCCAAGCCTCGTGTAGAGCTTTTCTTCGGCGCGCTCCCTCACGCTGCAGGTATTGATCACCACGACGTCGGCCTCGGCCTCATCGGACGTGCACTCATAGCCCGCCTGCTCCATAAGCCCAGCCATGCGCTCGGAGTCGTGGACGTTCATCTGGCAGCCGTACGTCTCGATGTAAAACTTCATGGGCGCGTTTTCGCTTTCGCTCGATCCCGGCTTTCGCTTTCGCCTTTCGGCTTTGCTTCGTTTTCGCCCAGCAGCTCGCGCGCCGCCCCGCGGGCGGCGTCGGTCGGCACGGCTCCTCCAATCATACGCGCGAGCTCCTCCACGCGCTCCGCTGAGCTCAAGCGCGACACGCGCGTCTGCGTCCGGCCACCTTCAACTGTCTTGGAAATATGAAAATGCGCGTGCCCCGCGGCGGCAATCTGCGGCAGGTGTGTGATGCACAGCACCTGAAAGGACTCTCCTACCCCACGCAGCTTCCTGCCCACTACGGCGGCCACGCGTCCTCCAATGCCGGAATCGATCTCGTCGAAGATGAGCGTCTTGCCGGGCGCGTCGGCGGCCGCGAGCGTGCGAATCGCGAGCATCACACGCGAGAGCTCACCGCCCGACGCGATTCGCGCGAGCGGCCGCATGTCTTCGCCGACATTCGCGGATAGATAACACTCGGCGATATCGATGCCATGTTCGGTCCATGCGGACTCAGGAGGATCGGCCTCGAAGCGTATTTCGAACTGCGTGCGGCCCATCGCGAGCTCGCCGAGCAGCGCTTGCAGCTTCCGACCGAAGGTAGCTGAAGCCTTCCGCCGGTTCGCCGACAACGCGCGCGCGCGTGTGAGAAAGTCGTCCTTTGCTGCCCGCGTATCGACGTCGAGGCTGGCGCGTCGTTCATCGGAGTGTTGCAACGTCTCCAGCTGACGGTGGAGTGCATCCCGATTCGCGATGACATCGGCGAGTGTCGGGCCGTATTTGCGCTTCAGGCGTTCGAGCAGCGCAAGGCGGTCTTCGACTTCCTGCAGGCGCGCCGGCGAGGCGTCGATGTTGTCGCCGTAGGCGCGTAGCGTCAGCGCCAGGTCCTCGAGCTGCGACTTGATGGCGTCCCGCGCGTCGAGGTGCGATCGAAATACGGGATCCACGTCAGCCAGTTCCCCCACACGCTTCCACACGGCGCCCAGACGTGCGAGCGCTGCTTCGTCGCTGTCGTAGAGCGCGCTGTACGCCTCTCCGCACAACCGCTGCAGTTTTTCGGCGTTGCCGAGCACGCGCCGCGATGTCTCGAGCTCGTCGTCTTCCCCGGCGCGCGGATTGGCCTTCTCGAGCTCACCGACTTGAAACTTCAACAGGTCGAGCCGCGCCGCTTTCTCACGTTCGTCCATCTGAAAGGCGTCGAGCTCTGATTGAAGCCGACGCCACTCTCGAAATGCAATCGCGACGCCTTCACGCTCGGCCGAGAGTCCCGCAAACTCGTCGAGCATGAGCAGATGACTCTGCGGGTCGAGAAGCGTTTGATGCTCGTGTTGGCCGTGTAGCTCGACGAACGGTGAAATCTGATCTTTCAGTGCCGCCGCCGTCACGAGCGTGTCGTTGACAAATGCTCGACTGCGCCCTTGTGAGGTGATCTCGCGGCGCGCGATCACGACGGGGCTGGCGACGCCGTCCCTTATATGGCCGCCGCTCCTCACCGTAGGGCCGACCTTTAGGTCGGCTGCGTTGACCTCGTCTACGTCGAACTCCGCCTGCACGGTCGCTTGTGATTCGCCGGTGCGAATGAGATCGGCCGACGCGCGGCCGCCGATCAGCAGACCAACTGCCTCGACGAGCATGGACTTCCCTGCCCCGGTCTCCCCCGTCAGCACGTTGAGTCCGGGCTCGAATTCGACCTGGATGGCCTCGATGACGGCGAGATGTTCAATACGTAGGAAACGAAGCATCTGCGGACGGGAACTCCAATGCTACCATATGTTTGACAGCTATCAGGGCGCGTGCTAATCTGACGCTTCCGCGCTGTCCCAGCGGCGCACTTTGCCCGGAGGCTTGTTTGCGCACGCTCGGATTCCTGCTCGCCATGCAGGCTGATGGCGCCACTGCTTCAGCTCCTGCTCTCGGCGGCGGCCTGGTCGATCTCATCAAAAAGTCGTTCACGTCCCCGGTGTCGGGATTCGTTCTCGGCCTTCTGATCCTGTTCTCCGTCGTGTCTTGGGGAATCATTCTCTACAAGGCCTGGACGTTCAACCGGATTCAATCGCAGAGCACCCGATTCCTGGAGATTTTTCGCCGAAGCTCGAAGTTCTCCGAGGTGCAGGCCGTTTGCCAATCATTGAACGACAGCCCGCTGGTGGGAATCTTCCTCGCCGGCTATGCCGAGCTGAATTTGCAACTTCGCCAGCCGAGCGCCGCCGCAAATTCTGCGAACAATCCTTCGGCGCCCGCAGGTCGTCCAACACTCAAGTCGTTGACCGGAGTCGACCGCGCACTGATGCGCGCCTCGAACGTGGAGACCAATAAGCTGGAGAAGCACATCACGTTTCTCGCGACGACCGCAGCCGTGACGCCATTCATCGGGTTGTTCGGAACGGTGCTCGGCATCATCGCAGCATTCCAAGGCATCGGCGCGCAGGGATCGACGAGTCTTGACGTGGTGGCGCCCGGCATCGCCGACGCGCTCATCGCCACGGCAGCGGGCCTGGCGGCGGCGATTCCAGCGGTCTACTTCTATAACCTGCTGACACAGCGGGTGAAAGCGCTCGCGTCGGAGATGGACGACTTCTCCCTCGAGTTTCTCAACATCGTGGAGCGGAACTTCACCTGATGCCTAAAGTTCAGTCGTTCGACCACGAAAAGGGCGGCCATTCGCGCCGGGCACGCCGGACGACGACCGCGCTCGCGGAAATCAACGTGGTACCGCTGGTCGACGTAATGCTCGTGCTGCTGATCATCTTCATGGTGACGGCACCGATGATGCAACGCGGTCTGGAGATCAAACTGCCGGTGGCGCGTAGCGGGTCGGCGATCAGCGCGGAACCTCTCTATGTGACACTGCCGTTGTCGTATCGTAAGGACAGGCGCGTTTCGATCGGGCCGCTCGGCAAGGAAGAATTGGTATCCATTGATGTCCTTGGCGAACGTGCGCGTCAGGCGCTGGTCGCGCGACAGACCAAGAACGTGTTTCTGCGATTGGATGCCGGCGCCAACGCCCAGGAGTTCCTTCAGGTGATCGACAGCCTGAAAGCCGGCGGCGTCGAAAATATAGGACTCGTGGCGCTGGATACGCCAGGAGCACGAAGATAGCGCGCTGAAGCGAGCGCACTCAAAAATATGGAAGCGGTCGTCAGTGACATTTTACAGAGTCGAAAGCGAGAGCCTGGCGGGCTCAGGCAGACCGCCCTGCTCTCTCTGGGCGCGCACGGCGCGGTGCTGGGCGTGCTGGCGCTACTGCCGTCCGTGATGCCGTCGCCGGCGCAGCAACCCAGGGTTGTCATGAATATCAGTCTCGGAGGGGCGCCGGGGCCTCGCACGGGCGGGACGCAGATGATTGGGGGAACGCCAGTCGTGGCGGCGCTACCGTCAACCGCTCCGGAGATTGCCAAGCCGATCCCGATCGCTCCGCAGCCTCAACCAGCGATGACGCTGCCGGATCCGAAACAGAAAACTCGGCCGCCAAGCAAAACGGCGGCGGCCTCAACAGATCCGAAGGGCACGGCAGCAGGGCGTGGCGCCGAGACACGGGCCGGCACGGCGCGCGTGGAGACCGGCGCCAAGGGAGAAGGCTTCGGTTTGTCCAGTGGTGGTGGTGGCGGCACCGGGAGCCGGCTGAGCGTCGGCGACTTCTGCTGTCCCGAGTACATCACGGAGATGACCAACCGCGTGGAGAGAAACTGGGTTCGGCAGCAGCAAGCGACCGGTGTCGTGTTCGTGAAATACACGATCCAGCGGAACGGGATGCTCACGGACATCGAGCTCGAGACGTCGAGCGGAAATCCGACGCTCGACCTGGCTTCGCAGCGCGCGGTGGTCAATACCCGCACCCTCGCGCCGCTACCAGCGGCCTTTACCGAACCGACCCTGACCGTTCACCTGGAATTTCGCTACGAACGAGGGCTGAGATAACGCATGAAGAACTCACTCCAGGCTTTTTTCATGACCGCGGCGTGCGTGACGGGCCTCGTATTTGTCGGTGCGCAGAACCCGCCAGCGCCGAAAGAGTCAGCCTCCAGCCAGCCGTCCGACGTTCGCGTTGCCATTACCGGCGACACCGGCGCGCCCCTGCATTACGCGGTGCCCGACTTCATCGCGCTGACCGCGGACAAGGAAACGGCGGATGCCGCGAGGGTCATCTCCGAAGTGCTCTGGAACGATCTGGCGTACGAGCGCGAGTTCGACATGATTCCGCGTGATACCTACAAGACCATCGAGCAAACGCCAACGACCGACACGATCGCATTCGATCGCTGGCGTGAGCTCGGCGCCGACGGGGTCGTTAAGGGATCCGTGCGCCGGACGGGCAATACATTTCAGGTCGAAATGCGGTTGTTCAGCGTGCGGGGCCGGGGCGTGGCGCTCGGCCGCGTCTACGACAACGTCTCTCTCAGAAACCCGCGAATCGCGGCCCACACGATCTCCGACGATATTCATCAGACCCAGAGCGGCCTGCCCGGGGTGGCACGAACGAAGCTCACCTTTGTGTCGGACCGCGACAACGAGCGCCTGGTGGATACGGTGGAAACGCGGAACGGCAAAGAGGTTTACGTCAGCGACTACGACGGCGCCAATCAGATGCGTGTGACGGCCAACCGTCGATTGAACATCGCGCCCTCGTGGTCGCCCGACGGCCGGAGCATCGCGTATACCTCGTACATGAAGATCCATCCGCAGATCTTCGTGTCGAACGTCTATCAAGGCACGCGCGAAACCCTGACGGACGAGAAGACGAGCAACTTCACGCCGGTGTACTCCCCCGATGGCGGCCGCATTGCTTTCATGTCTCAGCGTGACGGCAACTCGGAGATCTATGTGATGAACAGCAACGGGTCTAGCGTGCGACGACTGACGACGCACAGCGCGGCAGATTCGACGCCGACATGGTCTCCCACAGGCGGGCAGATTGCGTTTACGTCAGACCGGTCCGGCTCTCCGCAAATCTGGCTCATGGACAGCGACGGTCTCAATCTCCGCCGGCTCACATTCAACGACTCGTGGGCCGACCGTGCGACATGGTCGCCCGCTCCATACAACGAGATCGCGTACGCGGGTCAGACAGGCCCCGGGTACGATATCAAGATCTACGATGTGGCGACCGGAGACATCAGAAGGTTGACCGACGGATCGGGCAGCAACGAGAGCCCGTCGTTTTCGGAGAACGGCCGCCACATTGCGTTCATGTCGACGCGCGCGGGTAAGGCGCAGATATTTACGATCGCGCGCGACGGCAAAGGTTTGAGACAGATTACGCGCGCCGGCAACAATACGTTTCCGAACTGGTCGCGATAAATGGCGCGACTGAAGTCGCGCCCTACGGGCCGTACATCGGTCTGGCGCAACCGCAACATCTGTAGGGCGCAACTTCAGTTGCGCACGAGACGAGGACTATGAAACTGACAACGCTGATCCTGATCGTTCTCCTTCTAGCTGGCGCAGCGGCGTGCCGCAAGAGCCAGCCGCCAGTCGCACGGCCGACGCCGCCTGCTCCCCCGCCGGCGGCAACGGCGACGCGCCCTGCCGATCCTCCGGCGCCGATGCGCGAGCCGATGCCGCCCGAACCGCTGGCGGCCGATTCGGTCGCCGGCCGATCGCTCGACGATCTGAACCGTGATTCACCGCTGCGTCCGATTTTCTTCGAATTAGACAGCTCCGACGTCAACGATGCCGGGCGGGGCATCCTCCAGGCGAACGCCGCCGTACTCAAGAAGTACGCCTCATGGGTCGTCACCATCGAAGGTCACTGCGACGAGCGCGGAACGGCAGAGTACAATCTGGCGCTGGGCGAGCGGCGCGCGGCGTCTGCCCGCACGTATCTCGTGTCCCTGGGCATCGATGCGAACCGGCTGCGAACGGTCAGTTACGGCAGCGAATTCCCATTCGATCCGGCGCACCAGGAGTCCGCGTGGGGCCGCAACCGCCGGGCGCATTTCGTAATTACGGCGAAGTAAGCTGCGAGTGGCGCGGGGCGGGGTGGAGGGGCCCCCGCGACTAAGTAAGGAGAGTGGCGATGAGAATCCGACTGACGATGATGCGCGTTGCCCTCGCGTGGGCAGTAGCGCTGGCATACATCGGCCTGACACCCGCGACGCCGGCTGCCGCGGATCGCGAGCATCAACAGCTCATGGCGGACCTGCGAATGCTGCAGGAGCAAACACAACAGCTGCAGGCCCTCATGAACGGCCTCGGCGAAGCGCTGAAGCAAGTGAGCTCGCGGCTCGACGATCAAGCGTCTCTCGAGCGAAAGGCTTTCGCCGACAGCAAGGTACAGATGGATACCATCTCCGGCGACCTTCGCATCGTCCGCGAGAAAATTGACGAGACCAACGTCCGTGTCGGTTCGGTGTTTCAGGAGCTCGAGTCACTGCGCCAGGCGATTCCGGAATCGGGATCGTTGCAAACCGCACCACCAACGTCGGACGGCGCGATACCAGGAGCGACACCGCCTCAGGCAGCCGGAACGTCAACGACACCGATGAATCCCGGCAGCCCGCAACGTGCGTGGCAAAGCTCGTTTGCGGACTACATGTCGGGCAATTATTCTCTGGCCGTGATCGGCTTCCAGAGCTTCCTGAGCTCGTTCCCGAAAAGCTCACAGGCACACGAAGCACAGCTGTTCGTGGGCGAGTCGCTCCTGGCGGACAAAAAAGACGCCGATGCGGTCACGGCCTACGACCGGGTCATTGCCAACTATCCGCGCTCCGCTTCGGTGCCTCAGGCGTACTACAAACGCGGCCGGGCCCTGGAGAACCTCCGCGAACCTGATCGCGCGAGGGAATCATACGAGACCGTGATTAAAGAATATCCGGATACCGCTCAGGCGAATCTCGCCAAGCAGCGGCTGGAAGCCTTGAAGACACCGGCCAAAAAGTAGTTTATCGTTTACCGTTCACCGTTGTTGACGGTCAGACCAACGGCAAACGGTGAACGGTGAACGGTAGACGATAAACGGCAGACGGTCCACGGAGCAGACAGTATGGGCAGTGTGAACAAAGTGATTCTTGTCGGCAACCTTGGCCGTGATGCCGAATTGCGGTACACGCCCGGCGGCGCGGCTGTGGCGACCCTCAATCTCGCGACGACAGAGGTGTTCAAAGATCGCGAAGGGCAGAAGAAGGAAGACACGCAGTGGCATCGCGTGATCTTGTGGGGCAAGACCGCAGAGTCGCTGCAGGACTACCTTACAAAGGGCAAGCAGATCTACGTCGAGGGCAAGCTGCAGACGCGGAAGTGGAAAGATAAGGACGGGAACGACAAGTACACCACCGAAGTGCGCGGCGATCGCGTCGTGCTGCTCAGCGGTGGCGGCGGTCGTAGCGAAGGCGCCCGGGCGGAAGGCGGCGGACGCAGTGCAGCGGCCGACGAGTTCAGCCAGGGTGAACCAGCCGGAGGCTCCGTCGAGCTGACGGACGACGATATTCCGTTCTAAAAACTAGAATCTGAAATCTGGAATCTGAAATTTGGAACTTGAAATCTCAGCTTGCAGATTCTAGTTTTCTAGCTTTCAGATTTTCAGTTCTTCTAATTTCCCTATTCGATCCGCCCGTACCGATCTTCGAGCCGCACCACATCATCCAGCTCTGGCGTTGACACCTCGAAGATGTCGCTGTCTTCGATCGCCGTCATCCGATGGATGGTGTGCGGGATGATGTGCACGCTCTCGCCGGGCAGCATCTCACGCTTTTCCAGTGCATCGCCCTTCTGAATCTCGAAGAGCAACTTTCCTTTCCACAGAAAAATCGTTTCGTCCTTCACGTTGTGGTACTGCAGGCTGAGCGCGTGGCCCGCCTTGACGTGCAGCACCTTACCTACATACCGCTCCGTTTTCGCCCAGTGAAGCTCGTGGCCCCACGGCTTATCGACTTTAGTGACGCTCAAGAATCCTCCCAACTGTCACCGCATCCGCCAGAAACTGCTCGATCTCGGGCGCGCTCTGCAATTTTAGGGCGTGAAGGGCGATTCCGCGCAAGTCGCGGCTGTCCAGCTCCTGAATGACGTCGCGGGCCATCGGAATGGCCGCCGGCGTCATGCTGAATTGCACGAGACCCATGCCAATGAGCAGCGCCAGCATCGCCGGATCCGACGCCATCTCGCCGCAGACAGATAGCGGCACCTTGCCCTTGGCGGCCGCGCGCCGCACGTGCCGAATCAAACGAAGGATCGCCGGATGCAGCGGTTCGTAGAGATGCGACACGCGCTCGTCCGTGCGATCCACGGCAAGAGAGCATTGAATCAAGTCGTTGGTGCCGATGGTCAAAAAGTCGCACTCGGCAGCGAGGAGATCGGCCGTCAACGCAGCCGACGGCACCTCAATCATCACGCCGACGCGCAAGAGACCGGGCATCTCGCCTCGCGCTTCGATCTCCTGTCGCGCTTCTGTGAGCACGCGATGCGCCTCGCGAAGCTCCTCGACCCCCGACACGAATGGAAACATGACGCGCAGCTCGCCGTGCTTCGCGGCTCTGACGAGGGCGCGCAGCTGCGTGCGCAGCAACTCGCGACGCTTTAACGTGAGGCGGATCGAGCGGAGCCCCAGGCGGCTCCGCGGCACGTCGTACCCATTCACCCACAGCGTCTCCCGCCGCTGCTCTCCGCTCGCAAGCTGATCTTCGTCGATGTCGAACGTGCGAACGGTCACCGGCGCGGGCGCCATATCCTCGAGCAACTGCCGGTAGACGTCGTACTGGAGCGCTTCGGTCAGCTCGTCGGCCGGACGATCCGCGAGCAGCAACTCCGAACGGAACAGCCCGATGCCTTCGGCGCCCCGATCCCGCGCACACGACGTGTCGCTGAGAAAATCGACGTTCGCCTCGACGCGAATCGTCACCCCGTCGAGGGTCTGGAGAGGAATCCTTGTGTCCGGTTTCAGCCGGACCTTGCCCGCCCGGCTGAAGCCGGACCCCACCGCTGTCTCCGCCATCTGGCGGACCACTTCCGGCGACGGCTCCAGCACGACTGTGCCTTCTTCGCCGTCTACCATAATCAGCATGCCGGGAGAGATTCTGTCCGTCGCGTCGTGCAGACCGACGACGGCGGGCACGTGAAGGGAGCGCGCGAGGATCGCCGTGTGATAGGTACGGCTTCCCGCATTCGTGATGAATGCCTCAAACGTGTTCCAGTCGAGTTGCGCGGCCACCGACGGTGCCAGGTCGTCTGCGACGAGCACACAAGGAGCCTCGCACTGGCCAAGTAGCTCGCGGAATCCGGCGCCGCCAGGTGTCAAGTTCATCCGCAACCGGCCGACGACATCTGCAAGATCGCCTTTACGCTCTCTGAGGTACGGATCCTCTACTTCATCGAAGATCGCCCCAAGATGATCGACCACCTGATGGAGTGCCCACTCGGCGTTGACCAACTGTTCGTGCACGATCGAACCTGCCCGCGGCAGCAACATCGGATCGTCGAGCATCAGCCGCTGCGCCTCGAATAGGCCGCCGAGGTCTCTGCCAGGCAGGCGGCCTTGAATACGGTCGAGCTGGTCCGCCGATCGGCGGCGCGCCGCCTCGAGCCTGGCGATTTCGGCCTGCACGCGTGAGGGCGCAATGGAGAAACGGAGAACCTGCGCACGCTGGATGACGACGACCGCGCGGCCGACACCGATTCCCGGGGAAACACCGATACCGCTCAGGCGCTGCACGTGTCCTCGCCGAACCCCTGCTCGATGAAGCCGCAGAGCGCGTCGATTGCGGCCTGCTCGTCTTCACCCTCTGCCGACACGGCCAGTACGGTGCCCGTGGCCGCGGCCAGCAGGAGAATGCCCATGATGCTCTTGCCATCCATCTTCTGCGACCCCCGCGTCACCCAGATCTGAGACTGAAAACGCGACGCCAGATGAACAAAGCGCGCGGCCGCTCGGGCGTGCAGCCCGAGGCGGTTCGAGACGGTAGCAGAACGTGACACCACCAGCGTGTTCAGGCCTTCACTTCGGCGTGCAACAGGTCGGAGGCGACCCAGATGGCGTTGCGCCCGACCTCGCGCATCTCGCGCGCCACGCCGAGCAGGTCCGACGAGCTCTGCAAGGTCGCCAGCTTGATCAGCATCGGCAGATTCACGCCGGTTATGATCTCGACGCGGTTTGCCTCTAGAAACGTCAATCCGAGGTTCGACGGCGTGCCGCCGAACATGTCCGTCAGAATCAGCACGCCCGCAGGCCCCTGCACGCGCGCCATCGCCTGGGCGATCTCGTCGCGGGCGGCCGTGGTGTCGTCGTGCCACCCGATGGACACGGCCACGAACTGCGGCAACTCGCCGACAATGGCGCGCGCGGCATTGACGAGCTCGTGCGCGAGCTGGCCGTGCGTGACGACGATCACTCCAATCACAAAATCCCCCTCACCCCTCACCCCTATCAGGTTCTACTCATGCGTAATGTCCCTGTGGTGAACCCGGACGCGCGCTTCGGGCATCCCGCTGAGTGTCTTCCGTAGTGCCTCGGTAATCATCACGGAACGGTGACGTCCGCCGGTGCAACCGACAGCGATCGTCAGGTAGCTTTTTCCTTCCGACACATACTGCGGAATCAGAAATTTCAACAAGTCGTTCAGCCGCCCGAGCAGATCGCCGGTGGCAGGACTATCCTCCATGAACTTGACGACTGCGCGATCGCGCCCTGTTTTCGGGCGCAGTCGCGGCACGAAATGCGGGTTTGGTAGAAACCGCACGTCGAACACCAAATCGGCGTCCATCGGAATCCCGTGCTTGAACCCGAAACTGACGAGCGTGACTGCCAACTTTGACTTCTGCCCTTTGGGATCTCCAGCCGAGAACGCAAAGGTCGAAAATGCCTGCCTGAGCTGATGGACCGTCAGGTCGGAGGTATCGATGATGTGATCGGCCACCGATCGAATCCCGATCATCCGCTTGCGCTCGGTCTTGATGCCCTCGGAGGCAGAGGAGTCCGGCGCGAGGGGGTGGGGGCGGCGTGTTTCGCTGAAGCGCCGGACGAGCGTCGCGTGGGTCGCCTCAAGGAAGATTAACGCGGGGTTCAACCCTTTCATCGCGCGGAGCTTCTTGTAACTCTTCGAAAACTCGGCGAGAAAGTTCTTCTCGCGAATGTCGACCACAATGGCCACGCGCGAGATGCCTTCGCGCCGAACGAGCTCGGCGAGTGTCGGCATCAGCGTCGTGGGAATGTTATCGACGCAGAAATACCCGATATCCTCGAGCGCGCGTATCGCCTGCGACTTGCCCGAGCCCGACAGACCGGTGAGCACGATGAATCGGGCTTGTCCTACTCCGGGCGCACGTTTCGGGCGCGCGCTCACGGCTCCTCTCCAGTATCGGGCAGCTCCTCGATCTCGAATTCATCGTCTAGTTCGTCTAGGCCCGCGAGCTGCAGTTGATGCTCGAGTCGGTTGGCGAGCTCACGCGCGGCGTGATGTCCGCGCCCGCGTAACAGCTGATTACGCGCCGCGATCTCGACGAGAATCGCCACGTTGCGACCGGGCGCTACCGGCATCCGGATGAGCGGGAGCGGCAGGTTCAGAATCTGGTACCGCTCGTCGCTGAGCCCGAGACGGTCGTAGTCGCGGCTCGGCTCCCAGCGTTCGAGCTGTACGACCAGCTCAATCCGCTTGGAGGTGCGCGTCGCCGCGATGCCGAAGAGATCCTGAATATTGATGACACCCAGCCCGCGTATCTCCATGTGATGCCGCGTCAGCTCCGGGCACGTCCCGATGAGAATCGTCTCCGCGCGACGCCGCACTTCGACCGTATCGTCCGCCACGAGCCTGTGCCCCCGCACCACGAGGTCAAGCGCGCACTCGCTCTTGCCGATACCGCTCTCTCCGACCATCAACACACCGAGGCCGAGGATATCGAGCAGCACGCCATGCATCATCTCGCGAACGACGAAGCTGTCCTCGAGAATGGCGGTGACCTTTGCGATGGCAATCGGCGTGGGGATCTGGGTCCGAAGAACTGGTAGACCGTAGCGCTCGGCTTCGAAGATCATCTCGCCGAACACGCGCAGTCCGCCCGTCACGAGAATGCAGGGCACATCCTCGCGCTCGCACACCTTCCGCATCGTGTCGGTCCGGTCTGCGGGAGCGAGACTCTCGAGGTATCTGACCTCGCTGTTGCCAAAGACGAGCACGCGGCCGCTGCGCAGGTATTCGTGGAACCCCGCGAGCGCAAGGCCGGTTTTCTGTACGTAAGGGCTGGTCATGCGCCGATCGAGGCCGCTGGTGCCGGCGAGAATTTCGAGATCGAGTCCCAGCGCTTCG
>DATEEI010000077.1:0-5548 GCA_035281225.1 Vicinamibacterales bacterium
CGTTTTAATCGGCACGCCGCGCCGATTCCTCGCAAGTCCCTGATGGCAGATGACTTCTCTCAGCGGCACGCCTGTTGCCTTGAACGTCGCGGGGAAGCCGGCCCGCACGAGGACGGCCCTCGCGTTGTTCCTCATTTCGCAGGCTCTTCAGGAGAGGTATCGGTGACGATCAAGTTCAACAGGAAAGTGTTGGGGGGCGGTCTGCTCGGCGCGGCGCTGCTCGCGGGTGCGCCGTCTGCATTCGCAGGCGCCACCGGCAACGTCGGCGCATTCAGCGAGTACATGTTCCGCGGCATCGGACAGAGCGGAGGGGCGGCCGTGCAAGGCGGCCTCGATTACGCGCACGACTCGGGTTTCTACGCCGGCACCTGGGCGTCCAACATCGGCTTCGGCGGCGGCACCGAGATGGACCTCTACGGCGGCTTCACCAAGAAGTTCGGGGAGGTGGGCTTCGACATCGGTGGCATCTACTACTGGTACACCGAGGAGGACGAAGCCGATGCCGAACTCAACACGTTCGAAGGCTACGTGGGCCTGAGCTTCGGGCCGGTCGCGGTCAAGTACTACTACGCCGACGAAGCCAACTTCTTCATCGGCGACGGCGACGCCGAAGAAGCTGGTTACCTGCTCGGCACCTTGGCTCTGCCCATCACCGACTCGCTCAACTTCACGTCGAACGTCGGCTGGTACAGCGGCGACGAGATCGAGCGCTTCACCGGCGACGAGGACTCCTACATCGACTACAGCATCGGCCTGGCCAAGACGATCGACGGCGGCTTCACGATGACCTTGCAGTTCATCGATACCGACCTGGAAGTGGCCGGTGTGGACGACGAGCCCAAGGTGGTGGTGGGACTGAAGAAGACGTTCGAGCTGTAAGCCTTTCCATGCGAGCGGGCGGGGCCGGTGACACAGGCCCTGCCCGCCCGTTGCGACAGCAACCGTAGCCCGGACGAAGTCCGGGGCTGATTTCGAGTTCAGCGGCGTTCGACATCGAGCGACCTGAATCGCAAGGCCTCCGCCACGTGTGCACTCGTCAACTCGCGCGCGCCGGCGAGGTCGGCGATCGTGCGTGACACCTTGAGCACGCGATGCAACGCGCGCGCCGACAAGCCCACGCGCGCCATGGCAGCCTCCAGCAGTCGTCGGGCGGGCTCGTCGATGACGCAGTCGCGCTCGAGCTCCCTCGCCGTGAGTTGTGCATTGGGCTTGGCCGCACGCGCCCGCTGGCGATCGGCGGCCTGCATCACGCGCGCTCGAACGCTCGCGCTGGTTTCGGCAGAAACGGCGCGGCCGCCGTGGCCGATCAGCACCTCGCGCTCCACTCTGGGCACGAACAGGTGCAGGTCGATGCGATCGAGCAGCGGGCCGGAGAGGCGCGCGCGATACCGGATGACCTGGTCCGGCGTGCAGCGACAGCGCCCGGAAGGATCGCCCAGAAATCCGCAGGGACAGGGATTCATCGCGGCCACGAGCTGGAAACGCGCAGGAAAGTCTTCCTTGCGCAGCGCGCGGGAGATCGTGATGCACCCGGTTTCGAGCGGCTCGCGCAGGACTTCGAGAACCGCGCGATCGAACTCGCAGATCTCGTCCAGGAACAGGATGCCCCGGTGCGCGAGCGTCACTTCGCCGGGGCGCGGAATCGAACTGCCTGTGAGTCCCTGACTAAGTTGATAATAAACCCCTAGAATCGGCCAGTTCGTACACGCCAAGATGGCAATGGCGTACAAAAATATTGATAACGTTTCTTTTTATACAGTCTTTTTTGATAACGTTTCACGAGGCCGGTTTGGTGACCAAAGCCCCAAAAAAGAACCACTTGCACGTCACGGGGGAAGCCAACTCCTCCAAGGGCGAGTCCTTGGGCTTCACAGGGGGAGTGGAGCGTGACTTCTACGCCCTGATGTCCCACCAGCGGTCGATCGCGTCGATTGAGACCCAGACAATCGAGATTCCCTACACCAACGCTGCTGGGAGGAAGACCCGGTACACCCCCGAAGCACTGATCCGCTTCCAGGATCACGTCGGGCGCCGCCCACTGCTTGTCGAGGTCAAGCCGAGAGTGATCCTCAAGAGCGATTGGTCGCTTTTCCGGGAGAGGTTCCGGGTAGCAACTGGCTTCGCGAAGGACCAAGGCTGGAAGTTCTGGATCTGCACGGACGCGGAGATCCGCACTCCGTATCTCGCAACGCTTCGGCGCCTCAGGGTCCACAGGGACCACAAATTCCCTGCACACGAACAAGCAGACATAGCCGACATCGTCTGCGGTCGGCCAGGGATCTCGTTCCGGCAGCTACTGAGTGAACTGGATCTACGTCGCCCCGGTGCTCGAGCCCAGAACCTCAGCCGGATCTACCACCTGATCTGCAACGGAGGGATATCTGCCGACCTCTTCAAGCCAATCGATTACGAGACGATTCTCGGCCCGGCGGATGCGTGGCCGGAATACCCGTGGTCACGCAGGTGGTTGAGAAGTGCCCGACTTCACATCCGGAAGGCGAGAAGGGGGTGGTGACGTGGGATCAACGATAAAGGTCAAGGTCGGTGCGATCGTTCAGGCGCGCAACACGAACTACCGCGTGACGCAGATCCTGAGCTTGGACGAACTCGCTGGGCTCAACCTTGAGACCCACAAGACAGAACTCATCAAGGTCGGGGATCTGACATTTCAACCGTCAGAAGAGCAACGTAAGCACGGTCGCCCCGACGTTAGGCGAGTCAGCGACACGCAGTGGACTAAAGCCGAAGAACAGTACGACGAGATCTCGAAGCTCGCCGCCATGCCGGGCCGATCACTGGAGGATGTAACGAAGGCGGCGAAGGCACTCAATATGTCGGTCACGACGGTCTACCGTCGAATCTCGGCCGTGGAGGTGCTGGACTCTCCGCTCGCCATGTTGCGCCGCACGCAGCTAGAAGAGCCTTCCCTTGGCTTCGACATCCTTCCGGAGGGACAGAGTCCAGCAACTCTGGACGAGGTGGTCGTCTACGTGGCGCGAGAGACCGTCAAGAATCATGTCCGATACACGGGTGTGAAGTTCTGCAGCGAGGTCCTCAAAAAATGCAAAGCGCTGAAACTGGACGAGCCCCACCCGAACACGGTTCGCAACGTGATGAACCGGCTGGAGCCAGGCATCCGAATCGCGATCCTGAAAGGACGGAAGGCGAGTCTGCGACTTGAAGTGACGCCAGGAGAGTTTTCCGACTCGGAGATTCCGTATCACACATTCCAGATCGATCACACGCCACTGAATGTCATGGTGGTCGACACCGAAACTCGGAAGCCAATCGGAAGAGCTTGGATAACGGCCATCATCGAGCTGTACTCAAGAGTAGTGCCAGGCTTTGCCGTATCGCTGGATGGGCCATCCAGTGCATCGGTGTCATCAGCAATCCGACACGCGATTCTTCCGAAGGACAACTGGCTCCGAGAGCGCGGGATCGAGATGAAGTGGCCGATCTTCGGGAAGCCGGTGGTGATTCACGCAGATAACGCGAAGGAGTTCCGCGGAAACATTTTGCGTCGGGTCTGCAAATCGTATGGCATGGACCTCAATTGGCGCCCAGTGAAGAAGCCGCGATTTGGTGGATATATCGAGCGATTGATGGGCACGTTGGCGTCGATCCTCAAGGATGTCGCTGGCACCACTTACTCCAACCCGGAGGAAAGACAGGAATACGATTCCGAACGCAACGCGATCATGACGCTCGATGAACTCGAGCGATGGCTGGCATACCGAATCGGCGTCATTTATCACCGCACCGAACACACCGGCATTCACAACCAGACGCCACTTGGCAGGTTAACTGCGGCGATCACGGGAACTGAGGACAAGCCCGGAATCGGGTGGCCGCCGCTTGTAGATGATCCCCGTCGCCTCTACCTGGACTTCTTGCCACGCTTCAACCACGCCATCCAACCCACCGGGGTCAAAATCGAATACGTCAAATACTTCGACGATGCCCTTCGGCCCTTTGTTGGCATAAAGGAACCATCCAATCCAAGGAAGTCACGCAAGTGGGACTTCGCACGTGATGATCGTCAGATTAGCCCGATCTACTTCTTTAATCCGAGGACCAGCGACTACGAGGAGATCCCGTATGCGAATCTCAGTCGCCCCCCTATCAGCGTGTGGGAACTCAAGGCGGCGAAGAAATACTTGAGGGAAGAGGGGCGAGATCCCAAGAACGAGAGCGAGATCTTCAGGGCTCATACCAAGTTGAAGGAAATCGAGTCTTCGGCAGAAAAGCAGACCAAAGTACAGCGGCAAGAAGCCGAGAAGAAGCTGAGACGGCAGAAGTCCAAGAAGGAAGACGATGCGTTGCCCGGCTCGCAGTCAAAGCCCGCTGCACCGTCAGTGGGCGATGATGCTGCCGTGAGTGCGCCCGAAGGCGTAGCTGCTCCCGCGCCAGCACCGCGCGTCCGAAAGATATTTCAGATCGAGGAGCTGCCATGAGTGACGGCCCTTTCAAGCATCTCTCCGATGGCGCACGCGCCGCACTCGCGTTGTCGCCTGAAAAGCGCATCGAATACGTCAAGCGGAAGCATTGGATTCCGTATCCAGTCGCGACCGCTGCGGAGAAGAAGCTCCTCGACCTGATGAATCATCCGAAGGTCGAGCGCATGCCTTGCGCCCTCATCGTCGGCGAGTCCAACAACGGGAAGAGTTCACTGCTGACTCATTTCTGCTTGAAGCATTCGCCCATCGTGGCGAAGCCAGGAACGCCGCTCCAGCTTCCTGCCATGGCGAAGGCAGGAGCGGCCCTCCAGATTCCTGCCTTAATGATCAGTGCGCCAACGTACGCGAACGAGGCTGAGTTTCTGGTCAACATCGTTAAGGCATTCGGTGTTCCCCACAACCCGAACGACAAGCCGCTCAAGCTTTTCGATCAGGCGCTGCGATTATTGATCACCTACAAGGTGCTTCTGCTTCTGATCGACGAGTTCAATCTGATCTCGGTCGGTACATCCAGCGACCAACGCAAAGTGCTGAACCGCGTTCGAATGGTCAGCAAGCATGCAGGGGTTCCTATTGCTGCGGCAGGGACCCGGCAGGCCATCTCCCTACTGAGCCATGAGTCCCAGTTCGCAAACCGCTTCGAGCCTTTCCCCTTGCGAAAGTGGAGCGCGGATCAGGAAGACACCCTGAACTTACTTGCCACGATCGAAAATGGATTGCCATTGCCGGAGCCATCCGAGCTCGACGGCGACGTACTGGCATCGCTCATCGTTTCAGCTGCCGAAGGCACGATTGGCGGAATGCTGGAGCTGATTGCCAGGATGGGCGAATACGCGATCACCCACAGCAAACCGAAGCTCACCAAGGATCTGATCAAAGCCTGCGGGTGGATTCCGTACTCCAAGCGAGCACAGATCGCAGACGATCTTCTGTGACGCCTCATGTCCCACTGGATCGGCAAGTTTCCTCTGCTGCTAGACGAACTCGTCACCTCCTGGATCGTCAGGCTCGCGTACCAAAGCGGGCTCACACCCTACGAATTCGTTTCCCTGGTGCTCGACTCCTATTCGATCTGGTGTCGCGACACC
>DATEEI010000078.1:0-76473 GCA_035281225.1 Vicinamibacterales bacterium
GGCCGGTCTTCTTCTTTGCCGAGACCGGCACCATGACGGTCTGCCCGCCCCATTCTTCGGGAACGAGGTTCAGATCGGCCAGCTCGCGTTTGACGCGCTCGGCATCGGAGCCCGGTTTGTCGATCTTGTTGATCGCCACGATGATCGGCACGTTCGCCGCCTTCGCATGATCGATCGCTTCGCGCGTCTGCGGCATGACGCCGTCGTCCGCCGCAACGACGAGGACGACAACGTCGGTGACTTTCGCGCCGCGAGCCCGCATCAGCGTGAACGCCTCGTGGCCCGGCGTGTCGAGAAAGACGATGCTCCGTCCGGCTTCCGTCGTGACGTGATACGCGCCGATGTGCTGGGTAATGCCGCCGGCCTCGCGCTCGGCCACGCGTGCGGTGCGGATGGTGTCGAGCAGCGTCGTCTTGCCGTGATCGACGTGCCCCATGACCGTCACCACCGGCGCGCGGGCGACCGTGTCCTCCGGTTTTACGTCTTCGGCTTCGACTTCGAGCATGTCCTGCTCGAACGTGCGGAGCTGCACCTCGGCCCCGAACTCGCGCGCGATCATCGACGCGGTCTCGGTGTCCACGGTGCTGTTGATGGTCATCATCATCCGCTTGTCGAGCAGCTTCTTGAGCACGTCCTTCACACGCTGCTCGAGTTTGTCGGCCAGATCCTTGACCGTCATCCCTTCGACGAATGTCACCGTGCGGGTGATCGGCGGCGGCGCTGCGGCGGCGGGTGCTTGCGGGCGAACGTCGCGCCGCTGATCGCTGTCGGGACGACGTCCGACGGAGGGGCGCATCGGGGGAGGCGTGAAGCGCGGCGCTCCCGGGCGCTGGTATCCCATGCCTCCAGGCGGTCGCATGCCCGGCGCACCTTGCGGCGGCCGCACGGGCTGCGACGGCAGCGGGCGCGGCCCGCCCGGCGGCATGTTCGGCCGCATCGGCGGTGGATACGACGGGCGCTGCGGAGCCGGGCGCGTCGAGACGCCACCGGGCCCACCGCCCGGGCCACCCGGACGCGCGAGGTTCCCGGTTGCCGCAGGCAGCGGCGCGCTCGGACGCGACGGCACTACTTTGTCGGACGGACGAAGACGAGGCGCCGCGGGACGCGTCGGCATGGCCGGCACTGCCGACGTGCCTGGCGCATTCGGCTCTTCGATTCTCAGCCTGATACTCGGCGGTACCATGCGGCCCGGTACCGCCGCAGCCTTCGGTGCCGGTGCTGCAGGTGCAGCGGCAACCGATGCAGCGGGCTCGTGTGCCGGCGGCACAGCGGCCGCTGGCTCCTCGATCTGTTCTTCGGCCTCTGCGATCGGTACGGGTACGTCGTCTGGCTCTTCGATGCTGGGCGCGGCGTCCTCGACCGGCCACTCTTCGACCGGCGTCTCGGCAGCCGCTGGCGCCGGCTTGGCCGTCTTCACGAGTCGTGGTGGCGCCAGCGTCGGTGCCGTGGCCTTGGCCGGTTCTGCCTTCTTGCCGGCCAGCGCCGGCTTTTTCGCTCCGGGCTTGGCGGTCGGGCCTTCGGCGAACATGTCGCCGCCTGGCAGCGTAATGTTGCGCTCGCGCGCGAGGCGTTCAACGAACTGGCGGGCGACGACCTCTTCGATCGTGCTCGACGCGCTCTTCAGCTCGATCCCGTGCGCGCGCTTCAACAGCGCCAGGACTTCCTGGCTGCTGGTGTTGAGAAGCTCCGCGACTCTGTAAATACGAACAGTGGCCAAATTATTCTCCCTGCACTTCGCCGTCGCTGGCGGTTGCGGCCTCGGGCGCGGGACTTTCACCGCGTGCCGCTGCGAGGATCCGCTCTGCCGTTTTCGCGCCGATGCCCTGAACTTCCGACAGAGCCTCGACCGTAGAGAGCGCAATCTTCTCAGCGGTATCAAACCCCGCCGCAATCAACCGCTTCATTGTCTTGTCGCCAACGCCGGCAATGGAAAAACCGGGCGCCTCGTCTGGTGCCGCGGGCTCTGAGGCGTCTGCCTCTTCGCTCGGCTCGTCAGCGCTCACGGCTGGCACGAAGCCCTCCAGCTGGGCTTCGACTTCTCGCCGCTTCTCCTCTTCGCTCTTGATGTCGATGCGCCATCCGGTCAGCTTCGCGGCGAGCCGCACGTTCTGGCCCTTCTTACCAATCGCGAGCGACAACTGCTTGTCCTCGACGACGACTTCGACCACGCGATCTTTGTCGTCCACGATCGACACGCGTTGCACCTTGGCGGGACTCAGCGCGTTGGTCACCAGCTGGATCGGATCGTCCGACCACTCGACGATATCGATCTTTTCGCCGCGCAGCTCGCGGATGATTGCCTGCACGCGGGTGCCCTTCATGCCGACGCAGGCGCCGACCGGATCGACGTCGCGCTCGCGCGAGTACACGGCGACTTTCGCGCGGTCGCCGGCCTCGCGAACGGCGCCGCGAATCTGCACCGTCCCGTCGTAGATCTCCGGCACTTCCTGCTCGAACAGTTTCACCAGCAGCGCCGGATCCGTGCGCGACAGGATGATCTGCGGCCCCTTCGTACTGCGGTTCACGCCCTTGATGACCGCGCGCAGGCGCTCACCAGGAGCGTAGCTCTCGGCGCGCGACTGGTCTTTGCGTGGAAGGCTGGCTTCGATGCGTCCGAGCTCCACGACCATGTCGCCGTTCTCGAAGCGCTTCACCGTGGCATTCACGACTTCGCCGATGCGCTGGCTGTATTCACCGAAGATATTCTCGCGCTCGGCCTCGCGGACCTTCTGGAAGATCACCTGCTTGGCCGTCTGTGCGGCGATGCGGCCGAGCACTTCGGTGGGCTTGGGAAACTCGATCTCCATGTCCACTTCGGCTTCGTCGCCATAGAGCTGCTGCGCTTCTTCCAGCGAGATTTCCGTCGCCGGATTGGCGACGTCGCGCACGATCTGCTTCACGGCGAAGAGGTCGACCTGGCCGGTATCCTGATTGAAGCGCGTCTTGAGGTTCTCGCTCGTCTTGTAGTACTTGCGCGAAGCGGTCAGCACGGCGTCTTCGATGGCGCTGATGACGACGTCGGCCTCGATGCCTTTCTCCTTGGCCAGCGCCTCGATCGTTTGCATGAGCGGATTGGACATTTTTGATCCGGGGACCCCTACCCCCCGGCATCGCGCCTGCGCTAGCGGGGGCTCCTATGCCCCGCGCCGCTCCGGCGCATGCCAGTTAAAATTCCACTTCCAGCCGCGCCCGCTTCACGAGCGGCAGCGGAATCAGTTGTCGCTTGCCTGGCGTCGTTTCGATGACGATCGCATCCCGTTCGAACCCACCCAGGCGACCTTCGAAATGGACCTGACCGTCGACGGGCTCCGACACCACGATTTTCGCGAGCCTCCCTGCAAATCGCCGGTAGTCGGCCGGCGTCCGCAGCGGGCGATCCAGGCCGGGCGACGAAACCTCGAGCGTGTAGCGATGATCAATCGTCTCTTCGACGTCGAGGATCGCGCTCACGTCCCGGCTCACCCGCTCGATATCCTGAATGGTTGGCGATGCATCAGGCCCTGGCGGCTCGCCGCCACTGCCGGCCACGTCGACAAAAATCCGCAGCATCCAGCCCGCCGATTCGCGGCGGAACTGCACGTCGAAGATTTCCAGGTTGTAGGAGCGGGCCACCCGCTCGGCCACGGTGCGAATTCTCTCAATGAGCTGCGTAAAACCACCCTCAAAAACAAAAAGTGGGCAACTGCCCACTTCAGGTCTTGCAGGCTCTTACGAACCTGAAAGTTTATCACAAGGGCTTGGCCACAAGGTCGTAGTCTTGGGCCCCCACGATTTCCGCCGTCAACAGCGACCCCGGTCGCAGAAAATCGGGGTCCGCGTCGGTGAGATAGACGACCGGATCGATGTCCGGCGCCTGGCCCGCCAGGCGCCCCCGCCATACGAGCTCGTGCTCGGGGGAGGGGCCGTCGACCATGACCCGGACTTGAGCGCCGACCTTCTTCTTCTGCGCGCGAGCGACGATACGCTTTTGCTCGGCCATGAGCCTGTTCCGGCGCTTCGTCTTCACCGCGGCAGGCACGTCGTCCTCGAGATCGTAGGCAGTCGTGCCTTCTTCGTGCGAGTACGTGAACACGCCGACGTGATCGAACCCGACGGCTCGAACGAACGTGCAGAGCTGCTGAAACTCGGCGTCGGTCTCGCCCGGGAATCCTACGATGAGGGTTGTTCTCAAGGAGACGCCCGGGACGCGCTCGCGGATCCGGTCGAGCAGCTTCTCGTAACTCTTCCCGGTTCCAGGTCGTTTCATCCGGCGCAACACGTCGTCTGCTGCGTGCTGCAGGGGGAGGTCGATGTACTTGCAGACCTTCTCGCACTCTGCCATCGCGTCGAGAATCTCATCGCTGATCGTCGTCGGGTAAAGGTAGAGGAGGCGAATCCAGTCGATGCCCTCTACGCCGTTGAGCTCGCGCAGCAGCCGCGGCAAGGCCGCACCCTCGTCCAGATCGCGCCCGTAAAACGTCGTGTCCTGCGAGATCAGAATCACCTCGCGCACCCCGCGCGCGGCCAGCGACCGCGCTTCGCGGACGATCGCCTCAACTGGACGGCTCCGATAGTGTCCCCGAAGCGTTGGGATGATGCAGAACGAGCATTTGTAGTCGCATCCCTCCGCAACTTTTATGTAAGCGAAATGCCGCGGTGTTGCGAACACGCGCGGAGTGTCGGCGTCGTACAAATAGGTGGGGAGCTCATGCCCTCGGGCTTTGGGCTCTGGGCTTTGGGTCTGAACGAGCCGCAGCGGTATCTTCCTGTCCTTGCTGGCCCCTTCGATCGCACCCACGATTTCGGGCACGTCTCCCGTCCCAAGCACGGCGTCAATTTCGGGAATTTGCGCTTTCAGCTCGTCACGGTAGCGTTCGCCAAGACAGCCGGTGACGACCAGGCGCTTGCAGTGGCCGTGTTTCTTGAACTCCGCCAGCTCGAGAATGGTGTTCACCGATTCTTCCTTGGCGGAATCGATGAAGGCGCAGGTATTGACGACAAGCACGTCGGCGTCCGCCGGATCGGACGTGAGAGTATGGCCGCCCTCCTGGGAGAGCCCCATCATGACCTCGGAATCGACGAGATTCTTCGGGCACCCGAGCGAGACGAAACCAATTTTCATTACGGTGTGACTCTGTACATCATGCGCGGGAACGGAGTAGCCTCGCGAACGTGCTCGAGGCCGCAAATCCAGCCGACGACGCGCTCGATGCCCATGCCGAAGCCGCCGTGAGGAACCGATCCAAACCGGCGCAGGTCCAGGTACCACTCGAACGCTTCCTGTGGCAGGTGGTGATCCTTAATGCGCTGCAGCAAGAGATCGTAGCTTGCGATGCGCTGGCTGCCGCCGATGATTTCGCCGATGCCTTCGGGCGCCAGCACGTCCACACAGAGCGCGAGCTCCGGCCGCTGTGGATCCGGTTCCATGTAGAAAGGCTTGATGCCGGCGGGGTAGCGGTGGATGGCGACGGGCCGGTCGAAATGCTGCGACAGAATCGTCTCGTCGGTCCCGCCGAGGTCACCACCCCATTCGAATGGCTGCCCCTTTTCCTTGAGCAGCGCGACGGCTTCGTCGTACGAGATGCGAGGGAACGGCGCTTTCACGGCCTCGAGCTTCGACGTGTCGCGTTCGAGTACTTTGAGCTCACGTCCACGCTTTTCCAGCACCCGCGACACGACCGAGACGACCAGGCCTTCGGCAAGATCGATGACGTCGTCCAACGTGGCGTACGCCATTTCCGGCTCGACCATCCAGAACTCGGTGAGGTGCCGGCGCGTTTTTGATTTCTCCGCGCGGAACACCGGTCCGAAGTTGTAGACCCGGCCGAGCGCCATGGCATTCGCCTCGGCGTAGAGCTGTCCACTCTGCGTGAGGAACACCTTCTGATCCTCAAAGTAGTCGACCGGAAAGAGCGTCGTCGTGCCCTCGCACGCCGCGGGGGTGAAAATCGGCGTGTCGGCGAGAATGAATCCCCGTTCGTTGAAGAAATCGCGAACCGCGCTAATGACCTCGTGCCGCACGCGCAGGATCGCCGCCTGCCGCTCGGAGCGAATCCACAGGTGGCGCCTGTCGAGCAGGTAGTCGACCCCGTGCTCTTTCGGCGTGATGGGGTAGTCCGTCGAGCCGCTCACAATCTCGAAATCCGAGACGTCGAGCTCGTACCCGCCAGGCGCGCGGCTGTCGGCCCGGACGGTCCCGTTCACGACCAGCGCGGTCTCCTGCGAAAGGTGATCGGCCTGTTTGAATTTGTCATCGCCGACGACGGCCTTCGACACGATCGCCTGGATGAATCCGGTGCCGTCGCGCACGGATAGAAAATGGATCTTTCCGCTGGAGCGACGGTTGTGCAGCCAGCCGCGAATGGTGACCGGTGTGCCGTCATGTCTCGCGATGTTCTCGATGTGGGCGATCATAAGAAACTGTCGGGCGAGAGCTGAGAGCTATCCACCATCAGGCTCTCCAGCCTCTTACGGGCGTTGGCCGCGCGCTCGAGCACCGCTCTCGAGCTCTCTGCGGCCTTTACCTCGTACATCAACGCTCCATCGTACCCGATCTTCTCGAATGCCATGATGACGGAGGGCCAGTCGATGCTGCCTTGAAACGGCACGAGATGGTCGTCGCTCTGCCCGCGGTTGTCGTGGATGTGCGTGGTAATCAGGTATTCAGACGTCGTTTCAATCGCTTCGGCCGTGTCGCCGAGGAGATGGGCATGCCCCACGTCCATGCAGATGCCGATGCGCGCATCCTCGAAGGTGCGCTCGAGCATCTCGACGAGAGCCGGAGCGGTCGAAAGGTCGTTTCCCATTACTTCGAGCGCGACCCGAACGCCGAGCGGTTCCGCGAGCGCGAGGATCTCCTCGACGCTCCGGATCGCAGCGTCTCGATTGTTATCCTCCGCGTCTGGGTGCTGGGCGTCCGGCACGCCAAGGTGCACGACTAGGAAATCGAATGGGATGGTCCGAGCGATGTTCAGGGCTAACGCTATCTCTCGCATCGCTGTCTTGCGGGCCTCGCCGTCGCGCGTGGCCGTCGAGAACATCCGCTGGGCTCTTCCGTTCGCGAATACATCCGTGATGGGAGCATGGACCGAATGCAGGGTGATCTTCGATTCGGCCAGCCAGGCGCCCAGCGACTGAATCGCGGCTTGATCGTGGTAGTCAACGTGGCTGCGCGTGGCGAAGATCTCGACCGCTTCGAAGCCCTGCGCGGCAATCTCGAGCAGATGCGCTCGCTGGAGCTTCTGCTCGTGGTACAGGTGCGTCGAAATACCAAACTGCTTCATTGCTGCCCTACAGAGTGGTTCCCAGCAGTTCGCGGAGTCGTGCAAAACGCGGATAGCGCTCCAGGTTTGCGCGCACGTAGCTGAGCGTCCGCGGAATGTACTGGATGTAAACCGGATTGTTACGCGACGTCGTCTGGTGGCCGAACGTGCCGAGCGCCTTCAGATTGCGCTGCAGGGACATCAGATCGAAACGCCTCCGGTATTCCGAGAATGCCTGAGCAGTAGCTTGCGGTGCGCCGCCGAGCTTCAGGAAGACGCGAATCAGCTCGTCGACACGGTCCTCGGACAGATCCACGTACGAATCACGCAGCAGCGACGCCAGATCGTAGGTGTCTGGCCCCATTCGAGCGTCCTGAAAGTCGATGATGTAAAGCCGGCGTTCGTGGAGCATGAGATTCCGGCTGTGATAATCGCGGTGACAAAGCACCCGCGATTCTCCGGCAAGTTCATCCGCTATGGTCAGCCACTCTTCGCCCAGTGCCTCACGCGTGGCGGAGGAAATGTGGACGCCCCGGTAGGCTTCGAGAAAGTGCTTCACGAAGAAGTTCAGCTCCCATGTGAGCTTGTCGCGGTCGAACGCCACGCGGTAGGGAAGGAACTCGTCGGACTCTAGCGCTGCGCCTTTGCGCTGCATCCGGAATACGAGCTCAACTGCCTGCTTGTAGAGGCTGTCGTGCTCGATCGGCTCCGTGACGCCGAGGTGTGCCTGCAGGGTGACGTCGCCGAGATCTTCCAGGATGAGGATGCCGAGATCGCCGGCGTGCCCGGCGATTGCCGGAATCGGCAGCGGAATGCTCGTGAACAGACGGTACACGTTGACGAACGGAAGCTCATCGAATGCGAACGGCGCGTCGTACACCGCCAGCACGACCGACGGGTTGTCGGGCCGCAGGATGCGAAAGTACTGCCGCGTGGATGCATCTCCCGTAAGCGGCACGACGCGCACCTGTGGCCCCGACAGTTGGGCGCGTTGCAGGCACTCGTCGATGCGCGCGCGCGTATCCTGCAGCGCTGGCGAGCGGCGATCGTTATTCATCATTGATTAGCCGCGGGGCCCCCTCGCCCCGCTCATAGGAAGTCGCTCACGACGAGCTCTCCCTCTCTTTGAATGATGACGCAATTCTGGAGCCTGACTCCAGCAGGAATCTTCACGCCGTCTGCGAGAATGCAGCGGTCAAGTGATGCCCCCGGGCCTACGGCGACCCGGTCCCAGAGAATGGTGTCAATAAGGCATGCGGTCGGGTCGGTCACGGATCCCATTCCCACATGGGGAAAAAGACGGCCCTCGCGCTCTCCGATGGACCGCGAGGCGGCGAAATAATCTGCGGGCGTGCCGACGTCCCAGAAGTCCGCCTGGCAGAGAAACGCGCGCACGGCTCCGAGGTCCTTTTTGACAAGCGATCGATAGATGCCGGAAATACTCTCCGCCGGCTCGTCCAGCGGGAGACCGGCGAACGCCGATGGATGAGCCACCTGCACGCCGACGACGTGGTACGACCTGACCGAAGACCCTCGCGGCACCACACTATGGAATCGTCCGATCGAATCGACCACCAGGCCGCCGTAACGTTCAGGCCACTGGTTTGGTATGACGGCGATCGTGACCAGCGCGCCCGTCTCGTGGTGCTGATCGGCAATCGCGCCTAAATCGACGTTTGTGAGCGTGTCGCCGTTGATGATGAAAAAATCTTCATCCGGCAGGAGCGCCAGCGCTTTTCGCGGTCCGCCTGCCGAGCCGAGCACGGGAGACTCGAACGAATATCGGACGCGCATGCCGAGATCGGTGCCATCACCTACCTGCGCGGTGATTGATTCAGGGAGATAGTGAAGGTTGAGTACCGCGTTATGCACACCGTATCCGCGCGCGTAGCGCAGAATGCGGCGGATGAGCGGTTCGCCGGCAACGGGGACCGCGGGTTTCGCGCGTACGTAGGAAAGAGGCCGCAGCCGTGTGCCGAGGCCCGCGGTCAGGATGAGAGCGGTGTCCGGCAGTTAGGGTTCCTCGAACAACATGTCGGCGAGTGGAAGACCGAGACCCTCGCAGTGCTTCACGTACAGGCCGCGGTATGAATCGGTCACGTAATCGTCCGGCTTTCTGGCGAGGGCCGCGGCCATCGCATGGATGCCGCTCTCACTGCCTTCAATTTCGACGAACGTGCCTACCGGCGTTTCGTCGACGGCAATGGTGACGTCCTCGTGCGCGAACTCCTCTCGGTACTTTTCGTAGCGAAACCACACGCGGAATCCCAGCTCTTCGAGCACTCGCAGCAGGAGGAGACCATCGCCCACGACCGTCTCCATTTCCTCGCGGAGCTTCATTGGGGAGGTTTGCACAGGACCTTTAAAAGTGAGGAGCGTCTTGCCGCATTCCATGCGCACCCGAAGGACGCAGCGGCGCCGGCGAAGTTGATCGTCGGGGGTGTCGAGCAGGCAATCTTCCTGCAGGCGCCTCCCGCGCAACGGGGTGGCCCCGGTAGCCAGAATCGCCTGCCGGGCCTCTTCAGCGTCGCGAAAGCCCAGCTTGATCTCGCGCTCTAGGATGGCAGCCATTGCGGGCCATTCTATACCCCGATCGAGCGTCGAGATCCAGACCAAATGATCCGCCTGACGAATATATACATGGTGAAACACTCAAGAGCAAACGGGGGAAAACCAAAGTACCCAAGGACCGGCATCTCGAAAATCTTGAGGTGCCCGACGATCGGGACCGTGTAGATCCATTTGGCGCGGGCCCAATAGTTCCAGAACTCCCAGAGCCCTCCGCAGACGAACCCGGCAATCAGGAGGTTGATGGCACGATCGTTGGCGCCGCCGCGCAGGTCGCGCAGCAGTGACTCATCACCGGCGCGGGCATTGATGGGATCGAGCAGGAAGATGAAGCCGAGAAACACCGGCGCCGCAAGATAGGCAGATGGCCATACGATTGGCCACACCAGCATCGTCGCGCCGGTCGCAATGAGGAGGTGGTCGATCGGGGATCGGCGATCGGCGATCGGCGATCGTCGATCGGAGATCGGCCATCGTCGATCGTTGTGAGCCACGCACGACGGCGACGAGCTCGGCCGTCAGGAAGATTCCCGGTGAGATTGTGGCGAATGCCCAGGCATAGCCGAAGTAGCGAACCAGAAGGTTCTCGGGAAGGTTGATGTAGTGCCAGTTGCTGATGAGCAGGTTGTACGCTTCGAAGACCAGCCATAGCGGGATCGACACTAGGGCAAGAAAGTAAAACTCGAGGCGATGATTCATCAGCCACGAGTTACCACGCTTCTTGTAAAGGATGCCGTCGACGAGCAGGATGTAACCGGTCCATGCGATCGGCGTGTGCCACGTCCAGAACGGCTCGACGCGCGCCAGCATTCCCACCTCGCTGGCGAGGAGGATCACTAGGCCGATTAGTCGATGGTCAATCGTCAACGGTAAACGGTAAACGGTAAACGGTTAACAGTAACGCCTACGTCAGCCGAACTCTGTACGACAGGCCCTTCAGTGCAGGCGCGCCGACGTTCTTTCCGAAGATCAGGACTTTGTGCGTGCTGCCGAGTCCGCCGGGGAGGAGGAGCGTCTTCAGCGCCAGTCGCTGCTTCAGCGGCATATCGCCGAGGTCGCCGACGCCGAGCCCGAGGAGGAAGTAGGTCTGATCGAGCCGGCCTATGACGTCGAGGCCCGCACGCGTGGCGGTGTGTGTCAGGGCCGTGAGATCCACGTGCGCGGTGATATCGCTTTCGCCCGGTTCCTGCAGAGAATCGGCGATGAGGCTATGGCGTTTGAAACCGGTGAGGGTTCCCGTCGCATGCGATCCACCGTAGAGCTCCGCTTCTTCGTGTCCGTAGTCGATGATCAGCATGAAGCCCTTGCGTAGTGATTTCGCGGCCGTTTTCATCCAATCTTCGGCGGCGAGGTTCACCTCTGCGCGCGCCCCCTTGGGCATGCTGGCGCCTGCGCGCGAGAGGTAATCCGCAATGCGCGGCGTCGACGGTTCCAGAAGCCGTTCAACAAAATTCCCGGCCAGGTCCACATCCACAAATATTTCGCGCAAGCCGCTCTCCGTCATGACGACCGAATGCGTCGGCAACGCATCGAGCAACTCGTTTGCGAAGATCACTCCGTGAATGTCCTCGGGCATGCCGGAGGAGCTGTGGTTCAGCAGCCCGGCATGAGGTCCCAGCGTCCGTTCGTGCGCGGCGCGCGCGGTATGAGATTGCTCAACCAGGGAGAGCCGGATGGCCGAATAAAACTCCGGGTCGGTGCGCTGCGCGGCGTCGAGCACATCACGCGCGAGCCGGCCGTTGCTCGCCCCGGCTTCGAGGAGATCGAAGGCACTAGACTCTGGACTCTGGACTTTGGACTCTGGACTCTGGACCCTGGACAGAATCCTCCACATCTCGCCGAACTGCTTCGCGAGCAACTCGCCGAAGATCGGACCGACATCAACGCTGGTAAAAAAATCGCCCGCGCGCCCGGTCTTCTGGGCGGCGCGGGCGTAATAGCCGAGCTCGGGATGGTAGAGCGAGAGCTCCATGAACTCCGCGAAGCTGATTGGACCGCTCGTCCGGATGCGATCGGCAATCAGCTCGCGAAGGTCACTCATTACTGCTTGCGCACGGTCACGAACAGCTCCTGGCCACGGCGCAGAATCAGCAAGGCGACAGCACGGCCGGAAGCCACCGACCGCAGCGCGGCGCTCGCGTCGTTTGCGCCGGTGACCACCTGACGATTGACCCGGAGAATGACGTCGCCGGGCTGCAGCACGCGTGCCGCCGGGCTGTCGGGATCGACCTCGGTGATGACCGCGCCGCGCGTTCCGGCCGGCAGTTCGAACCGTCGCGCGATTTCCGGCGTCACGTTGTTGAGCGTGATGCCGAATCCGGCTCCGGTGTCGCCGCCCGTACCGCCGGCATCAGCCTGACGGTCGGTTTCGAGCTCGAGGTCCAGCTCCTCGACCTTGACGCTCAAGGTCCGTTCCTTGCCGTCGCGAATCACTTTGAGCGGAACGGTCGATCCGGGCGGCGTCGTCGCCACGACCTGTGGAAGATCGTCGCTGCGCGTCACGGTCCGGCCGTTGAAGTCTACGATGACGTCGCCCGTCATGATGCCGGCCGCGGCGGCTGGTCCACCCTCAACGACGGCCGCGACAAGCGCTCCCTTGCGATCCTTCAGGCTGAGCGCCTCGGCGTCGTCCGGAGAGATCGGCCGAACCTGCACGCCGATGCGGCCGCGGGTAATTTTGCCGGCCCGCAGCCCGGGCAACACGTCGCGCACGGTGTTGATCGGGACAGCGAAACCGATGCCGATATTACCCGCGCCGCCCATCGCCGAGCCGTTGCTGTAGATCGCCGTGTTGACGCCGATCACCTCGCCGCGCAGATTCAAGAGCGGTCCACCTGAATTGCCCGGATTGATGGCAGCATCCGTCTGGATGACGGCCTGTCGTCGTTGAGGCGTGAAGTCGAACGGGGTCCTTCCGGTCGCGCTAATCACGCCGACGCTCACGGTGTGCGCCAGACCGAACGGGTTGCCGATGGCCATGACCCAGTCGCCGGGCTCCATCTGGCTCGAGTCACCGAATTTTGCCTCGGTGAGCGGCCGGGTCGGTTTCTCGACGAGCTGAATCAATGCGCTGTCGGTCAGTGGGTCACGCCCGATCACCTTCGCTTCGTAGTAGCTGTCCTCATCATCGAAGAACTGCACTTCGATCTTCGACGCGCCCTCGACGACGTGGTTGTTGGTGAGGATGAAGCCCTCTTTGTTGATGATGAATCCGGACCCGGCAGCCTGCGTCAACCGCTCTCTGGGCTGGCGTCGCGGAGCTTGACCACGAGGAGCACCCTGGCCGCCCGCACCCGGACCGAAGAATCGCTCGAGTAGATCGTCGCCGCCACCGAAGAACTCGCTGAGGTCCTGTGTTCGCTGCCGCGATTCGGTGCGGATGCTCACGACCATCGGCGACTGCGATTTGGCGATGTTACGGAACGTGGTGGCATCCACCGGTCCGCTGAGTGGCGCGCTATTGGTCGCCGGAATTGCGAGCGTTTGCGCCGATGACGTGGGCGAGAGGTCGAGCCTCGAGGCGATGACCATTCCGACCACGATCGACGCTATGGCGATGAGGACGACATAAAAGAGCGTCGTTTTCCTTGACGATGAACCAGACCAAGACATACCTAACCTCCCAGAAGGTCCGGCTAAAGCCGGACACGACGTACTACACAAGCCTGACAATTTCGGTCTGCACCGGCCCTGTTACCGTTGCCTCGTGCTGGCCGAAGAACATGTTGATTTCCGTACGCACGCCGAACGAATCGAAATACAGACCCGGCTCGATGGTGAACCCTGTGCCGGGAAGCAGCCGCCGGTCATCATGGGTTTCGTAATCGTCCATGTGCACGCCGTTGCCGTGCACCTCCCGCCCAAGGTTGTGTCCGGTTCGATGCAGAATTCGTTCCCCAAACCCTGCCTGCGTGAGCACGATCCGTGCGGCCCGATCGACCTGCCATCCACGTAAGTCGCGCTGACCGCGAGCCGACTCCTGCACCAGCGCGGAGGCCGCATCGCGCGCTTCGCAGATGGCCCCGAATGCACGGGCCATCTCGTCTGGCACCGCGCTCCCGGTAAAGCCTACCCACGTAATATCGGCATATACGGCCCGAGGATCATCCTTCTCCTTCGCCCAGAGATCCAGCAGCACGAGCTCGTTGGCGCCGATCGATCGAGTCCGCTTCGCCGTCGGCAGATAGTGCGGATCGCCCGCGTTTTCCTGCGCCGCGACGACCGGACTCGAGTCGCTGATCAGCCCTTCTTCTTCGAACCACGCGGCCATCTGCTGCTGAACCGCGAATTCCGTCGTCGGCCTGCCGGCGCGTACGTTCTGGGTGATCGCATCGAACGCGCGATCTTTCACTCGGTAGAGTGCCTGTGCCGCCGCGTGATGCGTGGCAAGGGCGTGGTCGTCCCACACCGCCTCAAACCGCTGCACCAGATCGCCCGAAGACTCGACCTCGATTCCTCGGCTACGCACGAGATCCATCGTTCCAGCGTCGATGCGAGATATGTACGGAATCGCGCAGTCGCGCGAGTACTCCATCGCCACGCGTTTCATGCCGGTCAACAGCTTCGTGAGGCCCGCGTCGAGCTGCTCCCGTCCGGCGTAGATGGCCTTGTGTCCCGGCACCGCGTCGAGGGTTCTTCGCTCGATCGCGTGCACGAGGCCGATTGGCTCGCCCGTCGCAGGCACCAGATAAAACCACCGCCTCGTCTTCATCTTGGCGCCGTCTGTTTCAAGAAGCCGTGCTGCAATCGGATTCGACCCGTGAAAGTCGTACAGAAGCCAGCCGTCCAACCTCGCGGCTCTGAGGGCCTCCTGCACGGCTGCTACATCAAACGGCATCAAAAATCAGTATAGCTGGTCCTTCTCCTTGGACGCCTAGTCCCCCAGGATGGTTTGTCTATAATGAATGGGTGAGAACGTCCGCCCTGTCGATCGCCTTCTTGTGCGTAGCAACTCTTGCGGCGCAGACTCCCTTCACCAACGTGGCGAAGGGCGACATGAGCGGACAGCAGATCGCAAAGCAGGTGACCGTCCGGACGCTAGCCGAGTGGAAAGCGGTGTGGAAAGATCACGGGCCGACCGAGAAAATGCCGGTGGTCGATTTCACGAAGAATATGGTGGTCGGGATTTTTCTAGGAACGAAGCCGAGTGTCGGCTACGAAGTCGAAATTGTCGGTGTGCGCACGCTGGACAAGGAAATGATAGTCGAATACGTCCAGAGAAAGCCCGGCCCCGGCACGATGACCGCGCAGATCCTGAGCGAACCTTTCCACCTGGTTTCGGTGCCGAAACATGCAGGCACGGTGCGTTTCGCGCACGTGCCTAGTTCACGCCTGCCTTAATCTCTTTCATCTTCACCGGCTTAATCGGACCGTTGTTCTGTTCGAACTTGTACTGCGGGGCCGAGCCGGTGGTCATTCCGGGCACCTTCGGCGACCTCAAGGTTAGCGTCGCAACGTCCAGCGGTTGGAGCGGCGTGCGGAGGCGCTGGCGGTCGCCCGTGCCTTGCAGAGGGTTGCCTCCCTTGTCGTACCAGAACTCCGTAATCTGCAGCCCGACGATTGCATTCTTCGCGTGCAGGTTCTTCACCTGGAACGTCGTGACGATGGTGTTGCCTTCGAGTTTGGCGGTTTGAATGAATCCGAGCTCGGCCGTGCCTCGCAGAGGAGGCGCCGATTTCTTGAGTACCGGCGCCGGAGTGGTCTGCGCCCGCAGCATTGTGGTCGCCGGGGCCAGCAGGACGGCCGTCATGGCGATGGCAACTGCACATCGAATACGCATGTTCAACTCCTTGAAAAAACAGGGAAACGCGTCGGCATTATACGATTTACATCTCCCCGTTCCAATCCTCCGGTTCGGGGTTAATCGAGCGAATGATTTCGAGGTGCCATTTCCCGCCGCCCCATGGTTCGATGACTTCGGTCGCCACGACGTCCACGAGAATCTCCGCGAACGTCCGCCCTTCGGGGTCTCCCTCGAGGTGATAGGCCGGCTCGTCCCAGCCGAAGTTGGGGTAGAGCACGATGGTCAGAAAGAGGTCGTACCCGTCGTCCACGACGATGAGCTGGCCGCAAGGCCGCTTGGTCGTGGAGTGGTAGATCAGATATTTTTCCGCGCTGTGCGCGCGGATGTAGCGCTTGAGCGCGAATTCGCGCGCCACGATCTCTTCGATCGCGATCTTCTTGTCCCAGCAGTCGCGGCAATACCGCTCGTCACCGCGCGGTTCCGACACGTCTTTCGCGCCGCAGAGGGCGCAGCGAGCCTTAGCGGTGGACTTGCGTGGCACCGGAATCCTTTGCCTGCCGGGCGGCAGGCGCGTACATCGTTTCCACGTACTCCTTGACCATGCGCGCGCCGCAAAAGCGCGGGCTCACCGTTCGGATGCACTCTTTGACGATGCGAAGCCAGGCGTGCGGAGTGCCCTGCGGATCGCGATCGTAGTAGGTCGGGACGACCTGCTCTTCGAGCAGCCGATAGAGCGAGTCCGCATCGGCGGCGTCCTGCGCGTCGGGGTCACTCATGTCCCTGCCGCCGTCGATGACCCAGCCGTTCGAGCCGTTGTACCCCTCGGCCCACCAACCGTCGCCGATGCTCAGGTGCGGCACGCCGTTGATGCCGGCCTTCATGCCGCTCGTGCCGCTCGCCTCTAGAGGCTTCCGCGGCGTGTTGAGCCAGACGTCGCAGCCCTGCGAGAGAAAGTGCGCGACGTGTAGATCGTAGTCATCGACGAAGGCGATGCGTCCGCCGTAGATGGGATCGATGGCGTGGCGGTAGATCTGTTGGAGATGGTGCTTGCCTGCATCGTCTGCCGGATGCGCCTTGCCGGCAAAGACGATCTGCACGTGCCGCCGCGGCGACGAGAGCAGCCGGATGAGGCGGTCCGGATCTCTGAAGATCAACTCGGGACGTTTGTAGGCCGTGAAGCGGCGCGCGAAGCCGATCGTGAGAGCTCCTGGATCGAGCAGCGGCCCGGCTGCCACCACCGCGGCGGCGCTCACGTTCTCTTGCGCCCAGCGATCGCGCGCGCGCTGGCGGATGAAGGTGAAGAGGAACCGCTTCAGCGCCGTGCGCGCGTTCCAGAGCTCTTCGTCCGGAATCGTCAGAACCCCGTTCCAGAATTCGGGATCGTCCTGCCGCTCGCGCCAGTCGGCGCCGAGGGTGCGTTCGAAGAGCTGCGCCATCTCGAGTGACAGCCAAGTCGGCACGTGGACGCCGTTGGTAATCGTCGTGAGCGCGTGTTGACCCGTTTGCTCGCGATCGTTGAGGAGCGGTGCCCACATCGAGCGCGTCACGTCACCGTGCAGCTTGCTGACGCCGTTGGCAAAATCCGACGTCCGCAGCGCCAGCGCGGTCATGTTGAACTGCCCGTGATACTCGCCGAGCGCCAGGAACTGGCCGCGGTGATCCGCGAGAGGCCCCCACGCGCCCTGCAGATGGTGCTCGACGCGGTCGAAGCCAAACGCGTCGTGGCCCGCCGCCACGGGCGTATGTGTGGTGAAGATCGTCGCGCGCCGCACCGCCGCCAGCCCTTCGTCGAAGGTCATGCCCTCCGCGATGTGCTCGTAGATACGCTGCAGCACGACGAAGGCCGCGTGCCCTTCATTGAGGTGCCACACCGCCGGCGCGATGCCAAGCGCCCGTAGCGCGCGGACGCCTCCGACGCCGAGGAGGATTTCCTGCTGCAGACGTATCTCGCGATCGCCGCCGTACAGGCGGGCCGACAGATCGCGATCCCGCGGGTCGTTCTCCTCGAGGCCGGTGTCGAGCAAGTACAGACTCACCCGTCCGACCGACACCTTCCAGACATTGATTAGTACCGCGCGATCGCCAAGCGGCACGGCGACGATGCAGGGCGCACCGTCCGGCTTCCGTGCCGGCTCGATTGCGGCCTCCGGCCAGTCCAGACGCTCGTAGACCTCCTGTTGCCAGCCCTCGGCCGATACGGTCTGATGAAAATAACCCTGCGGATACATGAAGCCGACGCCCACTAGCGGTACGCCGAGATCGCTGGCTTCCTTGCAGTGATCGCCCGCGAGCACCCCAAGTCCTCCTGCGTAAATGGGCAGAGACTGGTGAATCGCGAATTCCGCCGAGAAGTAGGCGATCGGGGTGTCCTTGAACTCTGAAAACCGCCGCGCCATCCAGGTGTTCTTCGCGGCATAGGCCGCGTCGAGCCCATCCACCGCCGCGTCGTAGGTTTTGAGAAAGTCCGCATCACCTGACATCTGCTGAAGGCGCTCGGGCGTGACGAGCGACAACATGCGCACGGGATTGTGCGCCGTCGCGCGCCACACCTGATAGTCCAGATCGCGGAAGACCTTGCGGGGCGCGTATTGCCAGCTCCACCACAGATTGGCCGCGAGCTCCTCAAGGCGGTTGATACGTTCGGGAAGGGGGGGAAGGCCTGCGTGCCGCGTCATCGAATCACCGATCGTAGTCGGCCTTGTTCTCCGGCGTCAATGAACGCTGCGTCGGTAATGACGAAGCGCGGGCGTGCGCGCCGCGATCCATCCCGTCGCGACGAGGCAACCGACTCCGCCAGTCACCACCGATGCGGGTGGCCCCAGCCACTGCGCGACCATGCCGGCCTCGAGCTCTCCGAGCTGCGGGCCGCCTTGAAAGAAAACCATGTTCACTCCAGTCATGCGCCCTCGCAGATGATCGGGCGTGCCGAGCTGACGAATAACGTTGCGCAGCACCATGCTGACCGTGTCGGCGGCGCCGGTGACGGCCAGGCACGCGAACGTCAACCAGAACCAGGTGGACATCCCGAACACGATGGTGGCGGCTCCGTATACGCCGATTGACCAGAGAAGCACGCGGCCTCTGTGCTCGATTCTTTCGATGGACCGGACCATCACGATGCTCATGAGCACCGCGCCGACCGAAGGCGCGGCATAGAGCCAGCCATAGCCTTTCGCGCCGACGCCGAGAATGTCTTGCGCGAAAATAGGCAGCAGCGCCGTTGCGGATGAGAAGAATGTCGCAAAGAAATCCAGGAGCATCGTCGAGCGGATGAGCGGCGAGGAGAACACGAATCCGATCCCTTCGCGAACCGAGCGCATGCTGATATCGCTGGCGTCGGCGTGATGGCGTACGGGTACGTCGCGCATGTTCAGCAGCGCCACGATCACACACGCGAACGTCAGCGCATTCAGCGCGTACACCCATTCGACGCCGAGCGTGGCGATGACAAGCCCGCCGGCGGATGGGCCGGCAACCGACGCGAACTGCACCATGATCGCGTTCAGGCTGATGGCATTCGGCAGGTGATCGCGAGGCACGAGCGTTGGGACGAGCGACTGGCGGGCGGGGCTATCGAACGCGTTCGCGGCACTGCCGATGGCCGCCAGCGCATAGATCGGCCATGGATGGCTCAAGCCTCTGAAGGTCAGCACCGCCAGCGCGAGCGCCGTCATGGCCATGGCGGTCTGCGTCACGAGCATCACGCGCCGCCGGTCCGACGCGTCGGCGACGGTGCCGCCGGCGATCGAGAAGAACAGGATCGGCATCAGACGTACGAGACCCACCATGCCGAGCGCCATGGCCCGCTGATCGGCCGGAACCAGAAGCGAGACGTGCCACAGGATGGCAGCCGTCTGCATCATCGAGCCAGAGAACGAGATCAGCTGTCCTGTCCAGAGCAAACGGAAGTTGCGATGCTGAAGGGCGACGAAGGGAGACGGGGTGCCGGTGGTCACGGTTCGGACGATTTTCTGATGTAAGATTTCGGCGCTATGCAGTTCGATTTTCTCGACGGCCTGTTCGTGCTGATGCTCGCGACGTTCATCGGCCTCGACGTCATCAGGCGCGTGTCGCGCTTGCTCCATACGCCGCTGATGTCGCTCACCAACGCGATCTCCGCGATCGCCGTCGTCGGGGCCATTCTACTGGCAGGCGAGCAGGAATCGCAGCTCAGCACGGTGCTCGGCGCCATCGCAGTCTTCGCCTCCACCACCAATATCGTCAGCGGCTTTCTAATCACCGATCGCATGCTGAAGATGTTCAAGCGCCGCGATCCTGTCCGGCCGGCTTCAGGCGGAACGACATGATCGATCAGCTCATCCAGCTGGTCTATCTCGTCGCGACGGCGCTCTTCATCTTTTCGCTGAAGTGGATGAGCGACCCGACGACCGCGAGGCGCGGCGTGTTCGCCGGTGTCGGCGGTATGGCGCTCGCGATCATCGGCACGATGATGCACCCGCTCATCGTCGGGTACAGCTGGATCGCGATCCCGTTCGTCCTCGGAGCGCTTGCCGGAATCCCCCTGTCATGGGTACCGCTCACGGCCGTTCCGCAGCGAACGGCGCTCTCGCACGCGTTCGGCGGCCTGGCGGCCGGACTCGTCGGGACGGCGAAGTACTACCTGTGGGCGGAGCACGACCAGTTGACCACGTTCCGGATGGGGGCGATCGCGCTGGAGGTGATCCTTGGCTACCTGACGTGCACGGGCAGTCTGATCGCCGCGGGCAAGCTGCAGGAAGTGATTCCTACGCGGCCGATCATGTATCGCGGCCAGAACCTCATCAACCTCGCGCTGCTCGGCGCCGCGGTCGTGATCGCGGCCATGCTGATGATGGATCCGAGCCGCACGTACTTGTTTCCGATGTTGATCGTGCTTGCGCTGATGTTCGGTGTGCTGCTCGTCCTGCCGATCGGTGGTGCGGACATGCCGACCGTCATCTCGCTGCTCAATTCATATGCCGGTCTTGCTGCGGTCGCGATGGGCTTCGTGATGGAGAACAAACTTCTCATCACGGCGGGCGCCCTCGATGGAGCGTCGGGCCTGATTCTGTCAATCGTGATGTGCAAGGCGATGAACCGCTCGTTCACGAACGTGTTGTTCGGCGCGTTCGGTCAGGTGAAAGCCGGCGCCGCGCAGATCGAGCAGCGGACGGCGAAGGCCGCCACTCCGGAAGACGCGGCGCAGCTTCTCGAGAATGCCTCGACTGTGGTGATCATCCCCGGCTATGGTATGGCCGTCTCGCAGGCGCAGCATCGAGTCCACGATCTTTACGAACAGCTGGCGAAGCGGGGCGTCGATGTGAAGTTCGCCATCCATCCGGTTGCCGGACGCATGCCGGGCCACATGAACGTGTTGCTCGCTGAAGCGGAGATTCCCTACGACCGGCTCGTCGAGATGGACGACATCAATCCAGAGATGCCGCGCTGCGATGTCGCGCTCGTGATCGGCGCCAACGACGTCGTCAATCCCGCGGCCAGGCTCGACAAGAACAGCCCGATCTTCGGCATGCCGATTATCGATGCCGACAAAGCGAAGGTTGTGCTGGCGATCAAACGTTCGATGAATCCCGGATTCGCCGGCATCGAGAACGAGCTGTACTTCGCCGACAACACCCTGATGCTTTTTGGCGATGCCAAGGGTGTCATCGGCGAAGTCGTCAAGAACCTGAGCGGACAATCAGGGGGTCACTAGTGACGGGCCGCTAGCGGCTTTAGGTTCTGGGCTTTGGGCTCTTGGCCTGAACGCGGTGGCAGCGGTTCGGCTGCGTAGAGCCTCCGAGTGTTGCCGCTCGCCGAGACGATCGCGGTAACGATCAACCCGACCATCGCGACGATCCCTCCTACATCGAACAGCGGCATCGCGACGCCGGCAATCGACACGATCGGTTTCACGAAGAGCGTCAGCGCCCCAATGGCGAGCAGGATGCGCAGCTCGGTCGGTCCCCACCCCCAGAACGACATCTGAAACTTCCCCATGCAGTAGGTCGCCAGATACACCTCGATGGACAGGATGTAGTACGCGATCAGAAATCCGGCAGCGACAAGGGGAGTCATGTGTCCCGAGATGGCCAGACCCCCCAGGACGAACAGCGCGCCGAAGGTGTCGAGGACGTGGTCCACGTAAAAGCCATATCGTGGCCGCTGGTGGCCGCGGACGCGGGCGACCGTGCCGTCGAGGCTGTCGCCAAACCAGTTGAGCGCCAGAAAGACCACCACCCCCCAGAGCGCGACCGGATACCGGCTCGACAGGGCGAAGCTTGCGCCGACCAGGCACATGGACGCGACACCCAACGCGGTCAGGTGATCGGAATGGATGCGCGCGGGCATCCGTGCGGCGAGCCAGAGCAGCGTGTGGCGTTCGACCCCGGTCAGTAACCCTGTGGAGTTGCGTTGAGCTTCGATGAATGCGTTTGCCATTCGACCTCCCTTGCCTATGAATGCGTCAACGGGAGACGGAACAGCTCAGGGCAGAGGGCAGAGGGCAGAAGGCAGAGGGCAGAGGGCAGAGGGCAGAAGGCTGGCAGCTGGCAGCTGACAGCTGGAAGCTCTAAGTGGCGAACTTTCTGCCGCGGGTTTCCGGGCCTAGCCACATGAGGAGCGAGACCACGAGTCCGGACGCTGCGATTGAGGTCGTCATGGCGCCCGCGAGGGTCCAGCCCGTATCGACGAGGTGTCCGATCGCAAATGACGTAAACGAGCCCATCAACGCGCCCGCGTGGTAGCAGAAGCCGGCGCCTGCGCCGCGCACGTCGCTCGGAAATCGCTCGGTAATGTAGGAAGGAAAGGCGCCCCACATGCCGTGCGCGCCGAACCCGACGAGCAGGGCGCCGAGCAGGAGCACGCGCGGATCTGTGCCCAGCGCATAAAGAGGAGAGACCGCGACGCCGAGCGCAGCGGCGCAGGTGACGGCGCCGCGCCGGCCAAGGCGCCCTTCCGAAACGCCGCCCCAGAACGCGGAGCCGAGAATGCCGCCGGCATTCAGCGCCACGATATAGGGGAGGGTGTTGAGGTCTCGGCCTTGCAGAAGCGTGGCATACCAGAACGTCACCGAGTAGTACGACACCATGAATCCCGAGGCGAGAAGAGAGCAGTGGATCGTGGTGCCGATGAGATCGGGACCGAAGATCCGCGCGAGCGACACGTTCCGCTTACCGGTACGATCGTGCTGTCGCGCGATCCACACAGGGCTTTCCGCGACGTTGGCGCGAATCCAGAGCACGAACAGAGCGGGCACCGCACCAACCCAGAACATCGCGCGCCACGCGTCTTCGGAACGCTCGCGGAGCAGCGGATACAGCGTCTGAAACACGAGCGCCGACGAGATGTAGCCCCAGGCCCAGGCGCCTTGAAGAATGCCGGCGGCAGGGCCCCGCATACGGTCGGGCAGATGCTCGAGCGCAAGCGGCATTCCCGCAGCCCACTCGCCTCCCATGCCGATGCCGAACAGCGCGCGACACGCGAACAACATCGCGTAGGACGTGGAGAATCCGCTCAGCACGGTGAAGAGCGAGAACCAGACGATCGAGAGCATGAGCGGCAGCCGGCGGCCCCAGCGATCGGCGGCCGTACCTGCCGCGGCGCCCCCGACGAGACGGAACATCAGCGTCACCGTGCCCAGCGCGCCGGCCAACGCATTGTCGACCGTGAAGCTGCGCTGAATATCGGCAAGCACAAATGTGAGGATGGTGAAGTCGAAGCCGTCGAGCATCCAGCCGCCGAATGCGGCGCCAAACGCCCGTTTCTGTTCCGGCGTCAGGAGCCTGAACTCTCGAAGGAACCGCAACATCTCTTCCAGTAGCGTACCGTGGGACGCAAGCCGATGTCGCGATCGAATACATCAGCATCGGCATTTCCCAAGAAATGAGCGCCTTGAATATGGCGAGCCTCTTGCTACCGACAGGGGTGGTTTCGCATGCATACACACCTGCGCTCGTTCTCGGTCCTCTGGTTGGTGCTCGTCGTGCAGCTCGCGGGAGCGCCACTCATCGCGCAGGTTGCTGCCCCAACCACGCAGAGCCAAGAGGCCGCCGCCGCGCAGCAGGTCCCAGTCGTACAGCCGGCACCGCCGCCCCCACCCGGCGATGCGAACAGGCCGTTCGGGATGACTGAGGAAGTCGGCAAGCAGTCGCTTGGCACGTTTGAAATCGACCTGCACACCATCTTTGCCCTGCCACTGGCAACGGGACTCGGTGCCGCGCTCGCATTGCGCCCGCGCCGGCGCGGCACACCCAAACGATCCTCACAAGTTGTGCAGACCCAGATCATTCTGGCCATCATCGGTGCGCTCGTGATGATCGTGGTCGGGACGAGTCTCGCCCGCGCCTTCGGCGTCGTCGGTGCTGCGGGCCTCGTGCGCTATCGCGCCAAGATCGAGGATCCCAAAGACGCGGGCGTCATGCTGACGACCCTCGCGGTGGGGCTGGGGTGCGGTATCGGACTCTACGGTCTCGCGATGTTTGCCACGGTATTCCTGATGGTCGTGCTCTGGACGATCGAGTCGTTCGAACCGAGCGCGCGCCAGCAGTTCATCCTCGAAATCAAGACGAAGGAGGCATTGAAGCTGCAGCCGAAGCTCGAGACGCTGCTTCGACGCCGCCGTGTGAAATTCGAGCTTCGAGAAGCGAAGCCCGACGAGATCTCTTTCATGGTCGAGATGCCGATGGACGTCAAGACCGACAACGTCTCTGCAGAGATCATGGCGCTGGACCCGGATCCGGGGACAGGTGTGCAGTGGAAGTCCGAGAAGAAGAAGGCGGCCTGAGGCCCGTATGGAGCTCATCGTCGAACCCGAGGACGGCCTGACGCCCGTCATTGTCGCCATCAAAAAAGCGACCAAAGAAATTGACGTCACGATTTTCCGCTTCGATCTCAAGGAGCTGCAGCGTGCGCTCGAAAGCGCGGTGACGCGCGGTGTCAAGGTGCATGCGCTCATCGCGCACACCACCGGCGGCGGCGCCAAGCGGCTGCGGAATCTCGAGCTCGACCTCCTTGCGGCCGGCGTGATGGTGTCGCGCACCGACAACGACCTGGTGCGGTACCACAACAAGATGGTGGTCGTCGATCGCGAGACGCTCTACGCGCTGGCGTTCAATTTCACGCGGCTCGATATCGATCAAAGCCGCAGCCTGGGCGTGGCGACGAAGAACAAGGCGGTCGTTGCCGAGGCGCTCAAGCTGTTCGAGGCGGACTCCGAACGGAAGCCCTACACGGCTACCTGCGACTGCTTTCTCGTAAGCCCCGAGAACGCTCGGTCGGGACTGGCGAAATTCATCAAGAGCGCGAAGAAGGAACTATTGATCTACGACATGAAGATCAGCGATCGCCAGATGCTCAAGTTGCTTCAGGATCGCGTCAAAGCAGGAGTGAATGTCCGCATCCTGGGAAAGGTGAGCAAGAAAGGCGAGGGGTTGACCGCCGAGAGGATGCCGGGCATGCGGCTGCACGTCCGCGCCATGCTGCGCGACAACAGGGAGCTGTTTCTTGGCAGTATGAGCCTTCGGGCGATCGAGCTCGACAAGCGGCGCGAGGTCGGCATCATCGTCAAGGAGCGAGCTGCGGCGAAGCAGTTTCGCGAGTTGTTCGAGAAGGACTGGGCGAAGACCGATACCGGAAAGAGAGCCGAGAACGAGGCGGTGCGAGCCGCCTCGTGACCTATTTCAGGAATCCACCGAAGGTCCAGAAGACGTGAAAGCCTTCGCCGCCGCCAAAGCCGAAGTCGACACGCCCGAGCGGTTTCCCTTTCTGCAGATACGCGAGACTAAATCCTGTGCTGGTTCGGAGCTGCGTGAACAGCTCCGACCGGCGTGGTGCGACCTGGCCGGAATCCACGAATACCGTCGCCTGCACCTTGCGATGGAGCGGCACGCGATATTCCGCCTGCAGGAGCACGAGGTCCCGATCGCGGAATCGGTAACTGCGGAACCCTCGCAAGGTGCTGCTCGTGCCGTCGGTGCCGAGCAAATCGGGACGGAACGATTTCAGCCCGCCAGCGCCGCCGAGCGTGTAGAGCATGTAGAAGGGCACTTCGGCATTGCTGTTGGTCGTGGCAAAAAACCCGTGCAGGGTCAGCCGCTGCCCGGGCCGGATCCCAGGAATGCGCTGCTGAACTTCGGTTTCCCAGCGGTGAAAGCTGTACCGGCCCGAATCGTGGTCGCGAACGGCTTCGAGCGCGACCTGATACGTGGCTCCATAGCGGTGCGTGGCGTCAACGGACTCGGCTTCGGTAAGCACCGGATAGACGAGCTCGGCAAATCCACGATAGCGGCCAAAGGTGGGCTCGGCTGAGAAGCCTGGTACAGATGACTCGGAGAAAACTTGTTCGATAGAAGGGACGGACGGGTGCGAGCCAGATCCCAGATCGGGCTGATACATCGCCGCACTGCCACCGAGACGAATCGCTGGAGTGACACGATGCCACCCGCGCGCACCGAATGACGTCTCCCGCAGCCGGAATACGGAATGGTCCTCGAATGCCGTATGCGGACCCAGCCCGAAGTAGTCGATTCGTCTCATGTCACGCACGCCGGCAAATGCGCCCAGCTGCGAGCGCTTCGTTATAGACCGCCGGCCGACTTCGCCTTCGAGCGACCAATACTGCCGCACCGTGACCATCGCCTCGGCGTTTTGATACCACCGTGTGTCGTCAGGTGAGTCGTACCCGATGCCGGCTCCGACCCCACCGCCGGAGGCGACGCCCCCCACTACAGGATGAAGAGGCTTGCTGAATGAATCGATGATTCCCTGTCCCCACGATGGGATGGGGAGTTTTTCGGAGCTTACTTCGGCGTCGGCAGTGCTCTGAGCCAGTGCCAGCTGTGGCAGGAGAACCAGCGACAGTACGAAGATTAGACGTGTCATAGGGTTGAGCGATGCATGCAGCGTACCGAAAGGAGTAAATCATGAAAATGGTACGACCCTTGCCACTCTGTTCTCCAAAGGAGACGGCAGCACGCCTCACGGTATTGAAGTAAGAGGTGAACCCAGGCGTCACTGGGGAAACGAGGATATTCCCCAAAGCGATGGCGCGACGGGAATCGACATGGGCGCCGGTGGAGACGGTCCACAGATTGCGGCCGAGCCGGACCGTCTGAAATCGAGCGACGATCTCTAGGCGACGTCGCCGAGCAGCGCGAGGAACTCTTCGCGCTCCAGGCTGCCCCGAGCCAGGAGAGCCTCCGCCATGCCATCCAGCACGGCACGGCGGTGGCTCAGCGTTGCGCACGCGCTTTCGAACGCACGCTCTGTGAGGGTCTGGACTGCTGCTTCGATCTTCTCGGTGGCGTCTTCGCTCCACTCGCCACCACCCGCATCGCCCGCGCGCCGGTTTCGTCCATCGTTGGGTTGAAACGTCACCGGACCGATCGCCGATGACATGCCGAACTCGCAGACCATGCGTCTCGCGAGGCTAGTGGCGCGTTCGAGATCGTTGGCCGCGCCCGTAGAAAATTTTCCAAAGGCCACGTGTTCGGCCGCGCGTCCGCCGAGCAACACGGCGAGCCGATCCATCAGCTCATCTTCCTGCAACAGGTTCCGATCTTCCGGCGTCTGCTGCATGTACCCGAGCGCGGCAAGTCCGCGAGGGACGATGGATACTTTGTGGACCGGTTCGGCGCTGGCCGCAAGCTCCGCGACGATTGCGTGTCCGGCCTCGTGGAACGCCACGATGCGCCGCTCCTTGATATTAGTCAGCCGATTCTTCCGCTCGAGGCCCACCACCACACGATCGATGGCGGCGTGCAGCTCGGGCATGCCGACCTCGCTCTTCTCACCGCGCGCGGCGAGCAGTGCGGCCTCGTTCAGCACGTTCTCGAGATCGGCGCCGACCATGCCCGGCGTCCGGCGTGCGACGTACTCGAGGTCCACATCGCCGGCGAGCTTCACCTTGCGTGCGTGCACCTGAAGAATAGCGTGGCGGCCCGTTCCATCCGGCCGGTCGACGAGCACCTGCCGATCGAACCGGCCAGGGCGCAGCAGCGCGCTGTCGAGGATCTCCGGACGGTTGGTCGCCGCCAGCACGATGATGCCGTCGCGCGAGTCGAAACCGTCCATTTCGACGAGCAGCTGGTTGAGTGTCTGTTCGCGCTCGTCGGTGCCGCCTCCGCCGTGAGAGCCAGAGCGGCTCTTGCCGATCGCGTCGAGCTCGTCGATGAACACGATCGCCGGCGATTTTCCCTTCGCCTGTTCGAACAGCTTGCGCACCCGAGAAGCGCCGACGCCGACGAACACCTCGATGAACTCAGATGCGCTGGCGGAGAAGAACGGCACGCCCGCCTCGCCGGCCACCGCGCGGGCGAGCAGCGTCTTGCCCGTTCCGGGCGGTCCGACGAGCAGCGCACCTTTCGGCACGCGCGCGCCGAGCGTCGCGAACTTGCCGGGGTGGCGCAGAAACTTGACGATCTCTTCGAGCTCTTCCTTGGCCTCGTCGACGCCGGCCACCATGTCGAAGCCCGTTGTGGCGCCGGTCTTCCTGTCGCGCGCCCGGCGTCCGCGCGCGAGGGCCGTCATCGACTTCACGGGGTTCATCCGCTTGTACGACATGAAGATGACGAGCACGAACGCGAGGCCCGCCACGATGCCGAGGAAGAGCGAGATCTGCGAGCCCTCAGCCTTGATGCCTTCGTACGTGATGTGTTTCGATTCGAGCAGCGGCACCAGATCGTCGTTGGGGACAGGAGTCGACAGCCACAATGCAGGCGCGCCGGCCCGGCGGGCGCTGTCGGTCGGCGTCGCTCGCACTTCGGTGGCCGACATCCGAATCTCCCGGATATCGCCTTTCGCGATGTGCTGCTTCAGCGTGCTATAGGGAATCTCCACCGTGTCTCGCGTGCGGCAAGCGCTTGCCGTCACCGCGAAGAGGGCGGTCAGGACGAACAACAAAGGGCGAATCGGTCTCATATGGAGGGCGGACTATGGCGGGGAAGCCGAACCCTATAAAGAGTTTAGCAAGGCTTTGGTGAATCGGTGCAAGAAAACCGCTGTTCATTCCTTGGGCTGTCTTTTGTGTGCTCCGGAAGCGCCTCTCGGCGCGTGGCGAACCACTTCATTTGTATTACGGCAATTCGAGCTTGGTACTGGATTTGCGGGCCTGCTCCTGGTTTTTCGCCTGTTGGTAACCATTAGCGTAAGTGTTTGGTAGGGGAGAGGCCGTGTCAGAGTGGGCGTTGCGGGACTCGTTCTCGTTCTTTTCATTTTCGGCGCGGTCGGTTTCTTTCGCCGTTCGCGAGAAACAGGAGCTCGCGCGGAGTCGCCAGATCGATCGGCGGCGGTCGCGATGCAGGTGGCCTCTCCCGGACGAGCGCTGACGATTCCTGAATCGCCGAGAAGCGATATCGCGAAATCCTCTGCAGAGGCAGCGGTCACGGCACCTCGACCTCCAGCGCCGAGCATCCCAACACCGTCCACGTCTTCCCGGGCTCGGCCGCGCGCGGCATCGGCGGCGCCTGAGCGTTCGCGGTCGGCGAGCGCGTCTATCCCACCGATCTTCAAAGGACACCTCATCGTCGATTCGGAGCCGCCGGGTGCGACGGTCCTCGTCAACCAGCGACCGGTGGGCGTCACCCCGCTCGATCTCGGTCCGCACCCAACCGGGTCGTATGCGGTGTGGGTCCAGCACGAGGGTTACGAGCGTTGGACCGCGGGTGTGCTCGTACCGGCGAGCAAGGTCACGCGCGTAAAGGCGGAACTTCGAAAAGCGCGCTAGTATAATGTCTGTTCCTACCCGGGAGATCGACCACTTGCGGAAGTGGCGGAACTGGCAGACGCGCTAGCCTCAGGAGCTAGTGGGAGCAATCCCATCGGGGTTCAAATCCCCGCTTCCGCACCAATCAACTCAACCGCTCCCGCGCCACTTGTTCTACTGAAGGGTCAATAAAACGAGGATTTCACCGCGACCCCGTGCGAGCGGCTCAAGCGCCTTGCCGAGAATGGTTCCGGGTCGATGAAAGTCCATCCCATTGACCGATAGCGGTTGTGACCGCATTGCGTATCCAGCTGTTGGACTGGTGACAAGGAGATCGCCAGCTTCAATCGCGCCGTGCGTTGCGTCGGCCTTAACCTTTAGGCGGCCGCTCTGCGCGACGAGCACCTTGTTAGCGCCGGGCTCACCGAGCATCACGCCAGGCTGTGGCGAGACGACGCCCGCGACTGCGCTGCTGTACGCAGCGGTCGAACGCTCGACTACGTCTCGCTGGCCGACGCTGATCGTAAGAACCGTGCCGGGAGACTCTGGTTCTCGCACAACTACCCACTCGGCAATGTCCTGGTACTTAGCGGCGATGTTGCCGTCAACTTTGATGTCGCCGGCAACGTGAAGTCTCGACGTAGGTGCTGTGGTACCTATGCCAACACGAGCTGCTTCGGTGATGACGATCCCAGCGTCGGGCTGTCCTGTAGCAGTGAGCATCAGTCCGTTTGCGCTGCGATCCTCAACCATCGAAAACCCCGATTCGTGCGTTTCTCCAATCATTAGGTTGCCGAATAAGGAGCGCTCGGTTACGTGGACTTTGAATTGAGGATCGAGGATGCCAATACCAATGCGAGCACTTTCGGTAATTACGATGCCGCTATTTGCCTGTCCATTGGGGCGGAGAGCGAGACCTCCTGTGCCACGATCTTCAACCACCGAGAATCCCCAAGCGTCCGTTTCCCCTATCATCGCTTGCCCAAATTTTGATCTGGCTGTTACGTGAAGTTTTTCCTCGGGATCCGACGTGCCGATTCCAATCTTGCCAGTCGCTTCATAAACGATCGAATCGACAAGAGTTCCACTTGCGCCGTACTTTGCTAAATAGTTCTGTGTTGCGGCCATGAGGGTTGCCACGGCGAGTAGTGAAACGGTTCCGATCGCCAATGAAAAACGGAAGCTTGGACGCATTTGTCTACTCCTGAGTAATCTTGGAATGGTCAATAAGCCTGTGGCGAATACGAACGGGCGTGAGAATAGCAGCGATTGAGCACCAGTGTCTGTAGGTATTTGTCCCTACGAGATAGTGAGGCTTCGTCGACAGCTGAAATGTTTGACCCGTAAGGCCGATGAAAACACAGCGCTTGGTGGATCTGCTTCCAGCCCCTCCTACGTGTGGCAAGATTGGCCAGTGGGGACGAACGTGGTTTCCCCCGGGTGTCGAAATACGGACAGCAGCCGATAACACATTCGCATGGCCAAGAAAGCGAAGAACACCAAGAACGAGCCCGCCGTCGTCGAGCTGGTGGTTCGGCGTGGCGCGCTCCGCCGTTTTGACAAGCTTCAGCAAAAAGCCCAGGGCCTGCCGGTGAAGGTGTCTTGGGACCGGCGGACGGCCGAGAGACGAGCGGGAACCAGCAACACCACATCAAATCGACGAGGCGCGGACCGGAGGCAAAAGCCTCCATTCCCGTGGGACGTGAGCGATTTCGTCATCGTTGATCCCACGCGGAAATAGCGGCCGCCCGCCTTCCGCAGTGCTCTGGGCGCTGCTCATCTTGTTCGCACTCCGCGTGGCTGGCCAGCTTGCTGTGGTGGCCGGCGCCGCCCCCTTTCTTCCACCTGTCGATCAATGGCAATCAGGCTTGATGCCGTACCCGCTGCTGCTGGCGTCGCAGGCTGCAATCCTCGCGCTGCTCGGCTTGGTCTGCGTGCAATTTTCGCGAGGGCGGGGCTACTTTGTCAGCGCGCGACCGTGGCTCGGCACGCCGCTCTGGCTTCTGGGATGGGTCTACGCATCGGCGATGGTTGTGCGTTACATCGCATGGATGACGATTCGGCCCGACCAGCGCTGGACCGGCGATCTGATTCCGGTCGTCTTCCATATCGTCCTTGCGAGTTTTTTGTTATGTGTCGCCGGGTACCATCGCAGCAGGTCCGGCTAAAGCCGGACACTACGTACGGACATTACGTACGGTACCTGACGTAAAGTTGTAGCAGTTGGAGGATTCGTCATGGCCAAGCGCCGCGTGCTCAAGTTCTTTCTGATTCTCGTCACCCTCTTTTTTGTCGTGGGCGGAGCGGTCATGATCGGCGCCTGGATTCTCGTGATGAAGGGGCCGACGGTTCCGAATCACTCCACGCTGATTCTACGAATGGGCGGCGAGCTGGTCGAGCTTCCGCCGAACGACGTGCTGGGTCAGGTGACGGGTGGCGCGCGCGCGCAGTCCGTGCGCGACTACGTGGACGCGCTGCGTCGCGCGAAGACCGATCCGCGCATCAACTCCGTGCTGATCGTGCCGTCGCATTTCGATTCGCCGTTCTGGGGCAAAGTGCAGGAGCTGCGCGACGCGATCCTCGACTTCCGCAAATCGGGTAAACGCATCTCCGCGTACCTCGAGCACGGGGGAGATCGGGAGTTCTACCTGGCAACGGCCGCGGATCGCATCTACCTGCTGCCCACGAGCAGCGTGGACTTGAAGGGCGTGGCCACCTATGACCTTTTCGTAAAGGGCACGCTCGACAAGATCGGCGCCTCGGCCGACTTCGAAAAAATCGGCGACTACAAGACCGCCCCCAACCAGCTGACGCAGACGACGCATACGCCGGCCCATCGCGAGATGAGTGAGTGGCTCACAAAGGATATGTACGAGCAGCTCGTCCGAGGGGTGGCGGAGGGTCGGAAGAAGAAAATCGAGGACGTGCGCGCGCTCATCGACGAGGGACCATTCCTGGCCGATCAGGCGCTGCGCGCCGGCCTCGTGGATACGCTCGCCTACGAGGATCAACTCGACGACCACGGCGCGGTCAGCAAGAGCGGTACGATCGAAGGCGAGGCCTACGGGCGCGGCCGCCGCTCGTTTCCGGCGCGTAACGTTCCGCGCGTCGCCGTCGTGTACATCTCCGGCATCATCACCTCCGGCGACAGTGGATTCGACCCGTTGAACGGGGACATCGCTGGCTCAACGCGCCTGGTCAAGGCGATTCGCGCCGCGCGCGCCGACGATAGCGTGCGCGCGATCGTGCTCCGCATCGACAGCCCGGGCGGATCGAGCATTGCGTCAGACGTGATCTGGCGCGAGCTCGCCGTGACGCGCGACGAGAAGCCGGCGAGGCCGATGGTGGCGTCGATGTCCGATCTTGCCGCCTCCGGCGGCTACTACGTCGCGGTCGCTGCGCCGACCATCGTGGCCCAGCCGGCAACGCTGACGGGATCGATCGGCATCTATGGCGGCAAGTTCGTCCTCGGTGGCACCTATCAAAAGCTGGGCGCGAACGTCGAAGCGGTCACCATCGGGCGCAACGCCGGCCTGGAGTCGCCCGACCGGCGATTCACCGAGAGCGAGCGCGCAAAGGTACAGGAACAGATGCGCAGCTTCTATCAGGGCTTCGTCCGCAAGGTGGCGGCGTCGCGCAAGATGTCGGTGGAGCAGGTCGATCGGTTGGGCCAGGGCCGTGTGTGGACGGGCGCGCAAGCCCGCCAGCACGGGCTCGTTGACGCACTTGGCGGCCTCGATCGTGCGATCGCGCTCGCCAAGGAGCGAGCGGGCATTGCCGCCGAGACCGACGTCGAAGTCGTCATGTACCCGGCGCGAAAGACCCTGGCGGAGATGTTGCTCGAGGGGCTGAGCGGATCGGGAAACGATCGCCAGGCCGAGGCGCTGATTTCGATGGTCGCCGGCCTGCGCACGGCCGAGCGTCGCGCGCTCGGCGTGTTGACGGCGCCCGCCCGGCTGTTTATCCCCGGCGAGCCGCTGGCGCTGATGCCGATGGGATTTATCAGGTGAAGGCTTCTACCCCATCGCGCGCTTGAGCGCTTCGGGGTCGATGTCCACCTTCATCTTCTCGCGCGCCTTGTCCATGTAGGTCTGGTAGAAGCGCGAGCGGCGCTCGTTCAGCAGCTCCGCGCGGAATTTGTCGCGGGCCATGGCGTAATCGGCCGGGTTCACATCCTGCCGCGACGCCACCTTCACAATCGCCGCGCCCTGCGGCGTCGAGATCGCGCCGCTGACCGTTCCGACCGGCGACGAGAAGGCCATCGCGTCGATCTCGGGACTGCGGCCGATGTTGGGAATGACAGCGTCCCGGGCAACCGGGTTGGTGGTCACCGCTTCGAGCCCGGCCGATTTCGCGGCCGCCTGGAAATTCGGCGCGGTCTTCAGTTGCGCAGCGAGCGTGTCGGCGCGCTGCTTTGCGAGCGCGACGGCGCGGGTCGCAATCACGTCGTCGCGCACCCTGCTACGCACTTCGTCCAGCTTCGGCAGGTAGGAGTCCTGCTTGCTCGACACCGTGAACACCACCTGGCCGATTGGGCCCGCGATAGGTGCGCTCACCGTGTTGTCGGCCAGCTCGAACGCCGCCGTTGACACAGCTGACTGGGGACCGAGCCCCTCGATCATGCCCCCGCGCGCAAAGAACCCCGATTCCTCGACTTTCAGTCCATGTGCCGCCGCCGCCCTATCCAGCGCCTGCGGTGTCTTCGCCTCGGCCGCAATGGCTGCTGCGACCTTCACGGTCTGCTGCTCGGCTTGTTCGCGCAGGAGCTGCGTCTCTATCTCCTTGTAGACATCCGGTTCGCTCAGCGCGCGCACGATCGCGGGCTTGCGATCGGTGACTTTGATGATGTGGTACCCGAATTCCGTCTTGACGAGGTCGCTGGTCTCGCCCGGCTTGAGGGCGAACGCCGCGGTTTCGAAGGCAGGCACCATGCGCCCGCGCGCGAAGTAGTCGAGGTCGCCGCCCTGCTGCGCATTCGATGCGTCCTGAGAATGCTTCTTCGCGAGCGCGGCGAAGTCGCCTCCGGCCTTCACTGCCTTCAACACCTGTTCGGCCTGCGTGCGAACCGCCGCGTCCTGCTTGCCTTCGGTGGTCAGCAGGATATGGCTCGCACGGATCTGTTCGGGCGTCGTGTAGCTGCCCAGCCGCTCGTTGTAGACGCGCTCGACGTCCGCACGCGACACTTTGATCGTGCCGGCCAGGTCGGCGGCGCTGATGCGCACGAATCTGATCTTTCGCCGATCCGGCACGCGATAGCTCTCTTTGTTACCGTCGAAATGGGAGGAGATGTCCGCGTCGGACGGAGTGACCTGTGCCTTGAAGTTATCGGCGAGGATCGCCACCACATCGAGCACGACTTTCTCATTGCGACGCTTGTACTCACGTTCGACATCGGCGTCCGACACCGACATCCACTCGGTGAGGCCCGCGCGGAACTTGTCCAGCATCAGACTCTCACGAACCGATTGCTCGAAATCGGCTGGCGTCAGTGGCGGGTTCTGCTGCTGGAGCAGCTGACGGTAGCGCTCCTCTCCGATGAACTGCCCTTTCTCCTGCAGCCCCGGGAACGCCATTATCTGGGCGCGCACTTCGGCGTCGCTCACGGTGATGCCGGCGCGTTCGGCTTCGGAGATCTCCGCCTTTTCCTGAATCATCTGCTGCAGCACCTGCTGCGGGATCTGCATCTGCTGGAGCAGTTCGTCGGTCAGCTTTCCCCCGTACCTGGCTTGCATGTCCCGCATTTGGGCCAGGTAACGGCGGCGGAAATCGGCGACCGAGATCGCGCGGGAGTCGATCGTCGCCAGCCGGTCGCCCGACGGTCGTAGCGTCTGGGCAGGGCCGACGAATTCAGGGAAATAAAGGGCGATAAAAGCGAGGACGACCACCACCAGGCTCCATTGCAGCCAGTGCTTGTGCCGCCTCATCCGATCAAGCATGGTCATTGCCGGTCAAACTCCTCAGAAATATCCGCCTGTAGCCGATAAGAGCAGAGAGTGGAGCTGGTAATCGTAGCATTAGACCGTAATTATGGCGGTGCAGACCGCACTCTTTGGCGTGTGACCTAATAGAATTATCATGCCGCCCTTATGATAATATTTGCGTTGTACAGAAGGACTTAGCGGGAGTTTGCCTTCACACGAAGATGCCGGGAGCACCGCGCACCAATCCAGCCGCCCCCCGCGGCGCTCAGGCAGATCTGGCTGTACGACTTCGCCATGGGGCCGACGCTCTGCACGAGCGCCTGAACCGCCGCGACACGCTCATTGAATTGATCCGTTCGGTCAACGAGACGCTCGAGCCGAAAGAGGTGGCAGAGGCGTTGATTGAACACGCGCGCGGGTGGTTTCCCACCGCGTGCATTGTCGTCGCCGTTCAGGATGGCCCGCAGCGCGCATCGCTGCTCGCCGAAAGCGGCCCGTGTGGGCAGTACGGAGAAGGTCTCGTGCGCGTCGCGCGCTGGATCACGGAGCACAATGAAGAATTCATGAGCGCGAGCCTGGAAACCGATCGCCGTCTGCCGGATGGGCCTGCTGTCGCCGTCGTGGGATTTCCCTTGCGTTGTCGCGCCCGAACGATCGGCGCGCTGATCGCGCTCGACGTGGCGCCATCCGCGGAGATTCCCGCACTCGCCCCAGACGTGCTCGACGCGCTGCGCGTGGTGCTCGAAGGGCCCGCGCTCGCGCTCGACACGACGCTGCATCTGCGGCGCGCAGAGGAGCTGTCGGTCACCGACGATCTGACGAGCCTTTACAACTCGCGGTACCTCAACCAGGTCCTGCGCCGCGAGTCGAAGCGCGCGTCGCGCAGCGGGCGGCCGCTATCGCTGCTATTTCTGGATCTCGACGGATTCAAGTCGGTCAACGACACCTACGGTCACCTGTGCGGGAGCCGCGCGCTGGTCGAGGCGGCGAGCGTCATTCGCGGTTGCGCTCGTGAGACCGACGTCGTGGCCCGGTTCGGCGGCGACGAATTTGCGGTGGTCCTGCCGGACACCGGACGTGAGGGCGCGGTCGCCGTGGCCGAGCGCGTGCGCGAGCGCATTGCGGCGTTCTCATTTCTGAAGGCCAGCGATGGGCTGAACGTTCATCTCACGGCGTCGGTCGGCGTGGCGACGCTGCCCGATGTCGCGGGTTCAGCCGAAGAATTGATCAAGGCGGCCGACGCCGCCATGTATCGGGTCAAGGACAAGGGAAAGAACGGCGTGTTTATTCACGAGTCACTAACGTAAGGAGCCAACGTGAGTCTTCGTTCGGTTTTCTCTCTCTTCTCCAGCGATCTGGCGATTGATCTTGGCACGGCCAATACGTGCGTGTACGCGCGCGGCAAGGGCATCGTCGTCAACGAGCCGTCGATCGTGGCGATCAACAAGCTGAACGGGCGGGTCGAAGCGGTGGGGCGCGACGCCAAGGAGATGCTCGGCCGGACGCCGGGCAACATCGTGGCCATCAAGCCGATGAAGGACGGCGTCATCGCCGACTTCGAAGTCACCGAAAAGATGCTCACCTATTTCATCAAGAAGGCGCACAACCGCAATGTGTGGGTCCGCCCGCGCATCGTGATCGGTGTGCCGTCGGAAATCACGCAGGTCGAGAAGCGCGCCGTCAAGGACAGCGCGTATCGCGCGAAGGCCAGCGAAGTGCACCTGGTGGAAGAGGCCATGGCGGCCGCGATCGGTGCGGGGATGCCGATCACCGAGCCGTCGGGCAACATGATCGTCGACATCGGCGGCGGCACCACCGACATCGCGGTCATCTCGCTCGCCGGCATCGTCTACAGCAAGGCGGTACGCGTCGCAGGCAACGAGATGGACGAAGCGATCATTCAGTACATCCGCAAGACGTACAACTTGCTCATCGGCGAGCGTACCGCCGAGCAGATCAAGATTGAGATCGGGTCCGCGTTCCCCCTCGAGGAGCGGATGACGATGGAGATCAAGGGGCGCCATTTGATCGAGGGCGTGCCGAAGACCATCACGATCACCGACGAGGAAATCCGCGAGGCACTCACGGAAACCGTCAACGTCATCGTCGATGCCGTGCGCGTGGCGCTCGAGCGCACGCCGCCTGAACTGTCCGCGGACATCGTGGATCGCGGCATCGTGCTGACCGGCGGCGGGTCGATGTTGAAGAACCTCGACAAGCGCCTGAGAGAGGAGACCGGCCTGCCGCTGGCCATGGCCGAAGATCCGCTCTCGTCGGTCGTGCTCGGGGCCGGCAAGATGCTCTCGGATTTCAACCTGCTCCGGAAGATCTCGATCGACTAGGGTTCGACACGCAATGCCCGCTACGGACTTTCGACAGCGCACGGCCGTGTTGTTCATCGCTGTGATGCTCGGGCAGATCCTGCTCATCTCCGCGCAGGTCAATTCGCAGAGTGGTGTGCCGCTGCTGGAGATGGTCACGTTCGGCGCCTTTTCGGAGGTGCAGCGCGGAGCCGCCCGTCTCACGGGCAGCATCCGCGGCGCATGGAGCGGCTATGTCGGCCTGCGCGGCGCGCGCGCGGAGAACGAGCGGCTGAAGCGCGAGCTGGGTGAGCTTCAGGTGGCGTTCCAGCAGGAGCGGGCGAGAGGCGAACGGACCCGGCAGCTCGAGCGCCTGCTCGGCTTCCAACACGAGATTCGCATCGAAACGATCCCTGCCAGCGTCATCGGCGCAGGCGCCAGCCTGGAGTTTCGCACACTCACAATTGACACGGGCACAGACGCGGGGGTGGCCAGAAACATGGCTGTGATTGCTCCGACCGGTGTGGTGGGGCGGATCGTGACGCCGACCGTTCATGCCGCCAAAGTGCAGTTGCTAATCGATCGCAACGCGGCCGCTGGGGCGCTTGTCGAACGCTCGAGAGCCCAGGGTGTGGTCGTCGGCGCGGGTGTGGAGCTGTTGCGGATGGACTACGTGTCCGGCACCGCGGACGTCAAGGCCGGAGACACGATCGTCACCTCGGGCATCGACGGGATTTACCCGAAGGGGTTCGTGATCGGCAAAGTTGAGAGCGTGCAGGGAGGCAACGGGATGTACAAGGCGATCAGGGTGCGCCCGGCCGCCGATTTCAACCGCCTCGAAGAGGTCCTGGTCGTGAAGTCGCCGCCGTCGCAAGCCGCGCCGGGGGATGATCCTTCGTGAGAGCAGCCGGGGTCGGGCTGTTCATCATCGTGGCTCTGGCGCTCCAGACGTCGCTCGCACGCTTCCTGACGCCAGGGGCGAACATCATCGACTTCGTGTTTGTCGCCGTCGTCTACATCGCGCTGACGGGAGGCGCCGGGGTGGGCTTGATCGCCGGCGCGGTGGCTGGACTCGCCCAGGATTCACTGGCGGCGACCGGCCCGTCGATGATTTCGGTCGGGGCAGGCATGGTGACGGCGCGCAGCATCGTCGGCATCGGCGGGCTCGCCAAGACCGTCGTGGGCTTTGTCGCGGGCATTATCGGGAGCCAATTCATCGTCGCACGGCCTTTCCCGAGGGCGCTGGTGTTCTTCACAGCGACCGTTGCCCATGCGATCATGTTTATGGGCCTGTATCGCGTGCTGGATCCGACCTATACGGAACCGTCGTATGGCGCGATCTTCAGCCAGGCCGGCGCCAACGCGCTGGTCGGCGTGCTGGTCTTTCAGATTGCCGAGCTGCTTCCCGGCATCGCGGATCGCCGGCGCTCGATGGGTGGTGGCATGCGTATCAACCGCCGGTTGGACTAGGTAGTAGCTGGTAGCCGGTAGCTGGTAGCCGGTAGCCGGTAGCTGGAAGCTGGAAGCTGGTAGCTGGAAGCTAGAGATGGCAGATTTCACACCCATCGTCGAAGATCGTCGCAGCATCACCGTTCGGCTCGTGGTGCTGCAGGTGAGCCTTGCCATCATCTTCACGATACTGGCGTGCAGCTTCTGGTACTTCCAGGTCGTCCAGCACGAGAAATTCAACGAGCTCGCCGATAGCAACCATCAGCGAACGATCCCGCTGCGTGCGCCGCGCGGCGTCATATTCGATCGCCACGGAAAGGTGCTCGTCGAAAACCGCAGCTCGTTCACGATTTCGATTGTCCGCGAGCACACCAAGGATCTCGACCGCACGGTTCGTGTGTTGTCAGAGGTGGCCGGGCTCGATCAGAAATTCGTACTCGACATCGTGAATCGCCATCGCCGCGAGCCGACGTACCGCCCCATCATGGTGCTCGACGACGCGTCGCTGGCGCAGGTCGCGGCCGTGCTCGCGCGCCGTCTTGATTCCGAGTTACCGGACGTGCTGGTTCAAGAAGTGCCGACGCGGCGCTATCCGGCCGAGTCGTTTGCCGCGCATTTGTTCGGCTACGTCGGCGAAGCCAGCGAGGGGCAAATCGAAAGCGACGGACTGCACTCTGGCGCCATCGTTGGACAGGCCGGCGTCGAGAAGATTTACAACAAGCTGCTGATGGGTGAAGACGGCGCCCGCCGCGTCGTTGTCAACAGCATGGGGCGCGAAATCCGCACGCTGGACGAGATTCCTGCCAACGAAGGGCGCCGCGTGCAGTTGACGATCGACGTGGATCTGCAGAGGGCCGCCGAAGAAGCGTTCAAGGCTTCCGGCTTCAACGGCGCAGCAGTTGTGATGGACCCGCGCACCGGCGAGGTGCTCGCGTTCACGAGCCGGCCCGGCTACAACCCCAACGATTTTGCCGCCGGCATCGATCGCGCCACATGGGCAGGACTCAACACGGATCCCTTGAGGCCGCTCCAGAACCGCGCGATTCAGGGTCTGTATTCTCCGGGGTCGACTTTCAAGATTGTCGTTGCTACTGCTGCGCTAGAAGAAGGCGTCATCACATCCGACTTTCGCGTCTCGTGCGGCGGCGGGGGCACGTTCTACGGTCGTTTCTTTCAGTGTCTCAAGGCGCATGGCTCGGTCGACCTGCGCCGGGCGATTGAGCAGTCGTGCAACACCTACTTCTACACGATTGGAAACATGATCGGCGTCGATAAGATCCACAAGTGGGCGACGCTGCTCGGGCTTGGCGAGAAATCCGGCATCGACTTGCCCAACGAGATCGAGGGTCTCGTTCCCTCCACCGAGTGGAAGCGCAGGCGCTACAAGGAGAAGTGGTACGCCGGCGAAACGATCTCCGTCTCCATCGGGCAGGGACAAGTGTCTATCACTCCCGTATCGCTCGCCGTGATGATGTCGACGGTGGCGAACGGCGGCACTCGCTTCATCCCGCAGCTGCTGAAGGCGGTTGATGACGGCAAAGGATGGATGCCGGTGCGGCCGCCTGCCCCCAAATCGCGCGTGGCACTCAAGCCCGAGACGGTGTCTGCGCTTCACGATGGGTTGTTCCTGGTCATCAACGGCGCTGGTACCGGGGGCCGCGCCCGCATTCCCGGTCGGGATGTTTCAGGCAAGACGGGCACAGCGCAGGTCATCTCGCTCAGCGGCGGCCGGCAGGCGGCCGGGCGGACCGAGCTCGATTTGCGCGATCACGGCTGGTTTGTATTTTTCGCCCCGAGGGACAATCCGGAAATCGCGGGCGTGGTCTTTACGGAGCATTCGGGATCCAGCGGAAACTCGACGCCGATCGCGAAGCACATTCTCGAAACGTATTTCAACAAGAAGGAAGGCCAGCCGGCACCGGAGCTGGTGCTTCCACCCCCCATTCTGAACGTGCGGCCGGCCGCGCGGCGGGCAAACTGAAATGCTCGAGCGACGCCTTTACCTTCACCTCGACTGGCTTCTCTTCGGAGCGATCGCGTGCCTCGCGCTCATCGGCGTCGCGATGATTTACAGCACGACGGGCAACTGGCGACTGCCGACGACGCAGATGTACGCGATCGTTCTCGGCGCTTTCGCGTTCGTCATCTGCCTGATGCTCGATTATCGTGCGCTGACTGACAAATCGCATTTCATCTACCTCGCCCTGCTGGGGCTGCTCATCTACGTGCTCTTCTTCGGCACGTCGGCCGGCGGCGCCCAGCGCTGGATCTCGCTCGGGGCCTTCAACCTCCAGCCCTCTGAATTTGCCAAAATTGGCGTCGCTCTGGTTCTTGCAAAGTTCTTCGGCGAGAATCGTCGCGGCGCGCCGACGACGGGCGACCTCATGGTCGCAGGAGCGCTCACGGCGGTGCCGCTCGTCCTCATCGCCCGCGAGCCAGATCTCGGAACGGCCGTCACGCTCGCGCCCATCTTTCTCGGCATTGCATATGTGGCCGGCATGCGCCTGCGCATTCTCGGCATCCTCGCGGTGATCGCCGTTGTCTCGGCGCCCATCGCGTGGAAGTTCGCACTCAAGGATTATCAGAAAAGCCGTATCGAGACGTTTTTCGATCCCGCACAAGACGCCAGGGGCGCCGGATATCAGCAGATCCAGGCGCAGATCACGGTGGGATCGGGCGGTTTATGGGGCAAGGGCTACCGTAAAGGGACGCAGGGACAGCTGCGGTTCCTGCCCGTCGCCCACAACGACTTTATCTTTTCAGCGCTGGCGGAGGAAAACGGATTTGCAGGGGTTCTGTTCGTATTGGGGCTGTATCTACTGGTGATCTGGCGCTCGCTCGAGGCGGCCCGCCTGGCCAAGGATCGGCTGGGTGTCTATCTGGTCATGGGGCTGCTGTCCAGTTTCACGTTTCAGGTCATCTACAACATCACGATGTCGGCCGGCCTGGCGCCGGTCAAGGGTTTGACGCTGCCGCTCTTGAGTTATGGAGGGTCGTCGATGATCGCCACGCTGGCGAGCTTCGGCCTGATTCTCAACGTGCGCATGCGTCGGTTTACTAACTAGCTGGTAGCTCGTAGCCGGTAGCTGGTAGGCGCTTTTGCTACTGGCTACCAGCTACAAGCTACCAGCTAAAGGATCGGTCCAAGGAGCAACGCTTTGCGAAAACCGCTGAACGTCATTCGCGCGCTCTGCTCGGCTCTCACCGCCGATCCGTCATGGAGCTGTGTGAATGCAGAAGGAAATGATCATCTCGTCCAACGGGCACGAGACGATGGTCGCCATTCTCGAGGAGGATCTCGTCACCGAGATCTTCGTCGAGCGGGAGCGGCATCGAGGGGTCGTCGGGAACATCTACAAGGGCCGGGTGTCCAAAGTGCTGCCCGGCATGCAATGCGCGTTCATTGACATCGGCCTCGAGCGCGACGGCTTTCTCTACGTCTCGGACGTCGTCGACACGATTGAGGAGTTCGACCGGCTGGACTCGGGTGACGAGGAGGAGCACGCCGCCCGCGGCAAAGGGCGGGATCGCGGACCTCAGCCGAAAATAGAAGAGCTCCTGAAGGAAGGCCAGGAGATCGTCGTCCAGGTGGCCAAAGAGCCGCTCGGCACCAAAGGCGCGCGCCTGACGTCGCACGCCACGCTCGCGGGCCGCTTTCTCGTCTTCATGCCGACGGTGGATCACGTCGGCGTCTCCCGCAAGATCGAATCGCGCGACGAGCGCAACCGCCTCCGCGGCATCGTCAAGAAGTTCCGAGAGGAGCACGGCTTCGGCGGCGGGGTCATCATCCGCACCGCGGCGGGCGGGCGCCCAGAAGCCGACATCCTGAGCGACCTCCACTACTTCAACGAAATCTGGAAGGATACGCGCCAGCGGTTCGAGTCGTCGCGCGCGCCGGTCGTCATCTACCGCGAGCAGAGCCTCGTGGCCAAGCTCCTCCGCGACCTCCTGACCGAAGAGTTCCTCGCGATCCGCATCGACAACCCGCAAGAGCACCGGCACGTGATGGAGCTCATTGCGCGCATCATGCCGAACCTCGCGTCGCGCGTGAAGCTCTACACCAAGGACTACCCGATCTTCGAGGAATACGGCGTCCAGGCGGAGATCGACAAGGCGCTCAAGAGCAAGGTGTGGCTCAAGTCCGGCGGATCGATCGTCATCAACCAGACCGAGGCGCTCGTCGCCATCGACGTCAACACCGGCCGCTACGTCGGCAAGCGCACGGGCCGGCTCGAGGACACCATCGTGAAGACGAACGTCGAGGCGGTGAAGGAGATCGTGCGGCAGATTCGCCTGCGCGATCTCGGCGGCATCATCGTGCTCGATTTCATCGACATGGAGGAGCGCAAGAACCGGCAGAAGGTGTTTCAGGCCGTGGAGCTGGAGCTCAGCAAGGATCGCTCGCCGTCGAAGTTGATCCAGGTGTCGGACTTCGGGCTCGTCATCGTGACGCGCAAACGCGTCAAGCAAAGTCTCGAGCGCGTGCTGACGGAGCCGTGTCCCTACTGCACGGGGACGGGCACCATCAAGTCGACCTCCACCATCTGTTACGAGATTCTGTCGGAGGTGAAGAAGATTGGCGCCGACTTGAACGGCGGCGGGGTTGTGTTGCGGGTGAACCCGGAGATCGCGCGCGCGCTCAAGGAAGAAGAGCGCGCGGTGATGGCCGATCTACGGTTGGCGCTTGGTAAGGACGTCACCATCCGCCCGGACACGCATCTCCATCACGAGCAGTTCGACCTGATGGCCTTGAGCGATCGCTACAGCCGCGCGAACTGAACTCGCAGGAGATGAGGAGACCAGGAGTTTTGAAATCTCCTATTTCTCCTGCTTTCTTTGCAGGCTCTACCTGCGCGTAATCGTCAGATCGCCGCTGAACGTCTGCACGCGTAGGACCGAGCTGCCGTCGCCGTAGGTGCCGCGCACCGACCGTGGCCCATGGTTGTTCTCGCGGACGGGCCCTTCGCTCTTGATCGGGAAGTCGACGCGAACGCGCCCGCTGAAAGTGTTGGTCTCGAGCTCGAAGCCGGGCTGCTCCGGCAATGAGATCACGACGTCGCCCGAGTGCGACTCGATTTCGTATCGTCCACCCGTGGTCAGGCTCGTCTGCAGGTCTAGGTCTCCGCTGAGCGTCCTGATGTGCGCGCGATCGCCGGACCAGTTGCCGATGCGGACATCGCCGTTGACAGTGTTGAGATCGAGCGAGTGTGTGCTGAGCGTCTGCACGAGCAGATCACCGTTGACGGTCGAAATCGACAATTGCGCGTCGGCGCCGGCGTTGGTCAGCGAAATATTCCCGGACACCGACTTCACCATCACCAGCCGCGGCGTGCCTTCGAGCGCCACATTGCCGCTGACTCCCTGAACCCGGATTTCGCCCTTGACGTTCGTCACGCGCATGTCGCCCGAGACGGTCCGCAGTTCAACCGACGCATCGTCCGGCACCTTCACGTCGAACTCGACATCGATGCCGCCGCCGCCCACGCCGAGCAGGTTCTTGCGTACATTGCGTTCGACGCGCAGCTCGACACGATTGCCGGTGGCATGCGCCTCAACGACCGCGTCGCCAAGGCGCTCTTTGGCCCGTTCCGCATTCGGCCCCCAGGCGTGCTTCAGCGCCTGCACGTCAATCTGATCGCCGGTCGCGGGAGCAATTCGGATATTGCCGGAGATGTTGGACACTATCAATGCCGAGCCTTTGCCGACTTTGAACGTGCGCGAGAACGGCTCGGTCGATTCGACCCAACCTTCGGGGAATCGCCGCCTTGTCCGCTTCGCTCGCTCGACCTCGCGCTGCTGTGCGCGCGGATCGCGCGGAGGCACCGGGGGAACTGGAGGAACGGGAAACTGCTTGAACAGCTCGGCCATCTTCGCGCCTGCCGCGCTCATCGCTCTTTCAAAGTCCTTCGTCTGCAGCTCGAACGCTTGCGCCAGCGCGACGTCGAGCTCGGGCCGGTCCGCCGTAGCGCCGTCAGGCGCGGAGGCGGATGCGACAGGGGCGACGGGTGCAGCAGGCGTTTGTGCGAGCGCAGAGGCGGTGAAGACGGCGGCAAAAGCGAGCGTGGCGATGGGTGTCATCATGTGTTGTCCTCTCAGGACCTGGCGTTCATGAGCGAGACGGTTTCCTGCAGCAGCGCCACTTTCATGCGCAGCGCTTCGAGCAGGCTGGTGTGCGCGACGAACGATCCCGGCTCGGACCTGAGTGCTGCTCGACTATCGGCAATCGCGCGGTCGATCGACTGAAGGCTTTGCGCGATCTCGGCGGCGATCGCGGGATCCAGCGCGCTGTCTCTGCTGACGGTCAACTGCTCGAGCGATGCAATCGCGTTCAGATAGTGCTCCTCGGCGAGGTGCAGCTCTGAGGCCGCGGCGCGCGCGAGCTCCGCGGCGGAATCGCCGCCGCTCTTTCGCGAGGCCGGGCCAAGTGCGAGCCAGGCGGCGGTGCCCAGCATCATCACCAACGCGGCGGCCGCCGCAAGGGCGGCCCACTGCGGTAGCTGCGCGAGGCTGCCTCGCCGACGCGAAGTGGAGGCAGGTGCTGATATCTGCGCTGCGATGGCTTCCCATACTGCCGGCGGAGGAGCGTGACGCTCGAGCGTGGCCGCCGCCGCGTGGATGCCTATCAAGTCGTTCAGCAGATCGCGGCACGCGTCACAGGCGGCGCAGTGCGCATCGACCTGCGTCCGCAGATCGGGCGAGAGCGTATCCTCGACCACGTCGCCCAACCGTTCGATGCACTCTTGGCACGTCATACAGCCGCCGTCAGAAGCGCCCGCATCCTGAGGCGGGCTTTGTGAACCTGGGATTTCGAGGTGCCCTCGCTGATGCCGAGGATCGCCGCGATCTCCTGATGCTGAAACCCTTCGACGTCGTGCAGCAGAAACGCGGCTCGCGCCCCTTCGGGCAGCCGTGCGATGGCCCGTTCGAGATCCAGCCGCTTGATGCCGCCGTCGCCGGCGAGCGTGCGTCCGGGCATCGTCTCTTCGTCCAGCTGCGTCGTCGCATTGTTTGTCCTGGTCTGGCGGCTCTTCAGGTAATCGAGACACCGGTTCATCGCCAGGCGATAGAGCCAGGTTCCCACTGAGGAGTCGCCGCGAAATTCCGGGAGCTTCCGGTAGGCCAGCAGAAAGATCTCCTGCAGCAGATCTTCCGCGTCGGCCCGCGTTCCGCACATCCGCCACGCCAGGTTGAACAACCGCGTTGCATGCTGCCGGTAGAGCTCCTCGAAAGCTGGGACGTCAGCTCTGGACACTCGGCAAGGTTAGACGAGGTGAGGGTCGGAGGGGTTGCCAATCCTCCCTGACCTCGCACCATTGGAAGATTCGCAGATTGATGGATTTACGGATTGTTGGCAGATTGTTGATTGGCGGGATTGGCGGGCCCGACGGGGCGCCGGTGGCCGGTCCGGGCAGTGCGCAGCGAAGCCGTGAAGATCGACGCGAGCTCGTGGGCTTCCTGCTCGAGCGGGCCAATCGCGACAGTGAAGTCCCTGCATCGAGCAATTGTCCAAGCCGTCGACCGGTGGTCGTGTTGGGTAGGGAGTCGCAGAACTTCACCACGGCGACCGCGAAGGCCTCAGTTCTGGCCTTGAGCGCTTCGGATGCTGCCGACATGCCCCGTCAAGAGCACGTCCCATGCCGAAGGCACCTCGGCATTTCTTAACAATCTTCAATCTTCAACGGCGATTGGCAGATTTTCTCCACCGCTTCTCGGCAAAGTCCCGTACGCGACTACCGGCAACCAATACTCCTTCTGCGAGCAGCAGCGCGCGCTTCGCGAAGAGGTCCCGCCCGTAGCCGCCCAGCTTGCCACCGGCTGCGATGACGCGATGGCAGGGAATGGTGGAGTCGTTGCAGGTGCGCATGATGTTACCAACAGCACGCGCCGCGCGTGGCCGCCCGGCCACCGCTGCCACATCACCGTAAGTGGCTACGCGCCCGGGAGGAATGCGTCGGACGGCCGCTCGAACCCGAGCCTGGAAACCTCTAACAATCTTCAATCTAACAATCTAACCATCTTCAATCTTCAATGTGCTAATTCACCCCTACCGCAGTCCATGCCAGCGCGATCTGAGCGCGTTCGGGGCTGCCGGATCCGTAGAGATCGGTGGCAGCCTGCAGCGTGGCCACGCGCGCGTCCGAGAATCTCGAGGCCGGACCCATCAGCAGGACGAACGCCCGGTAGAAGATTTTTTCCAGCCGCTCGATGTTGCTCATTCCCACGCCGGCGACGGTGATCCCAGAGACACGGTTGCGGCCGCCGGCGACCGCCAGGTAGAACGCGTGCGTGGCGATCGTCATGTTGAAATGAACGCCACCATTGTCTCTGTCGGTGCCGATGAAGCGGCGAAGGCTGTAATGATCCGGATGGCCCACCGCGTTCGGGTCGTTCAGCGATCGAAGGTAACCCGGCGATACGAGAGTCACGTCCTCCCCGATCAGCCAGTCTGCCCGGTCCTGGCCCGTGACGGACTTCGAGTAGAACTCCATCGAGGCGGCCATGATGTCGGAGAACGCCTCGTTCAGCGCGCCGGACTCGTCCTCGTAAGTGAGATTCGAGCCGAACTCGGTGACGCCGTGCGACCACTCGTGCGCGACGACGTCGAGGCCGCCGGCGAGATTGCTGAAGACCTTCCCGTCCCCGTCTCCGTATACGAGCAGGCCGTCACCCAAGTAAAGGGCGTTGTTGATGAAATCGCCGACAATGTCCGGCGGCAGAACCGCCGCCTGCGATCTCGCCACGGGGTGCACGATGCCGTCAACCTGCCTATTCCGGTCGTCGATACCGCGGCGCCCGAATCGCTTGAAGTAGTAGTCGTACACCCAGCCGTGGTACACGTGTGCGTCCACCGTCGATCCGTCCTCCCACTCGTTATCGCTGTCGGTCGCGACGTCAGAAGTGAAGAGGTCGCCGGTGATCAGGAAGAAGGCCAGTCGGGAAAAGCTGCCTTTGAAGTCGAACGTCACCGTGCGTGCGGGTCGCATCACGTCCCTCGCTTCATAGGTCGACGAGACCTGGTTGACCGAGATTTTTTTCGGTCCACCGAGAAATCCGTCCCCCTTGCCGATGGCTGCCTGCGATTGAAGCTTGTTGATCGAGCGAAGGATCGCCCCCGTCACCGCGTCGACGTATACATCACGCTTCGTCCAGTCGCTACGGACTTCCATTCGATAGGCCAGCCTGTAGTCTCCGCCTGGAACGGCCAGTACGCCGAGAATCGTCTCTCCGCGAACGTGAGCGCCAAGCGGCGCCGCGGCAACGCCGAGCTCCTTCGCGCGTTCGGGGGCGATGGCCGGACCGTAGTCGAGGTCGATGCCTTCATACAGGCGGCCCATGATGCTGACGACCGAACGCCCGTCCACCTGCCGTACGACTTGCGCATCGAACACGGGCAGCCCCTGATACCGCTGCCCGAGGCGCTCGAGCATGCGCCCGGGAATCACCGTGTCTTCCTGCAGCGTCGCGATGTCGAGCTCGCCCGCGCTGAGCATCGCATCCACACGGTCGAGCGCCGCTGGAAGCATGTCTTCCGCACCGGCCAGCGCGAACGAGCGGCCACGCTCTGTCAGCTCGGGGATCTGGCCCGTCAGCCGAGTGCTGCTCAGAAACAACACGGCGGCGATTGCCGCGCAGGAAAGGACCCTCTTGACACTCGACATGCGCACCCCTTGGAAAATATCCGAGGCGATCAGAATACCAGTATTCAGATGAAGGCCAGCGGGTCGATTCCGTAGTCGGCCGGATCGAGCGGGGCGATGACCGACGTCGCTCGGTGATCGCTGGGCGCCTGGGCCTCCCAGAGGTTCACGTCGTGCGGCAGTTCGAGCCGGGTGCCTCCAGCGTCGAACAGCACCCGCACTTTCGGTCGATACGGATCGGGCGCGTGCACCTGCAGAACGATGGCGATCTCTCCCGAATCGAGCTTCACCATGTTACCCACCGGATAGATGCCGAGCAGCTGCACGAATCGCCGGATGAGGTTCTGATCGAACTGCTTGCCGTCGTTGAGCTGCAGAACAGCCAGAATGCGCTCCGAGGGGAACGCCTGCTGATATTTGCGTTGCGATCGCATCGCGTCGTACACGTCCGCGATTCCGCACAGCATCGTCGCAAGATTCAGTGACGACCGCGTGACTCCCTGAGGATAGCCGGTGCCATCGATTCGCAGATGATGCTCGAAGGCCACGACCGGGGCGAGCGCGGGGATGTCCGGCGTGCCGCGCAGGATTTCGGCGCCGTCCACCGTGTGCCGCTTCATGATCTCGAATTCTTCCGGCGTCAGCTTGCCCGGTTTGTTGAGAATCTCGGCCGGGGTCTTTACCTTACCAATGTCGTGCATCAGCCCCGCCAGCCCGAACTCGCGGAGCAGCGGCCCCTCGATGCCGAGGCCGCGAGCCTGAGACATGGTGAGAATCGACACGTTCACCATGTGCGTGAATGTGTAGTTATCGTAGTCTCTCAGCGCGGTCAGCGCCGTCAAGGCCGAGCGATTCTGCGTCACCGCTTGAGCGAGCCCGTCGATCATCGTGTTCGCGGCCGTTGGATCGGGGCGTGTATCGCTCCGGGCGCTTTCCCAGACTATGCTCGCGACCGAGACCGCTTCCGCGTACGTGCGGCGGATGGACCCGTCCGTGGGCCCCTGCGGAGCACTCTCGTCCACTGATACCTTGCCGACCCGGATGTGTGCCGAGTTGAGATACCCCGTGGCCTCCTTGAGCTCGTCTCCCAAGTAGGTGTCCTCGAGTTGCTTGAACTTGGCCGTAAACTCGTTCAGCTCCTCGACGGTGACCCCACGCGCAATCGTGACCCGCTCGACGCCCATCGCCGCGAATCGCCGGATGACCTCGCCCATGGTCGAGCTGGCTTTGGTCATCGGGAGATCGCCTACGATCATCTCCGCGCCGAGAATGCCGATCACGATCGTGGCATCATGCTCGTGGAGCGCACGCAGCGCTTCCGCGAGCGACGTCAGGTTGCGCGTCACAATCGGGTGGTTGGGTGCGTAGAGCTGAATGCCGCGAAGGTTTGCGCCGAATCGGCGGAGCACCTCGTCAGACAGATGAAAGCGCGTCGTGGGATCCAGCATCATCGTGCCGCCTTCGCCGCTGCTCGGACGCCCAGCGACCCTTTCTGCGCGGCCTCCTGCAGCACGCTCATGGCCCGAGGTGTGCCGATGTCGCGCAGCGCCGTGGCCACCGTTCGCCGGAGCTCGGCCGTCCGGAACGGCGCCCACCACTCGCCGCTGTATAAGGCCTCGTTCAGCAGATCGATGGCCTGCTCGGCCTTGAGCGCGCCGAGTGATTCAACCGCTCGCAAATAGACACCGCGCAGCGGTCCCCTGTGGTCGATTTTTTTGACGACGTATTCGAAGAGCGGAATGGCGCGGTCGCTTCTCATCGACACCAGCGCGGCGGTCAGTGCCTCGCGCGTCTGGTTGGTGCCGCTGACAAGAGCACGTTGCAGCTCGCCGTAGGCCTCCTCCGTTCCGATCGACAGAATGGCGTGCACGGCTTCGCGCTGGACGTGCGGCTCGGCGTCGTCCAGCAGGGCGGTGAGATCGGGGAGAGCGTCCGTACCTCCGAATTCGCGTAGCAGGTGAATCGCCGTGCGACGGACGGCAGGATTGGCGGATGCGCGGAGCTGTTCGACGGCTGGCCGGCCTGCCGCCCCGAATCCTAGAAGGAGAAGCGTCAGCCGTTGCCGCGTGGCGGTTCGCTTCTCGACCGCCAGTGCTTCGGCGAGCCCTTTGATCATCGTCGGGCCCACCATGTTGCAGAACGATTGCAGCTGATCGACCGAATCGCTGTCTCCCGATCGCAGATGCGACACGATGTGCGTCATCATCGAACCTTCGACGAGGCGCGTCATCGCCGCTTCCGCGGGCTCGCGGTGGGGTCCGTCGTGCGTTACTTGTTGGGCCAGGAGGCTCGTCAATTGCTCCGCCCCCTCGAAATCGCCAACGAGCAGCAGATCCTCGATTTGCCCAACGGCCGTGTTCGCGACGTGTCCCCAGCGCTCGTGGTCCCTCTCGATGGTCAGGAGATCGAGCAGCAGCCGCAAGTCCAGCGCGCGAACCTCCGTGGGGCCGACCGACGAGACCCAGCGGTTGATGCGCTCGGGGGGGTCGTCCGACACGCGCTCAACCTCGATGGCCTGGGTGCGTGCGCCCGAGAGCTCCCGCGCGTAGCTTTCCGACACGAACTGCTCGTCGGTGTACGACGTCAGGATGTCCGCCGCGTTCTTCCAGAGATCGAGAAACCCCTCGTCGGCGCCCAGCGGCGATTCGGCCACCTGCGTGCGCGCGATCTCCAGCAAGGCAGGTCGCCGTTCGGAGTCGGGAACGAGCGTTTGGAAGGCCTGCGCGAGCCGCGTCGTCGCACCACCCTGCGCGATTACGCCGCGAGCGACGAACCCGCCGAGGGTGGTGTCCGTCATTCGGCTGGCGACCTGCAGCACGAAGTCCGCCGCTTTGTCGGCGCGTCCCTCCTCGGTAGACAGCAATTCGAGCAGCAGTTCGGGCGGAATCGTGCCGAACCCCTGCGCGATGTTCTTGAGCAGCGGCTCGAGTTTTCCCGGATCGCTCTTGGAGACGAGATCGACGACACCGCGCAGCATGCGGAGCAGGGCGGAGGCCTTCGAGCCCACTCTGGCTTCGTCGCTCGCGTCGAGCGCCAGCAGAAACTCGCCGAGGCGATCCGAATCGCCGCATACGTCGAGCAGGCTCTGGAGCGTATCTGTGCTCAGCGGCGAGTCGACATTCAGGCAGGCGCGAATGATGTCGTCCCACTGCGCTGCCTGCCCGCCGCCGCTGCGCTCGCGCAGGATATCGGCGTAGTCGATTTCCTGCAGATCGAGGTGCCGCTCACCGGTCGCGGCCCAGAGGCGCGCGATGCCGCCGGCCACCCGCACTTCGTCGGTCGGCCTGGCGAGCAGGTTCAGGAAGGGAAGCCATCCGTCGGCGTCCGGGCTCGAGTGCAACGTGACGAAACCGATCATGTGACCGTGCAGCAGCGCGGCGGTTTCGCGCACCGCCTGGTCGGGTTTGGTGGCCCCCGCGCCGTCCAGCAGCAGGTTGTCCGGCACGACGCCCAGCTGGACCGATCCCATCGCCGTGATGCGGGATGCCGCGTCGACAAGGCGCGCGAGCGACAGCCGGATGGCGGGGTGCGTAGGGGGGTACATCGTGACGGCGCGCGCCGCCGCCTTACAGGCGCGCGCGAAATCGGTCAGCCGGGCGGTACCCTCCTGATCGAGCGGCGGGACGGTCATTTCCTGCGCAGGCACGATTGTTCGATATTATCGGCTGGAGAAGGGTCCGGGATGCGCGCTGTCGACATCATTCAAAAGAAACGCGACGGTGGCGTTTTAACAGCCGGCGAGATCCGGTTTTTCGTCGAGGGAGTTACCGATTTTTCACTTCCTGACTATCAGGCCTCGGCCCTCCTGATGGCCATCTTCCTACAGGGCATGACGGACGCCGAAGCGGCCGCCCTGACCGACGCCATGGTCCGCTCCGGCTCCCGGGTCGATCTGTCGGACTTTCCGGGCATCAAAGTCGACAAGCACAGCACTGGGGGGGTTGGCGACAAGACTTCACTTGTCATCGCCCCGCTGGTGGCGGCTTGCGGCGGCGTTGTGCCGATGATGTCGGGCCGCGGCCTCGGATATACGGGCGGCACGCTCGACAAGCTCGAGTCGATCCCCGGTTTCCGAACGAACCTGTCCATCGCCGAAATGCGGGCGTCGCTGGCCGCGATTGGCTGCGCGATGATCGGACAAACCGCCGAGATTGCGCCGGCCGACAAAAGACTCTACGCGCTGCGCGACGTCACGGCGACGATCGAGAGCATTCCACTGATCTCCGCCTCCATCATGAGCAAGAAGATCGCCGAAGGCATCGACGCGCTCGTGCTCGACGTCAAGACCGGCCGCGGCGCGTTCATGAAGACCGCCGACAGCGCCCGCGCGCTTGCCCAGTCGCTCGTCGCGATTGGCAAGGCGGCGGGCGTCGAGACGCAAGCCGTGATTACGGCGATGAACTGGCCGACCGGATCCACCGTCGGCAATGCGATCGAGGTCATCGAGTGCATCGAGCTGCTGAAGGGGAACGGACGCCCCGACCTTCTGGAGAGCTCGCTCGAGCTGAGCCGCCGCATGCTGGTGGCCGCGCGCGTGGCGAAGGATCCGGCTGAAGCTGCGGTCATGTGCCGCGAGGCGCTGGAATCGGGCGCCGCGCTGGAGCGCTTGCGCGCCATCATCGAGCGGCAGGGCGGCAATCCGAGGGCGATCGACGATTACAGCCTGATGCCGCACGCTCCTCGCGAGCACGTCATCACGGCGGACGCCGCGGGCTTCGTCACCGAGCTCGATGCCGGGCTGATCGGCCGTGCGTCGGTGATGCTCGGCGGCGGACGCGACACGGTGGACGCCCGGATCGATCCGGGCGTCGGGATCGTGATATCCGCCACAGTGGGCGATGGCGTCGATGTGGGGGACGCGATCGTGCGGATCCTATATCGTGAGGAATCGCGATTTCAGGACGCGCTTCCGTTGCTGATGGAAGCCATCCGAGTCGGCGAGCAACCGCGTCCGGCCGCGCCGCTGATTATCGACGAGGTGCTCTAGATGCGCGCGTTAGCCCTGTCGTCCGCCGTCGCGCTTCTCTCAGCCTGCAGTCCGCAGACCTATGCGGTCGGCGACCCTGCTGCCACTGAAGCGGGAATCGTCTTCGACATCGGCGGCAAAGACGATCGATCGTTCAACGCGGCGGCGTGGAACGGGATGAAGTGCGCGGAAACCGGAAAATGGCCCGATGGCACCGACTGCGGCAAGCCCGGTCTCGGCATCGTGCTCCGCGATATCGAGCCGGGCACGCCGGTCAACATCGAACCTGCGATGCGCGCGTTCGCCGAGCGTCGCTACGATCTAATCGTCGGCCTTGGCTTCGCGCAGGCGCCGATCCTCACATCTGTCGCGAGAGACTACCCGGCGATACAGTTCGCGATTGTCGATGGTGTCAGCGACCTGCCGAACGTGGCCTCACTGGTGTTCAAGGAGCACGAAGGGTCGTACCTCGTCGGCATCCTCGCCGCGATGACGAGCAAGACCGGCACGCTCGGATTTCTGGGCGGCATGGATATCGGGCTCATCCATCGTTTCGCCACCGGTTTTGAAGAAGGCGCACGATCGGTGAACCCGAATATTCGCGTCCTGCGGAACTACATCGGGGTGACGGACGCTGCATGGAACAATCCGGGCCGCGGCAAAGAGCTCGCGTTGGCCCAAATCGCCAAGGGCGCTGACGTCATTTACACCGCCGCAGGCAATTCCGGGATGGGGGCGTTCGATGCCGTGGAAGAACAGGGCCGCGACGCGAGCGGCCGCGCCACGCACTTCGTCATCGGCGTCGACTCGAATCAGAACATGGTCAAGCCAGGCTTTGTGCTGACGAGCATGGTCAAGCGCCTGGACAACGCGGTCTACGAGATCGTGAAGGACGTCAAGAACGGGCAGTTCAGGGCGGGCCTGCACGTGTTCGGTCTGGAGAGTGATGGTGTGGGCTACTCACTGGACGAACACAATCGAAGCCTGCTCTCCGCCGAAGCTCTTGCAGCGGCCGACGAAGCCAGGCGAAAGATCATTGCGGGCGAAATCAAAGTCACCGACGCGATGTTTCAGTGATGCTACAGCTCAGAGGCATCACGAAGCGCTTCGGCGGTGTTCTCGCGAACGATCGCGTCAACATCACGGTCGACCCCGGCACCATCCATGCCATCGTCGGCGAGAATGGTGCGGGAAAGTCGACCGCGATGCGCATCGCCTACGGTTTCTACACGGCTGATGCGGGCGAGATTCTCATCGACGGCCAAGTGCGTGCCATCGAGCGGCCGCACGACGCCATCCGGCTCGGCATCGGCATGGTGCACCAGCACTTCATGCTCGTCGACACGATGTCGGTCACGGAGAACATCGTGCTCGGAGCCGAGACCGGAACGGCGCGCTCCATCGATCTCGACGCTGCGGCGGCGCGAATCCGCACACTCTCCACCGACTTCAAGCTCTTGGTCGATCCGCATGCGCTCGTTGACGATCTCTCGGTTGGACAGCAGCAGCGCGTCGAGCTGCTGAAGGCGCTGTACCGCGATGCCCGTCTGCTGATCCTCGACGAGCCGACGGCGGTGCTCACCCCACAAGAAGTCGATGAGCTGTTCGCGATCCTTCGCGCCATGCGCGAGCAAGGCAAGACGATCGTCATCATCACGCACAAGCTCTCCGAAGTGCTCGCCATCTCCGATGCGGTGACCGTCATGCGCGATGGCAAGGTCGTCGGTCGCGTCAAGACCAAGGAGACAGACGCGGCAGGGCTCGCGCGGCTTATGGTGGGGCGCGAAGTGCTGCTGCGCGTCGAGAAGACCGCCGCGAAGCCGGGACGTGTGACGCTCAGCGTCCGCAATCTAAATGTAGGGGCCGGCGGGAAAGTAGGGTCCGGCTTTAGCCGGACGATAAACGACGTGTCGTTCGACGTCCGCGCGGGCGAGATCGTCGGCATCGCCGGGGTCGACGGCAACGGCCAGCGCGAACTGATCGAAGCGATCGCCGGCTTGATCGAGCCGACGCGTATTTCTGGAGACGTCGCACTTGAAGGCGTCTCGCTCGCGGGACTTGACGCACGAGCGCGGCGCGAGCGAGGCATCGCGCACATTCCCGAAGATCGCCACCGGCGCGGGCTTCTGCTCGAGTTCACCCTCGACGAGAACGCGATATTGGGCGTGCACTACCGGCCGCCGGTCACCTCGGGCGTGCTCATCGACGACGGAGAAGTACGCCGGCGCAGTGTCGAGATCATCAAGGGATTCGATGTGCGCCCGCCGAATCCGGAGCTTCCCGCGCGCGCCCTCTCGGGTGGCAACCAGCAGAAGCTGATCATCGGCCGTGAATTTCAGCTGCGGCCGCGGCTGTTGCTGGTCGCGCAGCCGACGCGAGGCGTGGACATCGGCGCCATCGAGTTCATCCACCGCAAGCTCGTGGCGCTGCGCGATGAGGGGTGCGCCGTACTGCTCGTGTCGGCCGAGCTCGACGAGGTGATGTCGCTATCCGATCGGCTGCTCGTCATTCACAAAGGTCGCATTGTCGGAGAGGTCGATCCGGCCGTGGCAAAAGCCGGCGACATCGGACTGCTGATGACGGGAGGCCATTGACGCTGCTGTTTCCGCTCGTCGCCGTGGCGGCGGCCTTCGTGGTCGGAGGGGTGTTCGTCCTGTTGATTGGCGACAACCCTATCGAGACGTACCGTCTGCTCATCGGCAGCGCGCTCTGGTGGCCCGACGGCATCGGCTACACGCTGTTTCTGGCGACGCCGCTGATATTCACCGGGCTTGCGGTCTCTGTGGCCTTCCGCGCGGGACTCCTCAACATCGGCGCGGAAGGGCAGTTGTACGTGGCCGCGTTTGCAACGGCCTGGACAGGCATCGTCTTGGGCGGCCTGCCGGCCGCTCTGCTGATGCCGTTGTGTTTCGCCGCCGCCATTGTGGCGGGCGCGATTTGGGGCGCGATTCCCGGACTGCTGAAGGCGCGCTTCGGGTCGCACGAAGTCATCAACACCATCATGATGAACTTCATCGCCATCTCACTGGTGAGCTACCTCACGCAGTATCACTATCGTGTGCCGGGCGATCCGATCATGCAGAGCGCGTTGATTTCACCCAGCGCGCATCTTCCGCGCCTCGGCAATGTGATTCCCTGGTTCCCCGAGCGCATTCCGCTGAACGCGTCGTTCGTGCTCGCGCTGCTCGCCTGCGCGGTGGTGTACGCGTTTCTGTGGCGCACGAAGTGGGGATACGAGCTCCGCGCGGCCGGCAGTAATCCGGCGGCTGCTGAGTACGGCGGCATATCGGTGCGCCGTCAGGTCGTTGTGGCGATGGCCATTTCGGGGGGCCTTGCCGGCATGGTTGGTATCAACGAAGTGCTCGGTTATCGCCACCGCTATTACGACGGGTTCTCCGACAACTACGGGTTCACCGGCATTGCCGTCGCCCTCCTGGGGCGCAATCACCCGGTCGGGGTGGTCCTGGCGGCTGTTCTGTTCGCGGTCCTGATGCGCGGTGGCATTCCGGTCGACGCCTTCACGCAGCACGTCACGAAGGACATCGTCCAGATTCTGCAGGCGACGATCATTCTGTTCGTGGCGGCCGAGGCCTTCTTCCGCAAGCCTTTGACCCGCCTTCGCCAAAGGCTTCGGCGCGGCAGGCAAAATGGTTGAGCTCTTCACCATCTCGTTGATCTGGTCGACGGTCAGGCTCTCGACGCCGCTGATCCTCGCGGCGCTCGGAGGCTTGTTCTCGGAGCGATCGGGCGTCATCAACATCGCGCTCGAAGGCATGATGCTGGCCGGCGCCTTCACGGCGGCGGCGGTGACGTACGCAACGGGCAGCCCGTGGATCGGGTTGCTGGCGGCCATCGCCGCCGGTGTCGCGATCGCGTCTATCCACGCGGTCGCGTCCATCCGCTACGGAGCCGATCAGGTCGTCGTCGGGACCGCCATAAATATCTTGATGCTGGGTCTGCCAGGATTCCTGAGCGGCGCCTTCTTTCTCTCGTCCGGTTCGACGCCACAGGTGCCGATTGAGCAGCTCGTTCCACTTGCGCCGATCGTGATGGCGTTCGCCTTCGTGCCGCTCACCTGGTACGTGCTGTATCGCACGCCGTTCGGCCTCCGTCTGCGCGCCGTCGGCGAAAACCCCGAGGCGGCCGATGCCGCCGGCATCAACGTCGCGAACATCCGCTACAGCGGCGTGCTGATCTCGGGCGCACTTGCGGCAATCGGCGGCGCCTATCTGTCGATCGGCCAGTCGTCGCTGTTCACGCGCAACATGACGTCGGGCCGCGGCTTCATCGCGCTTGCGGCGCTCATCTTCGGAAAGTGGCGGCCGGTGCAGACGCTGCTGGCGTGCCTCTTCTTCGGGTTCACCGAAGCGGTTACCATCCAGATGCAGGGGGTTGTTAAACTCCCGTCTGGTGAAAACATTCCGGTGCACTTCATTCAGATGGTGCCGTACGTGCTGACGATCGTCGTGTTGGCCGGCTTCATCGGACATTCGCGGCCGCCCAGGGCGCTGGGCCGGGCCTACGAGAAGGAACGGTGAGCGCGTCTTCTTACTACGATCGGGTTCACAGTGCGGCCGCCTTCGTGCGTGCACGTTCGACCGTGCAGCCGGAGGTCGCGGTAGTGCTGGGCTCGGGCCTCGGCGCGTTTGCGTCGAGCATCGCGCAGTCGACTTCGATCCCCTACGCGGAAATCCCGCACTGGCCCGCATCGCGCGTGATCGGTCACGACGGGCGGCTGGTCATCGGCGAAGTCTCGGGCCGGCCGCTAGCAGCGCTGTCGGGTCGCGCCCACTACTACGAAGGGTACGATCTCGCGACGGTCACGTTCGCCACGCGCGTGCTCGGCGTGCTCGGCGTCAAGGTGTTGATCCTGACCAACGCGGCCGGTGGCGTGAACACGAAGTTCGCGGCCGGCGATCTGATGGCGATCGACGATCACATCAACCTGCTCGGCAGCAATCCGCTGATTGGACCGAACGACGAGCGCTTCGGCGTACGATTTCCCGATCTGACGAACCTCTACTCGCCACGCCTGCGACAGACTGCAGACGAAGCGGCGGCCGCACTGGGGTTGAAGCTGCACCATGGCGTGTATGCCGCCTGCCACGGCCCGAGCTACGAAACACCGGCCGAAGTGCGCTATCTTCGGACTATTGGCGCCGACGCGGTCGGCATGTCGACGGTGCCGGAGGCGATCGTTGCGAGACACATGGGCATCGAAGTACTGGGGCTGTCATGCATCACGAACCTGGCGGCGGGCGTGCTGGCGGAACCGCTGATTCACGAAGACGTGCTGGAGACAGCGAGGCGCGTTCGAGATAAGGTCCTCTCGCTGCTGAATGGCATCATCGCAAGAATCTGAGGGTCAAGTGGCTGATCAGAACGTCGTGTCTGTCGTCGCGCTGGAGATCATGCCGGGCAAGGAGAGCGATTTTCTGGCGCTCACCGGTCAGATGCAGAACCTCGTGCGGAGGAAAGGCTACGGTACAAACCAACTGCTCCGTGATGGCGAGCATCCACGTCGGTACTACGACATTCGCATCTGGCGAAATGCCGAAGCGGCGGCCAGGGCGGAGAGCGACCGCGAGATCGACGAGCTTCGAGGCAGCCTCGCCAGGCACTTGGAGTCCACTCCGCTTGTGGACGTCGCATGGGCGGTCGAAATCGGGCTCTCCGCGGCTGGACCGTGGCAGGAGCGGCGCACTATTGGCGACCGCAGGGCCGCGGCCGAGCGACGCGCCGAGGAGACGAGTTTCAACGGACAGAATCGCCGGCAGAACAACCATCGCCGCCTCGGGCCGCGGCGCGCGGCCGAGCCGCTCGACGGGCTGGCGGAGTCGACGCTCGTGACGGCCGCGAGGATTGCACGCGACCGGGCCCACGCGAGCTTCTCCCACTTCAAGGTGGGCGCCGCCATCGAAACAGCCGACGGCACGATCGTCACGGGCTGCAACATCGAGAACTCGACGTACGGCCTCACGATGTGCGCCGAGCGCATGGCCATGTTCAAAGCTGTCTCCGAAGGACACCGATCGTTCAGGCGCATGGTTGTCGTCGCCGACACCGCGCAGCCGACGACCCCGTGCGGCGCGTGCCGGCAGATTCTCTGGGAGCTCGGTGGCAATCTGGAGATCATCCTCGCGGATCTAGCGGGCATCAAAAGCCGCCATCTCCTGAAGGATCTGCTGCCCCATCCCTTCGACGCGCGGTTCATCGAGTAGAGACACGGAATAAAAAGCAGGAGATTAGGAGATTAAGAGATCCGGAGTTCTTGCCTTCCCAACAAGAGGACGTGGTTGATTTGCTGGAATAGTCACGATGGCAGACTACAAAATAGACAGTGATTAAACTGACGAACCATCCAAATTTTTTCGTTAGATCTGCCCGCTGATTTCCGTGAACGCGAAGAAGACCTAAGTTCTCCTCATCTCCTAGCCTCCTGCTTCTGATCAGCGACAGTGGATCAGGTATCATTTGCGAACATGCTCCCGACAATTGAGTGGAACGACACAGGTGTCGTGATGATCGATCAACGCAAGCTGCCCGGCGCCGAGGTCTACGTGACGTGCAAGACGGCGAAGGACGTTGCGAAGGCGATCAAAACCATGGTGATTCGCGGCGCGCCGGCCATCGGCGTGGCGGCGGCCATGGGACTGGCGTTGGGCGTGCGACAGAGCAAGACCACGGGGACGACGAAGCTCGCCGCCGAGTTCTACAAGCTCTGCGAGATGATGGCGGCGACTCGTCCCACCGCCGTCAACCTGTTCTGGGCGATCGATCGCATGAAGCGGGTCTTCGCCGGGGCTGCTGGCTCGGGTCAATCAGTCGATCAGATCAAGACGCTGCTCGACGATCAGGCGCGTCGGATTCACGACGAGGACGTCGCAAGCTGCCGCGCGATGGGCGCCCATGGTGCAGCGGTTGTTCCACAGAACGCGCGCGTGCTGACGCACTGCAACGCCGGCGCGCTTGCCACGGCCGGCTACGGTACTGCGCTCGGCGTGATTCGTGGAGCAGTCGAGCAGGGCAAAACGGTCGTGGTGCTCGCCGACGAGACGCGGCCGTTTTTGCAGGGCGCCCGGCTCACCGCGTGGGAACTGACGCGCGACGGCATCCACACCACAGTCATCACCGACAACATGTCGGGTGCGATGATGCGCGGCGAGCAGGTCGATCTGGTCGTCGTCGGTGCGGATCGCATTGCGGCCAACGGCGACGTCGCGAACAAGATCGGCACCTATACCGTAGCGGTGCTGGCCAAAGAGCACAACATCCCGTTCTATGTCGCGGCGCCCATCTCGACGATCGATCTGGCGACGCCCGATGGCGACCAGATTCCCATCGAGGAGCGACACGTGAGAGAGGTGACGCATCTCGGGTCTATACGATTGACGCCCGAAGCGGCCCACATCAGGAATCCGGCATTCGACATCACGCCCCACAAGTACGTGACCGCCATCATCACCGAGCGCGGCATCGCCCGCGCGCCCTACACCGAATCGCTCGCGAACCTCGTTCGCCACAAATAAATGAACTCTGACCCCTTTTTATGTTGATGCTGGGGATTGAGACGTCGTGCGACGAGACATCAGCCGCCGTGGTGACCGAGTCAGACGGCCGCTGGTCCATCGGCTCCAACATCGTCGCGTCGCAGGTGGCTATTCATCGTGAGTGGGGAGGTGTGGTGCCAGAGCTGGCCTCGCGCCAGCATATCCGTGACATCTGTGGCACCGTTCGTGCCGCCCTCGACACGGCCGGCGTCGGGCTGGCGAACGTGGACGCGGTCGCCGTCACACAGGGGCCTGGCCTCGTCGGGTCGCTGCTCGTCGGCGTGTCGTTTGCCAAGTCGCTGGCGGTGTCGCTGGAGCGCCCGCTCGTGGCGGTTCATCACCTCGCGGGCCACATCGAATCGCTGTTCCTGCAGCACGGCGACATTCAGCTCCCGCTCGTGGCGCTCGTCGTGTCGGGCGGCCACACCAGCCTCTACGTTGTAAAAGAGCTCGGCTCGTATACGCGCATCGGGCGTACCAGAGATGACGCGGCGGGAGAGGCCTACGATAAGGTCGCAAAGCTGCTCGGCCTCGGGTATCCAGGCGGCCCCATCGTCGATAAACGCGCACGCGAAGGAAACGACGAAGCGGTGGCGCTGCCCTCGACGCGCATGACACACGCCGACCGCAACGCGCCGTCGATGAAAGGCGATCTGGATTTCAGCTTTAGCGGCTTGAAGACCGCGGTTCTGCGTCACGTGCGTCAGCACGCCGAGCGCGGAGCGCCCATGACGGATCGCGAGATCGACGACGTGTGCGCGAGCTTCCAGCGGGTCGTCGTCACGACTTTGATCGATCGCCTGTTCGAGGCTGCGGAGCGATACGGTGCGCAAAGCGTTGGTATTGCGGGAGGCGTGTCCGCCAACGCGCGCCTCAGGAGCGATGTCGCCGAGCGGGGAACGCGCACGGGCATGCCCGTCTACGTGCCCCACATCTCGCTGTCGACCGACAACGCCGCCATGATTGCCGCCGCCGGCCTGCGAAATTTCCACGCCGGCCAGCGCGCAGGCCTGGATCTGAACGCGGATCCGAGTTTGGAACTCTAAAGCCTACTCCCCAATCACTTTCACCAGCACCCTCTTCGCCCGGCTGCCGTCGAACTCGCCGTAGAAGATCTGCTCCCAGGGGCCGAAGTCGAGCTTGCCCTTTGTGATGGCGACGACGACCTCGCGGCCCATGAGTTGACGTTTCAGATGGGCGTCGGCGTTGTCTTCGCCCGTCCGATTGTGGTGGTAATGATCCGGATCGGGATTGAACGGCGCGAGCTCCTCGAGCCATTTTCCGAAATCGTGATGGAGCCCTCGCTCGTCGTCGTTGATGAAGACCGACGCGGTGATGTGCATCGTGTTGACCAGAACCAGGCCCTCCTGCACGCCGCTGGCGCGCACGGCTTCGTCCACCTCTGGCGTGATGTTCCGGAACGCCATCTTCGACGGGATGTTCAGCGTGAGATATTTCGTGTGGGACTTCATGGTTAGTCGCGCGGACCCTCCTCCCCGTAAAATACCTCAGTCTCATGCCCGTCGATCCTTTTGAGGTCGTTCGCAAGTGGTTCCACGCGTTCAACGCCGCCGATCTCGACGCCCTCACCGCGCTGTACCACGAAGACGCGACCAGCGATGCAGGCGCCGATGTCGCGCGCGGGCGCGACGCGGTCCGGCAAGAGATGGCGGCTGTTCTGGAGCGTGCACCACAGCGCCACGTGCGCATGATCGCGCGCGTGGAGACCGGCGCGATGCACGCGGAGTGGCGCGGGCACTCGCGCGCGGAAGACGGCCAGGTGGCGACCTGCGCCGGGTACGACGAATTCTTCGTCGAGCAGGGTTTGATCCGGCGGCAGCGGGGGGTGCGGCACCCGTTCAGTTTCCAGGCGGAAGAAGAAGTCGTGCCTGTCGACGCGGCGCGCCCGTCGCGGCAGTATCCCGCGCAGCCGATCGTCGGCGTCGGCGCGGTCATCGTTCACGAAGGGAAAGTCGTGCTGGTGAAGCGGCGGTTCGAGCCGCTGGCGGGGCAGTGGAGCCTTCCCGGCGGCCGGCTGGAGCTCGGCGAAACGCTGGAGTCGGGGCTGGCGAGGGAGATGCTGGAAGAGACCGGCCTGGAGGTCGAGGTGGGGCCAGTGGTTGACGTGTTCGATCGCATCCTGCTCGATCCGGAACGCAAGGTCCGCTATCACTACGTCCTCATTGATTATCTCTGCCGTCCGACGGCTGGAACTTTGGCGCACGGCTCGGACGTCGCCGCAGCCGAGCTCGTCGATCCTGGCGATCTCGACCGCTATCGGCTCACTCCAAAAGCAACCGCGGTGATCGAAAAAGCGTTCGCCGCTGCGAGGACTCATACATGGGATCGAACAGGGCGCTAATCACAGGCGGGTCGGTCGGCATCGGGGCTGCGCTGGCCGAGGTGTTCGCCGCGCACGGTCACGATCTCATCCTCGTCTCTCGCAATCGTGAGAAGCTCGAGGCACGGGGCCGGGAGATCCAGCAGAAGTTCGGCGTGCAGGTCGTCTGCCTGCCCGAAGATCTGAGCGATCCCGCCGGACCGCGGCGGCTGCACGAAGCCGTGGCCGGGCGAGGTCTCGACGTCCACTGCCTCGTGAACAACGCGGGCGTCGGTTTGTACGGAAAGTTCTCGACGACCGAGCTGGAGAGCGAGCTGAAGATGATCCAGCTCAACGTCACCTCGGTGGTCGATCTCACGAAGCGTTTTTTGCCGGCGATGATTCAACGCGGGAGCGGACGTATTCTGAACGTCGCGTCAACCGCGGCGTTCGTGCCCGGCCCCTGGATGTCGGTGTACTACGCCAGCAAAGCATTTCTGCTCTCGTTCTCGCAGGCCATCGATTACGAGTTGAAACCCAGCGGCATCAGCGTCACCACGTTGTGCCCCGGACCAACCGAATCGGAATTCAAGGTGCACGCCGGGTCGCAACGCTCGCGCCTGTTCGAGGCGATCGTCATGGACGCTCCGCGCGTGGCGCGCGTCGGCTACGACGCGATGATGAATGGTAAGGCCGTGGCGATCCCCGGCTTTCGGAATAAACTGATTCCCGTTGCCGCCCGCGTCGTTCCTCGCCCGCTGCTTGCGACGTTATCGCATCGCGCCGCTCGGCCGTCGGAGAAACTCTAGACTCTGGACTCTGGACTCTGGGCTCTGGACTATCCCGCGGAACAGCCCTCTAGTCCTGTTCGTATAGTCCACTAATGCCCGATTCAGCCCAGATCGCCGTGCTCGATCGCGTAGGCATTCGATATGGCGCACAGTGGGCGCTGTCGGAGGTGTCGGCGGCCTTTCCTGCGGGAGCTGTCGGGCTGCTGGGGCCAAACGGCGCCGGCAAGAGCACGATGCTGAAGGCCCTGCTCGGGCTCTTGAAGCCCGACAGCGGCCGCATCAGCGTGCTCGATCTCGACGTCGCGACGAAGCCGCTGGAGATTCGTGCCCGGGTGGGCTACATGCCGGAGAACGACGCGCACATTCCCGGCATGTCTGCCGTCACGTTCGTCGCCTATTGCGCCGAGCTCTCCGGACTGCCGGCATCCGACGCCATGCAGCGCGCACACGAAGTGCTGCACTACGTCGGTCTCGGCGAAGCACGCTACCGCAACGTCGAGACCTATTCCACCGGCATGAAGCAGCGCATCAAGCTCGCGCAGGCGCTCGTCCACGATCCCGATCTGCTTCTGCTCGACGAGCCCACCAACGGCATGGATCCCAAGGGGCGCGAAGACATGCTCGCGCTCGTCCGCGACATCGCGCACAACCGGAACATCAGCCTCATCCTCTCGTCGCACGTGATGCCCGATGTCGAATCGGTGTGCGACGCCGTCGTGGTGATGAACCGCGGCAGGGTCGTCATGCAGGGCCCGATCGACGCGCTCAAGAAACCGACGGGGCGCATCTTCGAAGTGCGGGTCAAGGGCGATCGCGACGCCTTCGTCGATCGGCTGCGCGCGCTGGCCTTCGAGTGCCGCGAGACCGACAGCGAGGTGCTGCGCGTGCTGATGCCGCCCGGCGCGGGCGCCGACCAGCTGTTCTCGTCGGCCGTCTCGGTCGGCGCGCAGGTCCGGCACCTGAAACCGAGCGTGCCGACGCTCGAAGACCTCTTCGCCGAAGCGCTGGGGGAGGCCTAGTGCCGATCCATCGCGATCGATATCGTAGGCGCGAGGGCGGTGTCGATGCCCTCGGGCGCGCCTGGCTCGTCATCGCCGCCAACGGCCTTCGCATCCTCGTGCGCCGCCGCCCGTTTCTCTTTCTGATGATCCTCGCGTGGATACCCGCCGTCGTGCGCGCCGTCCAGATCTACGCCGCCGCCAACGTGCCGAGCGTCTCGCAAGTCGAGTTCCTGAGCATCACACCGCGCATGTTCCGCGATTTTCTGAACCAGCAGGACCCGCTCGTCTTCTTTCTCACGGTCTACGCCGGTTCTGGTTTGATTGCCGACGACATTCGCGCCAGGGCGCTACAGCTGTACTTGTCGAGGCCGGTGACGAGAACGCAGTACATCGCCGGCAAGGCCGTCATCGTGATGGTGGCGCTGGCCTGCGTCACCTGGCTGCCCGCGATGCTGCTGTTGTTTCTGGTGCCGGTCTTCGCCGGCAACATGACGTTCGTCGCCGCGAATCTATTTTTGATCCCGGCCATCTCTGCGTACTCGTTGATCCACATCACGCTGTCAACGTTCACGATCTTGGCGCTCTCGTCGGTGAGCAAGAGCCGCTGGTTCGTGGCCGTCATGTACGCGGGCCTGGCGTTCTTTACCCACGCGATATTCGGCGTCATCGGCGCCGCCGTGGAGGGGACCATGTTTTCCTGGGTGTCGGTCTTCGCAAACGTCACGCAGGTCGGCAACGTGCTCTTCCGCATGCCGCCGCGCTATGACACGCCGCCGTTCGTCTCCGCCGCGGTCATCAGCGCCATCATCGCGTTGTCGATCTTCGTGCTCAGCCGGCGCATCCGCCCCGTCGAGGTGGTCTCGTGATCGACGCGCCGAAAGCCCAGAGCCCAGAGCCAGCAGCAGTTGTTCGGACCGACCACCTCTCCAAGTGGTACGGCCAGGTCATCGGGCTCAACGACGTCACGCTCACGATCGGCTCCGGCGTCACCGGCCTGTTGGGGCCGAACGGCGCGGGCAAATCGACGCTGCTCAAGCTCATCACCGGACAGCTCAAACCGAGCAAGGGCACGGTGCGCATTCTGGGGGAACCGGTGTGGGGTAATCCCGGCATCTATCTTCGAATGGGGCTCTGCCCCGAGCAGGACGCGTTTTACGACCGCATGACTGGCCGCGAGTGGGTGACGGCGCTGCTGCGGCTGCACGGCCTCGGCGATCGCGAAGCCGCCGACGCGGCGATGGCCGCGCTGGCGCAGGTCGATCTGCAAGAGGCGGCCGACAAGCGCATCGGCGCCTACAGCAAAGGCATGCGGCAGCGCGTGAAGCTGGCGCAGGCGATCGCGCACGAGCCCGAGCTGCTCGTGCTCGACGAGCCGTTGTCGGGCATGGATCCGCTCGCGCGCCGCAAGACCATCCGCCTGCTCCGCAACTGGGCCTCCGCCGGCCGCCACGTCATCGTGTCGAGCCACGTGCTGCACGAGGTAGAAGCGCTGACGTCGGACATCTTGCTGATGCATCACGGCCGCGTGCTGGCCGAAGGCAACGTGCACCAGATTCGCGATCTCATCGACGAGCACCCGCACACCGTCTGCATGCGCTCGCGCCAGCCGCGCGTGCTCGCCCGCCGGCTGGTAGAGAGCGAAGACGTGCTCAGCGTGCGGTTCGAGGAAGATGCGGTCTTCGTGCAGACGACGAAGCCGGATGCGTTTTATGCGAGGCTCACCGGAATGGCAGCTGAAGGGGGTACCGATGGTTCCGGCGGCATCTACGAGGTGACCTCACCAGACGACAACCTGCAGGCGGTCTTCGACTATCTGGTGAAGTCATGAAGCGCCCCTCGTTTGCGACCGCGGCGTTCCGCGTCTTCGACATCTCGGTGGGGCAGATGCTCTGGTCGCGCCGCACGGTCTTTATGGCACTGACCGTCGGCGCGCCTGTCGCGATCGCCATCGTTCTGCGAACAATTCACGAGATGGGCATGCCGGTGCTCAGGGTCAACGGCGCGCCCGTGAGCGGCGAGGTGATCTTCGGCGGGCTCTTCTGGCTTCTGTACCTGCGCTTTGTGGTGCCGGTGCTGGGCGCGTTTTACGGAACGTCACTCATGTCAGACGAAGTCGAGGATCGCACCCTCACGTACCTCTTCACGCGACCTGTCCCACGGGGCGCCGTCATCATCGGCAAGTATCTGGCCTACCTGGTGTGCACGGAGCTCGTCGTGCTGCCGTCGGTGACAGCGGCCTATTTTCTGATTACGCCGCTCGGCGGCGGCAGCATTGGCGCCGCGTTCCCGGTGCTGCTGACGGATCTCGGCATTCTCGCGATCGGTCTTGTCGCCTACGGTGCGGTGTTCGCGCTGATCGGCGCGCTCGTGCCGCGCCCGCTGGTCGCCGGGCTGCTGCTGGTGTTTGGATGGGAGCAGATCGCACTGCTGGTGCCCGGCTACCTCCGGCGTTTCACCGTCGCGCACTATCTGCAGTCGCTCGCGCCCCAGGCGATGCCGCAGAACGACACGATGGCGGCCATCCAGTCGCTGTTCGCCGAGCCCCCGTCTGCGGCGTCGAGCCTGATCTCGCTCGCAGGCATCACGCTCGTCGCACTCTGGCTGGCCGCCCGAACAGTCGAGCGCCGCGACTACGTGCTGGATCAGTAGTGCTTAGGTGGGGCCAGGCTTTAGCCTGGCTAACGGAACTCTCAACTCAGGCAGTTCGTCTACAGTAACGAGGATCCATGACGTCCAAGAGCCGCTATTTCCTCCTCACCTCGGCGGTCGTCCTGGCCGTGGGCCTCGGAGGCGGGCTCATGGCCTACCTCGCCTATCAACGCACCTCCGGTATTCCTGCCGGCGTGCCGGAAGAAATCACCTACGTCCCGGCAAACGCGGCCGTCGTCGTCTACGCCAACGTGCGCGCCCTCATGAGCTCCGATCTTCGCCGCGAGTTGATGCCGGCCATCGAACACGGCTCGCGCAAAGGCCGGCAGATGATGAACGACTTTGCCGGCATCGATCTCGAAAAGCAGGTCGATCATGTCGTCGCGTACATGGAACCGTCGAACGCCGCCGATGCCGCGGCCGACAAGGCGACGCCGTCGCTCGAGACGCTGCACAACGTGTTGACCCCACAGGCCCTGATGCTCGTGCAAGGGACGTTCGATCAGGCGCGCATCGAGCAGTTCATCCGCGACAAGGGCGGCGTCATCGACACCCACAACGGCCACCATATCTCTGTGCACCAAGACACCGAGCACGCAATCGGCTTCCTGCGCCCCGACCTGCTCGTCGTCGGACGGGCGCGTCTGGTGCGGCGCGCGCTCGACGCTCCGGGGCAGGCGCAGGATCTCACGACCAACGACGAAGTGATGCGCCTGGTGCGCGATGCATCCGGCAGCACGGTGTGGGTCGTCGGACACTTCGATGCGGTCAGCCGTGGATTGAAGCTGCCGGGATCGGTCAGCGGGCAGGTGCCTCCCGTGAGGCTCGTGTCGGCCAGGGCCACTATCAACGGCGGCGTAACGGCCACGATCAGAGCGGAAGCCTCGGATGCAACGGCGGCGGAGCAGTTGCGCGAAGTGGTCCGCGGTTTCGTCGCGCTGGCGCGTCTGCAGGGTGGAAAACAGCCGCAATTCGACGCGGCGCTCAAATCGATCGCGCTGTCGGGAACCGGCAAGACCGTTCAGCTGTCGTTTGCGATCTCGCCCGAAACCCTGCGCGCACTCGCGCCGCCGCACCACTCGTTGCCGCCATCGCCACCGCCGTCCACGCCGCAGTAAGGGCCCTAAGTGCTACACTCGCGCGTCGGGTTTTGACGCATGCCAGAACACGTGTTTTTCTACGGCACGCTGCGGACCGGGTTCAATCGCACGACCAGCGCAGGCCTCGACGCCTTCCTCAAGTTTTCCGGCAACGGCTGGATCAGCGCACAGCTCTTCGATCTGGGTCTCTACCCCGCGGCGGTGCCGGCGACCGACGCGCGGGTGTTCGGCGAGGTCTTCGAGATGACCGATCCGTCCGCCGTGCTTGTCGCGCTCGATCGCATCGAAGGGCATCTTCCCGCCGAGCCCGACCGCAGCCTCTACACTCGCGTACGCGTCACCGCCACGCTCGAAGATGGGCGCACCGAAGAGGTGTGGGTGTATTTTTACAACGCCCCGCTCGGCCGCGCGCCGCGCATCTCGTCAGGGGACTATGTGGAGCATTTAAGAGCCAGGTAGGCTTTGGGTCAGGTCCAGAGTCCAGAGTCCAGAGTCCAGAGTCCAGAGTCCAGAGTCCAAAGCCCAGAGCCTAAAGTCCAGAGTCCAGAGTCTTAGACGAGCTTCCGTCCCGCCCGTATCGTGTCGATGAAGTGGACGATGGCTTCGCGGACGTGGTCGGAGGGCTCGATGAATTCGAGGCCCGAGTGGTAGTGGACGATCTCCTGGTCCATTTCGATGATGCGGCTGTGTGCTACGCGGGCTTTGAGCACGACCGATCGGTCGCCGAGGGTCAGCCTGATGTCGTGGAGCGAGTCGATGTGGAGGGCAAAGGCCGTCTCGACGAGGCAGCCGCCCTGGCTCATCTCTCTGATCGACAGCGGCTGAAAAATCATGATCTCGCCGTGCAGCTCGCCCAGGATTTCGAGCCGTTGGCGGTCGCGCTTGCTGTCGGCGTCGGCGTCCGTCATCGGGCGCTAGTGTACGGACTGCGCTGGCAAAAGAAAAGGGGCGGCGTCCCTTGCACCTGTATCAGTTCAGCTGCACGGCCGGCGGGTCGTCGAACACGTCTTCGGGCCGGTCGAACGGGTCTTCGGAGGTCTCTTCGTCCTCGCGCGGCACCGAGCAGGTGACGATGGGGATTTCCTTGGTCGCGTGGTCGAGCTTCAGCATCGAGAGCACGTGGAAGCCGTCGATGTCGTCGATGTCGAGGCAGACGATCACCAGGTGCGGCATCAGGCGTTTGATGTGGCTGTAGGCGTGTTCGGTCGATTCGACGAAGATGACGTCGTAGTGTCCCGCGTCGAGCACTGTTTCGAGCAGACCGTTCAGTTGAGATTGCTTGCTGACCACGACGACCCGTTGTGGCGTGGATGTCGCCGTCGGTGGCGTAATCGTGCGCGTGGTGGTCATCATGGTCTGGGCCTCCGTCTCCTGCCCGTTGCAATACAAGAAGCAGGCCAAACCCCGCGATGCGGATGGAGCGCATAAAACGGCCACTTTTTTCAAAGGTTTAGGGCCGGATTCAAATCGATGCACCCAAAAGGGGTCGTACGTGCAGGCACAGAATTTCACGAAATTCCGACCGTGCCTGACGCGGCTCGCACAGATCCGGCATCTTTGTCGTGCGGATCCGCACATTGGGAGTCGCGCCTTACGTCGTGTCCGGCTTCTTGACTGCCGTAGCTTCAGCGGAGGCGGTTAGCCGGACCGTGACTGATCCCGCTTGAGCCGCGCCCGCACACTTCAAACGCGAAATCAGTTGTTGCACACAATAATGCGCGATCGCGAATTCAGATATTGACAAGGCTCTGGATGCGCCCGAGAATCCTCACGCTTCACTTCACCGCGCTCCAAGTACAAATGTAACGGCGAATTCCTCGATAAGCCGATCTGACGTGCCCCCCGAAAACTGATCCAGCCTAGACTGCGACTCGCATCGCCCAGTTGGTGGCGGCACAGATTTACTGATCTCGAACGCGACTGCTGCTTACCATGCGATCGAGGCCCGCACTGTCATTTACGACTGGAGCGATCATGACGACACGCGTGTTCGTGTTGTGTTTCTCGTTGGCGGTGCTGACGTCCGCGCCGAGCTTTGCGCAGGAACGGCCGAGAGTGGAGGTTTCCGCTGGTTACGATTTTCTTCGCCTCACCGGTGATGGTGCTCAAAACCTGCCTTCGGGCTGGTACGGTGAACTCGCGTTGAAGATAACGCCGTCCGTGGCGGCTGTGGCAGAGATGACCGGCCACTACCAGAACCTTGATCCCGCAACGCTGCACACTATCGGTGGAGGGATTCGATTTCAGAGTCAACATCCACAGGCTGCCCCGTTCGGCCAGGTATCGGTGGGCGTGGCGATGCTGAATTCAAACTCCATCGTGTCTTTGCCTCCGAATCATACGGGGCCAGCGCCTCTTGGGCTGAGAGGTTCCCGTGATAGCGCCTTCTTGCAAGTGGGCGCCGGCATCGACCTGTTGCGCGATTCGCCGATCGGCATACGGTTACGCGGAGACTTCATGAGAATCGGCAACGACATCGGCAACATGTTTCGCCTCGCTGCAGGTGTAGTCGTCCCCATTGGGAAGTAAGGGCCGTCCGACGGGGATGGCGAATCGTCGAAACACCGACAACTAATGTTTGTAGAGTTCAGGGGGCAAGTGTCCAGCTAGGTTGCGTCGGGATTAGCGACTCAGTCGCGCAGCAGATGGCGCGCTGGAATCACCCATTAGCCCAAGGCGCCTGCGCTTTAGATAAAGACCTTTTCGTGAAAGGCCCAGCCGCGCCGCCGCGTCCGTTATTTGACCGCCGGCGCCGTTTAGCGCGTGCTCCAGCATTTTGCGCTCGAGGAGTGCCGTTGCTTGCTCGATTGTTTGGTCGAGGTTGATGGTGATGTGGGCTGAGTCGCGCGGGACACGAGTGCTCTTCAGGCGGAGATCACTAATTTCAGACGACAACAGTTCTGGCGTGACATGACCGTCCGATTCGATCAGTGCAGTGACCCGCCGCACCTCGTTGGCCAATTCCCTGACGTTGCCCGGCCAGGAATAGAGGAGAAGGAGCTCCATCGCGCTATCTGAGAATTTAGGAGGCTCCTTCGAAAATTCGCGAGCGAACCGCTTCGAAAAGACGTTGACGAGCAGAGGGATCTCGTCACGCCGCTCTCGCAATGGTGGGATCCTTATCGAGATGACTTTCATTCTATGGAAAAGGTCTACTCTGAAGCGATTCTCCTGCACTGCTTTCTCAAGATTGTCATTCGTTGCAAAAAGCATACGAACATTCACTTTGACCGGATATGCTTCGCCTATCGGGTGTACTTCACCGAGCTCGAGAAAGCGTAAGAGTTTCGCCTGTGCATCAATCGGAAGCTCGCCAATCTCATCGAGCAGGAGCGTTCCTCCGTTGGCTGCTCTAACGACCCCTTGGAATGATTCGTTGGCTCCTGAGAATGCGCCCTTTCTATGGCCAAAGAGCTGGCTCTCCAAGAGTTCTTTTGGAACCGCCGCGCAATTCAGCGCAAGGAATGGCATGGCCGCTCTCGTAGACTGGTCGTGAATGCTTTTTGCGATGATTTCCTTTCCAACGCCCGTTTCGCCGGTGATCAATACACTCACGCTAGTGGTGGCAATTTTCCGTACAGTGCTAAGAATTGACAGCATTGATTCATTGGCGAATACAACGCCATCAGAGGAAGACCAGTCGTTTGCTGCCCAAACTACATCGAAGTCTGCAAACATCGGCTCTTGTGTCTCAGTCGCTATTATCTGTTCTATCACACGCTGGAAATGCAGTGCCGTGACAATCGATACCGGATCCAACCGCGGAGAGAACGACAGCCTTACAAGTCCGCGATGAGTGTTTCTAAGTGTGATGCAAACGCTTCTGGATGAGCTTTGCGCGTTACCTATTTGCTTGATTACCGTTGGCGGAACGGTGCCGTTGTCCAGGATGAGTGCAATTCCATCAGCGCACTTCAATTCCTCAAGTAGAGCGATTGCTTCATGCCCGAGAAGTTCAGAGCGAGATCGGGTATCCATTAAAGCTCGCACGCGGTCGAGCGCACGACGGGCGCCGGCAACGGGTGTATCTCCATCGGAGACTGGTAGCAGCGCCAGCTCCTCTGACGCAGTCAAGCGCCCCATACGATGACCGATCGCATCGAACGTTCGAATAGCCCGTTCAAGATGGACGCTAGCTAGATTGCATGATTCTGTGCTGCTGATCGCTTTTGCGGTAATACGTTCCGCGTGAGCAAAAAGATCAGGTGGTATCTGAATCGCCGGTGAAAGGACTGTGCACAGCGTCTGGGCAGCATCTGTTACCTCGCCAGTGGCAATCAGCGTTTCAGCGGCTAATAGGTATGAGGCGGTATTCACGCGCGGCTGCGGCGATATATCTGCATGTGGCATCAGGCGCTGAACCGCTACTCGTGCCTCCTCGGTCCTCCCTTCCTTCAGCAACAGCTGAACTCTTGTCTGTAGGGCCCACAATTCATAATGTCGAGACTTCGCGTGTTCACCGCGAACCGCCAATTCTTCTATTCGATCTAGAATTGTTCGGCAGCCGATTAAATCTCCAAGCTGCAACTTCACTTGAGCAATACTGTCTAACACTGCGATTTGGCTAACGGACCGATCTTCACAGCAATCAAGCGCGACTTGAAAATACTCGCCTGCTTTCGAGAGGTGTCCTTCAGAAAACTCGATATGGCCAAGGCTTGCGTTGGCCGCGCATCGTGTCCCACGATGACCGGACGCTCGTGCAAAGCCAATTGCCAATTCTGCCCAACGACGAGCCTCGTCAATCTCCGCGCAGCAGTAATTCACGACGGACGTGTTAATTGCCAGGTATCCCTGAAGCCATACATCCTCCACCTGTGCCAGTAGCGCCTCTGCTCTGCTGAGGTGTCGCTGTGCGTTGGACATGTGGCCACGCGTACTCTCCATTTCTGCAAGCCACAGATGAAGAGCGGCAAATGGCCGAGCGTCTCCTGACCGTGCTAATGCGGATCTCGCTTCGCCAATGCGGCTCATTGCAGCTTGAATTCCGTTATGTTCCGCCACAGCGCCGATCAATCGTAGTTGGGCCCAGCACGCCAGTTCAAAATCGGACGTTGCGGCTGTTGCGGAGAGTTGAAAGCACTCGATGGCTTTGGCGAGGTTCCCCCTCTCGCGAGATATGTTCCCCAATACGAAGTGACAACGCCCAGAGGAATCAAATCGTCCTGATTTGATGTCCAGGTGGCGCGAGGCTATTGATTCTGCGCGATCGTTGTGACCAATTCGCTGGAGGGCATCGGCAAGAAGAGATTCTCTAACGGGGTCACTACGACGGGCTGAACCCATTCCCTTGGTCGACTGGTCCAAGAACGTGACCGCCTCGGAGAAACGACCTCCTCTGATTAGTTTTAACGCCGCCAGTACCTCATTCGCGCCATCGCTTTGCATGACGGTAATAGCCTTTCATGTAATGTTGAGTCAGGCAGGCAGCCTCGAGACAATAAATGAAGACAACTGCTCAGTCGTTAGAACCAAGACACGTTTGGGGAAATCCCCGCTGTCATGCAGAGGGTTTCGGTAGAGGGTCAAGACTCCCACGATACTGGCATTGACAGCAATTGGAACAACGTCGCAACTTGTGAACGCGTCCGCGAAAAAGCCGCTGTCGTTTGCAAGATCAGAAGCTGGGTTGGCGTCAAAAACCGCCTTGCCAGCGGTCGCTATCGATCCGGAAAGGCTCTTACCCAATGGGATTCTAGTTCGATCGATCGACCCCGTCTGGCGCCCCCAGGCCTTCTCGGCAATCAGATTGCAAGCAGTAGTGTCTAGCATATAGAGAACCAATAGCGTTCCGCTATTCCGCGTCAAGTAGTTCGCTAAGACTTCGATGCCATAGGGAAGCACGTGCTTTGTGGGGCAATCATTTGCGACGAAGGACTCTCCGCCGAGTAACGGCACTGGCCGATTCGATTGGACCGACATTCGTGAGTTGCCCAAAGAAAGGTCGGCGACCGGATGGGATTCCGTGTTGTGGCTCGTATCGCTCGGAGGTACGTTCCATGCCATTTCCAGGAATGCATCCACGACTAGCGGGTCGTACATGGTACCTCTCCGGTCCTTCAGAATCGCCAATGCTTCATCGACTGGGAGCTTCGGGCGATACGGCCGATCAGATGTGAGCGCATCGAAGCAGTCGACAACTGACAAAATACGCGCACCAATTGGTATGTCTGTGCCGCTTAGTCCGTCCGGATAGCCAGATCCATCCCAGTTTTCGTGATGATGTCTTACTATTGGAACGACGGGATATGGGAACTCGATAGCGGCTAGGATATCTGCCCCAACGCTCGCGTGAGTCTTCATTACGTTGAACTCGGCCCGGGTAAGTTTTCCGGGCTTGTTGAGAATTTGCTCTGGAATGGCGAGTTTCCCCATGTCGTGTAATAGCGAAGCCGCTTCGACAGCCCTTATAAGTCGATCGTCGTTGACTCCGAGATATCGAGCTAGGCACACCGAGCGGTCTTGAACACGTCGAATGTGACCATGAGTAACCTGATCCTTAGCATCGACCGCCATCGCAAGAGTTTCGATTGTCGATAGATACAACTGATTCAGCTTGTCGACGTGGTGGTTCGCGTCTTCTACGCGGCCCATTGACGTGTGATACGTAAGATAGGAAATAACAAGTAGCGGAACAATCACTGCCAGCGCGCTGAGATTAATTTCTCGACTAATTGATACAAGAAGAATTGAGACCGAGGCCCCGCTAAGAAATGATAGTGACAACCAGAGAAAGTTCTGCCTCCACACCTGCAGTGGGGTTAAGGTCTGTTCTAAGCTAACAGCAGTTGCCATCAGCCAACTGTTTAGCAAGAAATACACAACCGCAAAAATGAGCAAGCTGGGCAAAACCGCTGCAATATTGGTTGATTGGTTAAGCGGCGGACCTCCCGTCAACCGAGAGAAGACCTCTGCGGCGATCCAAATCGACAATGCTGGTGCCGTAGTGTTGAAAAGGAGCTTGTGAAGCTCGAGGTTCCGTCTTTGTAACCACAGCGAAATAATTAAACCGTCAAGTGTTACTGTAATCGTGCCGGCCGCTGTCCCGAATAGTAAGACTGAGGTGAAAACGAACGTTTCTGAAACCGAGAGGGTTGCCGGTATGGAGGGCAGTTTAATCGTAATGGAGCCACTGAGTAATGTTAGAGCTGCGAGCAGAAACCATTGGCTCGGAACGGGTTCCGAATACAAGACATAAACAGAGCGGCCAATCGCTAATAGGCCCAGTAGAATGACAGCACCGAGAAATACCTGCGCTGAAGATTCAAGCTGAAAAAAGTCGTTTTGGGAGTTTGTTTCGCGCTGTGGCATAGAAGATCCGACTTACGGATCTTATCGGCCTAACCTCCCCAGACGATTAACGAACGCATGGCTTTCTCCCTTCGGAAACATTGCAAAAGTTGATTGAGAACAGCGCACTCTGGAGAAAGTGCTCTCAGTCCCCAGGAACGATGGTGTTACCCCAGACGATGGTGTTACCCCAGACGATGGTGTTACCCCAGACGATGGTGTTACCCCAGACGATGGTGTTACCCCAGACGATGGTGTTACCCCAGAC
>DATEEI010000079.1:0-77134 GCA_035281225.1 Vicinamibacterales bacterium
CCTACAAGGACATCGACGAGGTGATGGCGGCGCAAAACGATCTCGTCGACACGCTGGCTCGGTTCGAACCCCGGCTCGTGAAGATGGCGCCGAGCGGTGAGTCCCCGGAGGACTGACTCAAGTGAGGAGTTAGTTCACCCACTCTTCATCTTAGTGGGCAGTTTTCTTAACCGGGACCGCTTATTCTACAAACCTCAAATCGAGCCTAGATCGAAGCGAGGAACTGTCGTGCGCAATGAAGGGCGCTGTCGGTGACAAGCCCGCCAGTAACGTGCCACGTCAACCATTCATCGGTCAGGGCGAGCGCCGCATCGCTCAGCTTGAATTCCGTCAGTCCCCAGTTTGATGGATCTACGCCAACAGGAAGCACATGGTCCAGCCGCAAGATCGAACCGTCTTCGCACCCGCCAATCGGCAAAATATCCCACAGATACTGGGAATATTCCGCACGCTGGATGCGCTTAACGAATTCGGGATTCCAGCCGGCGCGCGTTCCATCGCTGTCGACACCGTAGTAGGGGGCCACGAGCAGAGTGGGATTCGACTGCCAACGCGGCGCTCCGTGGCGCAGATCCTGCGGGACGATCGGGCCACTCGTCGCAAGAACGACAGCTGGTCGTATCTTCGCTCGGCGGACTATTCGGGTTTCTCCGAGGCGAACTGGAAGGGCGGCAACTGGAAGACTGGATTCATCCTGAGCGGGATCGCCCATCCGAAATTCCTCCAGCCTAAATCCCGCTCGGTCATGCTGTCGCGGGTTGTCACCACGGCCAACAGCAATCAGCCGGAAAGGCTTCATCTCGGGATACGGCACAAGGGTCCGGATCAGCCGCCCTCTCTCGGGCGCCGCTGCATTAGCAATCACCCACCAATCACCCGGCGTTAGCGACTGAATACAAGCGTCAGGAAGGCTCTTGGTCACGGCGTTGGGAGGATGACCAGACTGAATCGTCGAAGTCGACCTCGCCTTCTAGAAGTGAGAGGCGCTCCCCATCCATCGCATCAAGCCGCGCGGAGCCTTCGAAGAAAACTTCATCGTACCTAGGCGCTGGTGACGGGGGCGTTCGTTTCGTGGCTGTAATCAGCAGGCGTCGTTGAATCTCTGCACGGGTGGTTTCAACTAATTGCTTACGGCGTTTTCTTTCTGCAACAGTGGCCTTCGGTTCTTGTGGTGACGCATCAGGCTGTCGTTCGCGGGTTGGATGAGTCAGGGGCAAAGTAAGGAAATCCCCGGGTCTGGCGTTCAACATCGGAGCCGTCAGATAGACGTATCGAAGCAGTGCGGTCGTGTCAGAACCGAACTCGTGAACAACGCGTCTGACGGCGCGAGTGATCTCAACCGGTAATTGTGACTCGATCTGCTCTCGTAGCCGGTCAACTTCATGGTTAGGATTCAGTGAGAAACGGACAATGTCATCTTGGTACCGTGCGCTGGTTAGGGACTTGCGCCGAGCGTCAATCGCGCCAAGGGCCGGCTCAATACGCTCGTACACTCGCATTTCCCATGGCCCGAAGTGGTAAAACTGCCACCGACTACCTGTATAACTCTGGCCTTCATTCCGAGGGGCGTAGGCGAGATCGCCGAGGTAAACATATTTGACGAGATGGATGGGGCCCATCTCACGGTCGCGCCACTCATCTTCCTGGGCAGCGACGGCAAGGATAAATTCCAATAGCAGGTCGGCCCGGTGTGCATCAAAGCCAGCCAATAACTTAAGCATACACCGCTTGTATCGGCCAGTCATTTGACGCCTCCATCCGTGTCGGACTGACACCCACCTTCGCGCGCTTCCCTGCAACTCACTAACGTTCTTCGCATTGGACGATCATCAATGCCACCATTGCAGCGCGGAACTCGCGTTTTGCGCTAGCAGCGCGCCGCTAGAACGTGGCAAGCTTGGCGCTCTCCCTAACGGGACTCGTACTACGTCGTGACTTAGGTTATTGCCCGTAATGAATGAATTCCAAATGAAGACAAGCATCGGAGACGTCGACTATCAACTTCCCAACTTGTCACGAAGGCTCGACGCTGCGCTGAGGGAGTTCTACGCCTTTCAGAACGGAGTGGCACCAGACAATTCGCGAGAACTCGACGCCGCCGCGATCGAGTACCTCACTGGAATTCCTCAACAGTGGGCCGGACACGATGGGTACTTCAACGCGTTCACTCCGCTCTGGAAGCAACTTATTTCACAAGAGCGCTACGATTCTGGCAATAGTTTATGGAGACGCACCCTAGATCCGGTGAATTCTGTCGAACAGTCTGGAATTCGTATCCACAAAGGCTCCGCGTTTTACTTCTGGGGAATGAATGAGATCATGGCCGGCGATGTCGATCTTGGCTTTCTCTTGATGCACGCAGCATTAGAGGAAGACATACGAACGCACGGCGGTCTTGATCCCGCAACACCCTCATACCTTTTAGCAGTTCTCGACGGGGACCATCCGGACCAGGCGTTCAGGCCATTCGTTGCCGGGCTGAGCGGGCGCCTCGATAATCGCCTGGAAGCATACCGGCGCCGTTATGAACGCAACTTGACCATGCCCGTATTCAAGCGTCAATTTCTTCAGCAGCGGGATCTGCGGGAGACGGCTTTTCTGCTCTCGTTTACGCTGGCGAGGCTTGAAAAGGTTCTGACAAATCCGGTGCCAGTAGCCGGCACATTCGGTTCGCAGTTCTTTGCGAATCTGTTCTTCGATTTGTGTCTAGTGGTTGATGCGGCGATCAAGAATAGAAGCACAGGTGTGAACGATCCTGACAAATTTATCAATCTCGCGGCGCACCTTTCATCCGTAAGCCATCTTGGTTTGACAACTCAAGACCTTGGTTTTATCAATGGGCAATTCAAGACCAACTTCGAGGCGACGCTCACCGGTGCCCTGGATTTCACCTTAACCTCCCGCGGACGCCCAATGCCGCAAGGCGCTTCGCGCCTTGCCGTCGTCTACGGATTACGAAATCGGGGCGCCCACGAGCCTGCGTCCAGCCCCACTGTCAGTGCAAGGCCCGCCGAGATTGCCATTTGCCTGTTTGACACGCTCTTCCTGGCGGTCGAGGTCCTGTACTAAAAGTCGTCAGTAACGGCCCAGCGTTCAGCCACAGCGATCCATGGTCCTTACAACCGACCCCGGGCCTGTGAATCAGTGATCATCGGTGTGGAAGGCTGGTGGTCGAGGCGTGAGCCCAGGCAAGAGTGGCCTGCGAGTGCCCAATAGCTTCGGACAAGATCCGGACAGTCGAAGGCACTGTAGGACTGGAAAGTCGGCGAAAAATGTGCGCTGAAAAAGCAAAACGCGCGATTGTCTGGCGTTTTTATCACTGTGAAGTTGCGGGGTCGACGGGGCTCGAACCCGCGACCTCCGGCCGACCAATAGCCAAATCCTCGTAGTCTCTATAGTCTGATTTCCTGGGGCTCCTTGTTCGGCTATAGTGCCGCTGGCGGCGACTTGTGTCGCCGTGTTCCCGAAAACGTTGCACAACGTTGCACGCTCGACTATGGCTCGATACTTCACGGTCGATCGACAAGGGTTGCTTCAGGCCGGCCAGGAGATCGTTCCGGATTCAAACCTCAACGATACGGTCTGTTATGCCGTTAAGAACCATTTCACTCGCAACGACCTTGAAGGACTCGCGCACTCTTTGTTTCCGGAGGGGTTAACGCCGCACGGCAAGCGCTATCTCTTCAGCGAGTCGCTAGTCATCCGTACGCCAGAGGGGCCTGCTCAGGCTGTGCCTCATATTCCAATAATCGAGCTCGTGGCCGAATTGGTTCGCCGACTCCATTTTCCGCACAACCCGTCACGGTTCCAGGCGCTTTTCGCGTGGGAAACATTGCAAGAGGCTGAGCACTTCCAGCAAGAGCAGGGCGGGGGGTGGAACCATGTTCGAAGTCGAATCAGAGCAAAGCTTCAGGAGTGACATGAAGCTCTTGCTCTTGGGCGGGTCTGGGATCGGAGCTTATTTGTTCGCGATGAAGTACTGGCAGGTCTCCGCCGGACCAGCTCCGCGATGGGAGCACTTGCTGATACCACCCGTGCGTATCGTTCGAGCGGTGGAACCTTAGCGTTGGACGTCTTTTATCGGGACTCGGCGAAATCCTCATTGACGTGGGAGTGGAAACGACTAGCCATTGGTTGGCGTCGGCCGCCTGGATTCGTCGCCGACTACTTTGCATTGCGCTGCTTGTGCGGGAGGCTGACGGTCGGCTGCGTCGAACACCGGTTCTGCGGCGTCTGCCGGGACTGCCAGCAGCGTTATGAATTAAACCGGCGTCCCGGGGATGGTCACACGGGCCCTGTCCTCTGTCGATTTGTCTGGAGGATGATCGACGAGATCAATCAGTCGTGGGCGAGGTACGGCGTGTCGGCGGTTGCTTCGGCTCCACAGCAAATACAGATCACGAAGGAGTCGGAATAGGTATGGCGGATGTCACTCGCATCCCTGGAGTCATGGTCAGCTCGACGTTTTTTGACCTCCATCAGCTCCGTGACGATCTTCGGCGTTTTATCCAGGACGAGATGGGGTACCGCCCGCTACTTTCGGAACATCTGTCTTTCCCAATTAATCCGGATGCGACCACCGTAGAAAACTGTCGCGAGCGTGTGGAGCGAGATGCCGACGTCCTCGTCCTGATTATCGGCAAGCGCTACGGCAGCGTCGACGACCGAACCTCACAATCCATCACGAATCTCGAGTATCTTGCCGCTCGCCGGAAGCAGATTCCTATTTATGCCTTCGTTCAGCGAGGCATTAGAACTCTTCTGCCAGTGTGGCGTGACAACCCGATGGTGAAACTCTCAGACATCGAAAATCCGGACCTTTTTCGATTTGTCGAACAAGTTCAGACTGAAGACCGTGTGTGGATGCAAGAGTTTGACAATGCTCAGGACATCATTAACGCCCTTCGGATTCAGTTCGCGTACGAACATCAACGCGGCCTCGCTCTCGCACACCGGTTCCGAGATGTTGGGGATGTGTGGCTCGACGAGCTAAAGGGGCTCACACTGAGACTCGCGCTGGAGAAGCCGGATGGATGGGAGTATCGGCTCTTCGCGTCTGCCCTTACCGATGCCATTGATCGGCACCGTTCGTTTCGCCGGAGACATGAGCTGCGCCTTCCATTGGGACCGGGGGAGGACATCAACGCGCCGATGAGCTGGATTCTCGCGCGGACAGCTGATGCGCGGAGGATCGTTGAAAGCCTCTCCACAGTCATCAATACAACGCTCCAGGAGGGATTCGGACCTCCTGGCGTTGCCGGGAATGTCGAGACGATCGTCTTTGTCGCAGAGACAATCGGAGACATCTACAGTGAGATGCTCCGGTGGTCGGCTCGGCTGCAGACCGCGAATGTTGAGGAAGATTACCGAGACCTTCTACGTATCCTCTCCCGCTGGCTGGATGACGCAATCGCCTCGATCCAGGAGTACGGGCCAGCGGTAAGTGCGGGGTTCGAAGTAGCCCTCGCCAGACTTCAAGAAGAGCCAAGCCAGACCATCGTCGTTGAACGGACATTGGTAATCAGAATTCCAGAGGTGGAGATGAAAGCGTTCGACACTGAGTTTGCGAATCTCCGGGCACGTCTGGGACTGGGACGACATGACGCATGAAGAACGATAAGTCTCCGCCACGCACGGAGGCTGACCGCGCTTGGCAGCGAGCCGAGGCGTTCGCCAGCAAGTTGGCCGAAACCGGAGACACTCCGCGCAGTTTCTTCATCAAGGGAGCCATTGGCCTCCTACAAATACTGGCCTTGGTCGGCTTGTGTATTTGGGCGTTGGTAGCACTAGTCCGGGTGCTGCTGTCGTGAACTCTCAGACTGGTCGCGCGCCCTCCGGATTGAGCCTTCAACCTGACCCGCTGTGCAGGAAGCGGTGTAATTTTTCTTCGATGTCACGATACGATCTGACCAGCGGCTAGGGTCTGCAGCCTGAAACAGTCGGTCTCCGCGCCGGCTTGCCGCCGATTATTTTTCACGGAACTGCGCGGAGGCAGCAACGTGCCGAGTCGACTCTCTGTTTCTGATGAATGATTCGCTTCCCTCGAGCTGCGCATCGATCGAGCCGAAGCAAAGAAGCTGCTTGTCACAACCCTTGCAGATTCGTTCTCGGTTGTCTGGAATGAACTACTCTAAGCGTGCCACTCGTCCCACTGGGGAATAGCGTACGACGCGTGAGCATCGAAATACTGGCTCCTAATTGACGACCCCCGCAGGGATTGGCTTCGCATACGCGTGGCAGCTGCGTCGAAGCCTCGCAGTTCCAAGCGATCGCGCTGTTCGGTTCGACCGTGATGTCGCGAAACGAGAGAGCCGGCGCCTTCGACACCGTCGTTCGCGAGAAACGACCCCCTATGTGTTCGCACGCCGACGCCTCGCCAAGACCGAACGCGACCGACGCGGCACCGTGCGCCAGCTCCTCGAGTATGCGTGTGCGAAAGCCGGGCAGCACCAGGCGTACCGGGGCGACACGCATACTGCGGAAGCATGTCCCGCTGGCCGCAGTGCAAAAGTTCGGCAATTGGCCGGACCCGATATGGCTCTGAGTATCTACAACGAAGGGTTTGATGAAGACGTCAGGAAGGCGGTCGAGATTCCAAGTCGAGCAAACTAGTTTTGGATCGAAAACATGAATCGCAATCAACTGATCTTCACTGTTGTCGTCCTCAATGTTGCGAGTATCGTAGCTTTCGAGCTGCTGCGCCCGGCTCAACTTACGTACGACGGCTTGTGGAGCGCCCGAACAGCACTGTGGGCAGGGGTTCTGCTTGTGGACAACTTGCTTGTGGTGTGGTGGCATGCCATCCTAACCTCCAAAGCGGTCGATGCTGCACACCAGCAAGCTTTGGTGAGTCGTCGACAATTCGAAATGGCGCAAGCAGAACAGGAAGCCAAGCAGCGCCCGTGCGTGGTGATCGACTGGAAATTCATGCCCTCTCCAAAATTCGAGGTACCAGCGGGGCACACCTATGTCGCTCGAAACATTGGCGCAGGTCTCGCTCTGAACGTTGTGTACGTGGAAAATCTCGATGCAGACCAGCTCGAGACCCAACATATCGGCGCCTTGGAATCAGGCGGCGAAGTTCCATTGCCTCAGAATCTCGTTCAGGGTCTAAATCAAGAAGATCCGATTACTCGGCGGCGACGACTGTTGATTGCCGAGCCTGTTGGAGGCACGGCTTGGATCGTTAGCGAGAATCTCAAGGAAACCAGCGGTCGAATTTCACATCGCGTCAGAATGAAGAAGCTCACGGAAGAACAGATTGAGCGGGTTCATCGAGAGACTCCCGAAGAATATATTCATCGGCACTGGCCCGCGATCAAGGGCGAGCTAGATGCGATGCTCAGCACCTTACGGACCGAAGGTTGAAGTGACGAGGTGTCGGAATGACGGTCTTAGAAAGGGGTACGGCTGCCGTCGCCGAGATTGGCCGAAGTGCCGCCACCCCTGGCACCTGAACTTCAAATGGCGGGGCGTGCACTATCGCCTGAGCCTCGATCGCGAAGTCGGCCGCCCGCTCGAGGGTAAGACAGATGCTCACAAGGAAGCGGAACGCCTGTGCAGTGCTATCCGCGCCGGCACATTCAGGCAGCGAGCCGCCATCGAGCAGGCTAGTGAATCGCTGACGCTGGAACAGTTCGGTCGGAAGTTTCTCGAACGCTACTCCCAGGCACGCGGTAAGCGCACGTGGCGGAACGATGCGCACATGCTCGAGGTGATCTATCGCTTCGAGAACCTCGGTGCCAAGCCGTCGGCTCGGTTACGGGTGACGACGCTGAGCAGCTCCTTCAACACTTGAAGAACTCGGGGAGGGCCGGCTCGACGTACAACCACTACCGGCAGATTCTGCTGAACGGTTTCGATGGGCGTCGCGAAAAGGCTACCTCGCGCGCAACCCTCTCGAGCACGCCGAACTCCCGCGGCTTCCCCAGGCAAAGCGAAGCCGTCGGCTCACCCACGACGAAGAGGAACGTTTGCTCGCGGCAGCGGTCAGTCCGCGTATCCATCGCCTGATCGTCGGCACGCTCGAGACCGGATGTCGCCTCGGCGAACTCTTGACGCTGCGATCGCAGGACGTCCCCTAGAGCGCCGCGAGCTGCGGGTGAGGCCGAATGCGAAGGACGCTGAAGACCGCGTGCTACCCGTTTCTGCGCGCTTGGCGGCAATCCTGGAGCTCGCTCGATTCGATCCTGGTGGTCAGGAGCTTCCCCCGACGCTTTCGTTTTCGGTGATAGAAGTGGGCGGACGCGTGACGACGTTCGTGCACGCCTGGTAGCCGACACTGTTGAAGGCGTACGGTCATCAGCCGGAGTGGAGACACGGAAAGCTCACCTCGACGTCACGCGGGCAGCTGCGTGCCATTGACCTGCACTTTCACCTACCTGCGACATTAGGCCGCTCTCGATGGCTCAAGGGCGGGATGCCGATTCACCATGTGAAGGAGCTGCTCGGCCACGCGAACATCAAGACCACTGATACCTACCTGAACGCGACACGAATCGGGCTTCAGCAGTCGATGAAGAAATACGAGGAATTTAAAAATGGTTGCACAAACGTTGCAACAAAGTGAGCAACGGCAACCAATCGATGAGGGGTTTGAGGGTAACGCAGAGGGAGACGAAGTCACTCTCCCTTCAGCACTTATAAGTGGCGGGGTCGACGGGGCTCGAACCCGCGACCTCCGGCGTGACAGGCCGGCGTTCTAACCAACTGAACTACGACCCCGCAAGGTCATACTAAATCTAGAATCTAGAAACTAGAATCTGAAAAGTACAATCTGGGCGACATCAGATTCTAGATTTCAGATTCTAATTCCAGAATCTAGATTGGGCGGTACAGGGATCGAACCTGTGACAGCCGGCGTGTAAAGCCGGTGCTCTACCGCTGAGCTAACCGCCCGCCTTCACGCAATTCGCTACGGCGCGGCAGGCCTCCGTGCGGCCGTTCGACCGTCCCCCAAACAAGACATTCTACTTCCACGCGGCCTTCACCGCAAGAATCGCCGCCACCGCAACCAGGCCTGCAATGGCGTGATGCTCTTTGTTTTTGAGCGCGCGGGCTATGCTGAACGGGCGCTCGACCGGCGCCGCGCGCGACTGCAGGTAGGCGTCGTACTGATCGCCAAACGCTGCGCGCATGCCCGCTTCTTCGTGACGAACCGCGGACACGATCGTGAGGACCATGTACGCGCCGATCAGCAGGGCAACGCCCGCGTGTGCCGCAGCGATCGCCGCGCCGAGCGCGATGATCGCCGACCCCATATATAGAGGATGCCGCGTCAGGCGGTACGGCCCCGACCGTGTCACCTCACGGCCTTTCTCCAAATGACCGGAAGCCCAGATACGCAGCAGCTCCCCGACAGCCGCAACGCCTCCTCCAACCATCAGCGAACCAGATGTGGGCCTTGCGAACCAGAGCACCGCGATGCCGCACACGAATCCGAGCGGAACCCGTATACGCGCCAGTCGCGCCGCGACTTCGTCTGTGCCCCGTGCCCTCTGCCCCCTGCCCTCATCCCTCTGCCCTCTGCCCTCCGCCCTCATCCCTCTGCCCTCATCCCTCTGCCCTTCTCAGCCACTCCCGAGCCGCCTGTCCACCAGCTCCATCACTTCTCGCGGCGAGATATCGACCAGGCACCACGCAGCAACACGGCATCTGCGCTGGTAGTGACACGAACAGACGCGGAAGCGCGACACGGTGAGGTCGTCCTCGGCCCACGGGCCGTTGCGGCCGGGATCGGTAGGCCCAAAAATGCCGACGAGCGGTGTGCCGGACGCGCCTGCGACGTGCATCGGCCCGGTGTCGCCGGAGATCATTACCGCAGCGGCTTTCGTCAACGAAACGAGATCGGCCACGGTTGTTGGCGGCGAGACGGCTGCGGCGCCGTCGGACGCAGCCACGACATCCTGCGCAAGCTGCTCTTCGGAGGGTCCCCACAACACGATCGATCTCAGGTCGTGGCGCGTTGCCAGCAAGCGCGCGACTTCTGCGAAGTACACCGGTGGCCATCTCTTGTTCGGCCATGCCGCGCCAGGATTGATAATCGCGAATCGATCGTTCGAGCCGATGCCAAGACGACCACGAACGTCCGCGGCGATTTCCGGCTTTCGATCCTCGAGCGGAAATTCAACATCGGGCACGCGAACGCCCAGCGGCTTCAAGGCAGACAGGTTCTTGTCGATGACATGAGGAGCCGGCTCTCCGGCGGTCTCCGTGTAAAACCAACCAGCCGCCCGTTCGCGGAGCAGCGGCGGCGGAAATCCGATGACACGCTTGGCTCCCGAGAGACGCGCAAGCACCGCAGACTTCAGCAATCCCTGGAGGTCGAGCGCGACATCGTACGCGCCTGTCCTGAGCTCGCGCACGGCCTCGACGACGGAGCCGGCGCCGCTGGTCTTGACGGCAATGCGCCGATCGAGCACCGGCACGAGGTCGAGCAGATCGCGGTGGCGCACGTCGACGAGCCAGTCGATTCGCGCATCGGGGTGCGCACGGCGAATCGCAGCGGCCGCTGGAATGGCGTGAATGATGTCGCCCAGCGAGCCGAGCCGGACGATGAGGATGTTCAAGAACCTTTAATCCGTGCGAGGAGATCGCGTGTGGAGTGATCTTTCGGATCGCCGACGATGGCGATGCGGCCACCGTAGGCAAGCACGGTGTGACGCTCGGGCACGGTCTCTGGCGTGTAGTCGGTGCCCTTGCAATGGACGTCTGGCTTCAGCAGCATGAGCAGTCGATTGACGTCCGGGTCGGAGAACGTGAGCACGTAGTCGACGCTCTCGAGCGCGGCGACCATCTCGGCACGATCCGCGGCGCTCAGGATTGGGCGCCCGGGCCCTTTCAATCCCTTCACCGAGTCATCACTATTGATCGCGACGATCAACCGATCGGCCTGCGCCGCCGCATCCGCGAGATACCGGACATGCCCGACGTGCAGCACGTCGAAGCATCCATTCGCGAAGGCGACCGTGCGACCCGCCGCGCGATCGGCGGCGACGAGATCGCCCAGCTCGACTTCGCTCACCACTTGGCCCATTAGGTCCTTGGGCTCTGGGCTCTGGACTTTGGGCTCTGGGCTTTAGGCTCTGGGCTCTGGGGGTTGTCCGAACGCACGGCCGCCCGCAGCTCGTCGGGCGACACTGTCGCCGTCCCTCGCTTCATCACTACGATTCCGCCCGCGTAATTCGCCAGCCGCGCGGCTTCGTGAAACGATCCCCCCGCCGCGATCGCCAGCGTCATCGTCGCGATCACCGTATCGCCCGCGCCGGTGACGTCGGCTACCTCGTCCGATCCGTGAATCGGCACGTGAATCGTCGGACGCCCCACTTCGAAGAGCGCCATGCCGCGGCTTCCTCGCGTGATGAGCACGGAGCGCATGCGCGTGCGCTTCAGCAACTGGCGGCCAACTCGCTCGAGAGTTTTGACGTTGTCGCCGATCTTCAGACCCAGACTCTGCTCGACCTCTGATTCGTTCGGCGTGCAGGCGGTGAGCCCGCGATACGTCATCAGGTCGTAGCGCGAGTCGATGAGGATGGGGACCGGCCGCCGCCGTGACCGAGCCGCGACCTTTTTGATGAGCGCGCGCGCCAGTTCGGGCGTGACCAGGCCTGTGCCGTAATCCGACATCAGGATCGCGTCGCATTCAGCGGCCGCCTTTAATGCCGCCCGTGCAAACGCCGCGCGGGTCTTCGCGTCGTACTCCGTCGAGACGACGCGATCGATCCGGACGATCTGTTGCTTGGCCGTGTGGACGCCGCCAGCGAGTATCCGGGTCTTGACAGGAGTGCAGTACCCGCTCGGCCGAAGAATTCCTCCGGTATCGACGTTGCGCAGGCCCGCCTGCAACCGTTTGCCCGGCTCGTCTCTTCCCGCCAAGGCGATGATGCGCGCGCGCGCGCCCAGCGCCGCGACGTTGTTGGCGGCATTTCCCGCGCCGCCCGGCAGAACTTCCGTCGAGTCGTACTGAAGAATGAGGACCGGCGCCTCGCGCGAAAGGCGCTCCACGCGGCCGTAGATGAACTCGTCCGCAATTAGATCGCCGATCACCGCCACGCGCCTGGCGGGAAACGCATCGATCAGTTCAAGCAATCTACGCATTGCGCAATATCCAGCTCGTGGCTTCGATCAGATTCGCGACGATCGGCACGCCGCTTAGATTCGCCGGTGTTCGAGTCGCTTCGGTCCTGCCGTATCCCGTCTCCACCAGCACGGCTTTGGTTCCGGCGGCTATTCCCATCTCGATATCGCGCCAGCGATCCCCGACGACGAAGGAGCGGCTGACGTCGAGGCCATGATCCGCGGCGGCCGCCAGTATCATACCGGGCTTCGGCTTGTGGCAATCGCAATCGGTCCGGTACCGCTCGACCGTAGCGTGCGGCGAGTGGGGGCAATAGTAATAGCCGTCGATTCTGGCGCCGGCCGCTTCGAATGCTTGCGACAGATGGGCGTGGGCCTCGGTTAGAAATTCTTCCGTGAGAACCCCGTTGGCGACGCCGTTCTGGCTCGTGACCACGACGACTTTGAACCCCGCGCGGTTCAGCAGCCGCACCGCGTCGATGGTGTAAGGAAAGAGTTTCAGCCGTTCGAGGCGATCGAGGTAGCCGACATCCTCGATCATGGTGCCGTCGCGATCGAGAAACACTGCTCGCTGTTGTGTCACGCGTGGGTCTCCTGAAGAAACTGCCGGACGGAGTCGTACACCCGGTCGGTTGAAATCCGCTTCATGCAGCGGTGGTCGATCGGACAATCGGCAAGATGACAGGGCCGGCAGAATACCGGTTCGACGATTGTTGCCACCCGATCGGCGGCGCCTTCGACCGATGTGAGCGGCGTGCTGTAACGCTCATCAGTCGGACCGTAAATTCCCACGACCGGCACACCAAGCGCGGCCGCCAGATGCAGGGCGCCGGAGTCGTTGGCGACGAGCGCGCGGCAGTGCGACAGCACGCCCATCAACATCAGCAGATCCGTATGACCGACGAGATCGATGCCAGGGGTGTCGCGCGCGGCCTCCCGATCTTCCGCGCGGCCGACGATGACGCATACCGCGCCAAGCTCTCGGCTCACCGCCACCGACAGCTCGGCAAATCTCTTGGACGGCCATCGCTTTGCGTGACCGAACGCCGCACCAGGAGCAATAGCGACGAGCGGCTGCCCCGCTTTCCATCCGCGACCTTCGAGCAGCGTCGCGGCTGCGGCGATGACAGACGAGGGCGCCGTAAGCCGCGGCGTGAGAGGTCCGGTCTCGACGCCGAGCCGTCGAACGAGATTCGAATAGTACTCGCCGAAGTGCACCTTGTGCTTCGGGCGTCGCACGGCCTTTGTGAGCAAAAGGCTTCGACAGTCGGAACGGTACCCCCATCGTTCCTTCACGCTCGAACGCTTGAGCAGCCACGCCGAGCTGAAGGAGTTCGGAAGGAGAATGCCGATGGCTGCGCTCAACCGTGTGACATCGTTCTTCGAGTTGAGCACGGCAATGCGATCGATGCCGGGCACCGCGCGAAACAGCGTGGCCACCGACGGCCTGGCCGCGATCGCGAGCGACTCGCCGCGAAAATGGCGGCGCACGTCGCGAATAGCGGGCAGCGCCATCACGGCATCACCCAGCCAGTTCGGCGCGAGCACAACTACTTCCAATCCCTAATCCCCAATCCCTAGTCCCTAGTCCCTAGTAACCGGTCCCTAGTCCCCAGCAGTGTCTGTTTCAGACACTAAGTCTGCCTTTGCCGAGGGAAACATCCCCGGCGCAGTATCCAGCGCGGCACCCGGCGCATCGCGCCATCGGCGGTGCATCCACAGCCAGAGCTCGGGATGTTTCCTCACGTGCATCTCGAGCACGTCGGTGCAGCGCTGTGTAAATTCGCGGACGGCGTCGGGAGAATCGTGACGAGGCGGCTCGACTGGATGCTCGTAGATCATACGATACCGGCCGTCTGGGAGCGGAAATGCAAACAGCGGGATGACGGGCGCGCCCGTGCGCAGTGCGAGCGCCGCGAGCGTCGATGTGGTTGCCGCCGGCCTGCCGAAAAAGTCCACGTAGATGGCATCGGGGCTGGTCATGTGCTGATCGATCAGGATGCCGACGCCCTTGCCATCGGCCAGCAGCCTCAAGGCCTTCCTGACGGCGCCGCGCCGGTAGATCACCGGATTTCCGTTGGACGTACGCACGCGCTCGAGCAGGTCGTGCAGCTTCGGATTGTCGAGCGGCCGGGCCATGACGGCCATCGGCTCGAACATCAACGCATGCGCGAGCGCCTGCTGCTCCCAGAAACCGAAATGTCCGGTGCAGAAGAGAATGCCTTTTCCCTGCGCCAGCGCGAGCCGCACGCGCTCCTCGCCCTCCCATTCCACCAACGCAAGCTGCCGCTCGTGCGGCAACGACGCGAACTTCAGCAGCTCGAGTAACAGGCGGCCGAAGTGCTTGAACATCGATTGCGCGATGGCGCGCCGCTCTTCCAGCGTCCGCTGCGGAAACGCGACCGCGAGATTTGCCAGCGCGATGCGGCGATGCACGCGATCGACGAGATAGAACATTACCCCGAGGCCTTCGCCCAGCGTCCGAACCGCGGCCAGAGGCAGCGGCCGAAGGCAGAGCTCAACGGTCTTGACGATCAGGAATTCGAGGCGATATCTCATGCGGAGGGGATGCTGCGAAGGCGCTCCGACAGCCACGCCGTGAAGCGTGGCTCGATGGAGATCTCGAGCGGCATCGGCACAATCGGAAGACCGCCCGCGCTCTCGGTCTTGAGCCGCACGGCATCCTTCTCGGTGGTCAACATCACCCGAGCGCCCGAGTGCTGCGCCTCGGCTGCCAGTGCGTCGATGTCGCGACTCGAATAGTGATGATGATCGCGGAACGATCGCCGGCCGGTGATCTGCCATCCGGAGTTCTCGAGATCGTTGTAGAACCGCTCGGGTCTCGCGATGCCCGCGAAGGCAAACGCCGGTTTGTCGGGAGCAGGGCCGGCAAGCTGTCGCGTGAATTCGAACGCGAGAGGGACGTGGAGACGCTCCGTCATGTCTTCGCCGCTGTAGGGCGGGTCTTGAGCTGCAAGACCCGCCCTACTTTGACCCGCCCTCCTTGATATCTCCACGAGTAGCGCATGCGCGTGCGTGGCGGCATCCAGCGGCTCGCGAAAGCGGCCGGTGGGAAGCGTCCGCACGTCATCCAGCGTGTCCGGCGCCACCAGTAAATCGACGTCGCGCATCAAGTCAAAGTGCTGAAAACCGTCATCCAGAATGTGAACGGTGCACCCGAGCTGTGATTCGGCAAGACGGCCTGCCAGATAGCGGTTGGCACACACCAGCACTGCGGCCTTGGGAACCATTCGCGCGAGCATGAACGGCTCGTCTCCGGAGCGATCGACATCGGCCCGCACGTGCCGGCCGTCGCTGACGATCACCACACCGTCAGAGGATGTCCTCCGTGCGTACCCTCTACTGAGAATCGCGGGCCGCTCGCCCAGGCCGAGCATCACGCGCGCGATCTCTGCGGCGAGCGGAGTCTTGCTGCTGCCGCCGACCGTGAGATTTCCGATGCTGATCACAGGCGCAGCAAGACGACGCCTCAGATGAGGGCGGCGCTGATAGTACTGCCGGCGCGCTCGTGCGAGTTGGCTATAGAGAAGTTGCAGCAATGGACTCGTTGGCGGGTCCGAAGAACAGGACCCGCCCTACGTAGGCCGGGTCTTGCTCTGCAGACCCGGCTAATGAACCACGCGGAACGGCCGCACCACGCCCATCGATCGGTTTCGCAGCGGCAGCAACTGCGCGATCACGGCGAGGCTCTTGTCCTTGGCCCCGCGATTGGATTCCACGAGCGCGCGGGCCGCAGCTCCCAGGCGCGCGCGTCGTACAGGGTCGGTCAACAGCGCCAGCAGCGCGTCCTCGAGCTCTCGTGCGTTCTGCACTTGGATACCGGCGCCATGCGCCACAAAGGCGCCGGCGATCTCCTTGAAATTCTGCATGTGCGGGCCGAACACAATCGGCTTGCCGAACACGGCCGGCTCCAGGATATTGTGACCGCCGCCGTCGACCAGGCTACCGCCCACGAACACCGCCGTGGCAATCTGGTACACCTGTGCCAGCTCGCCAATCGTGTCCAGGATGACGACCTCGGCGCGAGGTTCGGCATCGATCGGCAGATCGCTGCGTCGTACCGTCACGAACGCCTGATTCTTCACCAGTTGGGTGACTTCGCCGAACCGTTCGGGATTACGAGGTGCAATCACCAGCAGCGGATTCACGGCGCTGCCGACGCTCGACTTGATGCGTCTGAAGGCCTGCAGCACGATCTGCTCTTCTTCGCGCATCGTGCTGCCGGCGACAATCACTGGACGTCCAGACGTCATCCGGAAATAGCGAAGCACGCGGTTCTGACCACGGCCCTCCACTGCGAGGGCGCCCGGCGCGTCCATCGAATCGAATTTCAAACTACCCGTCACGGTGACGCGAGCGGGGTCCGCACCGATGTCGATGAGGCGGCGCGCCGATTCTTCGCCCTGCATGCAGAACTTGTCGACATCCGCCAGGACTTTCCTGAAAAACGGCCGTACGAGCCTGTAGCGCGGATACGAGCGCGAAGAAATCCGCCCGTTGACCATAACCGTCGCGACCTTCATGCGCTTGCACTCGTGCAGCAGGTTCGGCCAGATCTCGGTTTCCATCATCACGAACAGCCGCGGCCTGACCAGGCGCAGCGTGCGCCGGACGATGAAGGAGAGATCGAACGGAAAGTAGAAGACTGCGTCGACGTCCTGTACGTTCCGCCGCGCGACCTCCTGTCCCGCCATTGTGGTTGTGGACAGAAAAATGCGGAGACTCGGGTACCGGCCTTTCAGATCGGAAATCAGGGCGCGGACGGTCAGGGCTTCGCCGACCGAGACGGCGTGAATCCAGATGGATTCTTCGCCGTCCAGATTGAACGACACCGGCAGGTAGCCCATGCGTTGGCCGAGGCTGCCGATGTACTTCTTGTAGCGGATCGCCTGATACGCCAGATACGGCGATGCGATCACACCAAAGATCAGAATGAGCAGGCTATAGACAGCGTACATGGATGTGGGAATTTCGTGCCAGGGTGATCGTACATTAGAATTCCCCTTTTGAACGCTCGTCATTTTTCTGGGCAACGCCCGCCTTCGTCTGGAAGCATCGGCGCGGCAAGGAGAGGTCAATGGCTGTGAAAGTCGGGATCAACGGGTTCGGGCGAATCGGCCGCAACATCATGCGCGCAGCGCTCGCCAACAAGGACATCGATTTCGTCGCGGTGAACGATCTCACCAACGCCGCCACGCTTGCCCATTTGCTGAAGTACGACTCGGTGCTCGGCAACCTCAAGTCGAAAGTCGAGGTGCAGGGGGATGGCATCGCCGTCGACGGCGATCAGTTCAAGGTGTTGTCCTTCCGCGACCCCGCGCAACTGCCCTGGAAAGACCTCGGCGTCGACATCGTGTTCGAGTCGACGGGACTGTTCACCGATCGCGAGCCGGCGGCGAAGCACATCTCGGCGGGTGCCAAACGCGTCATCATCACTGCGCCCGCCAAAGGCCCGGACATCACGGTCGTGATGGGCGTGAATCACGAGAAATACGATCCGGCCAAGCACCAGATCATCTCCAATGCCTCGTGCACGACGAACTGCCTGGCGCCGGTTGCTAAGATTCTTCACGAGAAACTCGGCATCAAGAAAGGCTGGATGTCCACCGTCCACGCGTATACGAACGACCAGCAGTTGTTGGACCTCCCGCACAAGGACCTGAGGCGCGCGCGCGCCGCGGGGCTGTCGATCATTCCGACCACGACGGGCGCCGCGTCGGCGGTGGGCGAGGTACTCCCCGAGCTGAAGGGCAAGCTCGACGGCATCGCGATGCGCGTGCCGGTGCCCAATGTGTCTGTCGTCGATCTGGCGGTGCTCGTCGAGAAGAAGACGTCCGCAGACGACGTGAACGGTGCATTTCGCGACGCGGCGAACGGCCCGCTCAAAGGCATTCTGCAGTACATGACCGAACCGCTCGTGTCGATCGACTTCCGGGGCAACCCACACTCGTCGATTCTCGACGCCGACTATACGAAAGTGATGGACGGCGACTTCGTGAAGATGCTCTCGTGGTACGACAACGAGTGGGGGTACTCGAACCGGTGCGTCGATCTGATCGGCTATATGGCGACGCGGGGGCTGTAGGTGGCGGCCGAGACATCAGTTATCAGTCGGCAGTCGACAGTCATCGGTCGGCAGTGCCAGTCGTTAGTCCGGCAGTCTCAGTCGGCAATCGGCAGTGGCAAGCGACGGGACTTGGATCGACTGATGCCTGAGACTGAAGACTGATGCCTGAGACTGACGACTGCCGACCGACGACTGACGACTCGCGATGAAGCTGTCCATCCGCGACCTCGATCTGCCGGGCAAGCGTGTGTTTGTCCGAGTCGACTTCAACGTTCCGCTCGAACACGGCGTCGTGGGCGATGAGACGCGCATTCGCGCAGCGCTACCCACCATCCGGTACGCGCTCGAGAACGGCGCCACCGTCATTCTTGCTTCGCACCTCGGGCGGCCAAAGGGGCAGGTGAACCCGAATTACAGCTTGAAGCCGATTTCGTTCAAAGTCGCGGCACTGCTGGGCCGCACTGTCGGGTTCGCCACGGATTGCATCGGCGATGCGGCTCGATCGGCGGTCGAGGAGGCGCACTCGTCGCGCGGGTCGAAACTGGTGTTGTTGGAGAACCTGCGATTTCACCCGGAAGAAGAGAAGAATGATCCGGTGTTTGCAAAGGAGTTGGCGTCGTTCGTGGATCTCTACGTGAACGACGCGTTCGGCGCCGCGCATCGCGCGCACGCGTCGGTCGACGGCATCACGCGCCACGTCTCGAAGGCCGCGGCCGGACTCCTGATGGAGAAGGAGCTCGAGTATCTCGGGCGCGTGCTCGAGTCACCCGATCGGCCTCTGGTGTCGATCCTTGGCGGCGCAAAAGTGTCTGACAAGCTCGAGGTGATTCAAAACTTTCTCAGCCGCGTCGATCGCCTTATCATCGGCGGCGCCATGGCCTACACGTTTCTCAAGGCGCGGGGCGTCCCGGTCGGGCGCTCGCTCGTCGAAGACGATAAGCTCGACGCCGCACGGGAGATCGAGGCAAAGGCCAACGCGCGCGGACTGCAACTCGGCCTTCCCCTCGACCATGTGGTGACCGACCGCCTCGAAACGGGCGCCCCCTCTGAGTTGCTCGATGTGGGCGACCCGAAGATCGGTGCCCGAATGGGTGTGGACATCGGTCCCAAGACCGTCGGCGCCTATACGCGCATGATCCAGGATGCAAAGACCGTCGTATGGAATGGGCCGATGGGGGTGTTCGAGATTCCTGAGCTCGCCCACGGCACGAACGCGATTGCCCGCGCAGTCGCCGGGGTAAAAGGCACGACGATCGTCGGCGGCGGCGACTCTATCGCCGCCATCAGCGGGGCCGGCGTCGGGGATCGGATTTCGCACATCTCGACGGGCGGAGGCGCTTCGCTCGAATTTCTCGGCGGCCGCCGGCTGCCGGGCGTCGACGCACTGACGGAGAAGTAGATATGAGAACGCCATTCATCGCCGGCAACTGGAAGATGTTCAAGACCGTGCACGAGACGACGGTCTATGTCAAAGAGCTACGGAGCCTGGTCAAAGACACGACCGACGTCACCATCGTCGTGGCGCCGCCGTTCACCGCCGTGCACGCAGGCGCCGAAGCCGCGCGCAACAGCAACGTGGCCATTGCCGCGCAGAACATGTACTGGGAGCGCGAAGGGGCGTTCACGGGCGAGATCAGCGCCGGGATGATTAAGGAGACCGGAGCCGATTACGTCATCATCGGGCATTCGGAGCGGCGCACGCTGTTCGGCGAAACCGACGCGACGGTCAACCGCAAGATTGTGGCTGCGATTGCCGGATCGCTGACGCCGATTGTATGCATCGGCGAAACGCTCGAGCAGCGCGAGCGCAACGAAACGATGGACGTTCTCGATCGCCAGATCAAGGCCGGCCTCGACGGGCTGACCGGCGATCAGATTGCCGCGCTCGTGATTGCGTACGAGCCGGTGTGGGCAATCGGCACGGGCAGGACCGCCACTCCAGCGCAGGCTGGGGAAGCGCACACACACATCCGGTCGCGCCTCCGGCAATGGTTCGGCGCAGCCGCGGCGGACAACTGCCTCGTGCTCTACGGGGGCAGCGTGAAACCTGACAACATCCGCGACCTGATGGCGCAACCGGACATCGACGGCGCCCTCGTCGGCGGCGCAAGCCTTGATGTCCGAGCCTTTTACGACATCATCGTCAAGAGCCGGCCTGCCACGGTATAATGCGGGGTTTGCAGTTCACCGTTCACCGTTTGCCGTTCACCGAAACGGTAAACCACGCACGGTAAACGGCCAACGGTAAACGGATAACGTTCATGTATTACGTCCTCATTGCTCTCTACGTGCTCGTCTGTCTGATTCTGTCGCTGGTGATCCTTCTGCAGCAGGGACGCGGGGGTGACATCGCCAGCGCGTTCGGCGGCAGCAGCAGCCAGGCGGCATTCGGCGCGCGGTCGGGTGCGACGCTGCTGACCAAAGCGACCGCCATTGCGGCGGTGCTCTTCATGCTGTTCGCGCTGTCGCTCTCGATCATCGGCCAGCGAGGCAGCAGCTCAGTCGTCAGCGGGACGCCTGCGCCTCCACCGGCGGCCGCTCCGAAGCCGGCGGCGCCTTCAGCTCCGGCGAATCCGACAACGGCTCCAGCGAAGTAATACGTAGTGTCCGGCTTGAGCCGGACCCCTCCGACACGCAAGGCCACGCGGAAGTGGCGGAACGGCAGACGCACCAGCTTGAGGGGCTGGCGCCCGCAAGGGCGTAGGGGTTCGAATCCCCTCTTCCGCACCACATCTAAGAAATCCTCTATCTTTCAGGGCGTCATCCAGGCGACGTTCGTCAGGCGTGCACGGCCTGCGCACGCCGCTCCATCTCCTCCTGCGGCACGTCTTCCACATGGGTGGCAACCGTCCACCAATGCCCGAAGGGATCGACCAGCGTGCCCGAGCGATCGCCGTAGAACTGATCCTTGACGGGTTCTATTTCCTTCGCGCCAGCGTTTACTGCGCGAGTGAACACCCGGTCCACATCCTCGAGATACAGCATGAGGCCTGAGCCGGATCCACCCAACGACTGCGGGCTGCGATAGCCCTGGTCGGGGTGCTCGTCCGCCAGCATCACACGAGAGTTGCCAATCTGAAGCTCGGCGTGACCAATCGTTCCGTCGGATGCTGGGATCCGCATGATCTCTCTCGCACCAAACGCCCGGACGTAGAAGTCGATTGCGTCGGATGCGCCTTTGACAATCAGGTATGGAGTGATCGTCGCGTAGCCTTCGGGAACGTGTCGTGCTGTCATCGTGACCTCCTTCCAAAAGACTCACGCTACCTCAGGATCGCCTGGGCAGGTTGTAAAAATTCGGCGACGCCGGGGTGACGCGTCGATCACTGCGTGCGTCAATCCATCAACGCAAACGTCCAAACGGTTCCGCCCGGCAATACTTTGCCCGCCGTTTCGCGGCGGGAAGACGTACCGCCGCCCAAACCGGACAGCACGGACACGTACTGCTTGCCCTTGTAGGTGTAGGTAATCGGCTGCGCGTTGATGGCCGAAGACGTCTTGAACTTCCACAACACCTTGCCGTTAGATTCATCCAGCGCCATGAATTCGCCGGTGGGGAGCCCCGAGAACACCAGCCCGCCGGCGGTCACGAGCTTGCCCGACCAGCTCGGGAACTCCACCAGCGGCAGCCGCCATGCCGATTTGCCAGTCATTGGATCCACCGCGCCGATGTAGCCCCACGGCGCGCTCTTGTCGCGCTCCTTCGTGGTAAACGTGGCGCCCATGTAACGCTCCCCGGCCTTGTACACCGGCAAATCCTTGTTTAGCTGGTAAATCGCGGTTTCCTCCAGCATGGACAAATACAACCTGCCAGTCTTGGGATTGAACGCCATCGGCATCCAGTTTTTGCCGCCCGCCCAGCGCGGCTGCAGTTCGACCTGTTCACCGGCACGCAGACGTTTGGCGACATCGGTCTCTATTGGACGACCGGTCTTGAGATCAACGCCGGTGGTCCAGTTGGTGGTGACATACGGATTGCCCGCGAGCACCTCGCCTGTCGCACGATCCAGCACATACATCAGGCCGTTGCGGTCGGCATGCATCAGCACTTTGCGTTTCTTGCCATTGACCGTGATGTCACCCAGTACGTTTTCGTTGTTGCCGTCATAGTCGTAGGTATCGGCTGGCGTCCATTGATAGTGCCAGACGATTTCACCGGTTTTTGGGCGAATCGCGATCACCGACGCCACCCACAGGTTGTCGCCGGGACGGGCTTTCCAGGTCCACGGACCGCCGTTGCCGGTGCCCCAGTAGGAGAGATCCAGCTCCGGATCGTACGAGCCCGTGATCCAGGTCGACGCGCCGCCATGCTTGTACGAATCATCGTTGGGCCAGGTCGCATACGCTTTTTCGTGCGGGTCGGGCGTCGTGTGACGGCGCCAGATTTCCGTGCCGGTCTGCGCATCGAGCCCCACCACAAAACCGCGCACACCGAGCTCGCCGCCGGCCATGCCGCTCATCACAACACCGTTGACGACACTGGGCGCGCTAGTGATGGAATACCCTTCTTTCCATTCCGCGATCTTGCTCTTCCACAACTGCTTGCCGGTCTTGGCATCCAGCGCGTACATGTGGGCATCCAGCGAGGATACGTACACTTTGCCGTCAAAGATCGCCACACCACGGTTGTTGAGACCACAGCACACCACGCGCGTCACCGCAGGCTCCCACTGAATGTCGTAGTTCCAGAGGTGCCGTCCCGTACCAACGTCGATGGCCACCACGCGTCGCGCGTTGGCGGCATACAGCACGCCGTTATGCACCAGCGGTTGCCCCTGCTCGCCGGTGTCGGCGTTGAGCGACGCGCTCCAGACCGGCACCAGACGTTTCACCGTTTTCTTGTTGATTTGATCCAGCTTGCTGAAACGCTGCTGGTGATACCCCATACCGTACGTCAGCACGTTGTCGGTGCTGCCGACGTTGCCGTCCCGATTCAGATCCTGCTGAGTCTGCGCCTGCGCCATGCCGGCAACTGCCAGCAGTGCCACGGCGAGAAACGATATCTTCATACACCTCTCCCAGCCATAGTCTAAAACCCTTTGGGCGGAACCCTGCAACCCAAGCGGGTTCTAATGGCGTATGGCCTTCACACTATCCACCTTCCAGCGGAGGGTGTAGCATTCCGTTTGACCTCAACGTCGACCACAACCCCCTCTGAGTCGTCTTACAGGCCATGCTGAAGAAGCCGTACTTGGTGCTCGCACTCATTCTGGTCGTGCTGATTAGCGGGCTCGCCATGGTGCGGGGTGTCGGCACAGACGCCGATCCGGGCGGCGAGTCGGCGAGGCCGACCGGGTCGGTGAAACTCGCGCGTGGCCGATTCGTCAAGTCGCTGCGCATGACGGGGCTCGTCGAGTCGATCCGCTTCCATACCGTCGCGGCGCCGCGGCTCGTCGGCGTCACAGGCCCCGGCAGCAACACGCTCATCATTACCAGGCTGAGGCCCAGTGGCACAGTCGTCACGGCTGGGCAGCTTCTGGTCGAGTTCGATCGTCAGAGCCAGCTCAAAGCCGGCATGGATAGACGGTCGGAGCATCGCGATTTCGAAGAGCAGATCCGCAAGAAGCGCGGGGAGCAGGAGCAGCTGCGCGCCAAAGACGAAACCGAGCTGACGACCGCCGCGAACGCCGTCGAGAACGCCCAGCTCGAGATGAAGAAGAACGTCTATCTCGGCACGATCGATCGGGAGAAGAACGAACAGCGCCTCGAAGAAGCGCAGGCCAAGCTGAAGCAGCTCAAGGCCACCTTCGATCTGAAACGTAAGGCCGAGCAGGCCGAGGTGCGCATCCTCGAGATTCAGCGCGACCGCGCGTACAGAGCCATGAAGGCGGCCGAAGACAACGCGAGCCGGATGGTCGTCAACTCGCCGATCCCGGGGATGGTGGTACTGCGGCAGGTATGGCGCGGAAACGGACAGGTTGAAATTCAGGAAGGCGAAGAAGCGCGCCCCGGCATGCCGCTCATGCAGGTGGTCGATCCGTCGGCGATGCGGGTGCGCGTGAAGGTGAATCAGTCCGATGTCCACCTCGTTCAGGTGGGCCAGCTCGCGCGCATCACGCTCGATGCCTATCCAGAGCTCAGCTTCAAGGGGCGTGTCGAGCAGGTCACTCCGGTCGGCACGACGAGCATGCTGACGACTCGCGTGCGCAACTTCGCCGCGATCGTGAGCGTGGACGGCAACCACCCGAAGCTGCTCCCCGATCTGTCCGCCGCGGTCGATGTGGAGCTTCAGCGCAAAGACAACGTGATCGTCGTCCCGCGGGACGCGGTGGCAAAAGACAACGACGCGCACGTCGTCCGCGTCCTGGACGATGGCCGTGTTCGCGCGCAGACGGTGACGCTGGGCGACATGAGCGACCACGAGGTGATCGTCACGTCCGGCCTCGAGCCAGGCGTCACGGTGCAACGTCATGTGGCGCAATAAGAAGGTCCGCATCATCGCGGCCATCGTTGGCGTCGCCGCGATCGCCGTCATCGCCGGCGCGAGCGGCGTCGTAGGCGGCGGTGGTGCAGGCGCCGACGTGCCGACGACCTCGGTCGCCAAAGGGGAGTTCGTGGACTATCTCCAGGTGCGCGGCGAGGTGAAAGCCGTCCGCTCGATCCCGCTGACGGTTCCAACCACCGGCGGGGGTGACCTGCAGATTCTCGAGCTCGCCAAGAACGGCATGAACATCAAAAAAGGTGATGTCGTCGTTCGCTTCGATCCGATGACGGTGCAGCGCACGCTCAACGATCGCAAGTCGGACTTCAAGCAGTCCGCTGAGGAGATCACCAAAACGCGCGCGCAGTACCGGATTCAACAGCAGCAGGCGCAGACCGATCTCACGAAAGCGCGCTACGACGTGCGGCGTGCCGAGCTCGATACGGTGCCGCACGAGTTTCTGTCGCGCATGGAGCGCGAGCAGAAGCTGCTGAAGCTTGCTGACGCGAAGGCGCGGCATGTCGAGGCCGAGCGGAAGCTGAAGGCGTTGCAGGGTATCGAACAGGCCGAGCTTGGCAGCAAGGTTCAGAAGCGCGACAGGGCGCGCTTCGACATGGACTATGCCGAGCGTCAGCTCGGTGGCCTGGCAATCCTCGCGCCGGTCGACGGGGTCGTCGCCATCATGCCGAACTGGCGCGCATGCTGCCCGCCGCCCGACTTCAAGGCAGGCGATCGCGCGTGGCCGGGACAGGTGATCGCCGAGGTGCCCGATCTCTCGACTTTGCGCGTCACGGCGCGCCTCGAAGAAGCGGAGCGCGGCCGTATGCAGCCAGGCCAGCACGTGATCGTCCGTGCCGACGCGGTTCCCGACAAGGAATTGATCGGCAAGGTCGGCGACATCAGCGCACTCGCGCGCGTCGACTTCTCCAGCTGGCCGCCGCAACGCAACTTCAATTTGATCGTGCAGCTCGATCAGATGGATGCGCGCCTTCGTCCCGGCATGAACACGACCGTGCGCGTGGCGGTCGATCGCGTGGCAGACGCGGTGCTCATCCCGGCGCGCGCCGTCTTCGAGAAACAGGGACGATCGGTCGCCTACGTGCTGCGCTCGCGCGGCGGATGGGACGAGCGGTACGTGCAGATCGCACGTCGCGGGCAGGAGCAGCACATCGTTCGCGAAGGGGTCGAGCCTGGCGAGCGCGTGGCGTTGAAAGATCCCATTCCGCCCGTCAAATAAACGTCCACTAAAACAATGACGAAGCCAACTCGCAGACGTCTCGGCTGGTCGCTCGCGGGCATCGCGGGCATCGCGCTAGCCGTCGCGTGGATCGCAATATCGCCGATGCAGGGTGGGACCGACGCCAGCATCATCCCAACCGCGCGCGTGGTCGAAGGCGACGTCCCCATCGTCGTGCACGCCACCGGAGAGCTGCGGCCCCGGCGCGCGCAGGGGCTTGTCGCGCCTTCGGTCGGCGGCCCGATGCAGATCGTCTACATCGCCGCAACCGGCACGCCCGTCAAGAAAGACGATGTGATCGTCGAGTTCGATCAGAGCGAGCCGCAGGAGCGCCTCGAGACGGCCCGATCCGAGGTGGCGCAGGCGGACCAGGAGATTGCCAAGGCGCGCGCCGATGCCATCGTACAGCGTGCACAAGATGAAGTGGCGCTGCTGACCGCAGGATTTGACGTGCGGCGCGCGGAGCTCGACGTGCAGGGGAGCATCCTTCACAGCGCCATCGACAAGCAGAAGTTCACGCTCACGCTCGAAGAAGCCAAAGGTCGGCTCGCGCAGTTGCAGGAAGATCTGAAATCGCGCGAGGCGACCGACCGCGCGTCGCTCGCGGTGCTCGAGGAGAAACGGCACAAGGCAAAGCTGCAAATGGACAACGCGCAGAAGAACATCGACAACATGAAGCTGCGCGCACCCTTCGACGGGCTCGTCGCCGTGAAGGCCAACGACATCAACAACGCCGCCTGGGCCGGCGTCGTCGTTCCCGAGTTCCGCCCCGGCGACACCGTGTATCCCGGTCGTCCGGTTGCCGAGGTGCTGCACGAGTCGGGCATCGAGCTGATCGCCAAGGTGAACGAATACGATCGCGCGCACCTCAACGCGGGGCAGAAAGCCGACGTGTCGATCCACGCCGTGCAGGGGAAAGCGCTGCCGGCGACAATCAAAGCCGTCGCGGGCGCGAGCCGCCGCGAGGTGTGGGCGTGGAACGATCCGACGCGCACCTTCGACGTCAGCTTCGACGTGACGGGCAGCGACCCCGCGCGCCTTCGTCCCGGGCTCACGACGCAGGTGCGTGTGACCGGCGCGCCGATCAAGGCGGCGCATTTTCTTCCGCGCCAGGCGCTCTTCGAGCAGGGCGGCAAGCCGGTCGTCTTCGTTCGTCAGGGTCGCTCCTTCGAGCCGCGCGAAGTGAAGGTCTCTCACTCGACCGAAACACACATCGTCGTCACGAACCTTCCCGTCGGGACCGAAGTGGCGCTGCGAAACCCGCTCGCCGATGAAACGCGCGGCGGCAGCAGCGCGAGCCCGGTGCAGCCAGGAGCGGGCAGGTGATCGAGGCGTTTCTCCGCGATCCGAAATCGCAGCTCGCCAGCGGCCTCCGGGATCTGACGCTCGGCCTCGAAAATCTCCGCACGCACAAGCTGCGCTCGCTCCTGACGATGCTCGGGATGATCTTCGGCGTGGCGGCGGTCGTCGCCATGCTGTCGATCGGCGCGGGCGCGCAGCAGCAGGTGATGGCGTTCATCGAGCAGCTCGGCGTGCGCAACGTGATCGTCGAGGCGCGCGAAACGGTCGATGAGCAGGCGTTCGGCAAGGTGCGCGCGGCGTCCCCGGGGCTCACGTTTCAGGACTACCGCGTCATCCGCGCCACGATGGAGGGAGTGAGCGCGGCGACGCCGAGGAAGAGGTTCCAGCCGTCGAAGATGCTGCCGAAACCACAGCGCGACATGCCGACGGTGTACGGCGTGACGCCGGCGTACATTCCGATCGGAAACTTACGCCTGGCGGCGGGTCGGTTCTTCGATGACGGGGAAGCGGAGCGTGCCGCACCTGTTGCCGTGCTCGGCGAAGGCGCAAAGGCGGCGTTGTTCGGGCCCGACGACGCGATCGGCCGCTACGTGAAGGTGAACGATCAGTGGCTGCACGTGATCGGCGTGGCCGGTCCCCAGCTCGCGGCGCAGACCGATTCGATCGGCGTGCCCGAGCAGGATCGCAACAACCTGATCTACGTCCCGCTGTGGACCGCGATGCTGCGGCTCGAAGACAACTACAGCCGCTTTCGCGACGAAATCGACGGCATCTACCTGCAGCTCGAGCCAGGCACCGACAGCGTGGCAAGCGCCGAGGTGATACGCGGCGTGCTGAACGCGTCGCACCGCAACACGCCAGACTTCAGCGTCATCGTTCCAGCCGCGCTCCTCGCCGAGCAGCGGCGCACGCAGCGCGTCTTCGAGGTCGTCATGGTGGCGCTTGCCTCTATTTCGTTGTTGGTGGGCGGCATCGGGATCATGAACATCATGCTCGCGAGCATCCTCGAGCGCACGCGCGAGATCGGCGTGCGGAGGGCCCTTGGCGCGCGCCGTTCGGACATCGTGCGGCAGTTCCTGATCGAGACGATCCTGATCTCGTTCGTCGGCGGCACGATCGGCGTCGTCACCGGCGTCGCGATTTCTCGGCTGATCGGCCTCTTCGCGGGATGGTCCACGATCGTGACGTTCAGCTCAATCCTGCTGGCATTCCTCGTGTCAGTGACCGTTGGACTGATCTTCGGCCTGTACCCCGCCCGACGCGCCGCTCACCTCGATCCCATTGAAGCGCTGCGGTACGAGTAACACGCGGCGATCCTCATCGCGCAGCACCATAGCGCTACTTTCGCGTCAGGGCGTACCAATAGAGGGCCACGGCGCAGATCCCTAGGAACGCGAAGATGATGCCTCCGACCGGATCGGCCAACGGCAACATGAGGAATTCGAGCCAACGCATCGTCGCTGAGTTTAGTATGCGTGTGAGGCGACCCAAGGCGATGCGGGATTCTCAACATGACGACAAGAACGACTAGTGAGGTTTTTACGCGCTTGCCGTCGTTGATCCGCTGCGCCTGTCATCTGGTGGCTGTCACGCTGATTGGCGCCTGGTCCGGGAGTGGCGTCGCTCGCGCTCAGACCGACGACTCGGCACCAGTGCCCGCATTCAATATGACCGCTGTGCGCGCCACGAAGCCGCCTGTCATCGATGGAACCGTCGGTGAAGAAGAGTGGGCCGGCGCGGCGATGGGGACGAACTTCATCCAGTACGAGCCGCAGCGAGGCGAGCGATCTGACGTTCGCACCGAGGCTCTCGTGCTGCACGACGCCGGTCGTCTCTACGTCGCGTTTCGCGCATGGGATGCGGAGCCCATCACGGCCCAGCTCACGCAACGCGACAGCGACCTGCTTCGCGACGACGCCGTGACCGTCGTGATCGACACGACGCTGGATCGCCGCTCCGGGTACTACTTCATTACCAACGCCCTCGGCACACAAGCCGACGGCCGCATCGCCGACGACGGGCGGAGTTTCGACTCGAGTTGGGATGCGCCGTGGCAATCGGCCGCACGCCGGACGGAGTACGGATGGTCGGCCGAGTTCACCATTCCGCTGTCGTCGATCCGGTACAGCGCCGGCGAGGACCGCGCATGGGGCATCAACTTTGGCCGCAGCCGTCGCCGAACACTGGAGCTGAGCTTCTGGAGCGGGCCGCTCGACAGCCAATGGCGCGTCTCACAGGCCGGCCGTCTGGTGGGGCTGACGGTGCCGCCACCCCTCGATCGAATCCAAGTGGTGCCGTACGGCCTGACGCGAGCGCAGCAAGGTCGGTCGCCGCATTGGCAGGCAGGCATCGACGCCCTCTACGCGCTGACGCCGACGACGCGCGTCTACGGCACGTTGTTTCCAGACTTTGCGCTGATCGAGGCGGATCAGGAGCAGGTCAACCTGACGCGTTTCGAGGTGCCGCTGCTCGAGAAACGGCAGTTCTTCCTCGAAGGCCAGGAGCAATTCAAGCAGCGCCTACGCACGTTCTACTCGCATCGGATCGCGGACATCAATGCCGGTGGCAAGCTGCTCGGCAAGCAGGGCCCCTGGACCATGGCGTTCATCTCGACCCAGGGTGATGTGGCCGACACGGATCAGTCGGCAAGCTACACCGTCGGCCGCGCGCAGCGCGACATCGCCGGCCGATCGACGATCGCGATCATGGGGGCAAACCGGCGTCTCGACGGCGTCGATGAAGGCAGCGTCAGCGCGGACGCCAACCTGTTCTTCAGCCGACGGTTCGGGATGACGGCGCAGGTCATCAAGAGCCATGGACGCTTTAGCAGAGGCACCGAAGCGTTCTTTGTCCGGCCGGCGTACGATTCGCCCACGGGGCATTTCCACGTCCGCTACTCGCATCTAGGGGACCGCGTCGCCGACAACGTGAACGGGATCGGACTCATCCAGGACGACGACCGCCGCGAGATCGACTCCGCCGCGACCAAGACGTTCTGGATTCGCAACGGGACGTTCGAGCAGCTCTACTACGACTCGAACTACAACATCTACTGGGGGCAGACCGGTGTGCTGAGAAGCTGGAAGGTCGACGAATGGTTCAACGTCGAGTTCCGGAATCGCATCAGCACGGGCGTGTCGTGGAGCGAAGAATACAAGCTGTTCGAGAAGGACTTCCGTAACCGCCAGGTCGGCGTCAATGTCGGCTACAACACGCGAGAATACAATTCCGTTCGGACCGGCCTGGAATTCGGTCGCAATTTCGACGCGGATTTCTGGTTGTGGACGGTCTCGTCGCGCCGCAAGGTCACGCCCAAGCTCTCGACAGAGTACTCGCTGCAGCGCCTTGTCCTCGACCCGGACCCGGACGGCGAGAGCACATGGATCCACGTGCTTCGCGCCGACCAGTTCTTCACGAAGGACCTGTTCCTGCGGGTGTTTTTCCAGACCAATACCGCTATCGATCGGCGGAACCTGCAAACCGTATTCGTCTACCGATATCTCCCGCCGTTCGGGACGATTCAACTTGCGTATCAGCGCGGCACCGCCGCGTTCGGCCAGCGCTCCGCGCAGGGCCATACGCTGTTTCTGAAGGCCACGACGGTGTTCTGAGGCAGGAATGACCTCCACCCCCTCTGAGCCATTTCCCTCTCGTCCTGCGCATCCACTGGCAGGAGGCATTAATGAAGCAAGTGCTACTGCTGACCGCCCTCGTTCTTGTGGGCATCGCTCCGGCTGAGGCCCAGGAGATTGCCGGCGAATTCGACCAGCTGCGCGTCCTCGTCAAACAGGGCGACACCCTCACCATCACCGACGCAATGGGCGGCCGGACGCAAGGGACACTCTCCAAGCTGTCGGGATCGTCGCTCATCCTGAACGTAGCCGGTGCACCGCGCGAATTTCTGGAGGCCGACGTAGACACCATCAAGAAACGCGGCTCGGACTCATTGAGCAACGGGGCGCTGATCGGGATGGGTATTGGTGGCGTGCTGGCGGGATTGGCATTCGTAGCAACGGTGGAGGGTTCTAGCGCGGGATGGGCAGCTCTCGGCGGGTTGGTCTACGGCAGCGGCCTCGGGGCAGGGATCGGCGCAGGAGTCGATGCGCTCGTCGAAGGCCAGCGGGTGATTTACGCGGGATCGAATACGAAGCGGCCTACAGTGAGTATCGTGCCGATTCTGCGCGGCGAGCGAAAAGGCATCTCGCTGTCGATGCGGCTGGGAAAATGATGGGGCCTCGTGCTACCTTCACCACGAGGAGAAGCCGAAATGAAGACAGGTCTGTTCGTTCTTGCCGCTGCGTCAGCAATCGTAGCGGGCACAATGCTGGCCGCGCAGCAGCGCCAGGGGGGCGCCCCGCCCCAGCCGATGGGATTCTTTGTCACTAGCGCCGGACTGGATGGTGGCAATCTCGGCGGCCTGCAGGGCGCCGATGCACACTGCCAGAAGCTCGCCGCAGCATCCGGAGCACCCGGCGCCGGTGAGCGAGTCTGGCGCGCGTACCTGAGCACGCAGGGTCCCGATGCCGTCAACGCACGCGATCGCATCGGTCAGGGTCCGTGGGCGAACGCTCGCGGCATGATCGTCGCGCGCGACCTCGCGCACCTGCATGGCGACACCGTGGAGCTGGCCCAGCTGGGCAGCAACCTCTCCAAGATAACCGCGCTCACCGAAAAGAACACACCGGTCAAAGGCGCCGGCGATCTGGGCGAAGACGGAAAGCCGTTGAATCAGCACGACATCCTGACCGGCTCGACGCCGGCAGGGCGCGCATTTCCGGCAGGCGACGATCGCACCTGCAACAACTGGACGAGCAACTCCACAGGCGGCGGCCAGGTCGGGCACTTCGATCGCACTGGCGGCGGGAACGCGTCGTGGAACTCGGCGCACAACAGCAAGGGCTGCAGCCAGGCGAACCTGGTGGCGACCGGTGGCAACGGGTACTTCTATTGTTTCGCTGAGAAATAGCTCTCGGAGGGGTCGCGCCAGACCAGAAATGGATCGAGCGCGGTCCCCCCCCACCACCGGCGATCGGCATCCAGCTTGGCGATCGCAAAATGCAGGTGCGGGGTATCCTTCGGCGCATTCCCCGTCGTTCCCACAACTCCAATCACATCTCCCCTTCGAAGCACCATACCTTCCTTGATGCCCGAGGCGTACCGATCGAGATGCGCGTAATAGTAGACGAACGTCTCTGAAGGATCGAACTGATACAGCGTCAGGCCGCCCGCATCGCTCGTAAACATCTTGGCGACCTTCCCGTCTTCGACCGCCAGCACCTCGGTGCCGCGGGGCGCAAGAATATCGATCGCTTCGTGGTGACGACTGCTCCCGCGCGCATCGTGAAAGCTTGACTCGAGATCGTCGGCCACGATGCCTCGCACCGGCAGGAGCAACGAGCGCGATCGAAGGCTCGCCAAGTCTGAACTGGAGATCATCGTGTTGGCCGAGATCGTCGGGCCGCCATCAGCGGAGGTGATCGTCGTGTGAGGCGGCGCCGTATCGACCGGCTTGACCTTCGGAACAGATGGGTCAACGCGGGCGCCAAATGACATCAGCGGATACTGATGGCCCGGTCTCACCCAGTTGAGCGCCTTCGCTCCTGCCCACCAGATGAGCAAGACGAACGACAGCGCAGCCCATGGCGCAATCGCTTCGGCGTGAATCGATCGCCGTTTGTGCCGGACGCTCATTGGATGGTGACTTTGGTCCCCACATTCACCAGACGCCCGAGCTTCGTGGCATCCCAGTTCGTCAACCTGATGCAGCCATGAGACTCCGTGCGTCCAATCGTGGACGGCTCAGGCGTGCCGTGAAGACCGAAGTGCTCCTTGTTGATGTCCACCCACACGACGCCCACCGGGTTATTCGGACCGGCGGGAATCTTCGCCTTCGCGTGCGTTGGATCCGCGTCCCAGAACAGGTCGGGGTTGTAGTTGAACGGCGGGTTCCAGGACACGCTGAGCACCTTCCAATCACCGATGGGTAATGGGTCTTTCTCACTTCCCACCGTCACGAGCGCGTACATCAGCGTCTTGCCCGTGGCATCCCGCACCGTGAGTGATTTCGTCGAGCCTGACACGGTGACCTCGATCGCTCCCGGGTAAGGCTTGGCCCCTTTCGTCGGCAGATCGAATGGCTCCACGTTCGGCACCTTAATCACCTCACCTGCGACCCACCTCGCCGTGGGATTCGATTTCTTCAAAAATGCCTGGCTGCTATGAAATTTCTCGGCAAGCGCCTCGAGCGGCGTCGTGTACCCGAGCGCCGGCAGCTTCGAGCTCTCCATCAAATCGGCGGGCATCTTCCCGATGAACGGCCCGGCGACATCCTGCTCCGTGATTGTGTAGCTCACCAACGGCTCGGCTGGTGGACGAAGGGCCGCAACCGTTTCCTCGTTCGCGACTCCACTGGGACGCAGGTTCGATGACTTCTGATACTCGGTCAGCGCGAGCCGCGTTTTTGCTCCCACTTGCCCATCGATTTCACCAGGTGAGAATCCCGCACGGTCGAGCGCAACCTGCACGGCTAGGCCCTGCTGGGCATCAACCGAAGGCTTCTGAGCAGTCGGTTTCTGGGCCCTGGCGAGCGACGGGGATACCAGCAGCGCAAGCGCGATTATGTATGCTGTTTGTACAGTTGCCGTGGAACTGGCTCTCATCCAGGCTTAGAGAGCAAACATCATTCCTCGAACCTCGATAAAATGTGCCCACTTGATGGCTGACATTCCGCGAAAAAGGGCACCCATTGCCGAAGAACTGCCCGCGATGGGAGACGTGCTCTTTCGATGGCGCAGCTACATGCCACTAGCACTCGTACCGCTCTTTCTGCTCAGCCTCACGGACAATCGCCCGCCGACACCGTTTGGTTGGGAGCTGTTCTGTTTTGCGGTGGCGCTCTCGGGCCTGCTCTTCCGCGCCTTCGTCGTCGGCACTGCTCCGCACGGCACGTCCACTCGCGGCACGCGACGCCCCACGGCGGATTCGCTCTCGACGCTCGGTGCGTATTCGATGGTCCGTCATCCGCTCTATCTCGCCAATACGCTCGTCGCGCTCGGCTGCTCGATGCTTTCGGGCACGTGGTATCTGCCCCTGATCGTCGTTCTCCTGAGCTTCATCTATCACGAGCGGATCGCGGCGCGCGAGGAGGCGTTTCTCCAAAGCACATTCGGCGACAGTTTTCGGGCATGGGCGGGTGAGGTGCCTGCGATGCTTCCAGCGCTCGGCCGCTATCGCCCTTCTGGCGTGCGGTTTCAGGCGCGCAAAGTGATCGTGCAGGAGTCCCACGGCCTCTGCGCCATCGGCACCGCGTTTCTGGTGCTCGACACGCTGGAAGACTCCGTGCACCTCGGCTACCTCCAGATCGATTCGCGCTGGCTGGCGATTTTCATCGCGACGCTCATTCCTTTTCTCGTGGCCTTCGTCGCGAAGAAGTCGTCCCGGCGGCCCTCGCCAATATAATGACCGCCATGAAAGTTCGTCTCGGCTCCGAGCGTTTGATCGAGTCCGGATCGCTCAAGAATCAGCGTGTTGGCGTCGTGTCGAATCCCGCATCCGTAGACGCGGATCTCCGCCACGTCGTTCGTGTCTTGGCGACCACGCCCGGCGTTACGTTGGCAGCGATCTTCGGTCCTCAGCACGGATATCGCGCCGACGTGCAGGACAACATGATCGAGACCCAGCACGGCCACGATCCCACGCGCGGCATCCCCGTGTATTCGCTGTACAGCGAGACGCGCGAGCCCACGGCGGACATGCTGAAAGGGCTCGACGCGCTCGTGATCGATCTGCAGGATGTCGGGTCCCGTATCTACACCTTCATCTATACGATGGCGAACTGCCTGCGCGCCGGTAAAAAATACGGCGTGCCGGTCATCGTCACCGATCGGCCGAACCCCATCGGCGGACTGATGACCGGTGGTCCAATGCTCGTGAAAGGCTTCGAATCATTCGTCGGGCAATTTCCTATTCCCATGCGCCACGGCATGACGATCGCCGAGCTCGCCAGATTCTTCAACGACGCGTGCGGCATCGGCGCCGATCTCACGATCGTACCGATGGAGAACTGGCGCCGGCCGATGCACTTCGACGAGACCGGTCTCCCCTGGGTGATGCCGTCGCCGAATATGCCGACGCTTGAAACCGCGGAGGTCTACCCGGGGACCGTGCTCTTCGAAGGCACCAACATCTCGGAAGGACGAGGGACGACCAGACCGTTCGAGCTGATCGGCGCCCCGTGGATCGATGCGGAAGCGCTGGCCGAAACACTTGCGGCCTACGATCTACCGGGAGTGCATTTTCGGCCGGCCGTGTTCGAGCCGACGTTCCAGAAGCATGCGAGGCAGGCGTGCGGCGGGTGCCAGATTCACGTGCTCGATCGGCTGGAGTTCCGACCGGTCGAGTGCGCCGTGGCGGTGCTCGCCGAGATCCGCGTGCAGAACCCCGCGAAGTTCGAATGGCGACAGCCGCCCTACGAGTACGAGCACGAGAAACTGCCGTTCGATATCCTCGCGGGATCGAGCGAGCTGCGCGAACAGATCGAAGCAGGTCTGCCCGTTCGGACGATTTGTGACGGGTGGCAGAAGAACCTTGAGGAATTCAACAAGCGACGGCAGCCGTTTCTGCTGTACTGAAACACCTGGCGGGGCTACAGAGCAAGACCCGCCCTACGTACGCGAAGGATGTAGGCCGGGTCTTGGTTTGTAGACCCGGCGATAAGTAGGCCGGGTCTTGTTCTGTAGACCCGGCGACAGGAGGATCATCGTGGATCGACAGAAGCGTTCCGAGCTCATCGCACGCTACAAGGAGGGCTACCGCGTCGTGGCCGCGGCACTTCACGGCGCGACTGATGCCGAGCTCGACGCGAAGCCCGCGCCGGGCAAGTGGAGCGCGAGAGAGATCGTGCACCATCTTGCCGACAGCGAGATGATCTCCGCCGGCCGGCTTCGCCAGCTCGTCGCTGAAGATCGCGCGGCGATTCGCTCGTACGACGAGGCGGAGTACGCCCGCAGGCTCCACTATGACCGCCCCATCGCGAATTCACTGCTCGCATTTCAGGCCGCACGCAGCTCGACGGGCGATCTCATCGATCGCATGAGCGAGGCCGACTGGGCGAAGGAAGGCACCCATCCCGAACATCCCCACTACAGCGTCGAGCGCTGGCTGGAAATCTACGCGGAACACGCGCACAAGCACGCCGATCAGATTACGCGCGCGCGAGCGTCCGCACGATGAATCCGTCGTTCACCTGCTCGGTCTCGATCATTGCCACACCTGCTCGAATCATGTGGGCGTTCTTCGATCCGGCTGCGCTCGCATCATGGTGGCAGGCATCACGTTCGGTCACCACTCCGAGAGTGCTCGGTCCGTACGCAGTGGAATGGGAGCCGACCGACTTCAAGGACGAAATGCTCGGCAGGCTCGGCGGAACGTTCCACGGCACGGTCATGGATTACAAGCCGGACCGGGAGTTCTTCGTCGCCGAAGCGTTCTGGCTGCCGCCGGACGGAAACCCCATCGGGCCGATGGCGCTGGAGGTGAGCTGCGAGCCTCAGCGGACGAAGAACCCGCAGGTCACGCTCGTGAAAGTGACGCAAAGAGCGTCCGAGGATGGCGCACGCTGGCAGCGCTACTACGACGTGATCGCGCCGGGCTGGGAACGGGCTATCCAGTCGCTCAAGCGCTATCTGGAATCGACGTCCAGACCGGGCTAGTCGAATTTCTGCACGTTCACGAAGTTCTGATCGCCGCGTTCAAGGCGCGCGTTCGCGCTGATGAAGACGACCACCGCGCCTGACGGCACCAACTTTCTGCTTCTGAGCTCTTCTTTCAGCAGCTCGCCCGTCGCATCGACGTCCTTGCCGATTCCCGTAATCAGCGGAACGACCCCTCGATAGATCGTGAGGTGGCGCGCGATGGTGTCGGTCTCGGTCGCGGCGAAGATGGGTGTTCTCGGCCGGAGTGCCGACAACACGCGCGCCGAATTCCCGAGTCTCGTAATCGCGACGATGGCAAATGCGTTGCTGTGATCGGCGAGCGTCACCGCGGCTTCGCATAGTGCCTGCGCATGAGGTGTGCGAGGGACCTCGACGATCGGCGCCGTGGTGCCGATCACCCCACCGTGCCCAGGGCCAATCCGCTCGGCCTCGCGGATAATCGCATCGAGGGTCTCGACCGTCTTGACCGGGTGCAGCCCGACCGCCGTCTCTCCCGCCAGCATGATCGCGTCAACCCCATCGTCTACCGCGTTTGCGGCGTCGCTGGCCTCTGCGCGCGTCGGGCGCGACGCGAGGCGCATCGACTCGAGCACCTGCGTGGCGACGATCACGGGAATGCCGGCCGTCCTCGCCTTCCGCGTAATCTCTTTCTGCGACGTCGGCACTTTTTCGAGCGGCATCTCCAGCCCCAGATCGCCGCGCGCCACCATGACCCCCTGCGACACCTTCAAGATCTCGTCGAGATGGTCCAGGGCCTCGGGGCGCTCGATCTTCGCGACCAGCGGAATCGTCGGCTTCCCCATCTCGGTCAGAATCTGCCGGGCCTGCCACATGTCGTCGGCGCTGCGCACAAAGCTCAACGCAACCATGTCAACCCCGAGACGTACGCCGAACCGCAGATCTTCGATGTCTTTGGGCGTCAACGCGTCGGCGGACAGTTGCACGCCGGGTGCGTTGATGCCCTTGTGCTCTTCCAGCATGCCGCCCTCGATCACCCTCGCCACGATTTCCTTGCCGTCCGCCCGCTCCACCTGCAGCTGAATCCGTCCGTCATCGAGGAGGAACATGCCGCCTGGGCGGGCCTTCCGTACGAGCTCGGCGTACGTGGTGTAGATGCGCTCGGAGTCCCCCTCGCCATCGCCGGCGAGGATGGCAATCGTCGCACCGTCCTTCAGTTCCACCGGCGCGCCGCCTTTGAGCCGGCCGGTGCGTATCTTGGGCCCGCTGAGATCCTGCAGAATCGACACGACTTTGGTTGCGCGCGACGCGGCGGCTCGAATTCGCTGGAACGTTTCGGCGTGCGCTTCCTGAGTACCGTGAGAAAAGTTGAGCCGGCAGATGTCGACGCCGGCGTTGATTAGCTGTTCGATGATCTCGTCGCTCCGGCTGGCCGGACCGATCGTGGCGATGATTTTGGTTTGACGCATGGGCCCTCAGCTTACAACGCAACGGGTGAGGACGTACAATCACGCGCAATGAACGGAACTGCTCGAAGCATTGCGGAAAGTGTCGGAGAGACCATCGAGCGGATCTCCGCGCTCAACCCACGATTGAATGCCTTTGTCAGCGTGTTCGAGGCCGATGCGATCGCGCAGGCCCGTACCCTGGATGAAGAGCTGCGCCAAGGGCGATCTCGCGGGCCGCTTCATGGGCTGACGGTGTCGATCAAGGACTTGATCGACGTCGAGGGCGCCGCGACGACCGCCGCTTCGCGCAGCCGGCTCGATCATATCGCTCGATCAGACGCGACCGTCGTCTCGAGGCTTCGAGCTGCGGGCGCCGTGATCATCGGCAAGTGCAACCTCCACGAGTTCGCGCTCGGCACGACGAGCGACGAGTCCGCCTTCGGGCCAGTGCGCAACCCGTATGACACCACCCGCTCCGCAGGCGGCTCCAGCGGCGGCTCCGCGGCAGCGGTAGCGGCAGATCTTGGCTGGGCATCTGTCGGTTCAGACACTGGAGGCTCGATTCGGATACCCGCTGCCGCCTGCGGGGTCGTCGGGTTGAAACCTGCCTCTGGTGACATCCCGACGACGGGCGTGGTGCCTCTTTCGGTATCGCTCGACCACGTTGGCCCGATTGCTCGCAACGTAAGGGACGCCTGGATTCTCTACGGCGTTCTCAAAGGCACCGGCGATTGTCCAACCGCGCCAGCACCACTGTCCCAGTTGCGTCTCGGCAAGTTGGGCGGCTATTTTGCGGACCTGCTCGACGAGGAAGTACGCCGTCAGTTCGCCGGCGCCATCGACAGGCTGAGAGCTGCGGGTGCCTCAATGCAGGATGTTCGCGTGGCAAGCACGCCGGAGATCGCCAGAACATACGTGAACATCGTGCTGACAGAGGCCTTCGCATACCACTCGAAGTCGCTCGAAGGTAACTCCCAGGGATATTCCAAGGGCGTGCGCGACAGGCTTGAACAGGGGAAGGACATTCCAGCCGCGGCCTACATCGAAGCGCAGCGCGTGCGCGGAACGCTGCGAGCCGAAGTCGATGCGGCTCTGGTGCACTGCGATGCGCTGATCCTTCCCACGCTCCCGATTCCTGCACCGAAGATCGGCGCTGAGACCATCTCGATCGATGGCGTCAAGCAACCGGTGCGGGCGATGATGCTGCGGCTGACCCAGCTCTTCAATCTCAGCGGACATCCTGCCATCTCGCTGCCGTGCGGACAAACGGCAGACGGACTCCCTTGCGGGCTCCAGCTAGTTGGGAAGCGTCAGAACACGTTGGAACTGCTGGCGACGGCTCTCAGCTGCGAGGACCACGTGACTCCACCCGCGCCTTGACCTTGCGAGCGCCCGTAAGCATCGACAGCACGAGGCTGACGACACTGATGACGAGCCCGCCAAGAAACGCGGACCAGAATCCGTCGACGTAGAAACCGAGATCGAGGAGGCCCGACACCCAGCCTGTGAGCAGCAGCATCAACGCGTTGATGACGAAGATGAACAGGCCAAGGGTGAAGATGATGAGAGGAATCGACAGCAGCTTCAGCAGCGGCCTCACGCAGGCATTGAGGACGCCAAAGACGAGCGCAACGAGCAGCAGCGACCACCGACTTCCGCGGTAATCGATCCCGCCGACGAGCTGAATCGCCACCCACAGCGCGGCCGCGTTTATCAGAAGTCTCAGTAGAAAGTACACGATCGTACGTAGTGTCCGGCTTCAGCCGGACCTCACTTCGTCTAGTATAGACATGATGTTCGCAAATTTTTTTCACGCATGGGAGCGGCGGCTCCACGCGGTCAGCAAAGACCGCGTCGTCAGACCGTTCGACTGGGGCCTCGACTGGATTGAATCCAACGGCCACCAGCCAGGCACGCCGCCCGATAGGATGCTGCTCGACTGGGCTTCCCACGCCGTCTCCAACAGCGCGCGCTTTTTCGAAACTCCCGACACGTCGGATTACACGTTCAGGGCGAACGTTGAGGGCGCGACGGGTGCACTGTCGTTTCCGAGCGCAATGAGCACGCCGTACCTCGAGAACGATACGGTGCACGCACTGTATTTCAGGAGCAATCGGACTGGCCCAAAAGCCCGTCCCACCAATGGCACAGGGCTTCAGCGCTGTCGCCGCGCTGCAGTTGTACTGCCGCAGTGGAATGCCGGTCCGGACGGCCATGTTGGCCTATGCCGTCTCCTCAATCGATTCGGGATCAGCGCGCTGCGACTCACGCTGCCGTACCATGATGCGCGCAGGCCAGCGGAGATCAGTCGCGCCGACTACATCGTCAGCGCCAATGTCGCCCGAACCGCTCAGGCATGTCGGCAAGCCGTGATGGATGCTCGACGCTCGGTGGCATGGCTCGCGAAACAGGGGTACGACCGCATCGGCATCATCGGGACGAGCCTCGGCTCCTGCCTGTCGCTGCTGACTGCTGCACACGAGCCGCTCATCCGTGCGCAGGCGCTGAATCACATCTCGCCGTATTTCGCTGATGTGGTCTGGCGCGGCTTGTCGACATCGCATGTGAAGGCGGGACTCGAGGGTTCGATCGATCTCGAGCTGCTTCGCAAGATGTGGCTCCCGATCAGCCCGCAGGCGTACCTCGATCGAATCAGAAACACCAAGACATTACTCGTCTACGCGAAGTACGACCTCACGTTCCCGGTCGATCTCTCCAGGGATCTCGTCCGTGAGTTCAGGCGGCGTGGTATTCCTCACGAGCTCGCGGTTCTCCCCTGCGGCCACTACTCCACCGGTGCCACACCCTTCAAGTACCTTGATGGATTCGTGCTCGCGCGGTTTCTCGATCGAAGCCTCTAGCCGGGTCTCAAAAGCAAGACCCGGCCTACGCGGGCGGTACGTAGGGCGGGTCTTGCTCTGTAGACCCGCCTACGCGGTACGTAGGGCGGGTCTTGCTCTCTAGACCCGCCTACGCGCAGTACGTAGGGCGGGTCTTGCTCTGTAGACCCGCCTACAAATAGTCCAGTAGCATCAACAGCGCCTGATAGATGACGGCCGAGATTGCCTGGAACAGTGGGATGATGTCGCCGGTCTCAACCGCATCGGCAACGGTGAGTGGATAGGAGAGCCGCCGCAAAGATCGCCGCGATGGCTGCCACGCCGGCAGAGAGACCGACACTGAGGCGCGAAGAGCGCATGTTCTTACAGTCTGGGCAGTAACGGCGTGGCTTCCCCGAGTCCCGCAGCCACGAGCTGCGGCGTTACAATAGCCGAGTCCGACACGATGGCGGTCGCGAGACGCTCGAGGTGCAGATGCACGACCGCCACTTCGCGCGCCCGATCGACCGTCACGTCACAGACCTTCGACATGAACGTATTGAAGTAGTCGTCGGGAAGGCCGTAAAGCACGAGCTGCGCCATGGCGCGGGCGATCTGCTCTGCGGTCTCGAAATTCCTCGGATAGCTCCGGGTCAGCGCCGCCTTGGCAATCTCGACCTCGTCTGGCGTCGGCGGACGGTCGGTCCGGATCGCGTGTATCTCCATCAAGGACGTGCCGATCGCCTCCGCGGTTCCATCGCTCTGCACGCTGGTCTGCATGATGAACGGACCGCGGCCCCGGCGAAAATCGAACGCCGTCCGGGCGCCGTAGGTGAGGCCCTTCTCCTGCCGGAGCTTCATGTTGATTCGACTCACGAACTGACCGCCCAGAATCATGTTCAGCACGATCAGCGGATGGTAGTCGGGCGTGCTCCGGGCCAGCCCGACTTCGCCGATTCGAATCTCGCTTTGCGCGGCGCCAGGCTTATTGACGAGCACGAGGCGATGCACCGGAGCAGACGGTGGCGGCGACAACGCGCCATCCTCTGGAATCTGAGGACCACCGTCGGCCCACGCGCCGAACATATCGGATGCCATCTGCTCGAAATCAGCCGGCGCGAGATCGCCAGACGCGATGAGCGTGGCATTCGACGGACGGTAAAGGGCGGCATGAAACTGCTTCACCGTCTCGATGCTCAGCTGCCGAAGCGATTCTTCCGTGCCGAGCGCCATGTGCGCATAGGGATGCGTGCCGTAGACGACCTGCATGATCGCGCGATCCGCGATCGCCGAGGGCATGTCGCGAATCTGGACCAGCCTTGTGAGACGAAGCTGCCGGATACGATCGAAATCGGCGACATCCATTCGCGGGCGGGTGACGCAATCGGCCAGCAGCGATAGCGCCTGCCGGGCAAATTTCGCCAGCACCGTCACCGTAAAGACTGTCGCGTCCGCCGAGACGTCGCTCTCGAGGTGCGCGCCGATCCTGGCGAATGCCGCGTTGACGTCGATCGCCGACAGGTTGCCGGTGCCCTCGTCCATCATGTCCGCGGTAATCGCCGACAGACCTTCATAACCCTCGAAGTCGGCCACCGATCCGACCGGAAGCGCCAGGATGAAGGTGACGACCGGCAGGCTGCGATGTTCGGCCGACCAGAGTGAGAGACGATTCGAGAGGCGATCCTTATGGATGTGGGAGAACTGAAACGACGGCGAGGGACCGACTGTCGGCAGGCGGCTGCGATCCGCGCGCTTCATGACACCACCGCGGGCGTGGAGTGCGGCAGCGCCAGCGATAGTTTTCCCTTCGGCACAACGCTCAGGACGATCCGGTTGTCGGTCCGCAGATACTTCTGCGCGGCTCTGTGCAGGTCGACGGCGGACGCGCTCTCGTAACGCGCGAGATCCTTTTCGAAGTAGGCGGGGTCGTCCAGGAACACGCTGTAGGCGTTGAGCTGATCGGCTTTTCCGCCGAACCCGCCGAGGGTCTGCAGGCGATAGACGAACTGCGCCTCGACCTGCGCATGGCCTCGCTCCATCTCATCTGGCGTCGGCCCTTCCACCACCAGTCTTTCCAGCTCATCGTCGATGCCCTGTTGGAGCTCTTGTAGATTGTGGCCGGGCGCTGCAGTCGCGACAATTTGCCAGAAGCCGACGAGCTCGCGCGAATTCTGAAACGCCATCACTTCGCTGGCAATGCGACGCTCGTAGACCAGTGCGCGATACAGCCGCGACGCTTTGCCGTTGGCGATCAGATCGGACAGCAGATCCATTTCCGCATCGCCGTCGGTGAACATGGCCGGCGAGAGCCATGCCAGATACAAGCGCGGAAGCTCGATGCGATCTTCGAGCAGAAGCCGTCGTTCGGACGTAATCTCCACCGACATCTCGAGCGGGGCTGGCTTCGGTCCTGTGGGAATCTCGTCGAAATGCGCCCGCACGCGGTCGAGCGCGTCGGCAGCCTCGACATCACCGGCCACGACGAGCGAGGCGTTCGAGGGGTGGTAGTAGGTCTTGAAAAAGTCGCGGACGTCCTCGAAGGTCGCGGCCTTCAGGTCGGCCGTTTCTCCAATCGTCATCCAGTGGTACGGATGATTGGACGGGAACATCGCCGCGACGACCGCGGATGTTGCCAAGCCATAGGGCCGGTTCTCGAAATTCTGACGGCGCTCGTTGAGCACGACTTCGCGTTGCGTCTCGAATTTCTGCGTCGTGAGAGCCGGCAGCAGATAGCCCATCCGGTCCGACTCCATCCACAGCGCAAGATCGAGCGCATTGGTGGGCACGACTTCCCAGTAGTTCGTGCGATCGGGATTCGTCGAACCGTTGAGCGCCGCGCCGGCTTCCTGCAGGGGATGGAAGTAGCCTTTGTCGTAGTGCTGAGAGCCCTCGAACATCAGGTGCTCGAAGAGATGGGCGAATCCCGTTCGGCCGGGGTGCTCGTTCTTCGATCCGACGTGAAACCAAATATTCACAGCGACCATCGGCAATCGATGATCCTCGTGAATGATCACGCGCAGGCCGTTCTCCAGCGTGTGCTGCGTGAAGGGAATATTCACAGGACGGCTGTCGGGGACCTCTTGTAGCTGGCAATCGAGACTTCGGCGGCGACCCGCTCCGCTGCAGCGATGAACGCCTTGGCGGCTGGAGAGTCCGGCTCGCTCAACACCAGAGGCATGCCGTTGTCGCCCCCCTCGCGGATCGGCTGGTAGATCGGAATGCGCCCGAGAAACGGCACTTGCATGTCTTCGGCCATCTTCTGCGCGCCGCCGTGGCCGAAGATATCGGCCTCATGGCGACAGCTCGGGCAGACGAAATGGCTCATGTTCTCGATGATGCCGAGCGTCGGGATGTTCAGCTTCTGATACATCCGGATCGCGCGGCGGCTGTCGGCGAGTGACACCTGCTGTGGCGTCGAGACGACCACCGATCCGGCGACCGGAACGGTCTGGCTCAGGCTCAACGCGACGTCGCCCGTGCCAGGCGGCATATCGACAATCAGGTAGTCGAGATCGCTCCAGCGGACTTCGCGGAAGAACTGCTGGATGGCGCCGTGCAGCATCGGGCCGCGCCAAATCACCGCCGAGTCGTCCGACGTCATGAAGCCCATCGAGATCACCTGAATGCCGTGCTTCTCGGCGGGAAGGATCTTCTTGCCGTCGGTCGTGAGCTGCTGGTTGATGCCGAGCATCAGCGGCACGTTCGGCCCGTAGATGTCGCCGTCGATCATGCCCACGCGGCTGCCGCATTTTGCCAGTGCGATGGCCAGGTTCACAGCCACCGTCGTCTTGCCCACGCCGCCCTTGCCGGCGCCGACAGCGATGATGTTCTTGACCCCTTCGACCGGCGTTCGGCCGGCCTCGGGCGAAGCCACGGCGCGCACGCTCGCGGTCATCTCCACATCGACCGACGTCACGCCAGGAAGTGCCGAGACCGCAGCGTGTGCCTGCTCCCGCATCTGTTCCTTCACCGGGCATGCGGGCGTGGTGAGCTCGATGCTGAACGCCACGCGTCCGCCATCGACCCGCAAATTCTTGATGAAGCCGAGAGTGACGATATCTTGGTGCAGATCGGGATCTTTGACGACCGTCAGTGCGCCCAGCACAGCCGTTTCGCTAACCATCACGCTACTAGCTTAATACGACGCGGACTTCGACGCGGGTAAGCGGGGCGGATGGGGCGGAGACAGAGAGGGAGAAGCGGTCGCCGTCCTGCACCCGCGGTGGAACGACGAGGCGGACCGGGTGGCGGGCGAGCGCCTCGCCGGAGCCGTCGCACGCCTCGCAGGGATCGGACCAGATTTCGCCGCGACCGCCGCATGCGAGACACAATTTGCGCACAGGCACATCGAGCGGTACGGTGACACCGTCGAACGCTTCGCGCGGGGACAGATGCAGCTCGGCCATCAGCTGGCGACCCCGGCCGCCTTCCGCCGAAGCCGCGACGAAGCCCTCGCGCATGCGCTCCACGGCCCCGTTCAGCGACGGAAAATCGATCGCGATCTCGTCGGCGAACCACGCATGCCTGCGCGCCACCGGCATCGCGAGCACACGTCGCGCCGCGCGACCATCATCACGAGGACGAATCGAATAGTTCCGCATCGTCTCCACGTTATGTTAGCATCACGCCCTTCTGAGTAATGGAACCCAAAGAGTGTCCCATGTGCGGCGGCCGAATGCGATTGCACACACGCGAGCAGACCGATCGCGTGCCCGGCACGCGCGAGGCGAAGACCAAACCCGTTCGGGAATGGACCTGCCCCGAGTGCGACTACTTCGAAGACGCCGATGAATCCTGATTCGGAGATTCGGCCAGGACCAGGCCGCTGTAAGAAAGAAGGGGGCGCTTAGCGGGCGCCGAGCGTCAGCAACACTTCTTTGCGGAGCGCGTCTTCGAACTCCTCGAAGTTGAGCGCCGTTTCGCACTCGTCGCAGAGCACTTCAAACACGGCCGGACGGCTCTCCTCCGACACCTCAACTCGCGAATCTTCCAGATGCACAACGTGCATCTGAAGCGTCTTTACAAGAAAATTCTGGCTGTTTCCACAACTCGGACACGTCAGGGTCAATTCTGGCTCCTCTCGACGCGTGAATTGTACGGGATGGGTTCAGCGGAACGCAACGAAAACTTAAGGTTTTTGCATGGTGCGGCGAAAATCCGCGAAAAACGGCTATAAAATGCGCATCATGGCAGAGACGGTCACCACCCCACAGGGCACTTTCGAGATCCGCAGCGAAGCGCACGGACCACACTGGGTCGCATGGCTCGCGCGCACGTCAGACGCCTCTCCCGAGCGCTCGGTGCTGCTCGTCGGCCAGACGCAGAGTGAGGCCGAGGCACGTGCGCGGCAATGGGCCGAGCGTCAATAGACGCTCAGTCTTCCTCCAAATCGGCGATCTCGATCTCGCTCGTGACTGCCGAGGGTACCGCAGCCGCTCGTCCCAAAACGTGCTCCATCCACCCGCAGTATGTTCCCTTCGCCTCGAGCGAGACGACCGACAATCCCGGATCCAGCGTCCGTTGCACCATGGCGACACACCCGCACGGCAGCGATTTGAACGCCTCGAACTCGAACTGCGCCGTCGCAGGCGCCTGCGATTGACGAGCTTGCGTGGGCATTGATCCTCTACCTACGTAAGACTCGTAGTTGACTGTTTTGGTTTCAGCGAGGATAGACGAGCCTGCCTTCGACCGGCCTGCCGGGAAACAGGGCGCGCGCAGCCGTCAGATATGCTGAAAGCTGCTGTTCGTGCTCCGGCGCACGCTTACCAGTCTTCAACTCCAGGACCGTGACACCGCCATCGTGCCTCTTGACCAGGCAATCGAACGTGCCCCTCAGGATCGTCTGCGAGGATCCCGGCCTTACGGAGAAGGGCACTTCAAACAAGGCCTCACCCGCTTCGAGTTCTTCCGACAAGATCGGCTGCGCGCACAGCCCGAGATATGCATCGCATGCCTGGTCGAACAAGTGTTGAATGTCGCCAGCTTCCACCGACTCTTCGTCTTTGAGCAGCAGCGCGAGCTCGCCCGCAATCCGCGTCCGGTCGCCCGCAAGCGCAATCCCTGAACGTTCGAACAACCGATGGACGAGCGTGCCTGCGAGGCTCTGTCCCCCGAGATCGACCTCATAGCGCCAGTTGGAAACGCGTGGGACGGCGAAAGCGGTCGTCACCGCCACGCGCGGAACAGCCGACGGGTCCGTCAGCAGCTCGAAGTTGTCCAAAAAGGGGTCTGACCCCTTTTTTTTGTTGCTGAGCTCCTCTGACTCGGGCAAAAAATTGGGGTCAGACCCCTTTTTGGCGCAAACCCGGAACGCATGGGTTTGCCCTGATGCGGCTTCCCACTCAGTCGTGGCAGGTGCGGACGAGAGGCTCGCGACCTCAAACCGGGCACGCATGGTTGACGGCAGAACATCACCAAGGCTGCCCCCAAACGCCCTCCACTTCGCGTCTTTCACTTCGGATGCGAGATAGAGCCGGTCTCGCGCACGCGTCAGGGCGACGTACAACAGGCGCTTGGTTTCCTCGCGATCTTTCGCCTTGGCGTCCGCGTCGGCCTCCGACTGAAAATCTCCGACACTCAGCCATGCCTGGTTCTGTTCGGCATCCGACACGAGACGAATAGCCCCGCGGCGTCCACCAGTGCCTTTGCTCAAGTTCACAACGAAGACGACTGGAAACTCCAGCCCCTTCGCAGCGTGGATCGTCATAAGACTTACGGAGTCGCCCGCATCAATCACGGCATTCGATTCGTCCCCCGCGGTCAGTCGTTCCAGATGCTCGGCCAACCGTGACATCGTGGAGTAGCCTCGGTTCTGCACCCGGCGAATCATCGCGCGGATCTTCTTCAGGTTCTCGCGGGCCTGACGGGCACGCGGCCCGCGGGTTTCGAACATGTAGGCCGTCTCGTCGAGCACCATCTCGAGGATTTCGGCGGGCGGAAGGCGGTCCACCAGCCCCAACCATCGCGTAAGGCTCTCGCGCGCGCGTCGGAGCACGAGGCGATCCTCCGCGTCGAGCGCGTCGAGGGCGGGCTCCTTTGCACCGGTCAGCACCGCCGCAATCTGCGGTGCCAGAGCCTGCAACGCCGGATCGGACAACCTCACGAACCGTGAGCGCAGAAACGCAGCCGCACGCAGATTCGAGTCAGGCGCAGCGAGATATCTCAGCAGGGCAAGGACGTCCTTGATCTCGTCCGCTTCGAAAAAGCCGAGCCCCTTGTATACGTATGAAGGGATGCGCTGGCGCGCCAGCGCCTTCTCGAAGTCTTGATGGCTGTCCTTGGTGCGGAACAGGATGCCGATGTCACGCGGGCTGATCGGCCGGGGCTCTCCCGTAGATGGATCGCGGACGAGCGCCTGCGAATCGAGCAACCGCCGGATCTCCGTCGCCACGCCGTCGGCACAGTCGGCAACGGTTGGAGCCGCCACGATGCCGAGGGCATCAGCCGGCGGAACAGGGAGATCGACTGGGAATCTATCCTGCTCGAGAAACCGGAACGCGTCCCGACGAACTTCGTCCTTTTCGATGTCGTGAAACAGATCGTTGGCAAACGCCAGCAGCTGCGGCACCGCGCGAAAGCTCTTGGAAATCGCGCGGCGGCTATCGCGATCGGGGCGAAGATCATCGATAAACGCACCAGCCTCATCCATTACCGCCACGTCTGCATCGCGGAACCCATAGATGGACTGCTTGCGATCCCCGACGAGGAATATCGATGGAATAAGAGGTGCGCTGTCGGCAACACCGCTACCTTCTCCCCACGAGCGGATCAAGAGCGCCACGAGCGTCCATTGTGCTCTGCTGGTGTCCTGGAACTCGTCGAGCAGCACGTGGTGATATCGCCCCTCGAGGCGGTACCGGCTGCGCGCAAACTCCTCCATCTGCGCGAGCAGGAGCAACGATTGCGAGAGCGTCTCGGAGAAGTCGAGGACGCCGTGCGAATCGAGCGTTTCGCGATACTCGCGCAACGCAATCTGATAGACACGCCGCACGCCACGAGACAGCACCGCGTTGAGATCGCGTCTGAAGCCCTTGAGCACGTTGGCGACTTCCCTACCAACGCCCAGCACATCGTATCTGTGGATCTTCCAGGCGTCCGCCGATTTGCAGTCCTTGGCCGAATAGCCGTCGAAGCGTTGACGTGGCTCCTTCTCTTTGTTGAGGAAATGCGCCTCGATCCGATCGAGGGTGCCGCGCGCGAGCCCAGGCGACGGCACCGTACCTCCGGCAATCAACCGCATGTCGCTCGAAAAGATCGCCCAGCGGCGATGAGTGACGGGGCCGTTGGCGAGAAAGCCCTCAACGCCTCCCGTCAGCCCGGTAAAAACACCGCGAAGACGCTCGAACGCCTGCTCGCAGGCACGTTCGGCGGTGAGATCGCGCGGCCCGCCTTCGAGCGCGCGATCGAGCGCCCCATTTGCGACCAGCCGCCGATCGATCATCGTGGCAAGCCCGTCTCGCAGTCTGTTCTCGCGCAGCTCGGCAAACAGCAGCCGCACGTAGTCGTCCGTGCGCGACAAACCGCGACTGATGTCGAGAGCACGGTCGAGCGCCTCCTCCATCAGACGCGGCACCTGCGTTTCGTCCGCCATGTCGAAGCCCGGATCAAGATTGGCTTCGAGCGGAAACTCGCGGAGCAGCGACAGGCAGAACGCGTCGATCGTGCTGATGGCGATGTCGCCCGACCGCTCGCGAACGTCGCGCCAAAAATCCCGCTGGTCGCCCGGCGCATCGGCTCGCTTCCGGAGCTCGGTCAGAATCCTCCCGCGCATCTCGGCCGCAGCCTTGCGCGTGAATGTGATGGCGAGAATGTTGCCGGGGTCGACGCCGTGGCCGAGCAGATTCAGGTAGCGATCGACGAGGACGTGCGTTTTGCCTGTGCCCGCAGAGGCCTCGAGGACGACGTTGTGCCACGGATCGACGGCTCGCGCCCGCGCCCCCGCATCGGGCAGAGGGTCGAAAAAGGGGTCTGACCCCTTTTTTTTGTTGTCGTCGTCGAACGGCAGCCAATTAGACGTCGCCAACGTAGTCCTTTCGGCAAACGGCGGCATAGGCGCAGCGCGTGCACATCATCGGATCGGCCGGCGTCGGAGGGAACTCACCTCGCTCGATCCTCTGGACGGCATCGAGCAGGCGGGCCTGCGCGTCGAGAAGCGTCGCGTCCCTGTTCTTTCCGCGTGCGAGCATCGGCACGAACTGGCGATCCTGGCCGAACGCGATGTATCCAGCCTGCCCGGCCTCCCACTCTTTGCCGGTCGTTTTCCGCAGATGCTGAATCGCACAGACGGTGTAAATCGGAAGCTGTAGCGCCAACTTTCTGTCAGGCGCGCGGCTCAGCTTGTAGTCGATGATGCGGAAGGTGCCGTCCTGCAGCAGGTCGATCCGATCGGCCTTACCACGGAGTGCGATGGTCCGGGTTTCGGTCTCTGTGGAGATCTCGAACTCCCCCTCCAGGGCCTGCTCGAGCAATCGCTCGACGACAGGGGTCTCCCACTCCGCTTCGACCTGGAACACCGCTTCGGCAAGACCCTCATCGGCTGCCGAGCCCAGCAGCCGTGTACGCTGGATGACGGCTTCATCCTCCGGAAGCGTTGCGAGCAGGGGCTCGATCACCTCGCGAAACGTCGCCCGCGCCTCCGCCAGATTCCCGGGCGTGATACCGGTCTGTCCCTGGCGGTTCCATTCCTCGAAAAACTTCTGAAAGACCTCATGGACGAAAATTCCGAGCTCCTTCGAGTTCAGCGTGGCTTCATCTTCGGGATCCTCCCGAAGATCGAGAACCCGCTCGGAAAAAAACCGGAACGGACACTGCAGATAACGCTCGAGCGAACTGACGCTGTAGGCCGCCGGACGATAGGCACCAGCGGTGCCATGAAAGTGGCCGGCCGTGGCCTCCGATCGTCCGAGGCGGAGTCCGAGCCACGAGGCAGCCTCACCCTGCACGGCAGCCGTTACGACAGGATCAGCCGTGAGCGCTTCGTGCACGAAGATGCGGCCCACCTGCGTGGGCTCGCGCGTGAGGGTGCGAAGGCCCAGGCGATCGGCCTCTTCAAGAAACATGCTCGGTCCGATGATGGAATCGTTCTCGAGCTCGAAGGTGGAGAGATGCACCTGCCGGCAGGCCAGCGTCATCAAGTCCTGAAACCCGGCGCGCTCACCCGCGAGCGCCATTCGCGAGTCGGGCCAGTCGAGCTCGCGCAGCAGGGACGAAGGATAAAAGATGTTTTTTGTCGAGCGCTGGGGCCATTCACCCTCGATCAGCCCCACGAGAAACACCTCGTCAAACTCCCCGTACCGGGCAGCCTGCGCATCGAGCAGCTGGACGCCGGTCGTGCCGGCGCGCGGCGAAAACGTCTGCCCTTCAATCCAACGACGGATCATCGCGACCACCGCGGATATCGGAGCCGGCGAGTCGTCCAGGTGCTCGTGAGCACGGCGCAACCCGTGAATCGCTGAATGCACCGCGCTTCGCGCACGAAGGTGGCGCTCGCGCAAGGGATCGTCAACCAGGGGAATGCGATCGTGCGCATCGAGGAAGGCGGCGAGCGCGGCAAGTTGAACGGATGGCCGTTCTTTCTCTGACAGCGCTCGCAACTCACCGGCCGCTGCGACAGCCGCCTGCGCCGCCCTCAATCCCTTCGACGCGAATTCGCTCAGGTGATCGGCGCCGCCGAAATAGCCGTCATCGCTCAAGGCGCGGTTCAAGGTGGAGATGTCCGAGCGTCGCAACCCGGCAGTCCCGACGCGAAAAGAGAAATGCGGCGACGCGAGCAAGGCCACAACCGGTTCTCTCGTGAAGTTCGACGTCACGAACTCGAACACCAGATCGAGGGCCGCCGCGTACGGTTCCGCAGCGAGCGGCAGGGCGTCGAACATCTGATAAGGGATACCGGCGTCGGCGAACACATCGCGCGCGAGGTACACGTACGGTAGCGGCCGCTTGAACACCACCGCCCGTCGATCCAGGTCGGAGCCGCCGGCAGACTTCAACGCCTCCGCAACCGACGACAGCTCGTCCTCACGGTCGCGCGTGACGGAGAACAACTGGCCTTCGCGGGGAATCATGAGAACAGGCTTGGTGTTGGTGGCGGAACAATCGCGGTCGGTGGCATCATCCGGCGGCAGCTCCGCCTCTTCGAAGCCGGGCATGAACTTGTCGAGGCGCTCCAGCAGGCCCGCAGCGATCGTGGCGCGAGTAGCAACGACGTCGATCCGTTCGAGATACGGGAGCTGCGTGAGCAGCCCGAGGTCGGCGGGCCACAGCCCCGCTGGATCGACCGATCGCTCGCCGACCGTCACGATGACCTGCTTCAGCGGTCTCGACGATTCGACCTCCAGCAGCCGCGAACGTAGCGCGTACTCATCAACGGCTCCGGTGGCATCGCGCCGGGCTTCGTACCCGCGAAACGAGGCGGCCAGAAACCGTGTCTGCCGAAGCAGCCGTTCCGCCCCGCGATCGGCGTCGGCATCACGCTCGAGGTCGCGCGAAATCACCCGCTCGAAGCTATCGACAGAGGCGTCGCGGCGTCGAAGATCGTCATACAGCGCGAGCATCTCGACGAGCAGGCCTGCCCTGAGACGGAAGGGCGCGCCGATGTCAGAGCCCGCGACATCCCTGGCCGCCGCGTTCATGAGCACTTCGCGCTCGAGATCGCTCAATCGGCGCGGCGGTGACGGCATCCGTGCATGCATGGCGTCGTACCACCCGGAGCGGGTGAGAATCTGCGGCAGGCACACCGCGCGATCCGCAGACGTCGTCGATTGAAGATGATGATTTTCGATGGTGCGGCGCAGCTGATCGCCGGCGGCACCACTTGGCACGATGACGCAGCAGTTCCGCAGCTGCGAGATGTCCGGATGCGCAGCGAGGCGGCGAATGGTCCGTTGAAACGCGCGGAGATCGACGGCCCGGAAGAGACGCGTCTGGCGAGGAGTAATCACCGGATCTGGGGGAGGCGAACAACCGCTTCCATATCCTCCTGGGCTCTGATCAGTAGCATCATCGATCCTGCCGCGGCGGAAGACGCATCCCACGCGAGCGTCAGCTGGCCCGAAACCGTCGCCTGCCTTCTCGTTCGGACAGCGGTCTCGGCCAGGTTGAAGGCGCTGATGAGCAGCGCGTGCGCCGGCTTCAGCTCGTCGGGAACAGCGACCACTCCCAGCGACTTCAGGTTGGTCGCAAAAAGGTCGCTCAACGCGACGAGCACTCTCGCCTCGGATCCGGCGAGCCGCTTGATGTCGTCGAGGTGGCGCTGCGCGCGGACAAGGCCATCGATGATCGGCGCAACGATTCTCGTATACGCGCGATGACTACCCGCGCGTTCGTGCCACTGGTCGCGTGCAAGCCTGAGCCTGCGCGCCGCATCCAACTGGGCTTGCACCTGCCCCAGGAGCGCGTTGATCTCCTCTGGGCGCCTCCGCCCCAACTGGGTGTCGCGTCTCACTGCCGTTTCGAGCACCTGTTCTATGGTGCGCACATCACCTCTCCCCGCCGCGTCTGACGCACGTTTCGAGAGACTTGATGTCAACGCCGCATACTGCTGTTCGACCTGCGCTTCCGCTTTGATGGTCTGCAGCGCCCACGTGCGGATCGACGCGGCCATGTGAGAAGGCAGCTCGTACCGCGATTTATCGAGTGCCGTCAACACACCGCGAAGGATTGAGACTCGATCGGCGGCGACATCACTGGCTTTCGCGATAGCAACGGCCTGCGCAATCGCTTCTGCGGCGGTCGGAGCCGGCAGCAGGGGGACATCATCGCGCGGGCCTACGACGGTCGGTGCGATGGCCACCAGGTCGAGCGCAAAGCTTGTCGCCCCAGCAGCCGCGCGCAGCCCCGAAATCGCCTCATCGAGAAGGCCCAGCATCTCGCGCATGTCGTCCGCGCGATAGCCATAGTGGTCGCGAGGCCATGTCGCGAGCCGGCGACGGGCGTCCACGGCCATGTTGAGCCTGACTTTCGGATCCCTGGCGAGGACGATGGCGTTCAGTGCTGCGGCGACTTCACCAGCGAGGGCTGCGTAGTCGGATTCGGCGCTGGTGGCCATGTAGTGCGAAAAGCGCGCCGAGTCTGCGTACCTGGCAGTAGCAGTCCAGTTGACCGCCGAGACCGGCAAGTTGACGACGTGAAGATCTGGCCCCCCCTTGGCGATATCGACAGCGCCAAGCGGCATCGAAAACACGAGCCGGTCGCCCACGCGCGCGTACTCCCCATAGCTCACGACCGCCGTGCCGTCGTTGAGAAACACTCGAAAGAGCGTGGCCGACTCGGCAAACGCCGGCGAGACACCGGCGACCCATGCGAGCACCGCCAGCAGCATGCTTCTTTGCTTGTGCATGGAGAAGTTCAGCGTAATTGGCTGTACCAAGGGAGTCAAGCGAGAAGGCGTGTGCCTGCGCGCCGTAGCGCGATGCGCGACGGCGTGTTGAAAACCTGTTGATGAATGGTGCATTTCCTGTGGAGCAAAGGACAACAAAGTTTTTTTTCGTCAAGATTCCGCGTGAAATATCGACCAACACGAAACAGTGCCGGCCTTCGTACTTCCCTTCGCTTGTTTCGTTTCTTGCAACGCGTAGAATCACCGCTCCTCTTTCATAACTTTTCCGAAACATTTATCGATATCGTGCGGCATCGCATCGAACGAACCATTGCCGGCCAGCCCATTGCCATTGAAGTGACGTGGGTGGCTGAGAAACGCTGGAGAGCCCATATCGTACGGATTCCGGGCATTCCGACGGCCATGATGCCTTTCTACGGAGAGACGCCCGACGAAGCGGCCACCAACCTGGCCAGCTGGCTCAATCGAGCCCACCAGCACCAGGCGAATACGGTATAGTGGGGCGGCGCTATCCTTGCGCATGCTTCATCCTTTTACCAGACCGCCCGTCCTCGCCCTCATCATCACCGCCCTCGTACTCGGTGCTGTGGGCGGCATGGACACATGGGCCGACAACGAGCTTCCCCGAATCCGATTCATCGCCACCGGAGGCACCATCGCGACGCGCGGCGGCACGCGGATGAGCGCCGAGGAAGTGCTGCAGCTCGTTCCGGGGCTCCAGCGATATGCCCGCCCGGAGCCAGAACAGTTCGCGAATATCGCCAGCACGGCTATGACGCTCGATCAATGGGTTCAGTTGGCGAAGCGCATCAACGACATATTCGAAACCGACCCGCGCCTCACCGGCGCGGTCGTGACGTCCGGCACGGACTCCCTCGAAGAGCTCGCGTATTTCCTTCACCTTACCGTCCGCACGGCGAAGCCTGTCGTCCTGGTCGGAGCGATGCGAAACGCAGGAGCGCCGGGCTACGAAGGGCCCGCGAATCTCCTCGATGCGTTCCGGGTGGCGGCCGCTGCCGACTCACGCGGCAAAGGCGTGCTCGTCGTCCTGAACGATGAGATTAATTCCGCGCGGGAGGTCTCGAAGACCGACGCGTTGAGAGTGCAGACGTTCCAGAGCCGCCAGTACGGCATTCTTGGCGTCGTCGATCCCGACCGCGTCGTGTACTACCGGGAGCCGGTCAAGCGCCACACGCTGAAGGCCGAGTTCGATGTGTCCATGCTTGGCTCGCTGCCTCGCGTCGACATCATGATGTTTTACCAAGGCGCGTCCGGCGATCTGCTTCGCGCAGCGGTTGATGCTGGAGCTAAGGGCATCGTGATCGCCGTGGCGGGCGCCGACCTGACGGGCGGATCGCTGCGATCGGGCATCGCCTATGCCGAGCGCCAGGGAGTGATCGTCGTCGCCGCGACGAGGACTGGCAGCGGCCGCATCGCGGCTCTCTCGGGCAACCGCGTACGCGAGGGCATGGTCGGCGGTGAAGATCTCACGCCACTGAAGGCGCGCATTCTGCTAATGCTGGCGTTGACGAAGACCGAGTCTCCCACCGAAATTCAGCGCATGTTCACCGACTACTAGACGTTGAACTTGAACAGCATGACGTCACCGTCGGCGACGACGTACTCTTTCCCTTCCATCCGGTAGAGCCCCTTCTCGCGCGCTGCCGCCACGGAGCCGCACTGCACGAGGTCCTCATACGCCACGGTCTCGGCCTTGATGAACCCGCGCTCGAAATCCGAATGGATGACGCCGGCAGCTTGGGGCGCGGTATCCCCTCTATGGATCGTCCACGCCCGGACCTCTTTCTCGCCGGCTGTGAAATACGTCTGCAGGCCGAGGAGCCTGTACGTCGCTCGAATTAGCGAGCCGATCCCGCTCTCTTCGACGCCGAGCTCCTTGAGAAACGCATCCGCGTCCTCAGGAGACAGATCGACGAGGTCGCTCTCGATCTGCGCGCTGATGACGACCGCCTCACAGGCAAGGTGGGTCTGCACGTAGTCGCGGACCTTCACCACATAAGGATTTGAATCTGCCGCCGCCAGATCCGACTCCTTCACGTTGCACGCGAAGATTGTGGGCTTGTCCGTGAGCAGGAAGAACTGCCGTGCGGTGGCGCGTTCTTCCGGCGTCAAGGCGACGGCCAGCGCCGGCTTGCCGGAATTGAGTCCGGTCTCGATCTTCGCGAGCACGGCGTCCTCGGCAGCGGCCCCTTTCTCGCCCCGTTTGACGTCCTTGGCCACCCGCTCGCGGCGCTTCGTCACCGTTTCCATGTCGGCCAGGATCAATTCGGTGTTGATGACCTCGATGTCTCGGACCGGATCGATGGTTCCGGAGACGTGATGGACATCTTCATCATCGAAGCAGCGCACGACTTGGACGATGGCATCCACCTCGCGTACGTGCGTGAGAAATTTGTTGCCCAGCCCTTCTCCCGCGCTGGCGCCCTTCACGAGGCCGGCAATATCAACGAACTCGATGGCTGCGGGAATGACGACTGTTGTTTTCGCGATCCGGCGAAGCGGTTCGAGCCGCGCGTCGGGGACGACCACGGTGCCAATGTTGGGGTCGATCGTGCAGAACGGGTAATTGGCGGCTTCCGCTTTTCGCGTTCGCGTGATGGCGTTGAAGAGAGTGGATTTCCCGACGTTGGGCAACCCGACGATTCCGGCTCGAAGCATCGATTTGCCAGCAAGTATATGTGATCGAACATGTTGGAGGTCTAAAGTTTGACCGCTTCTGGAGCGTGCGTTACCATTGAGGGCTAGTCTTCCCTTCAAAGTGGGCCAGTAGCGCAGTTGGGAGCGCGCATGAATGGCATTCATGAGGTCACCGGTTCGATCCCGGTCTGGTCCACCAACCTCCGCTCATGATTGAAGGCGGAGGTTGCCCACCGTAGCGCAAAGCGCGTAGGTGGGCCTGTCTCCCGTTTCTCCGAACGAGCTACGGTTGGTAAACCCTGTCTCGGTCAAGCTGCGAATGGCTCGCTAACCATCACGCGGAGGTTGGCAGAATCTACACCACTCCCTCCAGCTCGGCATCACCGGACTTGCAGTGGATCCCTCCCAGTCGAGCGATTGCAATCGATTTTTAGCTGTTCTCGTCCGGCGGCTGCTTTGCACAGTCAGCACACAACGTGGCTCCGAAGTGCATCGTCTACGTTTTGAAGAGTGCCAGCGATCCGCGCCGCTACTACACCGGACTGACGTCGGACATGGCCGCGAGGCTCGATGCGCACAACGCCGGCCGGTGCGCGCACACGACCTCCGGCCGGCCCTGGATTGTTGATGTTGTCATCGAGTTCCTTGACGAGCGTCGTGCAGTAGCGTTTGAGCGCTATCTCAAGTCTGGTTCCGGCGTGGCGTTCGCGATGCGCCATCTCAGATGACGAAGTCAAGGTGCGCACGATGCCTATCGTGGAGATCCATCCGGCTCCTGTCGACAGGCCGTGGACTGACCCGCGATCACAAACCGGTCGTCGTCTACGTCGCGCCGACAAGGCAATTTCGCACGATCAAGACCTTCGACGATGTCAAAGATCTTCTGGCGCAAGGTGATTCGGGTAGCGTGGAGCGAATCGTCAGCGAGCTGCACCTGGATCTTGTGCATCATCGGGCCACCGGCTAGACAGAAACGCCGCTCCGACGAAGCTCTTCTCACTCATATCTGAGCGCCACGAGCGGATCGATCCGAATCGCTCGGCGCGTCGGGATCCAAGTCGCTGCCAACGCGACGCTCACCAGCAGGACCGCACCGATAGCGAACGTGGCTGGATCCAGAGGGGCCACGCCGTACAGCATCGCGGCCACGAATCGCGTCAGCACAGCCGCAGCGAGGGCGCCGACCGAGATGCCGAGCAGCGTGGGCCAGAGCGTCTGCGTCACGACGAGCCGCCTCACATCGGCTGCGTCGGCGCCGAGCGCCACCCGAATGCCGATTTCCCTTGTCCGCTGCGCGATTGTGTACGCCGCAATTCCGTAGACTCCGATCGCCGCCATAAGCAGGGCAGCCAGGGCGAAAAGACCAAAGAGGAGCGCGCTGTCGCGCTCCCCACGCATGCCCCCGGCCAGCCTCGCTCGCATGGTCGTCATTTCCGCAATGACGATGTTCGGGTTCACGGCCCAGATCGTCCGCCGCACGGCGGGTGCGACGCGAAGCGGGTCTCCCTCGGCGGTCCGAAGGACGAACGTGAGAGAGCCCCACGAGATGTGGACGCCTGGCATCTGCGCCAGTGGGGCCATCAGAAGCGGCCCGGGGGGCTCGCGCAGCGAGCGATCCGGAACGTCCTTCGTCACGCCCACGACGGTAAACACCTCGGGGCCCGATTCGGACGTCACACGCGCACCAAGGATGCTGCCGGTCGGTATGAACCGTCGCTGAAATGCCTCATTCACAATCGCGAGGAGATTGGCGCCAAGCACTTCCCGAGGAGCCGTGAGAAGGGGAAGCCGATCGCCCTGGTTGAAGTCGCGACCCCTCACAATGGGAATGCGCATGGTTTGAAAGTAGCCAGGCGTGACGAACGCGACGGGAACGGATTCCGTGGACACGATCCGTCCGTTTACGGCCACGCTCTGAAGGCTCGCGCCGATTCCCTCGAGTGGCCCCAGCGAGACCGCCGCCGCCGAAGTCACACTCGGTATGTGCTCCAGACGGTTTCGCATGTCGTTGAAGAACGAGGCGAAGAATGCCGATCTCGCTCCGTGCTCCAGATTTGAGGGGAGGCCAGGAGCCACACGCACCGCCAGCAGGCGATCTGCGTCGAAGCCCCGATCCTGAGCATTGATATTCCAAAGTGTCTGGACGAACAGCGCCGCGCCGACCAGGAGGACCAGTGTGACGGCTGTCTCGATCGACAGGAGCAGCCGACGCATGCGGCTTCGGCCAGTGACTGCGTGTGCCCCACTCTCGAGGATAGACGCCGCGCTCACTCCCCTGATACCCGGCAACGAGGCGAGACCGCACAACATTCCGGTCGCGACCGCGACGGCCATATTGAAGGCGAACACGGCCGAGTCGAGTGAGATAGCCTCGACATGCGGCACACGATTGGCCAGCAAGGTGCGCGCGATGCCGCTGGTGGCCTGCGCGAGCATTAGCGCGCCGGCTGAACCGAGGAGTGCAACCAGCACACTCTCGGTGAGAACCAGCCGCGCCACTCGGCTCCTGCGCGCGCCGAGCGCCATTCGCAGGGCCAACTCACGCTGTCTCGTGGTCGCGCGGGCGAGCAGTAGGTTGGCCACATTGGCACAAGCAATCAGAAGCACGAAGCCGACCGCCCCCATCACGAGCCAGAGGCGTTGTTGCACGTCGCCGATGAGACGATCCTGGAGCGCCACGGCTCGAAGCTCCCAGCGATCGATGACGTCGCCATTCTCATCAGGCTGCTGCTTCGAAATGGCCAGCAGCTCGCTTGTGGACGACGCGGGTGTATGTCCTGGCGCCAACCGTCCAATCACATTGAGACGGGCGTTCGCATTCGCAACGCGAAGCATGTCCGGCTGGGTGTCGGTTGGTATCCCCCACGTCGGCAGCGCGCCCGTGGTTGGGAACCGGAAGCCCGCCGGCGCGACCCCGACAATCGTCAGCGGGATCCCGGTGACGGTCACGTTTCGTCCGACAATCCCGCGATCGCTACCGAATGCACCTTGCCAGAACTCGTGGCTCAAGATGGCGACTGCCGGAGCACCAGGATCGGCATCCGTTCCGGCGAAGTCCCTCCCGATGACGGGCGGGACGCCCAGGAGAGACAGGAAATTCCATGTAACGTCAGCTCTGTCGATGGTCTGCGACGCGCCGTTATGGACAAGCGTCGCCGGGCCGGGACCGTTGAATCCGGCGACGCCAGTCAGCGTGTGCGCACGCTCACGCCATGCCGTCGTCAGCCACGACGGCGAAAGCGAGAATGGGCTTGGATCGATGAAAACGAGCCTAGCGGGATCATGGTACGGTAGCGGCCGCAGGACCACCGCGTTGACAACGCTGAAAATAGCAGTGTTCACGCCAATGCCGACCGCGATCGTGAGGATCGCCACCGCCGCAAATCCCGGCGAACGCCGCAGGCTGCGCAGAGCGTACCTGGTGTCCTGCGCGAGTTGCTCGAAGAAGGTCCAGGTCCAGAGACTCCGAACATCCTCCCGCACCATCGTCACATTGCCCAGGTCAACTCGCGCGGCCCGCAGGGCCTGGTCTTCGGACAATCCGTCGAAGCGACGTTCATCCGATTCTTCCTCGAGATGGAACTGCAGTTCCTCGCGGAGCTCGTCCTCCTTGCGCCGGCGCTGTGCCCACCACGTGAACTTCCGAAGGATCGGAGTCATCATCCCTCCTCAGCGGTCGGCTGCAGAAGTAAACCCATGGCGCGGGCAAATGCGTCCCATTTCGAGTGTTTGCTTGCCAGCTGCTTCCGGCCCAACGGCGTGAGGCGGTAGTACCTGGCGCGCTTGCCCTTGTCAGACTTTTCCCAGGAAGCGGTGACCCAGTCGTTGGCCTCTAATCGATAGAGGGCAGGGTAGAGAGAGCCTGTTTCAACTTGCAGCAGACTTTCGGAGGTCCGCTGAATGTGCTTCGCAATGGCGTGGCCGTGTCGCGGTCCGGGCAACAGCGTTCGCAGAATCAGCAGATCTAGCGTGCCGCGCAGGAGTTCGACACGATCAGGTGGCTTCAGACCCATTCCGTAGGAACTCTACACAATTATTCTGTAGAAAATCTAGATCGCCCTCGCTGCCCGCACAACGCACGCTACCGGCCGTGTCGGATACATGTCGTGATCGAGTTCCCGGATGAAGAGAGGGCAATCCGCTTTGAGCGCTACCTGAAATCGAGGTCAGGCCGTGAATTCGCAAAGCGTCATTTCGACTCGCAACTTGAGCGTCACTCGGCCGGAGAAACAACGCCGAGGCCTCGGGCGCAGGATGATAGAGGAGGCCGAGAAACGCCTTCGGTCCGTCGGTTGTCCGAAGGTGGGCGAATCGACGGAGGGCCCCTGTGCTCCCCGTGCGGCCGGAGATCCTATTTGGTGCTGTAGCTCGCCGCGCCGTCGAGCGAAGACGGCCTGGCGGCGCCGGGCGCTGCCAGGTTCAGCTGCAACGTGTTGCTGACGATGTTCCAGACCCCCAAGCGGGCCGCGCTCGAAGACGGTCGGAAATCGACGGTCGCCAGCGGCTTCTTCACAGGGTCTGATACGAAGGTGCCCGACTCGATCGGCGAACGATCCAAGGCCAGCAACGCATACGTGTACTCGTTGCTGGATTCCGACGGGCACCGAACTTCGAGGGTGGGCGCCAGCTCGCCCGACTGCAGCGTCCAGGTGCGCGCCATCGGAAAGCCCGCGCTCCGAGAGTTCGACGCGAAAGGCTCGCACCATTCCGTCTGATATGCCGCCTGCGCCCAAATCACATCAAACACCGCGCGACCGGCTGGGCTGAGAAAGGCCTCCGCGCTGACCGCATTCGGGTTAGTGAGTCCTTCGTTTCGACTGAAGTCGTTCATCTGAAAATGCGTCATCGCCCAGGTCACCGCCGTGGTCCCGATGATCTGTGTTTGGATCCCGGCCGGACCGATCATCTGACCGCGTTCGACCTTCGCCCCGGATGCGATCCCTGCGGCCAGCGCGCCAAGATTCGTATAGTCGGTCGCGTACGCGGTGCGGCCATCGACACTGTGGCTGATGCGAACGGTGAAGCGCCCGCCGCTCGCCTCCGGCATGGCGTGCAACACGGTGCCGTCCGCGGCCGAAAGCACATTTGCCCCTGGCCGGTACTCGACGTCCCAGCCGGGATGACCATCCAGCGCGTGGCCGCCTCCATGTGTGCCGAACGGCCACAGCCCGTACGCGTTGTTGGCCGTGTCGCCCGGCTGGATCGGAAGATCGATCGAGAATGTCGATGAGCCAGGCGTAACTGGAGAGGGTGTGGCCGGCCCCGTCGGTACCGTCTGAACGACCTCAGTCGACGGAGCCGTCGGCGGAGGCGAAGCGCTACCGCATGCGGTCAGCGATCCCGCAGCGAGAATCACGGCGACCGCCTGTCTTTTCCGCATGTCCAACGTATCGGCGCCTGCCCCGCGGCGCGTAAATGCCGCGCCGCGGAAACCGTGCGCATGCGCACGCACATGTGGCTCAAACTGGAGCGACTCTCGCCAGCGTTTTGAGAGCGGACTTCGCTTTTGCCTTGCGCAACGCTTTCCAATCGCCGTCGGCGCGCTGGTGGCGGAGGTCTGTCAGATAGGCGTACTCCGGTGTGAGCAGCCGGTGTTCGTCGGCCTTGGCCTTCGTCCATGACCTGGCGAACTCCTCGATGGTCGGAGCCTCTCCTCGCGTCCAGAATTCCATGGCGAGCACCCGGGCAACCGCGCCGTCCTTGAACCGTCCGGCGGTCAGATCGCGAAGCAACCGCATGACACCTTCGAACTCTTTCGCGTACCAACGATAGTAGAGGCGATCGCGAGGTCCGATCCGCGCCGGCGGATTCTCCTCGCGAACGATCCGTGCCGGGATGCAATTGGGACGACCGACTTGGCCTGTTCGGAGATATCGGCGAACGCGAGCCAGCACGACCGGTTTTCGATCGGTGTCCTTCGTGGCCTTCACCCTCCCGTTCGAGTGTTCGGCGACGATCCTGTAAGGAATCCCGCGCGCCGAACAGAAGCCGCGAATCTCCTCGAGGTTCATGTAGTTCAGCTCTTCAAGGAGTCGCACCCGCTCGCTTTTTGTTAGCTGCAACAGGAAGTTCGACATCCACAATCCTTTTCGTTCGCAACTCTGAGATCCGAGCCTTCACCAGGCGTTTCACGAGAGCCGTTGGTACTGGTTTATCAAGCGGGAACCGGACTGTGCCCTTCCCGGAGGTGGCGTATCCCTCGAGATCGGCAGCCAGTGGCAGTCCCGAAAAGTAGTGGAGAGCTCGCTTCGTGTCGCTCGACATCAGGACCTCTGCAGCGCCGACACGAGATCGTCGAGGCGGTCGTAGCTGACGCTGGCCCCGCCAGACATTCCGGAATTGATGACCATGTCCCGCACTTCCTGCGACGGATAGCGGACCGTCGCCGTCAGTCGAGTCTTCCCGGCCTCCTCAGTGAACTCCGTCTTCACGACCGAGACACTGTCAGGAAACTGCTCGAAGATCTCCGTAAACACGAGCCGGCTCGGCGCGGCGATCTCCTGGTACTCGCCGTAGAAGGCCACCTCTCCTTCCGGGTGGCGATTCACGAAACGCCACTTGCCACCCACGCGAAGGTCGATCTCGCAGACGGGCACGGAGTACCCCTCGCCTAAACGGCCCCACCATTCTCTTACGTGCTCGGGCTTCGTCATCGCCTCGAACACAAGTTGTCTCGGCGCATTGAACAGACGGGTCATTCGGATTTCCCGGTCCGACGGCGTCGTAACCTGGAAGCTATCGCTGTTTCCGGCGTGGCTGACGACCATGACTCTTCTCCTCCTTCGGTTTCACCTGCTGTAGGTACTGGTCCAACCGATCGAACCGCTGTTCCCAGGTATGCCGGTAGCGCTCGGTCCAGTTGGCGACTTCCTTCAAGGGGCTCGCATCGATTCGGCACGGCCGCCACTGCGCTTCCGTTCTCCGCGCGATCAATCCCGCGCGCTCGAGCACGCGGAGGTGCTTCGAAACGGCGGGCATGCTCATCTGGAACGGTTCGGCGAGCTCGGTGACCGAGCGTTCGCCTGACAGGAGGCGGGCAAGGATGGCCCGCCGCGTCGGGTCCGCGAGGGCGGCAAACGTGGTGCTCAGTTGATCGGTCGGCATGTGTATTGAACCATATAGTTAATTAACCTATTGGTTTTATACACAACGGATCGGACCTTGTCAAGGATGCAATGCCGACCACTGCTGGCACAGGTTGCCGGCGGCTTCTCGCCACTGCGGGTATTTGAATGTGAAGCCGCCCTCGAGCAACCGCGCAGGAACAACGCGACGGCTTTTGAGAATCAGCTCGGTTTCCGTGCGCATGAACAGGGCGCCGATCTCCAACATCCATTTCGTCGCAGGCAACCCGAATGGCGCCCCGCTGGCGTCACGCAGAATCTCCATGAACTCTGCGTTCGGCAGCGGATTCGGCGCGGACACGTTGACCACGCCATCGATGTCTTCCCGATCGATCAGCCATCGGAGTGCGGCCACGAAATCCTCGTAGTGAATCCACGAGATGAATTGGAGGCCACTGGCGGCGCTACCACCGAAGCCGCGACGAACGAGCCCGAACAGGGTATCGAATATGCCGCCAACGTCCGGACTCAAGGTCATCGCGGAGCGAAGCGCGATCTTCCTGGTGCGACCTGCGATCGCCTCATCGAATGCGCGCTCCCACGCTCGCGCGACGTCGATGCTGAATCGCCACGTGCTGGGCGCATGCGCTTCCTGACCGCCCAGAATTCCGCACCGCTCATCGTTCGCATAATCGTAACGATGCGCGTAGATCGTGGCCGTGCTCGCCTGTAGCCATACGCGCGGCTGACGAGCAGCGTGCGCGATGGCCTGTCCGACAACACGGGTCGACAGTACTCGCGATTGCAGGATCTCCCGACGATTCGCGTCGTTGTATCGACAGTTGACGCTGCGGCCGGCCAGATTGATCACGACATCGCAGCCATCGATCTCGCTCCGCCAGCTGCCCAAAGTGGCGCCGTCCCAGGCAACCGTGCGCCACGGCTGGATGCCGGGTCGACGACTCAAAATGACGACCTGATGCCCGTCACGGTGAAACGCACGCGCCAACACGGTTCCAACTTGTCCAGATCCTCCGGGAATGACGATCTTCATGTCGAATACTCCGGTTCAATCGATGAAGCGGCTGCGGTACTCCGGCAGCGGTATCGGACAGTGGTCATAGCGACCGAACATCCGATAGCGGTTGCGGGCGATCAGGTCATAGACGATGTCCAGCAGTGCCGCAGGGAAGACACGGAGCACGCCCGCCGCCTTCCATGGCCACCCAAGGGCGTTGGCAACAAACAGCGAAGCGCGGCTCCTCGCGAGCAGTCTCGCTACCGGCCTCCGATAGTCGGCTATGACATAAAACGATGTGAGGTCGTCAGGGGAAGCGCCAAAGCGCGCGACAAGCGCACGGCCTGTCTCGCTTTGCAGCGCCGCGTAGTCGAAGGCTCCCTCGTGGTCGCGCGGCAAAAGAAACTGCAGCAAGCGGTTGCAGAGGCCGCACACACCGTCGTACAGCACGAGGTGCTCGCCTCGGGCCTCCGTTGGGGCTTGCGCTTGGAAATCAACCATGTTCTAATATTAATGAACATGTTCACTGAAAAAGTCAAGTCGCGCAAACGAGGCCGTCCGGCGGGTCCCACGACTCAAGGCGCCGCCGCAAGGGAACGCCTTTATGCCACCGCGATCCGGCTGATCGCCGAACGCGGGTACGAGGCAACGACCCTCCGGGACATCGCGACAGAAGCCGGCGTCAGCGTCGGACTGCTCTACCGCTATTTCCCGGGCAAGCACGCTGTGGTCATTGCGCTGTACGACGAGCTGTCTACGGAATACGCGCGCCAGGCGGCAGACATGCCACCTGGCAGATGGCGAGACCGCTTCATCTTCGCGCTCAAGACCAGCCTCCATGTACTGGAGCCACATCGTGTCGCCCTCCGCGCGCTCACTCCCGTTCTGGTTGGCGATCCCGAGGAGGGCATCTTTTCCAACAACACAGCGTTCTCCCGTGTCCGCGTGCAGCGAGTATTCGAAGAAGCCGTCACCGGATCGCTTGATGCCCCAAAACAGCCTTTGGCGGCGGCGCTCGGGCGACTCCTATACCTTGTGCATCTGACCGTACTGCTGTGGTGGCTGCTGGACAAGAGCTCGAACCGACGAGCGACGTGGACACTTGTGTCGCTCACGCAGCAACTGCTGCCCTCCGCGGCTCTCGCGCTTCGCGTTCCGCCCGTCCGACGATTCGTGACCTCTGTGGATGAATTGGTCCTTGAAGGCTTGTTTGGCAGTCCAGTCTCCGATTGAGGTCTTATGTTCCTCCTTCAACGTCCGTCACAACAGGCCATCGACCGTTTCCTGAACGACTCGAAGGATCTGCCGCTCTCGTACGGCCCGATCGGAATCGTCGATGGCGACACGTCCGGCCGCGATCTCGATGAGGCAACAGTCGCCATTGGCCGCGGCACATCGGATTTCGAGCGAGCGCGAGCCGCGTTGATGGTTCGGAAGCAATTGAACATCGGGTGGCTCGAAGTGTTTTCGCCGCACACAACGGCTGCCGTCGGAACCGTCGTGGCTGTTCTGATTCACCACATGGGGTTCTGGTCTCTGAACGGTTGCCGGGTGATCTACAACGTGGGCGAGGGTGATGTGGCCCGCTTCGGGTATGCGCACGGCACGCTGATCAACCACGCCGAAGCTGGTGAGGAAACCTTCGAGGTATTTCTCGATCCTCGGACGGATGCCGTGATGTATCGAATCCGAGCGATGTCATGGCCGCGAGCCAGGCTGGCACGAGCCGGCCAACCTGTCGTGCGCCTGCTCCAGGCGCGCTTCCGCCGTGACTCAGCCGCGGCAATGAAGCGCGCGATGCATTCCCGTGGTGTCCGCGCGTGAGCAGGACATGTCTTGCCTCAGCGGCAAGAGCTTCGGGATACGACCAGCTTCGATCAGAACGGTCCGATCCATCGCTCGTAATCCTCGCGCGTATCGATATCGGTAAACGCACCCTCGTCGTCTACGGGTACTTCGAGCATGTCGGTCGCGTGAGCGCGGACGACAACCTTCGCGCCGATCGCTGGATCGGCGCGCTCGAGCTCGTCGAAGAGGCGACAGTGGAAAATCACCGGATGTCCGTGCCGGCCATTCGATACTGGTCGCACGATGGACGCCGTGCTGGTGCGATGCGCAGCAATCAGCATTCGAACAGTAGCAGCAGAGATCAGCGGAGCATCAACCAGCGTCACGAGTGCTCCGGACGATTCGGAGCGATCGATCCGCCGGAGCGCCGCGAGCAGCGACGTCAGCTGTCCTCGCTCGTAGTCCGGGTTATCTACAAAAGACACGCGAGGGGGCTGCGGCGCAAGCCTGCGGATGGCCTCCGCATCGGCGCCGACGACGACGAGCACCTCGTCGACACCGGCGTCGAGCAGAGTGCGGGTGACACGATCGAGGAACGTTTCACCGTTCGCCCCTAGAGGCAGCAAGGCTTTGGGCCGGCCCATCCTCGAGGACGTCCCACCCGCGAGCACGATCCCTGGAATCATCCGGTAACGGTAAACGGAAAGCCCGTCACGTGCTATAGAATCGCGAGATGAGTGACGCAGGCGTAACCGTTCGCTGCCAGCGGTGCGGCGACCAAATGGACTTGCGAGATCCTCCACCAGGAACGCCGTGGCAGCCGAATCAATTCTGGGTATGTCAGAAATGCGGTCGCCACTACTGGACGACTTACCCCACTCAGCCCGGCGCGGCCCCGGCTGCGACCGCGGCGGCTCCAGCCGCAGCGGCGGCGCCGCCACCACCCAAACCTGTTACCCCGTAGCCGCATCCGCAGGAACACCCATGAACGCTTTGCCCGAAGAAGACGACGAAGTCCTTGAAGATGAAGAGTTTGACGAGGATGACGAGTCAGACGAAGACGACGAAGATCTGGAAGACGGAGACGGAGAAGAAGAAGAACCCTGGCAGGTCTTGCCGTCTTGACTTCGTAGGTTGAAGCACCTACACTGACCCCGTTCAAGCCCTTAGCTACTCCCAAGGGCCGTACCTCCAAGAGGTTACGGCGACTTTGCGATGGGGCGAGAACATTCGGAGGACATGGGTATGCCGACCGGCACGATCGCACGGCTCCTGATCGACAAGGGGTTCGGGTTTATCCGCGATGAAGGCGGAATCGAGCACTTCTTTCATCGCAGTTCCGTCCGCGGCGCGGTGTTCGAGCTGCTGCGCGAAGGCCAGCGCGTCGAGTTCACTCCTGAGGAATCTCAGAAGGGGCCGCGCGCCGGAGACGTTCGACTCATAGAAGGTTAGGTCTTTCCTCGGCGCCGCTCGGCGCCGGAACCCAATCGGCCTCGTCGGCGAACATTCCGACACGTCGTCGTACTTCAGGTCTGTACGCTCGTTCCTTTCACAGCAGCCGCAGGAACGCCCCGGTGTCGGCAAGATCTTCCATCGCAACATCGGCACCGGCTTCACGGAGAGTCTCGACGCTAGACGGCCCAGTCGCTACGGCCACCGAGCGCGCGCCGGCAGCTTTGGCGCACGCCACATCCAGAACCGTGTCCCCCACCACCAGCACATCCCGCGGATCAACGGGCGGCACACCGCACGCGCGCGCCCGCTCGAGCGCCACGCTGAACAGATCGTTGCGGTCGGCGATGACATCGCCGTAGGCGCCGCAGCGAAAGAATTTCCAGAGGTCGAAATATTCGAGCTTGATTCGCGCCCCTTCCTCGCAATTGCCTGTAAGCAGCGCAGCAAACACATCCGCACGTGCCGAAATTGCATCGAGGAGAGGCAGCACGCCGGGCAGAATGCCCTTAAGGGGAGCAGGTTCGGAAAGTGCCTCCCCGAGGCACGCGAAATACCGGTCGCGGAAGCGCTGAAAATTACCGCCGCCGAGATCGACGCCAGCGCGCGATGCGCTGTCGTCGAGAATTCCTCTATCCGTCCGGCCTGCCATCGGGATGTCGTCAAACGCCCCTGGGATGCCGAACAGATCTTCGAACGCCCGATTCATCGCACGACTGCCCGCGCGCCCTGTCCGGATGAGTGTTCCGTCGATATCGAAGAGAACAAGCGTCATCACTGACCAGGACCAGCTGCGCGCGCGGGGCCGGACGACGGCGATCCGGCCGGATCAGGATTCCGAACGGACGTTCCCCGCGCGGGGACCCTTCGGCGAATTTTCCTCCTCGAATGAAACGCGCTGTCCTTCAGCAAGCGAATCGAAGTCCCCTTCGACGCTGCTTCGATGGAAGAACCACTCTTGCCCGCCCTCATCCCTGATGAAGCCAAATCCGCGATCACGGACCAGTCTCTTGACCGTACCTTTAGGCATGTCGCCACTCCTTGCGTAGCAGGTCTTACTGTACAATACCAGCAATGACGCGCCGAGAGCGACACCTTACGATACGAGGATCGATGAGAAACGCCAAGGCGATCGCGGTGGCTATGGTCCTGAGCGTCGCCACGTGTTTTGCTGCGGCGCAGGGACAAGCGCCCACTGCCCCAGCGGGTGTACAAGGTGCCGGCCAGGGAACGACTGGCGGCGGTGGAGGCCAGACCCCGGCCGCGCCGGCACGCGGTGTCACGGTCAACCAGACCATCGTCCAGAAAGCGACGGCGAAGATCACCGGCGGTGACACGATCTCGGGGACGGTGGAGTTCAACGAATATCACGTCTCCAACGGCGGACTCATCCAGATTGTCTACAACCTCCAGGGCTTGCCTCAAGGCATGCACGGAGTGCACGTCCACTCTGTTGGCCGCTGCGAGCCACCCTTCGCGTCCGCAAACGGGCACTTCGACCCAGGTCCGGCGGGCAACACCGACGCGGATCTGAATCACCCGTTCCACGCCGGCGACCTGCCGAACATCGTCGCGAACGCCACCGGTGCCGTAACGGCTACGAACTACACTACCCGTTTCAATCTCGGCGGCCCCTTGTCGCCCTTCGACGCGGACGGTGCAGCCCTTGTCATTCATCAGTACCCGGATACATATCAGACGGGCACCAAAGGTCAGGGCGTCGGCGGCGGCAATCCGATCGCCTGCGGCGTCATCGTCAAGCAATAAGTTACGCAAATAGTCGGTTCACACAACGTTTGAGACCTGTCTCTCTAGAGGAGAAGATTCATGCAGAGGTCATTTCAGAAGTTCGCGCAATTCCTGCCGCTCGCCGCGTTCGTCGTTGCAGCAAGTGCGTGCGGAGGCTCGGCGCCACCGGCGCAGCCGCCCGCTGAACCGCCGGCCGCCGCACCCGCGCCGCCGCCCCCCGCACCGGCCGCACCGGTACGCCGTGTTTTCTTCGTCGAGCCGCAGGATGGCGCCACGGTGAAGAGCCCGGTCAAGCTACGGTTCGGACTCGAAGGCTACGAGCTCGCGCCGGTGCCGACGGAGGCGATCAAGCCCGAGCAGGTGCGCGCGGGGATGGGTCATCATCACGTGGGCGTCGAGATGGACTGCCTGCCCGCAGGGACGGAAATCGTGAAAGGAACACCGTCATGGGTCCACTTCGGCAAAGGCAACACAGAAATTGACATGCAGCTCGAGCCCGGCACGCACAAGCTGACGCTCCAGCTCGGCGATGACCTCCACAGGACGATCGAAGGTCTCTGCCAGACCATCACGGTCAACGTTCAGAAGTAAGGCCTGCGCTTCCGCATCTCTCCGGTAGCCGGCTGCCAGAATAGCAGCCGGCCGCCGGTCGCCTTCGCAAACTTCTCATCCATCAACAAGCCGATCGTCGTCAGCTTGCGTGTGTCGCACACGTGCCTGACGACACCTGCAAATGTGCTGGCGTCTTCGGGCGCCAGATTCGCCGTGGGATGCTCGAGCACGAGGACGACGGGATCGAGCGAAAGCGCGCGCGCGAGATACACGCGCGATCTCAGTAGAGGCGGGGCGTCAGCCACGCGGGCAGCGAGAAGGGAGGCGTCGATGCCTACCTCGGCGGCGAGCACGACGACACGCGTCATGACAGCGGCCGGAATCGGATCCAGCTCCAGATCGAAGGAGATCGCGAGATTCTGCGCGATAGTCATCGCTTCGAGCAGCACGATTCGATCGCTGACGATTCCGAACTGCTCAACGAAGGACAACCACTCTTCGCCGTCGGCAATCGCCCGCGTCGGCCGACCCAGGCTGATGACCTCGCCCCGGTCGGGAAGTGATGCTCCCGTAATGAGGTTGACGAATACTTCGGCGGCGGGGCGATCGAACCCGATCAGCATCGTGGCGCGGGCCGCCTCGACTCGCAGCTCTCGCACGCGTAGCGGTCTCAGCCCACCGAACTGCTTCTCGACGTCCGTCAGGATAAAGGGGTCAGACCCCATTTATTTGTGGCATGGGTCAGACCCCTACTGCAGCAGCTGGTTCACCTCGGCGACGACGCGCCCGCTTTCGGTGAGCGCGTTAATCTCCACACGAAGGGCGCCGAGGTTGATGGCGAGGCAGGAATAGGCCAGCATCGCATGGACCCCGGTCGGCAACACTCCGGTGTCGACGCTGGCGCCGACGATCGCGGTGATCATCGTCACGACCATCGCGAGCAGGGCAATCGAGAATACCGGTCTGCGGGCGATCTTGATGCGCCGCTCGAACTCGGTGGAAAGCCCACCTTCGGCGGCCGCTTCTCTCACCGCCTTCCCCTTGCCAAGGAAATAAAACATCATCATCGAGTGCGCCAGCAGCGTAATCATCGTGCTGAAGATGCCAATCTCGATGTGCTGCCCCAGCATGGCGTTGCTCGTTGCCGTCAGCCCGAGGTAAATGGCGGTGGCGATACCCGCCACCGACGCGACGATTGCCGTGAGAAGCGCAGCCGACATCAGCTCTCCCTGTTTGCGCGCGCGGACAGCCGCTCGAAGCGATCGCGCGGCAGGCCGACCGTCCCGAACGCGGCCCGCCGCCGCTCCTTCTCGCCGTGATAGTCGGACCCGCCGGAAACGAGGATGCGGTGGCGATCGGCAAGGGCCAGATAGTGCTCGGTGGTTGTTACGTCGTGCTCGCTGTGAAACGCTTCGACGGCGGTCAATCCCGCGTCGATCATCGCCGGAATCAGGTCGTCGCGTCTCAAGAGGCCCGGATGAGCGAGCGACGCCACGCCGCCCGCACGGTTGATGATAGCGACCACCTCCGCAGGTGCCGCACCTGATCGCGGAATGAAGGCCGGCTTGCCTTCGCCGATGAGCTGATCGAACGCCTGGCGCGCATCGGTCACATGGCCCGCTTTGACCAGCGCTTTGGCCACCATCGGCCGGCCCACAGACTCGCCGCGCGGCCGCGACGCAAGGATGGCCTCGCGATCGATTGTCTTGCCCATACTGGCGAGCCTGTCCGCCATGAGGTTGATGCGTCTGACGCGATCGGCGCGCTGCTGCTCGAGAAACCCGCTCAGCGCGGTGTCGGACCGATCGAAGAAGTAGCCGAGCACGTGGACGTCGCGGCCCTCATGAACTGCAGTGATCTCGATGCCGGGCACAAAGGCAATCCCCGCCGCCGTCGCGGCGTGCTCGACCTCGCACAATGCCGCGATGGTATCGTGATCCGTCACGCTCATCGTGCGAATGCCCGCGCGCCAGGCAAGATCCACCAGCACTGCTGGCTCGCAGAGACCGTCGGACGCTGTCGTATGCAGATGGAGATCGATGAGGCCGGACACGTCAGCGGCCAGCACGGTGTCGGGCTCTTGCCGGCTTGGCGGACCGCCGCCGCCCTTTGCGTTTGATGAGGCTCTTGTATTCGCGGATCAGCAGCTCAAGATGCTGCTTTTCCTCTTCGGCGAACTCCATGAAGATCTGTTTCCCTTCGGAGTCTTCGAACCGCTCGCCATATTTCTTGAAGAAACGGTGGGATCCCCGCTCGCAGCGAATACCGATCAACAGGGCCTGCCGATCGTTCACGCCTTTCGTCAGCCGCTCTGCCCCTTCGGCAAAGAGGCCGTTCGCGGCGCCCTTGAAAAACAGAAAGGCGGGGTGTGCCTCGAGTTGCGGGTCCATCTTCAGCAGCTGAGCGTATCGCGCTTCCAGCGTTCCAAGATGCTCCTTCTCCTCGTCGGCCAGCTTCTGAAAGACGGAGCGTCCCCGCTGGTCCTGCGTAATACGCGCGGCGCGTGAGTAGAACTCGAGCCCGCTGCGCTCGGTCGCGATGGCGATGCGCAGGGCATCGCGAGCGAAAATCAGCTCGGTCGTACCGCCCTTCGTAGCCGGCCGCCCCGTCTGGCATTCCTCGCAGGTGCCGTAAATCTGCACGACGCTTTCTTTGCTGACGAAGCTCCTGGCGTTCGCCACCTCCTCCATCAGCGACTCGATGTCGGAGCTGAGAAACTCGAACGACTGATTGCACGTCTTGCAAATCAGGTGAAAGTGTCGCGGGTGCCCGTGCGAATGCTCGAACCGGAAACGTCCCTCGCCGAAATCGACCTTGCGGGCGATCCCCGCGTCCATCATCCACTGAAGCGTGCGATAGACCGTCGCGCGGCTGATGCCCCGATCTTCTTTTCGGATGAGATCGACGAGGTCGTCGGCGCTGAGGTGCCCCTCCTGGCGGAGAAACACATCGATGATGAAGTCCCGCTTGCTGGAACGCTTGCCGCCGGCCGGCCGCACACGATCGACGTCGACAGCCTGCATGCGCGGTTGAGGGTGTTGGCCCCGGCTATTAGTGGCTATGCCCGTGGTGATCTCCGCCGCCTTCCTCGGTCGTGAAGGACGACCCACAGCCGCACGTGGACGTCGCGTTCGGATTCTTGATCGTGAACCCGCCGCCGGTCACCGTATCGACAAAGTCGACTTCCGCGCCCTTGAGGTAGCGGATGCTGATCGGATCGACGAATAACTTGACGCCGTTCGACTCGAACACCTGGTCGGCCTCGCCGCCACCGTTCTCCTCGATCATCAGCCCGTACTGAAAGCCCGAACATCCTCCGCCCTGTACGAACACGCGCAGGCCGCTGTTCTGCTTCTGTTCTTCGACCAGAAGCTCCGTAATTTTGGAAGCTGCCGCAGACGACACGTTAATCATGTGATTTCTCCTGAGGTCACCCGTAGGTCCGACTGCATAAATTATACAATACGCCCCTTCGTGCAGAAGACGCATCCATACGATCTCTGGAAGCGGGCAACGGCCCGTTGGGCCGAAATAGGAGCAATTTCGCCGGATCTGGGACCAGCCGTCGCGCTGCAGCAACGGCTTGTTCGGTTGATTCTCGATGCCGCTGATGCCCTCGATCAGCCACTGCCCTCAACCCTGACCGCAAAGGTCGTCGGTGACAAGTCGCGCCGTGGCCTGCCGGCACTGCACAACGAACAGGTGCCCATTCCCGAGTCGCTGACGAACACGCTGCCGTTCTTCTGCAGCGCACTCGAGGAGTCAGGCGCGGGCGACAGCGCGCGTCACATCCGCGACGCCCTGCTCCACGGTCAGATCGACGCCGGATCGCTGCTGAGCGTCTCGTTGGCCAGAAATCAGAAAGCGATACGGACCAGCTCGCTGCACATGGGCTTCTCGCCCGACCTCGTTTGGCTCATCGGCGAGCTTGCCAGCTCGCCTCTTGCGCACCATCTGCAGACGCAATTCGTGGCCTGCCTCTCTCATGTCATCCTCAAAGACTGGAACCGCGGCTACTGCCCGTTCTGCGGATCGTGGCCCGCGTTCATCGAATCGCACGGGGGCTCGCAGACGTTACGCTGCTCGTTTTGCGCGCTGGCGTGGACGCTGCACTCACTCCGGTGTATCTACTGCGGGAATGCCGGGGCTGACTTCGTGTCGGCTGCACCTGATGTGAGCCGGCCGAAGCGGCACGTCCAGATGTGCGGAAGCTGCGGAAGCTACACCAAAGTGCTCGAGGTCGCCGAGGAGACGCCGTTTCCGCTGATCGCGATCGAGGATCTCGCCAGCATGGATCTCGATCAGGGTGCGATGAGCCGCGACTACCGGCGTCCGCCGCTCAACGATCTGGACGCCATCGAGCCGCTGAGGTCGAACTGCTGACCAGTCGTCCGGCTAAAGCCGGACACTACGTACTATGACGGCCCGGCTAAAGCCGGACCCCACGTACGAAAGCGAGGACTGGACGCTACGTGGTGAGCGCCTGCAGTTTCTCCGCTGATTGCGCTTCGAGATCCTTGTGCAGGCTGTGGCCGTGCGCATCCATCGTGACGATGGCCGGGAAATCGCGGACCCAGAGATGCCACATGGCCTCGGGCGTGCCAAATTCGGTGAGCGACACGCCATCGGTGCGCTCGATACAACGCGCATAGAACTGCGCGGCGCCGCCGACGGCATTCAAGTACACGGCGCCGGAGTCGCTGAGCCCTTGCAGCGTTTTCGCGCCCATGCCTCCTTTGCCAATTACCGCGCGCACCCCGTACCGGCGAAGGATCTCAGCCTGATACGGCTCCTCGCGGATGCTCGTCGTCGGTCCCGCGGCCGTCACCGTCCAGCCATCGCCCTCTTTTTTCACGACAGGACCACAGTGATACAGGACCGCGCCGTTGAGATCGACCGGAGGTTCGTGTTTCATCAGATGTGCGTGCACGGCGTCGCGTCCGGTAAACATGCGGCCCGACACCAGCACGACGTCGCCGACCTTCAGCGAGCGCACGGTGGCTTCGTCAAGCGGCGCGGAGAGACGAATCTCCCGTCCCGTTCTGGCAAAGCCTTGCTGATCGATCATCGGGATCATCGGGTGGCTGGGATCGCGATAGAGCCACTGGGTAATGCGGCCCTCGCGCGCGTCGAGCCGGACGCCCAGCCGCCGAAAAGCCCAGCAGTCATACGCGACCGACACGAAGAAGCTCGCCGGCAGACGATTGAGCACTCCGATCTTGCAGCCGATGAGGCTGACATTGCCGCCGAACCCCATGGTGCCGATCCCCAACGTATTCACCGAACCCATGATCGCCGCTTCGAGCTCGGCCAAACGCCCATCCGGATTGACGTCATCGAGCGTTCTGAACAGCTGCTCCTTCGCGTGTAGATAACCCGAAGTGCGGTCGCCGCCGATGCACACGCCAACGGCCCCCGGAGCACATCCTTTCCCTTGTGCGTTCCACACCGCGTGGAGAATGCACTTGCGCACACCTTCGAGCGTGCGGTCGGCGCGGCCGACGCGCGGGAGCTCCGTCGGCAGCGAATACTGGATGTTCATGTTCTCGCAACCGCCGCCCTTCAACAGCAGCTTCACTTCGATCTCATCCTTTTCCCACTGATTGAAATGCACGATGGGCGTGCCGGGCCCAAGGTTGTCGCCGCTGTTCTCCCCGGTAATGGAATCAACGGAATTGGGGCGCAGCTTGCCGAGCTTCGTCGCTTTCGCGACCGCGTCACGGATCTGCTGACGCATCCAGATTTGATCCGTCCCTCGCGGCACGTGCACCTCGAACGTGGGCATCCCCGTGTCCTGACAGATGGCGCCTTCGTCGGCCGCAGCCTGATCGATGTTCTGCGCGATGATCGTCAGCGCCTGCGAGGCGCGCGTGCCCGGCTGCTCGGCGCCAAGGGCGCCGCGCATCGCTGCGCGAACGTCGGGCGGAAGATCCGTCGACGTTTTCACGATCAGCTCGAGCATGCTGTCGAAGAACGCTGAGAGCATCCTGGTAGTATAAAGTACGTACATGCATCGCCTGGAACGCGATCCGCTCGGCGAGCACGCCGTGCCTGCGGACGCGTACTACGGGATTCAGACTCAACGGGCATCCGAGAATTTCCCCATTAGCGGCCTCCGCGCGCCGGAGGAGCTCGTCACCGCCACCATTCTCGTCAAGAAAGCCACGGCCGCTGCCAATATGGCCACGGGAGCGCTGCCGTCGGAGATCGGCCGCGCCATCATGGCAGCCGCCGACGAGATCCTTGCCGGTCAGCTGCGCGATCAGTTCATTGTCGATGTCTACCAGGCGGGTGCCGGCACCTCTCACAACATGAACGCGAACGAAGTACTGGCGAACCGGGCGGCGGAGATGCTCGGCGCGCCGAAGGGTTCCTACGAGAAGGTGCACCCGAACGATCACGTCAATATGTCGCAGTCGACGAACGACGTGTTCCCAACCGCCACACGAATCG
>DATEEI010000080.1:0-166374 GCA_035281225.1 Vicinamibacterales bacterium
CGAGCGCAATCTGGCGGTCGTTCGGCGCCTGGAAGGGCTCGCGGCCCGCAAGGGCCACACCGTTGCCCAGCTTGCGCTCGCCTGGGTGCTCGCGCAGGGCTGCGACATCGTACCGATCTTCGGGAGCAAGCGCCGGAAGTACCTCGAAGAGAATCTGGGTGTGCTAGAGGTTAGACTCACGGCTGCTGATCTTGACGAGATTGAAGGGATTGCGCCGAAAGGCGCCGCTGCCGGAGCGCGGTATCCGGAGGCGGCCATGAAGGCCGTCGATCGCTAACGGAGGAGGATTTCTGGCACCACACAATAGCCAAGACGCATTTCCCTCGCGCGAGGTGCGCGATCTTCCGGATCCGCCGAGCAACTACTGGCGCTTCGTCGGCCCCGGAATCGTGGCAGGGGGCGTGGGATTGTCGTCCGGCGAGTTCGTCCTCTGGCCCTACATCGCATCGCAGGTCGGACTGGTGCTGTTGTGGGGCGCGCTGGTCGGGGTTATTACGCAGTTCTTTCTGAACATGGAAGTCGAGCGGTATACGCTCGCCACTGGCGAGACGGCCGTGACTGGCTTCAACCGCTTCTGGAGGCACTGGGGCCTCGTGTTCGCGGTCCTGGTGTACTTCGCGAACCTGTGGCCAGGCTGGGCGCTCAGCTCCGCGACGCTCGCGACCTATCTGTTCGGCGGAAGTGCCAAAGCCATCGCGGTCGGCAGCCTTCTCGTCATCGGTACGGCGCTGACGCTTACGCCAGTAATCTACGTCGCGCTCGAGCGGCTCATCTTTGTGAAAGTCGCAGCGGTGGGTGTCCTGGTCGTGCTGGGTATCGTGTTTGCGATCGAGCCGGAATCGTGGCGGGCGCTGCCCGCAGGGTTCACGGGTGTCGGCACCATTCCTGCGACGCTCAGCTACGCGTTGATCTTCGGCGCCATCGCATTCGCCGGCGCGGGCGGCGGCCAGAATCTCTGCCAGAGCAATTGGATTCGCGACAAGGGTTTCGGCATGGGGCAGTACGTGCCGCGCTTGGCGAGTCCGGTGACCGGCATTGTCACAGCCGTTCCCACCCAGAAAAGTTATACGTTCGAGCCGACGCCCGCCAACATGGCGCGCTGGAGAAGCTGGTGGCGCTTCGCGAACGTCGAACAGATCTTGAGCTTCATCCTGATGACGGTCGTCACCATCGGCCTCACGTCGATGATGGCCCACTCGACCTTGTTCGGCGAGCCGAACCTGCCGAACGACGTGTCCTTCCTGAGAATCGAAGCGCAACAGCTGGAGGCGAGGGTCGGCCGCTGGTTCGGGGTGCTGTTTCTCGCTATCGGCTCCTTCTCGCTATTCGGCTCATCGATGGGGATCATCGACTACACCAGCCGGATGGCCGCCGACATTCTGAAGAACACCTATCGGCCGCAATCGACGGTCACGGAAAGCCAGATGTATTTCTGGCTGGTGTGGGGCATGGTCGCATTCGGATGCCTCATCCTGATGTCCGGCATCACCCAGCCGATCACCCTGCTTGTGATCTCTGCCTCGACCGGCGGGGTGATCATGTTCCTGTATTCGATCATGCTGCTCAAGCTCAACGGCGAGATGCTGCCGCCCGCGATTCGCATCGGGCCCTTCCGTATAGCGACGCTCACCTGGTCGATCCTGATGTTCGGAGCGCTCTCGGCGGTGACGATCTATACTCAGGGGCAGCGGTTCTTCAGATGACCATGCGGGCGTTGCTGCTAACCGAGTACAAGACGCTGTCGATCACCGATATGCCGATCCCGGAGATTGGCAGTGACGAGGTGCTCGTGCGCGTGCGGGCGTGCGGCATCTGTGGAAGCGATGTGCACGGGTACGACGGATCGACGGGCCGCAGGATTCCACCGTTGGTGATGGGACACGAAGCGGCCGGTGTGATCGAACGGACGGGCAGCGCGGTCGACGACTATCACGCCGGCGATCGCGTGACGTTCGATTCCACGGTGTCGTGCGGCACGTGCGATTTCTGCCGTCGCGGCGAGATCAATCTCTGCGACAACCGCATGGTGCTCGGCGTCTCGTGCGGCGACTACCGGCGTCATGGCGCGTTTGCCGAATTCGTGTCGGTTCCCGCGCGAATTTTGTATCGCCTTCCCGATAGTCTCCCGTTTGAACGCGCGGCGCTGATCGAAGCCGTCTCAATCGCCGTACACGCAGTGGGGCGGCATGTGCCCAGACCAGACGATGCGGTGGTGGTCGTTGGCGCCGGCATGATCGGCGTGCTCGTCATCCAAGTGCTTCGCGAGAAAGGGTGCCGCAACATCATCGCGGTGGAGATTGACGCGGAGAAGCGAGCGCTTGCGGAGCGGATGGGTGCCGGGCGTACGCTGAACCCAACGGAAACAGACATCCCCACAACCGTTCGCGAATTGACGGGCGGCAAGGGCGCCGACGCATCGTTCGAAGTGGTCGGGCGGACCGAAACCGTGCTGGCCGCGATTCAGAGTCTGCGCAAAGGCGGGACGGCTGTACTGATCGGCAACCTCTCTCCGCGCGTCGAGCTGCCGCTGCAGGAAGTCGTGACGCGCGAGCTCTCGCTGCTGGGCTCCTGCGCGTCGAGCGGCGAGTACCCCACCTGCATCGATCTTCTGGCGCGAGGCCGCATCGACGTCCAGCCACTGATCAGCCTCCTGGCACCGCTCGAGGAAGGGCCGTCGCTGTTCGCGAGACTCCACGAGGGGGACAAGCGGCTGATGAAAGTCGTTCTTCAACCGTGACCACATTCGATCTGACTGGTAAGGTGGCGATCGTGACCGGCGCGAGCCGCGGGCTGGGCCAGACGTTCGCCAAGGCGCTGGCACGGGCGGGAGCCGATCTCGTCATCACGAGCCGGACGATCGATTCGCTCAAGTCCTTTCAGGACGAGGTCGAGGCGATGGGCCGGCGCGCGGTTCCGCTGGAGCTCGACGTGCGCGATGAACAGAGCATCCGCCGCATGGTGCGCGACGCGGCGGCGGCGTACGGTCACATCGACATCCTGGTGAACAATGCCGGCTGTAACGTGCGGAAGCCAGCTGTTGACGTCACATGGGATGACTGGAACCTCATCCTCGATACCAACCTGCGCGGCGCTTTTTTTGTGGCGCAGTCTGTGGCGAAGGAGATGATCCCCCGAGGACGCGGCCGCATCATCAATATCGGCTCGGTGACCTCGGTGATGGGCTACGCCGGCCTCGGGCCGTACGGCGCCAGCCGCGGCGGCATTCGTCAATTGACGATGAGCCTGGCTGACGACTGGGGGCCGCACGGCATCACGGTGAACTGCCTGGCACCCGGCTGGTTCAAGACCGAGCAGAACAAGGTGATGTACGAGGACGCGGAGTGGGTGGCGTATCTGATCGATCGCATTCCGCTGCGTCGGCCAGGCCGTCTCGACGATCTGGGGGGGCCTGTGGTGTTTCTCGCGTCAGATGCAAGCGAGTACATCACCGGGCAAACACTGCTGGTCGACGGTGGCATCTCGACGGGCGCCACCCGTGCGCTGCCGAAACCACGTCGGTAGCCTCCAGCGACGCTGGACGCTAGACTTTGGACTCTGGGCAATCGCCTAACGGGCAGCCTGTCGCCGTTCGCGGCTAGGCCGGTTCATCACTATGGGTTTTTCGAGGTGCCAAATGTGATGACACTCTTCGCACTCGTACCACGCCACAAGACTCTCGGTCTCGTTGGCGCGCGGTGCCATCGGTTGAACTGTGAAACCATCGCAGTAGGGACATTGGCGGTCGCCTGACGTGTAGATCATAGAAAGATCAAGCCTACACAGCGGCTATTCGAGGGGCTGTTCAAAACCGCACACACTGCGGTCGAGCTACCGGCTACCAGCTAGCTCTCGTATCTCTCCGTCAGACGGAACTCCGGATGCTGCGCCAAGTAGGCGTCAACGCGGTCTTTCCGCTTGAACGCATCTTCCATGAACGCGAACGCTTCCGCGATGCGTTCGTCCGACTGCGCGCAGCTCAGACGAAGAAATCCCTTCCCGGCATCTCCGAAGCACTCGCCGCCCAGGCACGCGACGCCGCGTGTGTCGTCGGCGCCTTCGAGCAGGTATAGAGCGAGCCCGTGCGAGGTAATCCCCAGACGATTGCAGATCGCGGCCACCGACGGGAAAACGTAGAACGTTCCGCCGGGCATCAGGCACGATACTCCGTCGATCTTGTTCATGCCTTCGACGAGGAGCTCGACCTTCTTTTGAAACTCCTTCATCTTCGCGTCGCGATAGCCGAGCTCGTCCCGCATGGCGACGACGCCGGCCATCTGCGTGAAGGGCGGCACGCACGACAGCGCGCTGTTCGTGAGCTTGCCGAAGACGTCGATCGTTTCCAGGCTGCTGACGGCAAACCCCAGGCGCCAACCGCTCATGCTAAAGGATTTGCTGAACGTGTAGGCGGCGACCGTTTGTTCGAGCATGCGTGGGAGCTCGAGCAGCGAATGGTGCCGGCCGCGCCAGACCATGCGGTCGTACGGCTCATCGCTGAAGATCGCGACATCTTTACCGCGCACGAGGTCGGCAAGGCCTTTGAGATCATCAAACGTGGCCACGCCACCGGTCGGGTTGTGTGGACTATTCAGGAAGATCGCACGCGGCGCCTTGTCGTCAACAAGGAACCGGCGCACATCTTCCAGTGCAGGGCGGAAGTCATGGGACGCCTTCAGCTGTGAGAGGACGACCCGCGCGTTTCGCCGAAAGATATTCGGCGGGTAGGTCGGGAAGTGAGGGCTGAAGACGAGCACCCCGTCGCCGGGATTGAGAAACGCCTCGCAGAACAGCTGCTCGAAATTCTTTGCTCCGGGGCCGGCCACGACGTGTTCACCCGTCACCGACAGCCCGTACTCGCGGTTCACATATTCGGCGGCGGCCTTTCGGAACTCCATGATGCCGAGCGACGGCCCGTAACGGCTGTGGCCGTCGCGGATGGCCTGCACGCCGGCCTCGATCGCCTTGGGAGGAGTAGAGAAGGGGCTGTCGCCGATTTCCAGCTCGATGACGTCCTTGCCGCCCGCGATCAGGCGCTTGGCCACGGCCAGTACGCTAAAGGCGGTTTCGACCCCTACGGAGGATGCAAACTGACTGAATGAAGGCATAGGAAGAGGGGACATCATAGCGTAGGCTTACCGCAAATGAACGATCGAGCGGAGCAACTGATTCGCGAGCTTGGCCTGCAGCCCCACCCAGAGGGTGGGCACTACGTCGAGGTCCATCGGTCACCGGCCGTGACGACGATCTATTTTCTGATTCGTGCGGACGAGAAGAGCTGCTGGCACCGCGTGCGATCGGAAGAAATCTGGCACTTCTACGAGGGCGCGCCGCTCGATCTTCTGCAGCTGAGCCCAGACGCCGCCGACCTCGAACGCATCGTGCTGGGGCCGTTGTCCGATCGGCAGCGACCTGTACACTGTGTGCCGGCCAATTGCTGGCAGGCTGCGCGCTCGCGAGGCGCCTTTACACTCGTGGGATGCACGGTCGCTCCGGCGTTCCAGTTCGCTGACTTTGCGCTGCTCAGGGACTCGCCCGCGCTTGCCGCCACGATCGGGCGAAGGCATCCCGCCGTCGCCCAATTCGTGTAGCCTGTGTTCATGAGATCAGCATCCGTTGCCTTCGTGGCCGCTCTCGTCGTGTGTGGTCCCGCTCCAACGGGACGCGGTGTGCATGCATCACCGCAGCAGGTGATCCGAGAGTCACGCGAGGGGATCAAGAACTTTGCCCGGGTGGAGACAACGGTGGCGTGTGCCGGCGCGATTGCCGCGGATGCGATGTCCGACATCAGGAAGATGGGTTTCGCGTCGGTTATCAACCTGCGCGAAGTCCACGAAGCGGGCGCCGAGATCGAAAAGCAAGAAGCCGCAGCTAGAGCGGCGGGGCTCCGCTACTACCACCTGCCGCTCAACAGTGCGAAGCCCGACGAGAAAGTGGCCGATCAGTTCGTCAAAGTGATCGCGTCGGCAGACGCTACGCCGGCGTTTATTCACTGCGCCAGCGCCAATCGCGCATCTGCCATGTGGCTCATCAAACGGATCGCGATCGACAAATGGGACGTCGATCGCGCCATGGCCGAAGCCGAAGCGCTGGGCTTGACGAACCCGGCGCTCAAGACGTGGGCCCTTGAGTACGCGCGCGGGGCGAGGTAGAACTAGCTCCGTTCGATCTTCACGTTCATCGTGATCGGCTTGAGCGGGCGGTCGCTTGGCTTGCTGGTCGCCGTACTGCCGATTTTCTCCACGACGTCCATCCCCTCGACGACCTCACCAAAAATGCTGTGTTTGTTGTCGAGCCATGGCGTCGGCGCGAGCGTGATGAAGAACTGGCTGCCGTTGGTGTTCGGTCCGGCATTCGCCATCGACAACAGGCCTGCCTTGGTGTGTTTGAGCTTGGGACTGAACTCGTCGGCGAATTTGTAGCCCGGACCGCCGGTGCCGGTACCCAACGGGTCGCCGCCCTGAATCATGAACCCTTCGATCACGCGATGGAAGACGAGGCCGTCGTAAAACGGACGCTTGGTCTTCTGCCCGCTCTTGGGATCCGTGAACTCTTTCGATCCTTCAGCGAGCTCCGCGAAGTTCGCCACCGTCTTGGGGACCTCGGCGTCAAAAAGCCGGACCTTGAAATTGCCTTCACTCGTTGTAAACAGCGCATGTAGCATTCCCAAATCATAGCCGCAACTCAGGCGTCATTCGCTTCCTGAACGCCGGTCATTCTTACATCGGTGTCGAAGGCGGTTCGCATTGCTTTCGTACCGCAATGCTCAGTTCTGGCACGTACGTGACGCATCCATGGCCACGACCTTGTCGTAAGCCCATACAAAATGCACGGCACTGCGCTTGCTATCTCATCGGCAGGAGATACTGAGATGCGAGCCATACAACGACTCATTCTTCTCACTGCGATCGTTCTGACGCCCGCAGTGGCGTCGGCTCAAGGCGAAGCCAATTCGTCGCCGTTCTGGGACGTAGCAAAGAGCGTCGCGCTCGACCCGACGACCTACGCGCCGGCGACGTTGTCCTATACGTCTATGAAGTTGGACTGGAAGACCTCGCAGCCGTTGTTCCAGAACGGCTGGGTCGAGCAGAACCATCGCTTCACCGTAAGCGGGCGGCCCAACGACCGGCCGCTCAAGTTTGGCGACGGAAACAAGAAGATCCGGAACATGGCGTTGATGCACCTACAAGAATCGGTGATCAACAATGTCGCCGCGAATGTCTTCGAGCGCGTCCTGGCCAATAAATACCCGGAGCACAGGAAACTGTTCAAGACGTTGAGCTGGATCGAGCGGATTGCGTTCTCCTCCTACGTGTCGTACCTCGCGTCGGCGGGTCATTTCAAGCAGGCGCAGCGAAACCGCGAGCTGGCGATGCAGTACGGGTATCGGTAATGTCTCGCAGGAGGTTAGGAGAACTCCTATTCTCCTATTCTCCTGCGTCGTGTTAGTCGGGCGAGCACCCCGCGGGCCTCAGGAACTCCCAGGACAACCGCAAGGCCGAAGAACGTCAGTCCAAACGGCGTGAGTATGAGCGCCGCTCCTACGATCGGATGCACCGGAGGAATCGCCAGCTTCACGCCCCACGCGACGCCGGCCGCCGCGAGGGCCGCGCCCCAAAGGCGCAGACTCAGAGACGTTGGCAGGCCCGTTCGGCCGATGCGCCGGTTGAGCGTCCGCCGTAAGAAGATCAATTCCACCCATCCGGCGATGCTTGCGGCCGTCGTCAGCCCGACGGTTCCCCACAAAGGAGCGATTCCCATTCTCGGCGGCAGCACGATGGCGGCGATGTATCCCAGCGCGGTCGCCAGGCCGACATGGATGAGCGCGTACCGCAGCGGCGTGCGCGTGTCGCGCAGTGCGTAGTACGTCGATGAGTACAGCCGTGCGAATGTCGTCGCGAGCAGCCCGATAGACGAGCCCGCAAGGATTCCCCACACATACAGCGCGTCCTCGTGCCCGAACCGGCCGGTCTGAAAAAGCGCGGCTGCCACGACGTCGCCGAGCAGCAAGAAGGTGACAGCCGACGGCACGACGAAGAACGCAATCTGCCGCAGGCCCCCGTTCACGCGATCGCGCAGAAGATGTGTGTTGTCCAGCCCCACAGCCCCAGACATGGCCGGGAGTGCCGCCGCGGCCACCGACAGGCCGAACAAGCTGACAGGCAGCGTATAGAGTAGCTGCGCGTTTGCCAGCCCTGTCACGGCTCCCGTTGGCAGAAGGCTGGCCAGCACTTCGTCGATGTAGGCACTGATTTGGACCACTCCGCGGCCGACGAAGACAGGGGCGAAGTTGCGCACCATCGCGCGAACATGATCCGAGAATTCCAGCCGGAATCGAAGATCGGGCATGAGCCGCAGTACGGCCGGCAGCTGCACCAGCATCTGCAGCGCGCTTCCGGCCACCGCGCCCCATGCGAGCAGTACCGCAAGGCGGGGAAGCGGCGTTTGTGCTCCCCACCAGAGGAGCGTGACGATCATCGAGACGTTCCAGATGACCGGAGCGATGTACGACAGAAGAAACCGGCGATGGCTGTTGAGGATGCCGAGGCACCAGGCGGACAGCACGAGCAGGCCGGCGCCGGGAAACAGAATACGGACGATGGCGATCGTGAGGTCGCGCTTCTCGCCCCGGAATCCCGGTGCGATCAGCATGACGAGCATCGGGGTCATGACGACCCCGAGCAGGACAAGCACCGAGGTGATGAGCGACAGCAGCGCGGCGACCGCGCCCGCGACCCGCGCGGCTTCGCGCCGATCGTTGCGCGCCACAAGCGAGGCGTACACGGGAATGAACGACGCCGAGAGCGCACCTTCGCCGAAGAGGTTCTGGAGAAAATTCGGAATGCGGAATGCCGCCATGAAGGCGTCCGCCGCATCGGACTGCAGACCGAAGTAGTGGGCGAAGACACGCTGCCGAACGAATCCGGTGAGGCGGCTGCAGAAGATGCCGAGTGCGACGAGCGCAGAAGACCGATCCACGTCGCCGACATGATACCTGCGCTAGATGCAACAGGTGCGGCGGTGCGAGAGGTGCGGCGGGTGTGGGCTCCAGGCTCGGGTTGGAAGCCCGAAGCCTGGAGGCGGAAATCTTCTAGAAACGAAGGCCGATGGCGAAGTCGAACATCCTGCCGCCGTCGGTGCCGGGGCGGGGCACCGCGTAGTGAACATTCGCTGTACCCTGGCCAAAGCGCGGGCCCTGCACGTAGCTCGTCGGCAGGCCGTTTGCGTCGAGCCCGCCAGCCGCGGCCGTGATCGTCGTGTCCCACGCAATCAGCTTTTGATTGTTGAGTACGTTGAACGCCTCGAACTTGATCCACGGCTGCGCCGAACGCCACACCGGGATGCCGTACGTCACGGCCAGATCCATCAGTGAGAAGCTTTCGAACGACTGAGATCCGCGCTCGCCGAAGAAGATCTGCTGGAGCGGTGTGCCGGCGTATCCGGGATTGCGGGCCAGCTGGATGGCACTGAGCGCCTGGTTGTTCAGTACCAGACTGTACGTCTTCGCAGAGTTGTACCGGAAAATCGGCGCAACGGTGAGCGAGCCGTAGCGTCCGAGGTTGGCGTGATAGTCGGCCCAGACCCGCACCTTGCTGCGCTGGAAGTCGTCGAGCCGGCCATCCGGCACGCTGCGCTCGAGCGACAAGAGCTCAGGATAGTCGCCGAAGGCCGTGCCCGCCGGGTTTGGCGTCTCACCCTCGAAGTTGCCGTTGTTCTTCAGCTGCAGCGTCCAATGACCGTTTACGGTCACCGCCCTCATCACCCGGTGCTGCCCCATGAATTGCAGCGCCCGATACCCCCGCTTCATCTCGTCGCTGTTGTCATACACGATGTTGTCGGCCAGGCTGATGGTGGCGCCGTCGACGACGATCGGCGTTGTGCCGTTGGCCAGTGTGATGAACTCCTCGATGAAGTTCGACGTCTGACGCTGCACGAACACGATCTTGCCGTAGCTGCGCGCGCCAAACGTGCGGGCTGCGCCGAGCGTGTATTCGGTCGTCACGGGCGATGACAAATCGTCGGCGAACCGGACATTGAGCGCCGGGAACGTTCCCGCGACCACGCCGCTGTAGTTGTTGACGTTGAATCCGGGCGCGAACCCCCGTCCTTCGCCCGCCGGCCCGTTGTACACCGTGGTGTAGCGATCCGAGTTGCCGACGTTGCTATTGCGCGAGAACTGCTGCGCGTTGTACTTACCCGAATACTGCGAGAAGCTCGCCTGGAGAACGGTGACGCCGTCACCGTCGATGTCGTAGCTCGCGCCCACGCGCGGCACGATGCGGCTGGTGTTGGCGGAGCTGATGTCACCCGTCGCCTCGCCTGAGACGTGCTCGAAGCGCATGCCGAGATTCAGCGTGAGGTTCGGCGACACGATCCAGCGATCCTGTAGGTACGCAGACGAGGTGGCTATGTTGAGCTCGGCGCCGCGATGAGGAATCCAGCGTTGCACGCGCGAGGTGCCCGGGACGAACTGCGGCACCGGATGGCCCTCCACGTCCAAAACGGGAGCGCCCGCCGCATCCACCTTGAAGTTCGAAATGAAGACGTAACCGGTCGAGCTCTGCGCCCCTGCGCCAACGCGGGTGTCGACGAAGTGTTCGAAGCCGCCCTTCAGTTCGTGGCTGCCGAGGCGACGATCCGACGCAAAGTAGGTCGCGCTTGCTGTCAACTGACGGTTGTTGCGTCGTTCGGGATCGGTCGCGTCGAAGTACGGCGCGTTGTACTGATACTGCGTTCCACTGCGCGTCAGGAACGGCGAGTCGATGATGGCGGTCGACGTGCCGCCGACACCCACGGTTGCGAAGCGCTTCTGAGAATATTGCGCGGACACGAGCATGCGCGGCGACAGCGCGCCGTTGTAGTTGACGACGCCCAGCCGGTTCGGCGTGGATGGCGAGATCAACGCGGCCCGGTCGATGCTGAACGACAGCACCGGCTCAGTGCCGCGATGGACACGGTTGTCGATGAAGCTGCCCTGTAGTGTGTGGCCTGGACGTGCCGTCCCGGTCACCTTTCCTTCGTAGCGCTTGCTGTCGTTGGTCTTCGTGTACGCCACCGCTGTCGCGGGCATCGTGCCCGCAGTCGATGAATTCTCGAAGCGGCCGGCGCCGAAGAACCACACACGGTTCTTCACGACCGGTCCACCCGCGGTGAGCTCGCTGAAATGGGAGAGCTTGTTGTTGAGGAACGGGTTGGCCGGTGTCGGTTTGCCGCGCTCGATGTTGTTGGTTTTCTCGAACGGTGTTTCGCTGGTCCACGACGGGCGCATGAAGGTCGTACGGTAGCTGCCGCCGAACGTATTACCGCCGCTCTTCGTGATGATGTTGATGACCCCTCCCGAGAAGCGGCCGTACTCGGCGGAGACGCCCGAGGTGAGCACTTGGACTTCGCTGATCGCGTCCTCGATGAAGAGGTCGTTGGCTGTGCCGAGCAGGTTGTCGTTCACGTCGACGCCGTCCACGAGGAACACGTTGTCGAATGCGAAACCACCCGAGATCGTCAGCTGATTCGCAGAGGGTGTGTTGTTCGTCAGGCCCGGCATCAGCTCCGCAATGAGGAACGGCGTGCGGCCCATGGGCAGCACGTTGACTTCGGCTGCCGTGATGTTCGCGCTCGTTTGGATTGCGGTCGCTGCCGGCGGCGTCACGCCTTCGACGACTACTGTTTCGGACGCGGAGGCGACCGGGAGGGTCGCATCGGCTGACGCCGTGCCTCCAAGAGGAACGAGCGCGGTCAGCTCGACGGAGCTCAGTCCGCTCTTCGTGATCCGGACGGTGTAGCTACCGGGAGGCAACGCGGCGAGCACGTAGATGCCGTTGACGTCGGTCCGAGTCGTGCGCTCGCCCTGAAGAGCCGGCGAAGTGACCGTGACGGCGGCCTCCGAAATCACGACACCGTCCGATGACTTTACGCTGCCCATCAGCGCACCGGTCTGCACGCCCTGTGCGGAGGCGACGACCGGAACGAGGCCTGCCACAACTATCAGCACACTTAAAAATCTGCGTCTCATGAAATCCCTTCAACCTCACGGTGGCGTGCGCGGGAGAGATCTGTGCCGAAATGGCACAGGCGCGCCGACAGAGTTATCGGTAGTTGCCGAACTGGAGTGCAATACCGAAGTCGTGGGCGCGAAGGAGGCGGATTACCTCCTGAAGTTCATCTTTCGAGGCTGACGAGATGCGGAGCTGGTCGCCCTGGATGCTGGCCTGCACCTTCTTGAGCTTCTGGTCCTTGAGGTACTTGATGATGTCGCGGGCGGCATCGCTCGGAATGCCCTGTTGGAGGGTGACGACCCGGCGCACCGTCGAACCGGTGGCGCCTTCGAGGTCGCCGAGCTTGAGGTTTTTCACCGGCACGTTACGGCGCACCAGCCGCGTCTGCAGAATGTCCCACAGCGCGTCCATTTTCATGGTGTCGTCGGCGACGAGCGTGAGCGTGTTTTCGGCCTTGTTGAAGTCGATAGCCGCCATCGAGCCCTTGAAGTCATAGCGCTGGGCGACCTCCTTCCGAGCCTGGTTGATGGCGTTGTCGACTTCCTGGAGGTCTACCGACGAGGTGACGTCAAAAGATGAGGCGGGCGGCATCGAATAATCGTACTATAATCAGGCAGGCATCCAGCTCGCGTGTGCCGGTTCACGGCCGCTATTAGATGCGAGTCTTGGAGTAACCTCCACAACCACTGGTATCACTGGCAGCTGGAAGCTGACAGCCGGAAGCTGTTGAAAGGACGAAGATGGGAGACTCTGGGGAAGGGCTTATCGACGCGCAGAATCGAATCCAGGAGCGCATGGACGAACGGGAAGAGGAGCGTGCGCGGCGCGCCAGCCACCACGCCGATCGCGATCCCGAAACGCTGAGGCGCACTGAATCACTGCGGCTTGCCTACACCGAGCTCAGCCGGCAGCTTCAGGCGACCACGCATACCGCACGACGCCAGCAGCTCGCGAACGCGCTCGCCGAGCTCGAGCGCCAACTCGAAGCACTCGGCGCCCACGCGCACTAGTGGACGGCCACTAGCACCTCGCTGAAGACTCCGGGCAGGGTGGACCACGTCCCCGGAATTCGATAGCATGAGGTGTTCGCTTGCGAAAACCTTCACAAGCGAAGAGGATGCGAGCGGCGCGGGGCGACGAGGCCCCTGCGAGCGAGCGGTGGAAGCGGGGCGAAGGGGCCTCCGCGAGCGATGATTGACAGCTGGCTGCTGATTCTTCTGTTGATGGTTATGGCCGTCGGGTTCGGCGGTGTGTCCGTTCTGCTCTCGCACGTGCTCGGCCCGCGGAACCCTACTCCCGAAAAATCGGCGCCCTACGAGTGCGGTATGCCCGCCGTGGGCGATGCGCGCGAGCGCCAGTCGATCAGGTTCTACCTGGTCGCCATGATCTTCCTGCTGTTCGACATCGAGGTCGCCTTCCTCTACCCGTGGGCGCTCGCGTTGCGATCGCTCGGGTGGTCCGGTTATCTGCAGGTCGTGCTGTTCACCGCGGTCCTCTGCGCCGGCTACGTCTACGTCTGGAAAAAGGGTGCACTGGATTGGAGTCAAAGAGATGTCCCCGGATTACGACCCTGATCTACCCGTTCTGACGACCTCGGTTGACAAGATGGTCCAGTGGGCCCGCCGCTCTTCGATCTGGCCTGTCACGTTCGGCCTGGCCTGCTGCGCGATCGAGATGATGGCGATGAGCTGCGCGCGTTACGACATCGCCCGCTTCGGCGCCGAAGTGTTCCGCGGCTCGCCGCGCCAGTCCGACCTGATGATCGTCGCCGGCCGCCTGTCGCGGAAGATGGCGCCAGCACTGCGTCGCGTGTACGACCAGATGCCCGAGCCAAAATGGGTAATCTCCATGGGCGCCTGCGCGTCCATCGGCGGCGTGTTCGACAACTACGCGCTCGTGCAGGGCGTCGATCAAATCGTCCCGGTCGATGTCTACGTTCCCGGATGTCCCCCGCGACCCGAGTCCCTGATCTACGGCATCGTCCAGCTGCAGAAGAAGATTGCGAGCCAGCGCGCATGATCGACACGCTTCTGGCGCTGCTTCCGCACGTCGTGCTGGAGCCGAGCCAGTCCGCCGACCAGCCGAGCGTCCGCGTGCCCGTCGAGCGCCTCGTTGAGACGGCAGGCGCGCTACGCGATCGTCCCGAGCTCGCGTTCGTGCTGCTCGCCGACGTCACGGCTGTAGACTGGTGGCCGCGCGAACCGCGTTACGAAGTCGTGTACCACCTCGCGTCGATGACGCATCGGCTTCGAGTCAAGGTGTCGCTGGGCGGCCAAAGTGCGCGCCTGCCCACGCTGCAGAACGTATGGCCCGGCGCCTGCTGGCTCGAGCGCGAGGTGTGGGACATGTTCGGCATCGTGTTTGAGGATCACGGGGATCTGCGCCGACTCCTGATGCCAGAGGACTGGGAGGGCCACCCGCTGCGGAAGGACTACCCCGTGCAGATCAGGCTGAAGCCCCGCTACGCCGAGCCACTGCAGGTGACCGAAGAGGAATTCCGGGCGAACCTGGCGCGAGACAAGGCCGCGCGCGCGGACGCGCCAGCGGCGTCAGGGGCGGGAGCGGGGCGTGGAGGTCCCGCGACTGAGTGATGAACGACCTTCGAGCGAAGGCGGTCGGAGAGATGTTGCGCGAAGCGGCCCGCATGCACGAGGCGGCTGCCCGCGATTCTGTGGACGCGGTGTTGGCGGTGGTGGACGTGATGACAGCGGCGTTTGACGAAGGGGGCAAAGTGCTGATCTTTGGCAACGGCGGTAGTGCCGCCGACGCGCAGCATTTCGCCTGCGAGCTGACCGGACGCTTTCTCCGCGACCGGCGCGCGCTGCCCGCGATGGCGCTCACCACCGACACGAGTGCACTCACCGCCATCGCGAACGACTACGGATTCGAACGAGTGTTCGTGCGGCAGATCGAAGCCCTCGGGCGGCCGGGCGATGTCGCCGTCGGCATTTCCACCAGCGGGTCGTCGGACAACGTGCTGGCGGGCCTGCAGTGCGCCAAGTCGCGCGGATTGAAAACCGTGGCGTTCACTGGAGGCAATGGCGGCCCGGTTGGACAGGCGGTCGACGTGCACGTCAATGTGCCTCAGGGCACGACGCCTCGCGTCCAGGAGCTGCATCGGAGTTTGATCCACGCGGTTTGCGACCTCATCGAGAGAGATGCCTGAGCTGCGCACGGAAACGATGACCGTGAACATGGGGCCGCAGCACCCCAGCACGCACGGCGTGCTCCGGTTGGTGCTCGAGCTCGATGGCGAGACGATCGTGTCGGCGGCGCCGACGATCGGGTATCTGCACACCGGCATCGAGAAGACCGCGGAGCAGAAGAAGTTTCAGCAGGTCATCCCGCTCGTCGAGCGCATGGACTACCTGAGCGCGCAGTCCAACGCGTACGCCTACTGCCTCTCGGTCGAACGGTTGCTGGGCCTCGAGATGCCCGAGCGCGTGAAGTGGATTCGTGTGCTGCTGGCCGAGCTGCAGCGCATCAACAGCCACCTGGTGTGGCTCGGCACCCACGCGATGGAAGTTGGCGCAATCTCGGTGATGCTGTACTGCTTTCGCGAGCGCGAGCTGCTGCTGGACATCAACGAGCGGATCGCCGGGTTTCGCATGTTTCCGAGCTATATCCGCGTCGGCGGCTTGCGCGAAGATCTGCCCAGGGGCTTTCACGAGGTCGTGACGCAGTTTCTCGACAGCTTTCCGGGCAAGCTGAGCGAGTACGAAGGCCTGCTGACGAAAAACGACATTTATCAGAAGCGCACGCGCGGCGTCGGCAAGCTGTCGAAGCAGGACTGCATCGACTACAGCCTGACGGGCCCCATCGGTCGCGCGTCTGGATGGAATTACGACGTGCGGAAGATGTTTCCGTACGGCGGTTACGACACGTTCGATTTCGACGTACCTCTCGGCGCCGATGGTGACGTGTACGATCGCTACCTTGTGCGTATCGCCGAGATGCGCGAGAGCGTGAAGATTTGCCGGCAGGCGCTTCCGCGCATTTCGCCGTCGGGTCAGTTTGCCGCCGATGCGCCGACCGTCGTGCCGCCACCGAAGGATCGCGTCTACACCGAGATGGAAGCGCTGATTCAGCACTTCCTGATTTATTCGCAGGGTTTCACCGTGCCGGCCGGCGACGCCTACGTGGCGGTCGAAGGGCCGCGAGGCGAGCAGGGGTTCTACGTCGTGTCCGACGGCAGCAATCGGCCGTGGCGGATGAAGGCCCGCTCGCCGTCGCTGCTCGCCTGCCAGGCGCTGTCGAAGATGATCATCGGCGGCCTCATCGCCGACGTGATTGCCGTCATCGGCTCGATCGATGTCGTGATGGGAGATGTGGATCGATGATGGATGACAACTAAGCATATGAGCGACGCATTCAAGATCCGGAGCGTCAAATAGTGACTTTCCATCCGCGAATTGACTATCGCGAGCTGCATCGATCGAAGCGGCAGATGCCCGTCGATGATGGACAGTCCTTCGCCTACTCGCCGGAGAACCGTGAGCGGCTCGAGGCGATCGCGAGGCGATATCCGCCGGAGCCAGTGGGGCGGCGGTCGGCCATCCTTCCAGCGCTGTATCTCGTCCAGCGGCAACTGGGGTACGTCTCCTTGAGCGCCGTGGCGCACGTCGCGAGTGTCATCGGTTGCACGGCGGCCGACGTGGAAGACGTCGTGTCCTTTTACACGATGTTCTACACGCGGCCGGTCGGCAAGTTTGTCGTGCAGGTGTGCCGGACGCTGCCGTGCGCGCTGCGCGGCGCGGAGCGCGTCACCGAGGAATTGGCGGAGGCGATCGGCGCCGAGCCGGGCGGCACTGACGCGTCGGGGACCTTCACGCTCATGGAAGTGGAGTGCCTCGGCGCCTGCGATCGCGCGCCGCTCGTCATGGTCAACGACAGCTGGCACGAGTGCTTGGCTCCGGAAGACGCGAAGAAGTTGGTCGATGACCTCCGCGCGCGTGGCGAACACGCGCTCACCGGTTGTCATCACCAGGCGCCGGATCGCGCGAACCCAGCACCCAGCACCAGCACCCAGAACCCAGCACCAGCACCCAGCACCCAGCACCCAGAACCCTAGAACCGCAGAATCATGGATCCTGTTCTCACCAAATTCGTTCGCGAGCCCCACGCCTATACCCTCGATTTCTATCTGAGGCACGACGGGTACGAAGGGTTGCGCAAGGCGCTGGCAATGAAGCCCGAGCAGGTGATCGATATCGTGAAGGCGTCTGGTCTCAAGGGACGCGGCGGCGCCGGATTCCCCGCCGGCATGAAGTGGCAATTCGTCGTCAAGGACACGCCGAAGCCGAAGTACATCGTCTGCAACGCCGACGAGAGCGAGCCCGGGACGTTCAAAGACCACCTGCTGATGGAGCGCAACCCCCATTTGCTCTTCGAGGGCTGTCTGATCGCCTCCCACGCGATCGGCGCGAAGGTGGCCTACATCTACATCCGCGGCGAATTCCTTCACGTGCAGGACGTGCTCGAGCAGCAGCTCGAAGAAGCGTACAAGAAGGGCTACGTCGGTAAGAACGTGATGGGGCTTGGGTTCGACTTCGATATCCATATCCATCGGGGCGCGGGCGCGTACGAGGCGGGAGAAGAAACCGCGCTGCTCGAGTCGCTCGAGGGCAAGCGCGCGCAGCCGCGGCTGAAACCGCCATTCCCCGCGAGCGCCGGGCTGTATGGTGCGCCGACCGCGGTGAACAACGTCGAGACGCTCTGCAACGTGCCGTCGATCATGTGCAACGGCGCGGAATGGTATGCCGCTCTTGGTCCCGAGAAGAACGGCGGGCCGAAGTTGTACTGCATCAGCGGACACGTGCGGCGGCCGGGTGTCTACGAGGCATCGATGAAGATCACGATGCGCGAGCTGATTTTCGACGTTGCCGGCGGCATGCGCGACGGGCGCGCGTTGAAGGCGGTAATCCCTGGCGGATCGTCGGTGCCGCTTTTGCTGCCCAATCAGCTCGACATCGAAGCCAGCTTTGACGGCGTCGCCAAGGCCGGCTCCCTTCTTGGCTCGGCCGGTATCATCGTGCTCGATGACACGACGTGTATGGTGTGGCTCGCCGAAAACCTGTTGCGGTTCTACCGCCACGAGTCCTGCGGCAAGTGCACGCCCTGCCGCGAGGGCACGCAGTGGGTGTTGAACATCCTCGAGAAGATTGAGCGCGGCGAAGGTGAGATGAAGGACCTGGCTCTTCTCGAGAACGTCGCCGGGCTGATCGCGGGGAAGACTCTGTGCGCATTCGGCGACGCCGCTGCCACGCCGGCGCTGACGACATTGAAGAATTTCAGGGCCGAATATGAGGCCCACGTGCGCGAGGGTCGCTGCACGGTGCCGGCACCCTGGCGCCGCCGCCGCGCTGCACCGGTGCATTCACATTAGCCGCGTCTGAACAGCAAGACCCGGCCTACGGATGGCTGACTGCTGACCGCTGACTGAGACTGCTGACTGATGACTGAGACTGACGACTACCGACTGCCGACTGCCGACTGATGACTGCCGACTGATGACTCCGGAAGGCATAGCCCAACTCGCGATTCTCGGCTTCGTGTTTTTCATGCTGCTGAACTCGGCCGCCATCATGGTGTACGTCGAGCGCAAGGTGGCCGCGAGGATTCAGCAGCGCATGGGGCCGACGCTCGTCGGTCCGTACGGCGCCCTGCAGCCCCTCGCCGATATCATCAAGCTGGCGATGAAGGAGAATCTCCGCCCGAAGTCGGCGGATAGAATTCTCTTTGCGCTCGCTCCCATCATCTCCGCGGCCACGGCCTTTATTGCGTTTGCCGTCGTGCCGTTTGGCGCTGAGACCGCGTTCTTCGGGCTGCTCGATCGGCCGGTGCCCCTCGGCGTTGCCGACGTCAACGTCGCGATTCTGTGGGTGTTTGCCGTGACCTCGATGGGGGTCTACGGGATCGTCCTGGCTGGCTGGAGCTCGAACAGTAAGTACTCGCTCCTCGGCGCCCTGCGCTCCTCGGCGCAGATGATCAGCTACGAGCTGTCGTACGGCATGGCGCTCGCGGCCGTGCTGGTGCTTGCCAATTCCATGTCGCTCCGCGAGATCGTTGACGCGCAGGCGGGCACGTGGCTCGGATTCGTCCCGCGCTGGCTCGTGTTTCTCCAGCCTGTGGGGTTTTTCGTCTTCATGACCGCCGGCGTTGCGGAGACGAACCGCGCGCCGTTCGATTTTCCCGAAGCCGAGCAAGAGCTCGTTGCCGGCTACCACACCGAGTACAGCAGCATGAGCTTCGCCATGTTCTTCATGGCCGAGTACATCAACATGGTGACCGTCTCGGCGGTCGCGACGAACCTCTACCTCGGCGGCTGGCACGGTCCATTTCTGCCCGTGTGGCTGGGATGGATCTGGTTCTTGCTGAAGGTCGGCTTCCTGCTGTTTTTCTACGTGTGGATGCGCTGGACGCTTCCGCGGTACCGCTACGACCAGCTGATGGCATTCGGCTGGAAGTTTCTGTTGCCGCTCTCCGTGATCAATTTACTGATGACGGCGGCAGGAGTGCTGTACTTTGGCGCATAACCTGATGCTGTTTTACGCGTTCGGCGCCATCGCGGTTGTGACGAGCCTGCTCGTCGTCGCGCAGTCGAACCCCGTCTACAGCGTGCTGCTGCTGATTGGCTCGTTCGTGGCGCTTGCCGGACTCTACGTGCTGCTGGCAGCACCGTTCGTGGCGGTGATTCAGATCATCGTGTATGCGGGCGCCATCATGGTGCTCTTCCTGTTTGTGGTCATGCTGCTGAACGCGCCGAGGGAAGATGCCGTGCAGTCGGGCATTATCGAGTCGGGCGCCGCGCGCGTGCTCGGCGCGCTGCTGGCCATCGCGCTGGTCGCCGAGCTTGTCTGGGCGGTGAGCCGCTCCGGTGCCGCCGCCGTCGGCGCCACGGGCGAGCGCGAGCACGCATGGTCTGTGACGGAGATTGGACAGATTATTTTCAGAGATTACGCGTTCGCGTTCGAGGCTACGTCGATTCTAATTCTCGTCGCCATGGTCGGGGCCGTCGCGCTCGCGGGACGCCATCTGGCAGAGAAGAAGTCGTAATGGCCGAGCTCAACCACTATCTGATGCTCTCCGGCGTGCTGTTCACTATCGGCACTGCCGGCGTGCTGCTGCGTCGAAACCTCATCACCGTGCTGCTGTCGATCGAGGTCATGCTGAACGCCGTCAATCTGAGCTTCATCGCGTTCGGACACTTCCTTGGTTCGGCGGACGGGCAGGTGATCGTGTTCTTCGTGATCACGGTGGCAGCAGCGGAAGCGGCCGTCGGGCTCGCCCTCGTGATTTCGCTCTTCAGACATGTCGAAACGCTCAATCCGGACGCCTTCCGGCGGTTGAGAGGGTAGCCGGTGATGCTCCTCTGGATTCCGCTCCTTCCGTTCGTCGGGTTCCTCATCAACAACTTCGGAGCGCGAAAGTTGCCGGAAAAAGCGGTCGGCGCGATTGCCTCGACCGTCATGCTGGCGGCGTTCGGTGTCTCGGTCGTGGCTGTGCGCGCGCTGGTTGCGTTGCCTCCCGAGGAGCGCGAAATTTCTCAGGCGCTGTATACCTGGATCGGCTCCGCTGACTTTCAGGTGCCGCTCGGACTCCGGCTCGATCCGCTTTCGGCTGTGATGATCCTCGTCGTGACAGGAATCGGCTTCCTCATCCACCTGTACTCGACGGCTTACATGATTGAGGAGGAGTCCTACGAGTTCGCGCGCTACTTTGCGTATCTGAACCTCTTCGCCGCGTTCATGCTCCTGCTCGTCCTTGGCGACAGCCTGGTCGTCATGTTCGTGGGTTGGGAGGGAGTGGGGCTCTGTTCGTACCTGCTGATCGGATTCTGGTATCAGAATACGTTCGCCGCCGACGCCGGAAAGAAGGCATTCATCGTCAATCGCATCGGCGATGTGGCGTTCATTGTGGGCGTGCTGATGGCGTTCTCGTACTTCGGCACGGTCAACTTCAAGGAGCTCAACGCGGCGATCGCGCCGCTCGCCGTTGATTCGGGTTTTGGGGTCATTTCGGCTATGGCCCTGTTGTTGTTCATCGGCGCCACAGGAAAGTCCGCGCAGATTCCTCTGTATGTTTGGCTGCCGGACGCCATGGAGGGACCGACACCGGTGTCGGCCCTGATCCACGCCGCGACGATGGTGACCGCGGGGGTGTATTTGATCGCGCGGAATGCGGTGCTATATGCCCATGCGCCGGACGTGCTGACGATCGTCGCCGTCATTGGAACGGCGACTGCGTTGTGGGCGGGCGCTATCGCCATCGTGCAGAACGACATCAAGCGCGTGCTGGCATATTCGACGGTCTCGCAGCTCGGCTACATGTTCATGGCGATGGGTGTGGGTGCCTACACGGCCGGAATCTTCCATCTCGTCACTCACGCCTTCTTCAAGGCGCTGCTGTTTCTCGCCTCCGGTGCCGTCATCCATGCGTTGGCGGGCGAGCAGGATCTTCGGCGTATGGGCGGTCTCAGGAAAGAGTTGCCGGTCACGTACTGGACGTTCCTGATCGGTGCGCTGGCGATTGCCGGCGTGCCGTTCCTGTCGGGTTTCTTCAGCAAAGATGAAATTCTGTATCGCGCGTTCGCGAGCGGTCACACGGTGCTGTGGGCGATCGGTGCACTGACGTCGCTGATGACCGCCTTTTATATGTTCCGGCTGGTCTGTCTTGCCTTTCATGGCTCGCGGCGCGATGCCGTGGTGGCCAGCCCCGTCAGGAGCTCGGCGGTGCACGATCAGCAGCCCGACGCTGAGAGTCCTCACATGCATCACACCGCGCATCTCCACGACGCACCCATCTCGATGGCGATTCCGCTGGTTGTGCTGGCGATCGGTTCGGTGCTCGCCGGGTACGTCGGTGTTCCTGCAGCGCTCGGCGGGTCAAACGCGATCGAGCACTTCCTCGAACCAAGCCTCATGGTGCCGGCGATGGAGGGTGCGGAAGCGGTGGGTGAACACGCCAATCACACGGTTGAGCTGGTGCTGATGGTCGTGTCATCGCTTCTGGCGTTCCTCGGCATCGGCCTCGCGGCGTACCTGTATCTCAAGCGGCCGCTCATTCCGGAGGCCATCGCGGCGCGATTCTCCGGCGCGTATCAGTTTCTGGCGAATAAGGGTTCCATCGACGAGCTGTACGATGCCGCGATCGTGCAGCCGATCAAAGCCCTATCCGAGCAGGTGCTGTGGAGAGCCGATGCGCGGATCATCGATGGGGCCGTGAACGGCACCGGCACCATGGTGACGGAAGCAGGCGCGGCCGTTCGGATGGTGCAAACCGGCTCGATGCGTGCCTACGCGATGGCGGTACTGTTCGGTGTGGTGCTGATAGTGGGTTACTACCTGTGGGCCTAATGCCGATTCTCAGTACGCTCGTCGCTGTTCCGCTCGCGGGTCTCGCGATCATCGCGATGATTGACGACCGTCGCGAGGCGCTGATCCACCGCGTCGCGCTCGCGGTGTCCCTCGTGGTGTTCGCTCTCACGCTGCTGCTGTGGGCGAGGTTCGATGCCGCGTCGGCCGACTTCCAGTTCGTGGAGCGCTATTCCTGGATTCCGGCCTTCGGCATCGAGTACTTCGTGGGCGTCGACGGCATCAGCCTGTTTCTCGTCGTGCTCACCGGCTTTCTCACACCGCTGGCGCTGCTCTCGTCGTGGGAGTCGATTCACTCGCGCGTGAAGGGGTTCGTGATGTTCGTGCTCGCCCTCGAGGCGGCGATGGTCGGCGTGTTCATCGCGCTCGATCTGTTCCTCTTCTACGTGTTCTGGGACGCGATGCTCGTGCCCATGTATTTCCTCATTGGCATCTGGGGATACGAGCGGCGGGTGTATGCCGCCATCAAGTTCATGCTCTACACGATGGCCGGCAGCGTGCTCATGCTGATCGCCATTCTCGCGCTCGGCTACTACCACGGTGTGGCGACCGGTGCGCCGAGCTTCGACCTTCTGAAGCTGTACGAGCTGCAGCTGCCCGCATGGCTGCAGGTCTGGGGCTTTCTCGCATTTGCGCTGGCGTTCGCGATCAAAGTCCCTGTGTTTCCGTTTCATACGTGGCTGCCCGACGCGCACGTGGAGGCGCCGACTGCGGGCTCGGTGATTCTGGCCGGTGTGTTGCTGAAGATGGGCACCTACGGTCTCGTGCGCTTTGCATTTCCGCTGTTTCCGGATGCGGCCCTGTATTTCGCCCCTTATCTCGGCATCGCAGCCGTCATCGGCATCATCTACGGCGCGCTGGTCGCCATGGTGCAACCCGACTTGAAGAAACTCGTCGCGTACTCGAGTGTGAGCCATCTCGGCTTTGTCGCGCTGGGCATCTCGGCGATGAGCATTCAGAGCGTGCAGGGCGCTGTCTACCAGATGCTCGCGCACGGCGTCAGTACCGGAGCGCTATTCCTCGTCGTCGGCATGCTGTCCGATCGTCGGCACACGCGGTTGATCGCGGAGTTCGGCGGGCTCAAGAAGGTACTGCCGAAGCTGTCGTCGGCGTTCCTGATCGTGACGCTCGCGTCGATTGGTCTACCAGGCTTGAACGGCTTCGTCGGTGAGCTCCTCATTCTCGTCGGCACTTTTCGCTGGGATCCGCGCCTGGCGACGATTGCGGCCTGTGGCGTGCTGCTGTCGGCGGTCTACATGCTGTGGATGTTCCAGCGAGTCAACTACGGACCTGTGACCAATGACAAGAACACCCGACTTCCGGATCTCAGCACGCGCGAGCGAATCACGCTGTGGCCCGCCGTGGCAGTCGCGATCGCGATGGGTGTGTTTCCGATGGCGTTCTTGAAGCCGATGGAACCGGCCGTTGCGCGTCTTGTCGAACAGGTGCGGCGCAACGAGGGGCAGACGGTGCAGAAGCCCGGGGAGATTGGGGATTGGGGACTGGGGACTAGCTCGATCCCGGTACCAGTACCCGCGTCGCTGAGCCAACCCCTAACCCCTGATCCCTAGTCACCATGTCTGACTATCTCGCCGTCGTTCCGCTCGTCTGCGTCTGGCTTGGCGGCATCGCTGCCATGATGGCCGAGGCCTTTCGTTCGCGCGGCGAGCGGATGCCGATCGCCGGGCTGGGGATTGTTGGCCTGATTGCGGCAGGCACGACGTCCGTGCTTCTCTGGGACCGGAACGCGGTGAGCTTCGGGGTCGTGACGGCCGACAACTTTGGACTGTTTGTTCAGCTGGTGCTGGTGCTGGTCGGGATTCTGACGCTCGCGCTTTCGGCCCAGATTGTCGAACGGGACGGCATCAACGCCGGCGAGTACTACGCGCTGACGTTGTTCGGGCTCGGCGGCATGATGCTGATGGCCATCGCCAACGATCTGCTGGTCATCTTTATCGCGCTCGAAATCCTGTCGCTGGCTGTCTACATCCTCACGGCGATTCGCCGCGAGTCGAGGGAAGGGGCCGAAGCGGCCTTCAAGTATTTTCTCCTCGGCGGCTTCTCGAGCGCGTTCTTTCTCTACGGCATCGCCTTCACGTACGGCATTGCGGGGACCACAAAGCTCGACCGGATCGCGGTGGTGATGTCGAGCCAGAGCGCTGGGAACGAGATCCTCACGTATCTCGCGATGGGCCTGCTCCTCGTCGGGTTCGCGTTCAAAGTGTCTGCGGTACCGTTCCATATGTGGACGCCGGACGCCTATCAAGGCGCGCCGGCGGTGGTCACCGCGTTCATGTCAGCCGGCGTCAAGGCGGCGGCCTTCGCGGCGTTCGTGCGGGTGTTTCTCTCCGCCTTCGGAACCCTCCAACCCCAATGGGAGCCCGTCGTCTGGATGCTGTCGGCGACCTCGATGATTCTCGGTGCGGTCGCTGGCGTCGTGCAGCGAAACGTGCGCCGGATGCTGGCGTACTCGAGCATCGCTCACGCGGGCTACCTCCTGATGGCGATGGCGGCCGGCAACGACGTTGGGAAAGGCGCGATTCTCTTTTATCTTCTGACCTATGCGATCACGAGCGTGGGTGCATTCGGGGTGACGGCGCTCGTTGCAACCCGTGACGGCGCCAACGACGATTTGAGCGACTACGCCGGCCTCTCGAGGCGGCAGCCGCTGCTCGCGCTGTTGATGACGATCTTCCTCCTGTCCCTCGGCGGCTTTCCGCCGACTGCGGGGTTCATCGGCAAGTGGTATCTCTTCAACGCTGCCGTTTCGGCTGGCGACTACGCGCTCGCCATCATCGGCGTGTTGTCGAGCGTGGTGTCGGTGTATTTCTATCTACGCGTCGTCGTGATGATGTACATGTCCGACGAAACCTCGATGGCGCCGGTGACCGAACCGACAGCTGCATCCATGTTCGCGCTCGCCGTGCCGACCGCGGGCATCTTCTATCTCGGTCTCATGCCGACGCGCGTCCTCGAGCTCGCCATCAAATCGATCGCGACGATACTCTGAGGCGATACGCCTTCTTTGCGTTGAGCCGCGGAAGGCGCTACCATCAGGGTGCTTCCTGCGATGTCCACCGAACCGAGAAACGAGAGCGTATTGTCCGCATCCGATCCGCCGCGGTACCGCCCGCGCGAGCGATTTTGGCCCTATGCCGATCTGCCAGAGCAGCTGACCGACGAGGAGATTGCGAAGCTCGATCCGGATCTGCATGCCGAGCTCTTCGGCACACCTCCGCGGCCTCTATCGGTGACGCTCGTGTTTCCTGTGCTCGAGACGACGGACTATGCGCGCGCGGTGGAGCTGGCGAAGGCGTCTGCCGAATATCGGGAGACCGGCAGTGGCTCGTCGTTCCGCCATCGTGCGCGATTCTGGCCGTCGGATGCGGTGAAGCTGCGCGACCTCTTCGACCTCGTCGGCCGGTTCGATGCGACTGACGTGCTGGTGGACGATCGTCCCGTGCCGTACGCGCGGGAGCTGTGGCTTCCGCTCATCTGGTTCCTGATACCGAGGTAAGGGGAGGTGAGGGGTCAGACCCTTCATACAGTGGCCGACCTAAAAGACATCGGACGAGAATTGCAAATCCTGGAGAGCGATTTGCGGAAACTGGAAGGGGAATACAACATGTATTTCTCGGGCCGGTTGCCGCGTCCGCCCTGGGAGACCCGCTCGCGTGTCGAGGCCATGGTGAAGCGGCTCGATCGCACTCACATCCAGAATTACGGCGTTCGCTTTCGGTTCACGACGTTGCAATCGCGTTTCGCGGCGTTCGTCGACTTATGGGATCGCGGTCTGCGATCCCGTGAAGAGGGACGTCCTGGACCGTTCGCTCAGCGGCCCGCCCAGGTGAAGACCGCGCCCGTCAAGGAGGAAGATCGCATCCTGTTCGTGGCGTCCTTCAAGGATCCGGTAAAGGAAATGGACAAGCTGCACGACCTGTACGAGACGCTGCGCGACGCGCGCGAACAGCTCGGCGAAGAGAGCGTTCCGTTCCACAAATTCACCGAGCTGGTGAAAGGGCAGGTCTCGAAGTTGATGAAGGACGGCGCGCCCGAGGTGGCGTTTCGTATCGCGGTGAAGGATGGAAAGTTGAACTTTACAGCGAAAGGGTTGAAGGGCGCGAAGTAAAGCAAGGTCGCCTCACCTTCCTGCCCGGCGGCAGGAAGGCGAGGCTGAATTGCGGGTTAGGCCTTGGTGACGTTACCGGCCTGTGGTCCCTTGGGTCCGTCGACAATTTCGAACTCAACGGCCTGTCCCTCTTCAAGGGACCGGAAGCCGGCGCCCTGAATCGCGGAGTAGTGGACGAAGACATCGCTGCCACCCTCGCGTTCGATGAACCCGTAACCCTTGGCGTTGTTGAACCACTTGACCTTGCCTGTGATACGCATCGTTCCTCTTCCTTACCTTACGTGCGGCGCGAGTACCGCTAACTCAAAAAAAAAGACCGCAACGGTGCGGCCTTCCGTTGATGGCGCTATCCTCGCCAGCGCCGCGCAAATAATAATTAAGTTGTTGCCATTCCGTCAACTCGGTGGGAATTCCACATAATGCCAAAAGCGTTACTGAGCGTCTCCGACAAAACCGGCCTGCTTCCGTTCGCCCGATCCCTCGTGGCCCGGGGCTTCGAGCTCGTCTCCACCGGGGGCACCGCCCGCACGCTGGAGCAGGGGGGCGTGCCGGCAACCGCCGTTTCGGATGTCACCGGTTTTCCGGAAATCATGGACGGACGGGTGAAGACCCTGCACCCTGCGGTCCACGGCGGAATTCTCGCCCGCCGGAGCAGAGCCGACGACATGGAGACGTTGCGCAAGCACAACATCACACCCATCGACGTGGTCGTCGTGAATCTGTATCCCTTCGTCAAGGCTGCCTCTCGGCCCGATATCGTATTCGACGCGCTGGTCGAGGAAATCGATATCGGCGGACCGAGCATGGTGCGGTCGGCTGCGAAGAATTTTCAGGACGTGCTCGTGGTGGTCGATCCGGGCGACTACGATCATGTGCTGGCCGAAATGCAACGGCCGGGTGGGCCTTCAGCCGAAGCCCGCTTCGAGCTTGCCCGCAAGGCATTTGCCCACACGGCGGCGTACGATGCCGCGATTGCGGGAACGCTTGCCGAATTCAAGACGTCCGCGCACGGCAGTACCTCCTTTACCCGGGCGCCTGGGGCTTCGTTGACGCCAGCCCGCCTTTCGATCGCGCTGCACAAGATCAAGGATCTGCGCTACGGTGAGAATCCTCACCAGCCTGCGGCATGGTACGCGCTCGGCGACGCGTTTGGCCTCGGTGCGGCCCAGGTGCTGCAGGGTAAGGAGTTGTCCTTTACAAATTTGCTGGATCTCGACTCGGCGGCGCGCATCGCTCTGGAGTTCAGCGAGCCGGCAGCGGCTGCGATCAAGCATACGAACCCGTGCGGGGCGGCCGTCGGCGCCACGATCGACGAAGCGTACGTCCGCGCGCGCGATGCCGACAGCCTTGCCGCGTTCGGCGGCATCATCGGCCTCAACCGCGTCGTCGATGCCGTGACAGCTCGGGCGCTCGTATCGACGTTCATCGAAGCCGTCATCGCGCCGGGCATCGAGGACGAGGCGCGCGCCATCCTCGCGACAAAGCCGAACATGCGTGTGGTCGTGGCCGATCTGGCGCAAGGCGACGAGGCGGGAAGCCGTCGCGATGTCAGGTCGATTCTTGGCGCGATGCTCGTGCAGCAGCGCGATGAAGTGGTCGAGGCCAGATCTCCGTGGACCGATGGCTCGATCGGGGGGTTGGGGTTGAAAGTGGTGACCAAGCGCGCCCCAAGCGAGGCGGAGTGGGACGCGCTTCGCTTTGCGTGGCGCATCTGCGCGCACGTAAAGTCGAACGCGGTCATTTTTACCGACGCCTCACGCACGCTTGCCGTTGGCGCCGGCCAGATGAGCCGGGTTGATGCGGTGCAGGTGGCGGTGATGAAAGCGCTGAACAGCGGCGGAAAGATTTCGCTGGCCGGCTCCGTTGCCGCATCGGATGCCTTTTTCCCCTTCCGCGACGGCCTCGATGCACTCGCGCACGCAGGCGCGACAGCCGTCGTGCAGCCGGGCGGGTCGTTACGCGATGCCGAAGTCATCGCCGCTGCCGACGAGCACGGCATCGCGATGGTGTTGACGGGGCGAAGGCATTTTCGGCACTAGCCACGGGGTCCGGCTAAAGCCGGACACTACGATAGGCTAACGCCGGACACTACTGATGTCAGGTTTCGCAGCGTAGGGTAACGTCATCAGCACGAGAAACAGCATCAGAAATTCCGAGTCGCCGAAGTTGTACTCGGCCAGCCCGGCGGCCAGCATGGCGAAGATGGATCCGAGCGCGGCAGCGGCAAGGAACCGGGATTCTGGAAACTTGAGCCGGCGGATCATGTCGATCGCCAGCGTCACGATCATCCAGATCCAGACGGCCAGTGCAGGCAGCCCCCGTTCTGCCGCAATTTGCATCGGCACGTTGTGGAGGTGCGGATTCATGTGATCCGTCTCGCCGGACCTGAGAAATTCCTTGTAACGAGCTCCGACGCGCGTAGGCCCCACACCAGTCAGCGGATGTGCCGCAACCATCCGTCCCCCAACCTTGAGCATCGTCACGCGATCGACTCTTGTCGGGTCGCGTGAATCGAACATCGACATGAACCGGCCGGTCACCTGGGGAGGCGCAAGGGCGAAGAAGAGCGCGGCTAACACCGGCATCACCGCCATCAGCCGAAAATCTTTCAGCAGCAACAGAAACGCGATACCTGCCGAGGCGCCGACGAGTGCACTCCGCGTGAAGGTGAGACCCAGCACCACGAGCAGCGCCGGCATCATGAGCGCGGGCCAGATGCGATCGCGTGTAAAGAGGATGCGTGCGGCAGCGGCGCAGGTGACGAGCATGACGAGCCCGGAGTACGTCATGTAGTGGCCGAGCGCGCCCTGCGGTCGCCGGCCCAGGTTGTCGTACTGCAGCATGCCGAACTGGATGATGCCGACGAGCGCGCTCAGCGCGCCGACGGTAATGATCACCTGGACGACGAAGGGGGCTTTCGATTCGCGGGCGAGCTCGTACACCATCGGCACGATGAGGAACAGTACGAGCTGTTTGGAGTCGATGAAGCTGGCGTTCGGGTCGTCCGAGAATGTGGCGGAGGCCAGCGTGGCGATGGCATAGACCGCGAGCGGATAGAAGAATGCAGGCACCTGCAGTCGCCTCAGCGCAATCGCGCGAAGCAACCACATCAACAGCGACAATCCGAGGAAGATGTTCGCCGCTGCAATCGAAAACTGCAGCGCAGCCACGAAGCCCAGCAGGCCGACGTAGCCGATGCGCTCTAACCAATCCGTATTCATCTGAGGCTCCGCTCCGCAAGGGCCGCCACGTCTTCGGCCGAAATTCCGCTCAAGCACCGAAAGTCGCCGGGCTCGCAGCGCCGCTGATCGCACGGCCGGCACGGCAGCCCGTGCACTTCGGCCGCGGCGCTGATACAGGATGCGCTTCTGTAAGGCAGCGACCGCACCGGCAACGTCGGCCCAAATATACCGACAACTGGGACGGCAGTCGTGCCCGCCACGTGCAGCGGACCGCTGTCGCCGCCGATGTAGAGCGATGCGCGGCAGATAAGCGCGCGAAGCTCGGCGAGATCGAACTCGCCGCACTGTACTACCGCTGCCCGCTGTTCAGCCGGCAACTGTGTTCGCGCGTCGTTCGCAATGGTCGAGGCCGCCTCTGCATCCGACGGACCGGACGTGAGGATGATACGGCGGCGGGGGTCGGCTGTCACAAGAGTGCGCACGAGCTCCACGAACGAGCGGGAGGGCCACTGCCGAAACGGATTCCCCGCGCTGACGTGAACGACGACGACCGGGTTGTCGGCGCGGACGCCGGCCTCGGCAAGCCGACGGTTCACTGTCGCCACCGCGGCAGGATCGTCCGGCATCTCTGTTACATCGATCTCGGCGTCGGGTGGAGCGATCCCGAGAGGCAGCAGCACATCCCATTGGCTCACGACCGAATGTCGCGGCCGCAGCACGCGCGGGCGCGGAACCTTCGTCGTGTACATCCAGCTGCGGCCTGGGACGTCGTATCCAATGCGCTTCGGCGCGCCGCTGGCCCATGTCAGCAACGAGCTTCGCGGACCGCCATGGAAATCGATCGCGAGATCGTAGCGCTCGTGTCGAAGCCGCCGAATCAATGCGAGGTCGGCGCGCAAGCGTCCTGGGGCATGAGGGCTGGTGGCGATGATGACCTCGTCAAGATGCGGGTTGGCACGGACGACGGCCGCAGCCTCTTCTTCGACGACATATGTAATGTGGGCGTCAGGATAGTGCCGGCGGATGGCGCGGATGGCAGGCGTCGTAAACACGACATCGCCGATTAACCGCAGGCGGACGAGAAGGATGTTCAATCCGGCTTACTTCTCGACGGTTGCCTCGTCGATGAGCATGACGGGAATATCGTCCTTGATGGGGTACACGCGATGGCAGGTATTGCACTTGAGGCCGGCGCCGTTGTGCACGAGCACGACAGGCGTTTTACAGTTCGGGCACGCGAGAATTTCGAGGAGTTCAGCGTCGAGCGCCATGAGCGGAAGCCTCCATGTGGAACGCTCAAAACTATAGCAGAAAGGGGTACAATCGAGCTCTTGATGCGGAAAAATCTGATCGGCGCATTCGCCGTCATCGCGTCAGTCGCTTCGGTCTCTGCGCAAACGCAACCTGCGCCGGTTGAGCAGACGGGCGGCGCGTACTACGAATTTCTGATGGGCCTGCATCTCGAAAGCCAGGGCGACAGCACCGGCGCGATTGCCGCGTACCAGCGCGCGGAGCGGCTCGATCCTCAATCAGCGGAAATTCCTGCGGCCCTTGCCGAGTTGTATGCGCGGGCGAATCGCCCGGCCGATGCCATCGCCGCGGGCGAGCGTGCCGTCAAAGCCAACCCGGCCAGCCCCGAGGCGAACTGGATTCTCGGCAGCGTGTTCGCGCGCATGGCCGAGATGCCGAGCACGCGCGAGGCCGATCGCCGGAGCTATGCGCAGCGCGCGATCGCCAGTCTCGAAAAGTCGAATCGCCACGCGCACGCGGGCGTTCCGATGACGCTCGGGCGGCTCTACATCGCCGACAAGCAGTACGACAAAGCGGCTGCCCTGCTCGGGCCGATCGTCGCCGAGGAGCCCGATCAGGTTGAAGCCGTGGCGCTCTTGTCAGAGGCGTATCAGGCGATCGGACGCGATGCTGACGCGCTCGCGCTGTTGGAACAGTCGGTGGAGGGATCACCGGAGCTCTACGGGGCGCTCGGCCAGGTCTATCAGGATTCGGGGCGTTGGGAAGATGCGGCCAAGGCGTACCAGGAGGCCGTCGAGGAAAGACCGCAGAGTCTGCCGCTTCGCGCGCAGTGGGCGACCGCGCTGCTCAACGTCGGCGATGCCCAGCGTGCTCGAGAAGTGCTCGAACAGGGATCGGCAGGGAGCTCGCGCAGCTCACGAGCTCTGTATCTTCTCTCCGAGGCGCAGCGGCGAACCCGCGACTATGCCGCCGCAGAAGTAACCGCGCGCCGGCTGATCGCGCTCGACGCGCGCTCCCTGTCGGGGCCCCGCCAGCTGGCGCAAGTGTTTCGCGACAAGCGGGAGCATCAGAAGGTGGTCGCGGTTCTCGAGCCGATTGCCACCGCACGCTTTCGGACCGCCGATGCCGCGGATCTGACGAGCGACACCTTTCGCAGTTTGTACTTCGATCTCGCCCTGGCTTACGAAGCGCTGCGGCAGTTCGACAAATCGACGGCGCTGCTCACACAGGCGCGCGATTTGTCGCCAACCGATTCTCTCGTGGCCATACGCCTCGCGCGATCGCAGCAGGAGGCGGGCAAAGGCGACGAGGCGATCAGGACGCTGCAAGCGGCCGTCACCAGGTTTCCAACGGAGCCGGGCGTCAAGCTTTCGCTTGGCTCGGCGCTCGAGCGGCAGCGGAAGTACGGCGAGGCCGAAGAGGTCTTCCGGCAGCTGGTCGCGGCTGATTCCGCGAACGCCGACGCCTTGAACTCGCTCGGCTACATGCTCGCGGAGCGCGGGCAGCGCCTGGACGAAGCGGTCGTGCTGGTCGAACGCGCGCTCGCGATCGATCCGGGCAATGCGGCGTATCTCGACAGTCTCGGCTGGGCCTACTACAAGCAGAACCGTTTCGATCGAGCGGAGGCGCCGCTTCGTGATGCGGCGAAGCAGTTGCCTCAGAGCTCCGTGATTCAGAGTCATCTCGGCGATCTCCTGAACAAGCGCGGCCTCTATCAGGAAGCCATCGACGCGTGGCAAGCGGCGCTCGACGGCGACGGCGAATCGGTGTCGCGCTCCGATCTTGACGACAAAATCAAATCGGCTCGCCAGAAGCTTGGCAAAAAATAATCTCGCTCTTCCGATCATCCTGCTCACGATCACTCTGACGGCGTGCGGACCCCGCCGTGTTGCGGTGCCCAGCGGACCAGGCACACCTGCGGTGGACTATACGCGGGCGTTGATCGACGCACGGGCGGCGTGCGAAGGCGTTCGCACGCTGCAGGCCGAGCTCGGACTCTCGGGGCATGCGGCGGAACAGCGGATGCGTGGGCGCATCCATTCGGGCTTTGTGCCTGGGGCCTTGCGGCTCGAAGGCGTTGCACCATTCGGCAGCCCGGTCTTCATCCTCGTGGCGGACGGGCCGAAGGGCACGCTCCTGCTATTGCGCGACCGACGTGTGCTGCAGGATGCGCCGCCGGAGGAAATTCTCAATGCTCTGGTCGGCATCAGGCTGGGTCCTGACGATCTCCGCGCGCTATTGAGCGGCTGCGTGAAAGCCTCAGCCGAACCGATGGCGGGTCGCGCATACGGTGCCGATTGGCTGGCCGTCGACCTTGCGGCTGGCGGCATGCTCTATCTCCACCGCGAGGGTGGCGCCTGGCGCATTCGCGCCGGCCGCTATGACGGATTGGAGATCGACTACACGACCTTTCAAGGTACGCGGCCGTCCCAGATCGCGGTCCGCGGCAAAGATTTGAACCTGATGGTCGCGCTGAACCAGGTCGAGGTGAACGGCGAGCTGCCGCGCGATCGGCTGGTGTCTGTCACGATTCCACCCGGAGTGACGTCGCTGTCGCTCGATGAGTTGCGCCGTGCCGGCCCGCTCGGCCGTTGAAAAGACGATGGCCTCTGTCACGCTTCGTGCGTTCGCCAAGATCAACCTCAGCCTGCGTGTCCAAGGCGTGCGCGCCGACGGATTTCACGAGGTCCAGACAATCCTGCAAACCATCGATCTGTTCGATCGTGTGACGTGCGCGACCTGGCGCGGATCGTTCGAAATTCGATGCATGAAGCCCGGCGTGCCAACCGATCGCACCAACCTCGTCTGGATCGCCGCGCGGTACCTGTGGCGCGCCGGCGGTCGTGACGGACAGCCCCGCGATGCGTACGTCGCGCTCGAGAAAAATATTCCGATGCAGGCAGGCCTCGGTGGAGGAAGCAGCAACGCTGCGGCGGCGCTGCTCGGACTCCGTCGCATCTGGAAGCTGCGGGTCGCCAATGATGAGCTCGCGGCGATCGCGGCCCAGATCGGCTCCGACGTGCCGTACTTCCTCGTCGGCGGCACCGCGCTGGGCCTCGGTCGCGGCGACGAGGTATATCCCCTGGAAGAACTGCCGCGCCTGTGGGTTGTGCTGGTGCTGCCGCCGTTCGGGGTGGCCACCAAAGACGCATATGAGTGGCTGGACGCACAAGAGACGAGGCCTCCTTCTTCGGGCCAGATCCTTCGTGGCTTCCCGACTCCCCTCACGAACGACCTCGAAGCCCCAGTCATCGAGCGCCATCCGATCATCAACCGGTTAAAAACGCGTCTAAGGGCCGAAGGCGCGGTGCTCGCGGCGATGTCGGGCAGCGGCTCCACGGTCTTCGGCGTGTTTACCGCGGAGCGGTCGGCCCGGGCCGCCGCACGGAAACTAGAGAAATCGGGCGCCGACGTCCGGTGGGCGCGATTCCAGAGGCGCGCCAGGGCCTGAGCTTGCCCGTAAGTCCTTCCATCGTATACACTCTTCGTTTGCGCTGCGGTGGTCGAGCCATGCCTAAGGCAGCTGCCAGCCATCAGCTACTTGCTCCCAGCTTTGGATGACGCTCCAGTTCTGGAAACTGGCGGCTCGTAGCTGGAAGCTGACATGCGTGAGTGGGCATTGGGGCGTGGCCAAGCGGTAAGGCGCGGGACTTTGGATCCCGTATTCGGTGGTTCGAATCCACCCGCCCCAGCCAGTTTCTCCGCACCTCTGAACATGGACAGACAGGCAGGGTACGGCGAACTGAAACTGTTCTCGGGGAGCGCGCACCCCGAGCTGGCGCTCGAGATCGCGAAGCATCTCGCGCTGCCCATGGGCCAATGCCGGCTCCGGCGGTTTCCGGATACGGAAGTTTCGTTCCAGATAGACGAGAACATCCGCGGCACCGATGTGTTCATCGTGCAGCCGACCTGCTCGCCGGTCGACGAACACATCATGGAGATGCTGATCATGATCGACGCATTCCGTCGATCGTCAGCCGCGCGGATTACGGCGGTGATTCCGTATTACGGGTACGCGCGCCAGGATCGCAAGGACAAGCCGCGGGTGCCGATTTCCGCCAAGCTCGTCGCCAACATCTTGAGCGCTTCGGGCGTCGATCGCGTGCTCACGATGGATCTGCACAAGGCGCAGATTCAGGGGTTCTTTGATATTCCGGTCGATCACCTGTTCGCCGCGCCGGTGATTATCGACCACCTCGCCCGGGAGAATTTTCCGAAGCTGACGATCGTGTCGCCCGATGCTGGCGGCGCGGAACGCGCGCGGGCATATGCGAAACGCCTCGACGGCGAGCTGGCCGTCATCGATAAGCGGCGTTCGGATGACGGCACCGCGGAGGTGATGAACGTGGTCGGCGACGTCGACGGTCGGACCTGCATTATCCAGGACGACATCATCGACACGGCCGGAACGATCGTCAAGGCAGCCAACGCGCTGAAAGCCAACGGCGCGGGCCGCATTTTCGCGTGCGCCGTGCACGGCGTGTTGTCGGGCCCGGCCTTCGAGCGGATCGACAAGGCGCCGATCGAGAAGTTGATCGTCACCAATACGATCCCGCTGAACGGTGAGCGCGGGAAGCACAGCAAGATCGTGTCGCTCTCGGTGGCTAAGCTGCTCGCTCAGGCCATTCGGAGCATTCACGAAGAGTCGTCGGTTTCTTCGCTGTTTGTGTAAAGAAGCTTCCAGCTCCCAGTTTTCAGCTTCCAGAGAGTTTTAACTGGCAGCTGGCAGCTGAGAGCTGGCGGTTACAAGAGGAACAAGGATCATGGAAGCAGTACTCGACGCCGTTGCACGCACCCAGAGAGGTAAGAACGAGGCTCGCCGCCTGCGCGCGAGCGGCCGGATACCCGCCGTCGTCTACGGCGAGAAGGAAGGCGGCAAGGCCATTGCCGTCGATCCGAAGATGCTGTCGCGCATTCTGAAGACCGAACAGGGCGCGAATACGCTGATCGCGCTGAACCTGCCCGATGGCGGCGATGCCCGTGTGCTGGTGAGGGAATATCAGCTCGATCCGGTCACCCACGAGCTGCTGCACGCCGACTTCTACCGCATCGCGATGGACAAGGTCATTCGCGTGCAGGTGACGGTCGTCGCGCGCGGCGAGCCCAAAGGCGTCAAGCAGCAGGGTGGCGTCCTCGACATCGTGCACCGCCAGATCGAAATTGAATGCCTGCCGGCCGACATTCCGAACCACATCGAGATCGACGTGACCGACTTGATGGTGGGACAGAGCGTCCGCGTGCGCGACATTGCGACGAGCCCGAAATGGAAGGCGATGACCGAGCCCGAGACGATGCTCCTCCACGTGATTATTCCGAAGGTGGAAGAGGTGCCGGCGGCCACTGATGCGACGGCGGCTGCGGGAGCGGCTGCACCGGCAGAGCCTGAGGTTATCAAGAAGGGCAAGAAGGAGGACGCTGAAGCGGCGGAAGCAGCACCAGCGGCCGGCAAGAAGGACAAGAAGTAACTGCGGGATTGGCGCTGAAGCTGATCATCGGTCTCGGCAATCCCGGTCGCGAGTACGAGCGCACGCGGCACAACGCGGGGTTCATGGTGCTGGACGAGATCGCACGGCGGCGCGGTCTGGAATTTTCGTCGGGTCACTCGGACGCCTGGACGGTGAGGCTGAGAGGCGAGGACGGTGCGCCGCTCGCGATTCTCGCAAAGCCTTCGACGTTCATGAATCTCAGCGGTCGCGCGGTCAGCGGGCTTCGGGGATTCTACAAGATCGACGTGCCCGAGATTCTGATCATCACCGACGATGTGAATTTGCCGTTGGGACGATTGCGGGCGCGGGCCCGCGGGTCTGAGGGCGGGCACAATGGGCTGCGGTCGGTGGCGGAGCAGCTGGGGACGCTCGAATATCCCAGGCTTCGCGTCGGTGTCGGGCGCGGTGATGTGCGCCGCGATCTTGCAGACCACGTGCTTGCCGGGTTTGATGCCGACGAGCAGGAAGACGTCAATCGGGCCATCGAGCGCGCGGCAGATGCCGCGGATGTGTTCATCGCCGACGGCATCGTGAAAGTCATGAACACGTTCAACACCGGCGAGTCAGGCCAGACGCCCGACAGCCACAAATAAAGGGGTCAGACCCCTTTTCGCACCTTGTCACGCGTGCGTGACCTCCCGCGAGGGAGTCCTGAAGGAGAGACAGCAGTGAGTCAAGTCAGACAGTACGAGCTCATCTACATCGTGGCATCCGATGCCACGGACCAGCAGATCGCGGACCTGCACACGCAGGTCGAAGAGATCACCAGCCGGTACTCCGGCACCCTCGACAAGACCGAGAACTGGGGCAGGCGTAAGCTCGCGTATGAGATCGGTCCGCACAAGGAGGGCACATACGTCCTCGAGGTGATCTCGGGATCGGGCGAGCTGATGAAGGAAATCGATCGCCGCCTTCGCGTGAGCGATCAGGTCATCCGCCACCTTACCGTCCGGGTCGACGAAGAGAACCGCATCATCGAACGCGCGCGCACGCTGCGCAGGGAAGACTCGCAGCGGCGGCGCGTGGCCCGCGGCCTGCCGCCCGATCGGCAACCTGGGGAAGGCCCGCAGCGCAACGAAGATGACGACGATCGCTTTGGCGTCGACCTTGAGGAGGGGATGTAGTCATGCGTGAAGGACGAGGACGCTCATCGTCATCATCGGACAGCCGCGGCGGCCGCGGTGGCGACAAGAAAGATGACAAGAAAAAGTCGCTGTTCCGTCGCCGCAAGGTCTGTAAGTTCTGCGCAGACAAGATTGACGACGTCAATTACAAGGATGTGAAGCTGCTGGGACCCTTCGTGCCGGAGCGCGGCAAGATTCTGCCGCGCCGCATCTCGGGTACGTGCGCGACGCACCAGCGCAAGCTGCAGACCGCGATCAAGCGCGCGAGACAGCTCGCGTTGATTCCTTACGTCACTGAATAGCCGTCAGCTGTCAGCTTCCAGCTTCCAGTAGCTTTGAGTTGCTGGCAGCCGGCAGCTGGCGGCTGAAAGCTTTGGAGAGGCCCATGGAAGTCATACTCAGAGACCACGTGGAAAATGTCGGCAAGCGCGGCGAGGTCGTGAAGGTCGCAGCCGGGTATGCGCGCAACTACCTGCTGCCCCGCAAGCTCGCCCTTATTGCGACGCCCGGCAACATGAAGCAGATCGCCCGCGAGCGCGTGAAGGCCGACGCCCAGGAGGCAGTGGAGCGAACGGCATGCGAGGAAATCGCGTCGCGGATGAGCGGCATCCAGGTCGTCGTCAGCCGCAAGGTCGGCGAGACCGGGGCGCTCTACGGGTCCGTTACGTCCGCGGATATTGCCGAGGCGCTTGCCAAGCAGGGCTTCGAGATCGACAAGCGGAAAATCGGACTGCGTGAGCCGATCAAGAAACTTGGCGAGAAGACGGTGCCCGTGAAGCTGCATCCCACGGTCGTCGTGCAGATGCCGGTCCGCGTCGTGGCCGAAGGCAAGCCCGAGCCCGCGCTGGCGCCAGCCGCGGAGAAAACCGAATAGCTTCCAGCGATCAGCTGCAAGCTGCCAGCCTCTAGCTTCCAGGGTTTTGTTGGGAGCTGGGAACTGGGAGCTGACAGCTGATAGCTGGCAGCTGGTAGCTGTCATGGCCGAGGCGGTTGCAGTCGATCGTACGCTGCCGCACAACCTCGAAGCCGAGCGGTCGGTGCTCGGCGCCGTCCTGATCCACAACGACGCCTTCAACCAGGCCGCCGAGGTTCTCACCCCACGCGATTTCTATCGCGACGCACACCGCCGGATCTTCGAGAAGATGATCCAGCTCAGCGAGCGCGGCAACGCCATCGACTTCATTACGCTCAAGGAAGAGCTTTCGAGGTCGGGAGAGCTCGACGAAGTCGGCGGACCCGCCTACATCGCGGCCCTCGTTGACGGCCTGCCCCACGCGACCAACGTCGAGTACTACGCGCGCATCGTCCGCGAGAAGTCGACGCTGCGCAATCTGATTTTCTCGGCGAACAAGATTCTGGCGACCGCCTACGAAGCGGAGCTGGAGCCCAACCAGATTCTCGACGAAGCCGAGCAGTCGATCTTCGCGATCGCGGAAGATCGCGTGCGCGCCGGGTTCGTCTCGATGCGCCAGCTCGCCCATGCGAGTTTCGCCGCCATCGAGCAGGCGCACGAGCGCAAGCAGCTGATCACCGGCGTGCCGTCTGGCTTCGCCGATCTTGACGAGCTGACCGCGGGCTTTCAGGCGGGCGACCTGGTCATCATCGCGGCGCGACCCTCGGTGGGGAAGACTGCGCTCGCGCTCAACATCGCGCAGCACGTTGGCACGAAGACGGGCCGCACGGTCGGCATCTTCAGCCTCGAAATGTCGAAGGAGCAGTTGTTCCTGAGAATGCTCACGTCCGAGGCGCGCATCGACAGCCATCGCCTGCGCACCGGATTTCTCGTCGAGAGCGACTGGGGCCGCCTCTCGCACGCACTCGGCACGTTGAGCGAAGCCAAGGTGTTCATCGACGACACGCCCGGCATCGGTGTGCTCGAGATGAGGGCGAAGTCGCGCCGCCTCATGGCGGAGCATGGTCTCGACCTGCTGGTGGTCGACTACATCCAGCTGATGCAGGGGCGCGGCCGCTTCGAGAACCGCACTCTCGAGCTGGCCGCGATCTCGCGCTCGTTGAAAGTGCTGGCCAAGGAACTGAGTGTACCGGTCGTCATCCTCTCGCAGCTGAGCCGCGCGCCCGAGGCACGGTCGGACCACCGGCCGATGCTTTCGGACCTCCGCGAGTCCGGCGCCCTGGAGCAGGACGCGGACGTCGTCATGCTGCTGTTCCGACCCGATCAATATCCCGATGTGAAGCCTGAGGACGAGAACATCGCCGAAGTGAATATCGCCAAGCAGCGTAACGGCCCGACCGGCATGATCCGGCTCGCATTCCTGAAATCGGAAACGCGCTTCGGCAATCTCGAAGTACGACGGTGACAAGCCGAGGGCGCTGCACATTCGCCCATGTCGACCTGGGCGCCCTTCAATCCAACTTCCGCGCGATCAGCGAATTTCTCGCGGCCAATGCCAGCTCGCCTAAAGCCAAGCACGACGACGGCTCCGTACGTAGTGCCGACCTTCAGGTCGGCCTAACCCCCGGCATCGTTGGCGTTGTCAAAGCCAACGCGTACGGTCACGGCGCGCCGGCTGTCGCGCTCGCATTGCAAGAGGCTGGCGCGAAGATTCTCGCGTGCGCCGACATCGAAGAAGGCATCGTGCTTCGTCAGGCGGGTGTCACCGCTGAGATTCTCGTGTTCGGCGCGCTTGGCGTCAGCGATGTCGACGGTGTGTTCGAGCACCACCTCACACCGACCATTTCGACGCCCGGCGCCGGGCGATCTTTGCAGGCCGCGGCGGCGAAGCACGGAGTCACGCTGAGCTGTCATCTGAAGATCGACACCGGGATGAACCGGCTGGGGTTGCGCTTCGATAATCTGGAGCATACGCTGCCGGATCTCATCGCGAGCCGCAATCTCGACATCACAGCCGTGTATACCCACTTCGCGACGGCAGACGATCCCGACTACCCGTTGTTTCAGACACAGCGCGAGCGTTTTGATCAGGTTCTCGCGCGCCTTCCGCAACTCGGCATCAATCCCCGGCTGCGCCATGCGGCAAACAGCGCGGCGACGCTGCGCGACTCGCGCGTGTGGTTCGACCTCGTGCGTCCGGGCCTGATGATGTTCGGCGTCATTCCGCCACCGCTCGCGTCGACGATTCCGCTGCAACCTGTGATGTCCCTGCGAAGCCGAGTCGTTGCCGTCAAGGGCATCAAAGTGGACGAAATCGTCGGCTACGGAGCGCGTTGGACTGTGCCGAAGCCGGGCCGCATCGCCGTCGTGCCCGCCGGCTACGCCGACGGCCTCGATCGCCGGATGGCTGGCGCTTGCTCCGTGCTCATCCGCGGAAAACGCGCGCCCATCGTGGGCGCCGTGAACATGGACATGATCACGGTCGATGTCTCGGACGTAAGCGTGGAGACCGGCGACGAGGTGGTCATTGTCGGCGCGCAGGGAGACGATCGCATCGAAGTCCGCGAGATCGCCGCCGCGATCGGTACGAACCCCTACGAGGTGCTCTGCCGTGTCGGCACGCGGATCGAGCGGATCTATCAGTCGGTAGCTGGTAGCTGGTAGCTGGTAGCCGGTAGCCGGTGGCTGGTAGCGGCTGGGCTCTAGGCTTTTGGCTTTGGGTCCGGCGGGCTCCCTCTGTCACAAAGTCCGGTTCCCGCGCGTTAATAGAATATGCACGCACCCCTTGAGGCAGCGGAGGCCGCCGCTGCGTCCCTGGCCTCGTTCGATTTCGAGGCGATCTTCCACTCCGACTACGCGCGCATCGCACGCGTCATTGCGCGGGTCATCGGCGATCGGGCGCGTGCTGAGGACTTAGCCGTCGAAACCTTCTGGAGACTGTGGAAAACCCCTCAAGCCCAGGGTGACCACTCAGGAGGCTGGTTGTACCGGACTGCCGTTCGGCTCGCACTTGACGAATTGCGACGCCGGGCACGGCGGGCTCGGTACGAGCCACTACTGACCCTGTTCTGCGCATCTCCACGAACGCCGCACGAGCTTCTTTCGAGTGCGGAGGAACAAGGACGCGTTCGCCTAGTACTGGCCAATATCGCCTCACACCAAGCTGCTCTTCTGCTCTTGCGCAGCGATGGTCTTCCCTACGATGAGCTCGCCGCCGCTTTATCGATGTCTCCCACCTCGGTTGGGAAGCTGCTCAGCAGGGCGAGAGCAGCCTTCCGAAAGGAGTACGTGAAACGCTATGGGCAGCAATAACGACATAAACGAGAGTGAAGGGGTCGAAGAACGACTCAACGCATTGGAGCCAGGGAACGAATTTCAACCGGACGTGGTTCGCGCGCGCGCAAGGCTGCGCGAGCGTCAAGGAGCGCCCGTTCAACCGCGTCGAGTATGGGTGGCTTGGGCGGCCGCGGCATCTCTCGCGCTCATCGTGCTGCCTGGGCCACGTGCTGTAGCGCAGCAACTGTGGAATCGTCTGGTGCTGGATCGCGTGGCCGTTGTTCGCGTCGACGATGAGAATCTGTCGGAAGGCATCACCGCAGTGTTCACCATGGAGGCCAAGCCTTACGCTCAGGAAAGCGTGAGCGACATCGCCGGCGCCGAAAGGCTCGCGGGTTTCAGGCCGTCACTGCCTCCGGCCGGAACGCTGAAGGGTATTCCGAAGCTGTCAGTGGTGAAGCGTCTGGTCCTTGAAACCAAGCCGTTGAAAACGTCCGACATCGAACAAGCGCTGGCCCGCACCGGTGTGCGTGACATCACGGTGCCAAGAGAATGGGAAGGCCTCACGCTGATGGCTGAAGCAGGACCGGTCGTGGTCGCGGAGTACGACGATGTTGAAGTGATGCAGTCTGCGCCGTTCAGAATGAATATTCCGATGGGGTTTCAATTCGGCCGGTTCATGGAGATGGCCTTCCGGGTGTTCGGCAGGCGCGCGAGCGAAGCGTCCAGTCTCGGGGCCAAATTCGAGGCCAATCCTGCGCTGGTTCTCCATTTTCCTGAGCGCGAACCCGTTCATGACGTGCACTTGCGATCTGGAACCGGCATCATCGTCGGCGATCTCAGCGGACCGGACGTGATCTGCTTCTTTTGGAATACAGCCAATCGCGTCTACATCGTCAGTGCGACCAATACCAGCGAAGAGAAGCTCGTTGCTCTGGCAAACGCGATTCAGTGATTCGGCCTAAGGCAGAGCCACATGCACGTATTTGTCGATACACTAGATGCTTTCAGACAATCCTGTCGCCGTATGGCTAAACGCCTCCCGCCTCAAGGCCTCCATCATGCGTTCTCTAGTCGTCGAGATTTCAGAAACCTTCGGCGTTGTCGATTTGCTCGCCAGCTATGACCATATTTGTCGGTTCTTCAACGGGCGGAACGACACAGCTTTTTTGGGACTAAGCCTCTATTACACAATAACTTAAGACTCTGCATGCAAGCCGATTGATTGGGGCATAGCGCTTGCTCAAGACAGCGGAGTGTTCATTCCGCCAGCTACAGGTGTGTTCTCTTGACGCCGCTGCTTCCGTTGCTCAAGCGCGCCACGGAGGACGGCGTCACGTATGTGCTGACGCCGGCCGGACGCGCGCCCGTCTCGTTGCCCGGCGGTGCCGTCCCTATGTCCGCTCCCGCGCGTGTACCTCTTCGCGCGCCGGGGCCTGGAGAGCAGTACCGCTTCCACTTCGACATGGGCAAGTGCATCGGCTGCAAGTGCTGCGTCGTTGCGTGCAACGAGCAGAACGGCAATCCCGCCTCGATCAACTGGCGGCGAGTCGGCGAGATCGAAGGTGGGTTCTATCCCCAGACGCTTCGTTCGTACCTCTCGATGGGCTGCAATCATTGTGTTGACCCGACCTGCCTCAGCGGCTGTCCCGTCGACGCATACACAAAGGACGCCTCGAACGGCATCGTCCTGCACAGCGCCGACACGTGCATCGGGTGCCAGTACTGCACGTGGAACTGCTCGTACGGTGTGCCGCAATACAACCCCGAGCGCGGGGTTGTCAGCAAGTGCGATCTCTGCCACAGCCGTCTCGGGCTGGGCCAGTCCCCGGCGTGCGTGTCGGCCTGTCCCACGGGCGCCATTCAGGTGGAAATCGTCAAGATCGACGATTGGCGCACCGCGGTAGCCGCCGTCGCGCCTGGACTGCCCGCAGCCGATCAAAGTATCTCGACCACGCGGATCACCTTGCCACGGAATCTGCCTCCGAACGCACGTCCCGTCGATATCGCGAGCCTGACGATTGCCGAGCCGCACTGGCCGCTGATCGTCATGACGGTACTCACGCAACTTTCCGTCGGTGCGTTTGCCACGATTTGGCTGCTCCAGTTACTCGGCGGCTCTCAGCGGCTGGGTGTCGCCTCATTGACATCGTTGCTGGTTGGCGGTCTGGCGCTGGCGGCGTCAACGCTGCACCTCGGACGTCCAGCATACGCCTACCGCGCTCTCAAGATGTGGAAACGCTCGTGGTTGAGCAGGGAGGTGTTGCTCTTCACGGCGTTTTCTGCCGTGGCGTGTCTCTATGCGGTGTCGCTGTGGACGCAGATCCCCGGCGGGCTCGCGGTAGGCGCGATGACCGTCATGCTTGGCATCGGCGGCGTCGCTTCGAGCGCATATATCTATCGAGTGCCGTCGCGGCCCGCATGGGACACCCCGTTCACTCTCGTGCAGTTCAATCTGACGGCCGCAACGCTCGGGCCGTTGTTTGCTGCGGCGGTTGGGACGGGTGATTCGCGCTGGCTCACGCTAGCGGCGGCCACCACGGGCGGGACGCTGGTCGTCGTTCTTGCGCTGCGGGTACTGAGGCTGAGCGTGTCCGATAGTGTCGAACTGCAGGCTACAGGACGACTGCTCGCCACGACCCTCTTGCGCCATTTGCTCACGCGAGGCGTCCTGCTCGCCGTCGGAGCGATTGCTCTGCCGCTGTTCACCGTCAATCCGCTGGTGTTGTGGCTGGCTTTCTTGCTCGCGCTGGCCGGGGAAATTCTGGGACGCTACCTCTTCTTCGTCAGCGTCGTGCCAAAGCACATGTCGGTCCCGTACCTGGGAAGCGAGGCAGCGTGAGCGCGACGCTCAAGCGACTGCTCGGGCTCGACACGCATGCGGAACGCTACACGTACGGCGTCGATCCCGTCATGGGGCATACGGCGACTCGGAAGATTCCCGATCGCTGGGTCTCCACCACGTGTGGATACTGCTCGGTCGGCTGTGGCATGTTCATTGGCGTGAAGGATGGCCGCGCCGTGAGTGTGCGCGGCAACCCCGATCATCCGGTCAACACCGGCCTGCTGTGCCCCAAGGGGCTTTCGGAACACGACATGTTGCACGCGTCGAGTCGTGCGACCCATCCATTGCTGCGCGGTCCGCGTGGATTGGAGCGCGTCGGCTGGAACGAAGCCATCGGCACGATGGCGCAACGATTCCGCGAAACGCAGCAGAAGTACGGACCCGAATCTGTCGGCGTCATCAGCACCGGCCAGCTTGTGACCGAGGAGTTCTACACGCTCGGCAAGCTCGTGCAGCTGGGTTTGGGCACGCGCAACTACGACGGCAACACCACGCTCTGTATGTCGACAGCAGTTGCCGGATACAAGCGGTCGTTCGGTAGCGATGGGCCGCCGGGCGCCTACGAGGATCTCGAGCGTGCCGACGTCATCCTCCTGATCGGCGCCAATATCGCCGAAAACCATCCCATCCTCTGGCAACGGCTCGAGGCCAACCCCGGCAAGACCCTGATCGTCGTCGATCCGCGCGTCACCAAGACCGCGATGCTGGCGGATCTGCACCTACCTGTGAAGCCACGGTCGGATCTCGCGCTGATCAACGCCTTGATTTACGTGCTCATCGAGGCCGATCTGATCGACCGTGAATACATCGCCGCGCACACGACCGGGTTCGAGGAGCTGCGAGCGTCGGTCCGCCAGTACACGCCCGAGGGTGTTTCGCACGTCACCGGGCTCGCACCCGATCTCATTCGTCAGACGGCGCTGCTCTACGGCAACGCTCGAGCGGGATTCATCGGCTGGACGATGGGAGTGAACCACAGCACGAAAGGGACCGAGACCGTCAACGCCATCAACAATCTGGCGTTGATTACGGGGCACATCGGTCGCTCGGGCGCGGCGCCGTTCTCCATTACGGGCCAATGCAACGCCATGGGGACACGCGAAGCAGGATTTGCGTCTTCGCTGCCGGGCTATCGCAAGTTCGAGCGTGCGGAAGATCGAGAAGCGGTTGCCGCCATCTGGAACGTACCGGTCGGTCGGATTCCCATAGCGCGGGGTTTAGCGTATCCCGACATCATCGAAGCGGCGTTGAGCAAGCGCATCCGCGCCCTGTGGGTGATCGCCACGAACCCGATCGTGTCGTTTCCAAATTTAGGCGTGCTGCGTCAGGCGCTCGAAACGCTCGACTTTCTAGTGGTCCAGGACGGGTTCCATCCGACGCCGACGTCCGAGCTCGCGCACCTCGTGCTGCCGGCAGCCATCTGGGGGGAAAAGGACGGCACGTACACCAATTCCGAACGCCGTGTCAGCAAAGTCAACCGCGCGGTGGATCCACCCGGTGAAGCCCGAAGCGACTTCGACATTTTTCTCCATCTCGCGCGGACGCTCGGATGCGCCGACGAGCTGTTTCCCGGATGGACGTCGCCGGAACAGGCGTTCGAAGAGTGGAAGCGTGTCTCTGCGGGTCGGCTCTGCGACTACTCGGGGATGACGTACGAAGCCATCGGCAGGCTCGGTGGCATTCAGTGGCCGCATCCGGCGGGGGCCGCCGATGCCGATGCAACAAAACGCCTCTATACCGACGGCTGTTTTCAAACAGAGGATGGCAAGGCGCGCCTGATCGCGGTCGCATGGGAGCCGTTTCCCGAACAGCCGGTGCCGGAGTATCCGTTCGTGCTCAACACCGGTCGGACGGTCGAGCACTGGCACACGCGGACGAAAACGGGCGAGGTGCCGATTCTCGAGCGGCTCTCACCGAACCCATGGGTTGAAATGAACCCGCGCGATGCCCGCAAGCTCCGGCTGCACGTCACCGAGCGCGTGGATGTCGTGTCGCGGCGCGGCCGCATCGCGAACCTGGAGCTGCGGCTCACCGAGACCGTGGCGCCGGGTCAGGTATTTGTCCCGTTTCACTGGGCGACGGCCAACGCCAATCAGGCGACGCAGAGCGCCTTCGACCCGATTTCACGCGAACCCAACTACAAACAGAGCGCAGTGCGAGTAGAGCGGACCGAATGAAAAAACTTGTCGTCGTTGGAAACGGCATGGCCGGAGCACGAGTGGTCGAGGAGATCCTGAAACGGGCGCCCGATCGGTTCGACATCGTGATGCTCGGCGCCGAGCCCTATGGGAACTACAACCGCATTCTCCTGAGCAACGTGCTCAACGGGACTCAGTCCGCGCCGGACATCTTCATGAATCCGCTGTCGTGGTATCGCGACAACGGCGTCACGCTCCACGCCGGCGTCAAGGCCGCTCGCATCGATCGCGAACGTCGCGTCGTGATGGGCGCGCCCTTGAAAAAAACGGCTCTGGCATACGCGGAAGATGCGGAGGGCGAAGAGGACGCGGCGCCGATCGAGGTACCGTACGATCACGTCATCATCGCGACGGGGTCGCGGCCGTTCGTGCCGCCGATGGAGGGTTTTGGCGGACCGGGGACGTTTCTCTTCCGCACCATCGACGATTGCAGCCGCATCGCTGACTATGCCAAAGCAAGCCGACGAGCGGCGGTCATTGGCGGTGGGCTGCTGGGGCTCGAGGCCGCGCGCGGGCTGCTGACGCACGATGTCGACGTCACGATCCTCGAAGCTGCGCCGCAGTTGATGATGGCGCAGCTCGACCAGGAATCCGGCGACATGCTTCGCGCGACCATCAGCGGCATGGGGATCAATGTACTGAGTAACGCTATCACCACCAGAATTGTCCGGACAGATGGCCGCATCTCGCATCTGGAATTCAAGGACGGGTCGACGCTGGAAACCGACATGGTGGTCGTCAGCGCGGGCATCCGGCCCATCACGGAAGTGGCCGCGGCTTCTGGTCTGGCTGTCGGGAAGGGCATCGTGTGCGACGACCAGATGCGAACCAGCGATCCCGCTATCTTCGCGCTCGGTGAGTGCGTCGAGCATCGCGGCAAGACGTACGGGCTGGTCGATCCCATTTGGGAAATGGCGAACGTGCTGGCGGACGTCATCACGGACGCCAATCCGGCCGCCGCCTATCTCGGCTCGAAGCTGGGCACGAAGTTGAAGGTGATGGGCGTGGAGCTGGCCTCGATGGGGGAGACGCGATCGACCGATCCAGCCGATGAAGTCGTCGTCTATCGCGAGCCGGCCCATGGCATCTACAAGAAGATCGTGGTCCGCGACGGCGAGATCGCCGGAGCCATCCTGCTCGGCGAGATCGAAGCGGCGAGCACGCTCATGCAGATGTTCATGGCCGGCACCAAAGTACCTGCACGCCGGGCCGACCTCCTGTTTGGATCGCCCACGGGTGTGGCCCTGCTTCAAGCATCCGATCTGCCGGACAACGCGCAGGTCTGCAACTGCAACGGAGTCAGCAAGCGGCAGATCGTCGACGCCATTCAAGACAAGGGCTGCCGGAGTGTCTCCAAGGTCGGTGCGTGCACGAAAGCCGGTCTGGGCTGCGGATCCTGTAAAGGGCTGGTCGCGCAGTTGCTGGAATCGTGTCTCGGTGAAGTTGGCTACGACCCGACCGAACACTACTACGTTCCCGGTGTGCCGCTGGAAAAATCGCAGCTCGTCGCCGAGATCAAAAGCCGGGGGCTCAAGTCCGTGAGCGCGGTGTTCCAGGAGCTTGCGGGTGGAACAGAGGATCCTGGCAGCAAAGTCGGCTTGGCGTCGCTCTTGAAGACGCTTTGGCCCGACGAGTACGACGACGAGCGCGATGCGCGCTTTATCAACGATCGCGTGCACGCGAATATTCAGAAGGATGGAACCTTCTCGGTGGTCCCCCGCATCTACGCCGGCGTGACGACCCCGGACGAGCTGATGCGCATCGCCCAGGTGGCCATCAAATACAACGTACCCACTGTGAAGATCACGGGCGGTCAGCGTATCGACCTGCTGGGCATCAAGAAGGACGACCTCCCTGGTGTGTGGAAAGACCTCGGCATGCCGAGCGGCCACGCCTACACAAAGTCGTTCCGCACGTGCAAGAGCTGCGTGGGAACCGATTTCTGTCGGTACGGCGTCGGCGATTCGATTGCGCTTGCGCAGAAAATTGAGCGCCGCTTCCAGGGCGTCGAGTCTCCACACAAGATGAAGTTGGCCACAGCCGGCTGTCCCCGCAACTGCTCGGAGGCGTACGTGAAGGATCTGGGTGCGGTCGCCATCGAAGGCGGGCAATGGGAGATTTACCTCGGTGGCGCCGCGGGCGGAAGCGTTCGGAAGGGCGATCTGCTGTGCACCGTCGCCACGCATGAAGACGTGCTCAAGTACATGGGCAGATTCATTCAGTATTACCGCGAGCACGGCAGATATCTCGAACGGACGTACCACTTTGTCGAACGGGTCGGGATCGACAACCTGCGGAAGATTCTGATCGAGGACAGCCTGGGTATTGGCGACCGGCTCGATGCGGACATCCAGAAAGCCGTGGATGCCTATCGCGATCCATGGCAGGAAGCCGAGGTGCCGATCCATCACGCGCAGTTCAACGAAGCCGAGCTCGCGTACGCGCTGGAGGTTGCCGAAAACAATGGCTGATGTCATCGCAACGTCGACGGTGAATCTGGGCAGTCTCACCAGAATCCCGGAGGGGCAGGGCCGCTGCTATGTCGTTGGCGCGGAGGAGATCGCCGTCTTCCGGCAGCGTGACGGTCGCCTGTTCGCCACGCAGAACCGGTGCCCGCATCGGAATGGGCCGCTGTCCGAAGGCGTGATGGGCGGGGGCAAAGTCATCTGTCCGCTTCATTCCCGTCGATTCGATCTGAAGGACGGCGCGGGGAGCGAAGTGGGTGAGTGCGTGCGCGTTTATGCGGTCAAGATCGTAGACGGCGAGATCGTGATCAGCCTGTGAGTGCCCAGCGCGACGTCGGTCGGCTGGAGGCACCTGAATCGTCCGGGCCGCGCAGGCGTGTCCTGTGGCTTTCGACAGCGGCATTCACGCTGCTCTTCAACGTCTGGCTGATGCTGGGAGTGCTCGGGATTCCTCTTCGTCGGGAGTTGCAGCTCGGCGATGCGCAGCTCGAGTGGCTGATGGCTGCCGCCATTCTCTCCGGATCCCTCCTGCGATTGAACTTCGGCATCTGGGCCGATGCCTACGGCGGACGGCTGATGATGATGTTGTTGTTGCTGGGCACGGCGCTCTCCGCCTATCTGTTTAGTCACGCCACCACCTTCAACCAGCTGTTGATCTGCGCGATCTTGTGCGGCCTGGCGGGCAACTCGTTCTCCGTGGGCATCGCGTGGAACTCCGCGTGGTTTCCATCCCGCCTCAAGGGAACGGCGCTGGGAATTTTCGGAGCGGGCAACGTCGGCGCAGCAGGGACGAAGCTGCTGCTCGTCTTTGTGCCCGGCATTCTGACGCTCGTGCCGGCGGCAGGTTACCTTGGAGGCGCCATACCCGGCGGTTGGCGCTTCATCCCTGCGGTGTATTCCGCGCTCCTGGTGGTCATGGCCGTGGCGATCTTCTTTATCTGCCCGACGCCCGACCGTCGGCCCGGCCGCGGTCGTCCTTTGCGGGACGCACTGTCGCCACTTCGCCACGTGCGTGTTTGGCGTTTCGGTCTCTACTATGTCGTGGTGTTCGGGGCGTACGTGGCGTTGTCAGCCTGGCTACCCAAGTTCTACATCGACGCGTACGGCGTGTCGCTGTCGACCGCCGCACTGTTGGCGGCCACGTTCATCCTACCTGCGAGCCTGCTGCGACCGGCAGGCGGGTATCTTGCCGATCGATGGGGACCTCGCAGCGTCACCTACGCGGTCTTCATCGTGATGACTGTCTCGCTGGTGTTCCTCTCGATCCCAAGCGGGACATTCGTCGCGGATGTCCAGGCGGGAGCGAACCGTGCGCCGTTCACCGTCAGCTATCGCCTGGGCGTAATTCCATTTGCGACCCTGATGTTTCTGCTCGGCTGCGCCATGGGCATCGGCAAGGCATCGGTCTATAAGTACATTCCAGACTATTTTCCCAGCGATGTCGGTGCGGTGGGAGGCGTGGTCGGGATGTTGGGCGCCCTTGGCGGCTTCTTCCTGCCTCCCGCGTTCGGCATGTTGGGCCGCTGGAGCGGAGTCCCGCAGCTGGCCTTCCTCGTCCTTCTCGGCTTCACCGTCTGGAGTCTGGTATGGCTCCACATTGCCGTCCTGCGACTCCGCCGCGGGACCCCAGTCCTCGACAGCGACGGGCGTCTACCGGTGCAGTACACCACCGCGTCTCCGCTCTGAGGACGCTGGCTTTGGGTTGCGGGCAGGCTTCTGGCTTTGGGCTCTAGGCCGAATACCTGGACGCGAGGGCGGTGACCCGGTCTATTCCACCAAACGGACGACCGGGAGATGACGGGCGTATACTCGGAAGAACTGAATCGAAGAGGGTAGAGCCATGGACGACAAGATCCCGGGCGTGCACTCGGACCCCGACATTCTCGGGGGAACGCCCGTGTTCGTGGGCACGCGTGTACCAGTTCGGGCGTTGCTCGACTATCTGGAACACGGCCGACCGCTGGCGGAATTCCTCGACGACTTTCCGACGGTTGAGAGAGCCCAGGCGATCGGCGTGCTCGACCACATGAAGCAGCTCGTGGCTCATGCGCCTTCTCCTCGATGAATGCGTCCCGAAGCGGCTCAGACGCGAGCTGGTCGAGCCCTGCCGTTGGGGTGTTGGACTGATTCGAGACGCGGACGTCGTGGCATTGTCTGGGAGGAAGGCATTGGTGCTGCGGCCGGGGCGCCACGCTGTTGGGCCTGAAACACCCGCAGCTCTTCGGGGCTATTGGCGCGTCCAGCGCCCAGGCTACCGGCTACCAGCTACCAGCTACCGGCTACCAGCTACCGGCTACGAGCTACCGGCTACGAGCTACAGCCAGCACCAGACGATGTACTATCCTCCCTGAGTGAAACCCCCCAAGACAGTCTTCGCATGCCAGGAGTGCGGGAGCCAACAGCAGAAGTGGCTCGGGCGCTGCCCGGATTGCGGTGCATGGAACTCGCTCGTCGAAGAGCAGCCGGTGCCGCAGACCGCGCCTGTGACGGCGAATCATCGCTACGGCCTCGTGTCCGGAGGAGCATCGGCGAAGCTGTACAGCGACATTCAAACATCCGACGCGCCGCGCATGTCGTCGGGCATCGCCGAATTCGATCGCGTCCTGGGCGGCGGCATCGTTCCAGGCGCCCTTGTTCTGCTCGGTGGCGAGCCCGGCATTGGTAAATCCACCTTGCTGCTGCAAGTCGCTGCTCACGTCGCACGCAATGTCGGCCCGGTGCTGTACAGCTCCGGCGAAGAGTCGGAACATCAGATCAAGCTGCGCGGCGAGCGTCTGGCCGTCGATCGCGCGCCGCTGTATCTCCTTGCGGAGACCTGCCTCGAGCGCATCCTCGAAGAGATCGAGCGTCTCAAGCCGGCGCTGGTGGTCGTCGATTCGATTCAGACGATCTTCTCCGCCCGCTTCCAATCGGCGCCGGGGAGCATCGGGCAAGTGCGCGAGGTCGCGACCCACCTCCTGTTTGCTGCGAAGGGCCGCAATGTACCGATCGTGCTGGTCGGACACGTCACGAAGGACGGAAACCTGGCCGGCCCAAAAGCGCTCGAGCACGTGGTCGACACGGTGCTCTACTTCGAAGGCGAACGCCATCACGCGCACCGCGTCGTCCGCGCATTCAAGAACCGGTTTGGCGCCGCCAGCGAGCTGGGCGTCTTCGAAATGACGAGCACCGGGTTACGCGAGGTGCCGAATCCCTCGCAGTTGTTCCTTGCCGAGCGGTCGATCGGCAAGCCTGGATCCGCGGTGTTGTGCTGCATCGAGGGCTCGCGCCCGATACTGGTAGAAGTGCAAGCCCTCGTCAGCAGCAGTACGTTCGGCAACGCCAGACGTATGGCGAGCGGCATCGACCAGCAGCGGCTCTCTCTGCTCCTCGCCGTCCTCGAAAAGCGCGCCGGTCTTCACCTGCTCGGCGAAGACGTGTACGTCAACGTTGCCGGCGGCATGACCGTCGATGAGCCGGCCGCGGATCTTGGTGTCGTGGCGGCCGTCGCGTCGAGCGTGAAGAATCGCGCAGTCGGTTCGAGCACTGCCGTGTTCGGCGAAGTGGGACTGGGTGGAGAAGTGCGCGCCATCACGCAACCGGCACTCAGACTGCGCGAAGCCGCGCGCATGGGCTTTGAGCGGTGCATCATTCCTCTGGCCAACGCGGATCTTCCGACGTCCGAGCGCCCCGCCAATTGCGCGCTCGTGGGCGTGAGGACTGTAGACGAAGCTTTGCAGGCACTACTACAATGACCATCCTATGAGGTGGGGAGCGATCGCCCGCATCGTCTTCGTCGCCGTGGTCGCGTACTGTGCGCAATCGCTGCGCCCTTTTGGCGGTGGTGCGCTGCTCAATATCGGCCTTGGCGCGGTCATTGCCGGCTTCGTCATCCTCCTCGAAGATCGGCTCCGCCAGACCCCGCTCGCGGACATCGTGGGCGCGCTCATTGGCGGCACTGTTGGGCTGCTGCTCGCGCGGTTGATCGGCGACGCCCATTTCTGGGCGAACGGCGAAAATCTCGCCGTCATCTTCCTCCACACGCTCCTCCTCCTTTCATTGCCCTACATTGGTATGGTGCTTGGCGCGAAATCCGGAGAGTGGCTGGATCCCGAACGGCTCGCCGGCCTCTTCACCCAGCGCTCGCAGGCGCAGCGCCGGTACCGGATTCTAGATACCAGCGTCATCATCGACGGCCGCATTGCGGACATCTGCGAAACGGGATTTGTCGACGGAACTCTCGTCGTTCCGCAATTCGTGCTGAAAGAGCTGCAGCAGGTGGCCGACTCCGCCGACTCGCTCCGGCGCAACCGCGGGCGACGCGGCCTCGACATTCTGCAGCGCATTCAGAAGATGGCCGGACTCGACGTCATCATCTCTGACGCCGATTTCCCCGACGTCAAGGAAGTCGATCTCAAGCTGATCGAGCTCGCCAGAACCCTTCAGGGCAAGATCGTCACCAACGACTTCAATCTCAACAAGGTTGCCCAGCTCCGCGGCGTCGACGTGCTCAACATCAACGAGCTCGCCAACTCGCTGAAACCGGTGGTGCTGCCGGGCGAGACGATGAAGGTGTTCATCCTGAAGGAAGGCAAGGAATACAACCAGGGTGTGGCCTACCTCGACGACGGGACCATGGTGGTCGTGGACAACGCGCGGGCGATGATCGGCAAGACGATCGACGTCGTGGTGACCAGCGTGCTCCAGACAACTGCCGGCAAGATGATTTTCGGCCGCTTCATCGACGCCAACGCGCAACCGACGCCGATCGAGCGCGAAGACAGACGGCGCGCACGCCAGGGCACTTGAGAGTTCCGCCATTCCACTGGTGGAGGACCGTCTTTTTTCTGATTCCCGCCATCGGTGTCTACACCATCGTGCTGGGCACGCTGTCTATTCTGTCCACGTTCGTCGATCGACAGGGCCATTACGCGCACTGGTGCGCGCGGGCGTGGGCATGGCTGATCCTGGCGACTACCGGAGTGGACGTGAGCGTGAGCGGCCTCGAACGCGTGCTGCCGGACGAAACGTACGTGTTCGTTTCGAACCACCAGAGTATTTACGATATTCCAGTCATCTTTGCGACGCTGCCGTTTCAGCTCCGTATCATCGCGAAGGAGTCGCTCGGCCGGTTCCCATTTCTGGGCTGGCACCTGCAACGCGCAGGGCATTTGCTCGTCGATCGCCGCAATCCAGATCGCTCGGGCATTCTCAGCCGCTGGCGCAGGCTCGTCGCCGATCGGATCTCGCTGATCATCTTTCCGGAGGGCACGCGCAGCGCGGACGGCCGCGTCGGCCGCTTCAAAGCCGGCAGCTTTCTACTCGCGCTGGAGGCGGGGCTCACGATCGTGCCCTTGTCGGTCTCTGGGAGCATTCACGTCATGAAGAAGGGCCGTCTCATGACATGTCCGGGGCATGTGACGCTCCAGGTACACGCGCCTGTGGTCGCGCCGAAGATCGAAAATCCTAGTCCTGAGAACGCACGCGAGCTCGCAGCGCGGATCGAATCAATCGTGCGTAGTGGCGTCGAGGGACCCGTCCCTCGCTGAGTTCTCACGCGCGGCTCGCCAGGGCAGATATCCCACCATTCCCCCGAGCGCGATACTGATTCCCATCAAAGCTGGTTGCAGGCGCAAAGGGCCTCCGAAGAAATACAGCCCCAGCGGTGCGGCCCCGCACAAGAGCATGACGGTCAGCGCGATCCGGGCGAATGAAGCCTTCCGGGCAGGGACGATGCCTACTCCGAGGCTGACGAAGATTGCCGCCATCAAGAAGGCACTTGCGTACATCAAGAGGTTGAAGTGCATCATGGTTGCCGGGTGGAAGATGGTTGCCGGGTGGAAGATTGGTCGCGAGATCGCCAAAATAATCTCCGGTACGGACGCCGCTGCGAACAAAGCGACGGGCAGTGCCGCACACCACCTGAGGGCTCGAACGGTGGTCGGCGCCAGCGCGACGATCGCCTGTTTCCAGTACCAGAACGGCGTCCGTCCGTGTGCATACTCTTCTGCGAGATCACCGATGATGGCGGGATCAGTCCCGGTTCGTTCGAGCAGCCAGGTGGCGAGTGCCGGCGGTCGTGATGGTGTCATGCGTGCTGTCCTTTCAGTCGGGGGAAGCCCCGCCAGAGCCGGGTCAACGTGCGCTGCGCGTCGCGCGCTTCACGCACGCCCTTTGCCGTGAGCCGGAAGTACTTCTTTGCGCGTCCGCCCCGTTCCGGCGTGGGATCTCCCAGGGCGGAGGCGGCATAGCCTTTCTTCTGGAGTCGTTCGAGGGACGCGTAGACGCTTCCTATCAACACGTCTCGGCCGCTCTGCCTGGCGATTTCCGCCGCGATTGGCACGCCATAGGCCTGCTCACCGAGGCGCGCCAGCGCCAGCATCACCATCAACTCGAAGGTACTCAAATGCGTGCGGTCCTTCATATATTCTAATAAGATGAATATATCACAGACGGCCGCGGATTGCTTGTAGGTGATTGTCTGACACGCCTCAGGCCGCTGGAATCTCTGGCATAATCCCCAGCCATGTTCTTGAGAAGCGTCGAGCTCACCAACGTCCGCTGTATCCGTTCTTTGAGCCTGCCGCTCGAGACGTCGTCGGGCGTCCCGCGCAGATGGACGCTCCTGCTCGGCGAGAACGGCGTAGGCAAGAGCACGCTGATGCGATCGGTGGGCCTTGTGCTCGCCGGAAGCTCCGCGCTCGCCGAGTTGCTCGGAGATCCCGAGAGCTGGATTCGAGCGGGAGAGGCAGAATGCACCATCAGCGCCGAATTCGAGACCGCCGAGGGCGACCAGCGCCACGCCAGTCTTCGGATCAGGCGTGGCGACACCATCAAAGAGGTCTACGAAACAAATAAGGAGACGCTCGAGCTGCTCGACCGGGCCATTGCCCGCTCGGCTAGAAACTATCTCGTGATCGCGTACGGCGCATCCCGCCGGCTCAGCAGCGCGAAGCTCTCGACCCAGCCTGTGTCGTCGCGATTCCAACACGCCCGCGCGAACAACGTGGCGACGCTGTTTTCCCCGGACGCGATGTTGAATCCTCTGGAGACGTGGGCCATTGACCTGCACTACCGACTCCAGGACGAAGGTTTGCGGATCGTCGACGAGGCGATGCGCAAGCTCCTACCGGGGATGACGTTCAAGGGCATCGACCGCGACCGCCGCGACCTTCTGTTCGATACGGTCGACGGTGAGGTCCCGCTCGCGTATCTGAGCGACGGCTATCAGAACATGGCGGCATGGTGCGGCGATCTGCTGTTCCGCGTCACCAGCACGTTCGAGGACTATCGCGATCCGCTCTCGTCACGCGGCGTGCTGCTCGTCGATGAGATCGATCTTCACCTGCACCCGGTGTGGCAGCGCCAACTGAGGAATTTTCTCACCGACATGTTTCCGAATTTCCAGTTCATCGTGAGCACTCACTCGGTGTTGACGGCGCAGCAGGCTGGCGAAGGGGAGCTCTTCGTGATGAGACGTCCGCAGCCGACCGATGCCCCGGTACTCGACCAGTCGCCAATCGAGCCGCGCACGCTGATGGTGCACCAGCTGCTGATGAGCCCGGTATTCGGTCTCGAGACAATGGAATCGGTCGCTGTCGAGACGATGAAGAAGGACTACGTCGAGCTGCGCGATAAGAAGAAGAGAACGCCGGACGAGGAGTCGAGGTTCGTGCAACTCAAGGAAGCGCTGCAGGACCTGCCCGATTGGAGCCAGACTCCCAAGCGCGATCTCCGCCAGCAGAAGCTCCTCCGCGATATCAAGACCGCGCTCGATCGAACGCCACCAGCTGCGACGAAGGCCAAGGGCAAGCGTCCGGCGAAGGCGAAGCGGCGCAAAGGACGGTCGCGGTGACGAAACTCGAGCGCCTCCGCACGGTTGCAGCCATACCAGCAGCGTTTCGCGGTTCCGGCCGCCTGGCAAAGTCGCTGGAGCTGCTCGAAGGCAAGGCCGGCGGCACGCTCGAGTTCAAGTCGACGGTTTGGAAGGCGGCGAAGCCTCAGCTCAAACGCGAATCTGGCGGCAAGTGCGTGTACTGCGAGTCGAAGACCGATACCGTTGCGCACGGAGACGTCGAACACTTCCGGCCCAAGAGCGTGTATTGGTGGCTCGCGTACTGCTACGACAACTACGTGTACGCATGTCAGATCTGCAACCAGGTTTTCAAAGGCGACAAATTTCCGATTCATGCCACGACTGGACCGTGGACCGGCCCTACGATTCCCGCCGGTGCGACGGCCGCAGCGCTCGCAACGCTCGCCGAAACACTAACGCCCGATGCGCTCGACTTGGCCGCTGGTCATGCGTTCGCAGACTTCCTGACGACGGCTGCCCAAGAAAAGGCCGGGTTGGTTGATCCGTATGTCACCGATCCCGATCCGCTGTTCAAATGGGTTGCAGACGACTCGTTGAAGGAAGTGGAGATACGCGCGGCTTCCAACGCAGTCGCCGTGAAGCGGGCGTTTGCCGCCGTCACCGAGTGCTACGGGCTCAATCGGCAGGAGCTGAAGAGCTCGCGGTGGGAGACGCGTTCGAAACTGGCCCTGTTCATCAAATCACTCAAGAGATTCGAGGCGCTCGGTATTGAGCCTGCCCTGCAGCAGGAGATTCGCGACGAGATAAAGACGATGATGAAGGCCGACGCCCCCTATGCGGGCATGGTCCGGTTTTTTGTCAGCGAAGCGCAGCTGAATCTCTAGACGCTCAAATGCGCGCGTACGACAGCGTCCGTCAAGCCGCCGATTGAGCCGCCGGCGACGCACCGTCCCTTTTCCAGGATGCTGAAGTCGCTGGCCACGCGGCGGGCGAACGGCAGCTTCTGCTCGACCAGCAGCACGGTGAGCCCCGTCTCGGCGTTCAGCTTGAGGATGATGTCGCCAATCTCGTGGACGATGTTCGGCTGAATGCCCTCGGTGGGTTCGTCGAGAATCAGTAATGACGGCTCGAGCACCAGAGCGCGGCCGATGGCGAGTTGTTGCTGCTGTCCTCCCGAAAGATCCCCACCACGCCGGCGCCGCATGCTGTTCAGAACAGGAAACAGGTCGAAAATCCTGGAGGGAATGTCCCTCGGTCCGTTCCTGCGAACACCAAGCCCGATGCGCAGGTTTTCTTCCACCGTAAGCTGCGGGAAGATTTCTCTGCCCTGAGGCACGTACGCGATCCCCAGGGCGGCGCGCGCTTCCGGAGGACGCCTGCGGAGATCGTGGCCGTCGAAGGCGATGTCACCGGAGGTCACCGGCAGCAGCCCCATGATGCATTTGAGCAGCGTGGTCTTCCCCATGCCGTTGCGGCCCATCAGGCAAGTGCGCGACCCCGCCGGGACGGCAAAGTCGACGTCCCACAAGGTGTGGCTGCCGCCGTACGATTGGTTAAGACCGTTGATCTGGAGCATGCGTCATTCCCCGAGATAAACCTCGATCACGCGCGGATCGCTCTGGACATGATCCATGCTGCCCTCTGCGATGACACTTCCTTCGTGGAGCACCGCGACGCGTCTCGCAATCGACCTGACAAAATCCATGTCGTGCTCCACGACGACCACCGAGTGATCGCCGGCGAGCGAGACCAGTAACTCCGCAGTGCGTTCGGTTTCCTGAGGCGTCATGCCGGCAACCGGCTCGTCTACGAGCAGCAGCTCGGGCTGTTGCATCAGCAGCATGCCGATCTCGAGCCATTGCTTCTGGCCGTGCGACAGCGTGCGGGCGCCGATGTGGCGGCACTCGCTCAGGCCGACAATCTGGAGGACCTCGTCGATGCGCTCCTGCTGCGCGCGAGTCAGCTTGGCGACGATGACCTTCCAGAACGATTTGTCGCCAGCCAGCGCGAGCTCGAGGTTTTCGAACACGGTCAGGTACTCGAACACGCTGGGCTTCTGGAATTTGCGGCCGATGCCGGCCTCCGCGATCTCGGGCTCAGTGAGCGCCAGCAGATCGATGCGCCGCCCGAACCACGCGGTCCCGCTGTCTGGCCGCGTCTTGCCGGTGACAACGTCCATCATCGTCGTTTTGCCCGCGCCGTTCGGGCCGATGATGCAGAGCAACTCTCCCGGATCCACGAAGAGCGACAGCGAGCTCAGCGCTTTGAAGCCATCGAAGCTGACGGTGAGCTTTTCGAGATACAGCGTCTTGTCTACGCTCATTGCCCGCCCCTCGACGGCATCAGCCCCGCAAGGCCACGTGGAAGGAACAGCGTGACCAGCACGAACATGGCGCCAAGCGCGTAGAGCCAGACCTCCGGAAGTGCGGCGGTGAAGTATGTTTTTGCGTAGTTCACCAGCACTGCGCCGGCCGCGGCGCCATAGAGGGTTCCGCGTCCGCCGACGGCCACCCAGATGACGACTTCGATCGAGTTGATCGGCGCAAATTCACCGGGGTTGATGATGCCGACCTGCGGCACGTACAGCGATCCGGCCACACCGGCAATAATCGCTGAGAGCACAAACAGCCAGAGCTTGTAAGACTCCACGCGATAGCCGAGAAAGCGCGTCCGGCTTTCGGCGTCTCGAATGGCGTGAAGCACCCGTCCGGCGCGTGATGACACGATGAAGCGGCACAGCCAGTAGCTCGCGGCGAGTGCCGTCGCGGTGGCGATCAGCAGCGCGATCCGCGTCGTGTCGCGCTGGAGATCGAAGCCGGCAAGGTCCTTGAAATCCGTGAAGCCGTTGTTTCCGCCGAAGCCCATGTCGTTGCGGAAGAACGCGAGCATCAGGGCATACGTGAGCGCCTGCGTCATGATCGACAGGTAGACGCCCGTGACCCGCGATCTGAAGGCGAACCAGCCGAACACAAATGCCAACACGGCCGGAGCGAGCGCCACCATGAGCAGCGCGAACCAGAGTCGATCGAACCCGAGCCAGAACCACGGCAGTTCCTTGAAGCTCAGAAAGACCATGAAGTCGGGGAGAACAGGATGCCCGTACACGCCGCGCGAGCCGATCTGGCGCATCAAGTACATGCCCATGGCGTACCCGCCCAGTGAGAAGAAGGCTGCATGCCCCAGGCTGAGGATACCGCAATACCCCCACACGAGATCGACGGCCAGCGCGAGCATCGCGTAGCACAGATACTTGCCGACGAGCGTGACCGTGTAGGCGGAGAGGTGCAGTGGCGACGAGGTGGGGAGCGCGAGATGGAGCGCCGACACCACGATCGCCGTGGCCGCCAGAATGGCCAGGAACAGGTAATCGCTGCGGCGCATTACTGGCTCTCCGCGGCGCGCCCGGTTTGCGGAAACAATCCGCGTGGGCGCCGCTGGATGAAGAGAATCACCGCGACCAGGACGAAGATCTTGGCGAGCACGGCGCCAGAATACGGTTCGAGCAGTTTGTTGATGATCCCTAGCGACATGCCGCCGATCAGAGTGCCCCAGAGATTGCCGACGCCGCCGAAGACCACGACCATGAACGAATCGATAATGTAGGCCTGTCCGAGATTCGGTCCGACGTTCGTCAGCTGGCTCAGGGCGACGCCGGCGACGCCGGCAATGCCCGCGCCCAACCCGAAGGTCATCGCGTCAACCCAGTCGCTACGTACCCCCATCGCCTGTGCCATGACACGGTTCTGCGACACCGCGCGAATATCGAGCCCGAGCCGCGTCCGCTTCAGGATGCCGAGCAGGACAAAGAACACGATCAACGTGAACAGGACGATGTAGAGCCGGTTGTAGGTAATCGCCAGCGCGTCGTTGAACTGCAGCGTTCCGCTCATCCACGCCGGCGTCTCCACCGATCGGTTCAGCGCCGAGAACGTCGAGCGCACGAGTTGCTGCAGTACCAGACTGATCCCGAAGGTGGCCAGCAGTGTCTCGAGGGGACGGCCGTAGAGGAAACGGATGATCGTTCGCTCGATCAAGATGCCGATTAGGGCGGCCACCAGGAATGCCGCCGGAATGGCGACGACAATCGACGCGCCGATGTGCCGTGGCATCGTCATTTGCACGACGTATGTGGTGTACGCGCCCAGCATCATCAGCTCGCCGTGCGCCATGTTGATGACGCCCATGACGCCAAAGGTGATCGCGAGGCCGATCGCCGCCAGCACGAGCACCGATCCGAGGCTGAGCCCGAAAAAGAGCGTCTCGATCGCCGAGTAGAGCTGCCGCTTGTTGTCGATGCGCCTGAGCGCCTGTTCTGCGGCGCCTCTGACGGCGGCGTCGCTCTCCACGAACGTGCCGTCAGGCGATCGCTCTACGAGCGCAGCGAGCCTGTTCCGCACGTCGGAGCTGAGCCGGCTCGAAAGCGTTTCGACGGCCTTGAGGCGCGCGGGCGGATCCGACCCATTCAGATCCGCCATCGCCAGGCCGGTGTCGATGGCATCGCGAACGGCAGCATCCGCCTCGATGCTCCGGCGCTCGCGAAGCAGTGCGACGGTGGGGTCGTCGAGCGATCGCAGCATGTCCTCGATGGCGGCGAGCCGCACCGCAAGGTTCGGGCTCGACAGGCCAAAGCGCGCAAGCGTCGTACGCAGGGAGCGTCGCAGCCTGTTGTTGGTGCCGATCTTCGTCAGAGCCTCAGGCGGCTCCGACCCTACGTCTGCGAGGGATAGCGGATCGACGAGATCGTAGGTCGCCGGGCTCCCGTCAATCGTTTTAGCGATGACCACCCTCTGATCTGCGTTCCGCACGTAGAGCCGATCGTCCAGGAGCGCCGTCAAGACATCCCGCGCGCGCGCATGACCGGAGGCAATCAGCTGTTCGCCGATGGCCTCCTTCTCGAGAAAACTCGCCTCGCGCAGCCCGGCAACCGCTGCGAGAAAGGTCTCATCCGGCGATTGGGCGAAGGCGGGGCAGGGGAGGAGTGGATACGACAGAACAACGGCGAGCAGCAGCCCTCGCAGCCACTGCCCGCCCGCCGTTCTCGTCACTTGAAGTTCTGGCCGGAGCACACTTTCGTCACCGTATTGTAGTTCCCGCACTTCAGCTTCACCCAGTCGGCCTCGATCGGCTTGCTGGCCGCCAGGAAATCTGACCATGCATCACCCGGAACGGTGCCCGGTGTCTTCCAAACCACGTCGAACTGGCCGTCGGCCCGGACCTCGCCGATGTAGACAGGCTTCGTGATGTGGTGATTCGGCAGCATGCGCGCGATTCCGCCCGTGAGGTTCGGCGTCTCGAGCCCTGGAAGCGCCGCGAGCACCTTCTCGACGTCGGTGCTGCCTGCCTTCTGCACGGCTTTGACCCACAGGTTGAACCCGATGTAGTGCGCCTCCATGGGATCGTTCGTCGTTCGCTTCGGATTCTTGATGTACGTCTTCCACTGATCGATGAAGGCCTTGTTGAGCGGGTTGCTGATGCTCTGGAAGTAATTCCATGCGGCCAAGTGGCCGACGAGCGGCCGGGTGTCGAGCCCGGATAGCTCCTCTTCGCCGACCGAGAAGGCGACGACAGGAATATCCTCGGCCGAGATCTTCTGATTGCCGAGCTCCTTGTAGAACGGCACGTTCGCATCGCCGTTGATGGTCGAGACCACCGCCGTCTTCTTGCCCGCCGACCCGAACCGCTTGATGTCCGCGACGCGGGTCTGCCAGTCGGAGTGCCCGAACGGCGTGTAGTTGATCGAGATATCCGCCTTCGAGACCCCCTTGGCCAGCAGGTACGCCTCCAGAATTCTGTTCGTCGTCCGCGGATAGACGTAGTCGGTGCCCTCGAGGACCCACCGCTTCACGGCGAGATCCTTCATCAGGTAGTCCACCGCCGGAATCGCCTGCTGGTTCGGCGCGGCGCCGGTGTAGATGACGTTCTTGGATGATTCCTCGCCTTCATACTGCACGGGATAGAACAGCAGACCGTTGTTCTTCTCGAACACCGGCAGCACCGATTTTCTCGAGACCGACGTCCAGCAGCCGAACACCACGGAGACCTTGTCCTGGGTCAGCAGCTGGGACGCTTTCTCGGCGAAGAGCGGCCAATTCGAGGCGGGATCGACCACCACTGCTTCGAGCTTCCGGCCGAGCAGCCCGCCCTTGCGGTTCTGTTCGGCAATCATCATCAGCACGGTGTCTTTCAGCGTGGTCTCGCTGATGGCCATCGTGCCCGACAGCGAATGCAGGATGCCGACCTTGATCGGGCCCGGCGCCTGCGCGTGCGGGGTGAGAGCAAACGCGGCAACCATCAGGCACGCCGTCAGAAGTACGATTCGTCGTTTCATGGGATCACTCCTTAAGTTTGAGGGAGAGCGTCACTACATCTGAATCTGGAGTCCGACACCGGCCCGTGTCCCATCGGTCTTCACGGCGCTGTAGTTCGTGTGGATGACAAAGAACATCAGCCGGGCGTTGAATTCCTTGATGATGTAGTTGACGTTGAGCTCCGTGGTGTCCTGGTCGTAGTCCGGGAGCGCGATGGCCTTGGTGAAGCTCGCGCGGGCATACTTGCCGAGAATCTCGAACTGGCCCATGCCGGTCTTGGGCTTCGGAAACAGATAGCTGCCGAGGATGTAGGCGCCTTCGCTCGAGGCGTATCGCCCGTCGTAGCCACCCAGCTTGTCGTAGTTGGCGTACTCGCTTTCGATCGAGAACGCGCCGCCGTTCGGAAGTTTCTTCTCCAGGAGGAAGTCGACGGTCGCGGCCGTGTTCCCTGATTGTGCCTGGATGGCCGCACCGATCCCGAGGAGGTTCTTGCCGCCGTAGTAGGTGCCGTTCAGGTAGTAGCCGTTCTCCTTGTCCCAGAAGTCGATCTGCACCCGCGCCGCTCCGAGGATGTCGGGATTCCCGCTGGCTGACTGACCGTCGAACGCGCCCGCGGACACCTTCACCTTGCTGAAATCGCCCCAGTACATCACGCCGTTGTCGCGCCCCTGGAAGATGAACGGATGGCCGTTCTGGAGGCCGTCGGTGTACACGCCCCAGTGATGGGCGTAGTACGGGCCGTACAGGTTCGCGCGATCGCTGGGAGGCAGAAACCGTCCCATCCAGATGTTGGCCTGTGGCGAGAACGCGAACTGCGCCACCGCGTCGAGCACGCCGATCTTGTTGGAGCCGCCGTCGTACTCTGTGTTGAACATGAACTTGATCTTGTCCGTGACCGGCCCGCTCACATAGATGCGGGCGCTGTCGAGCACGAATGCGTCCGTGTCATCGCCTCCGTCGGGGGCGGTGTGCACGAAGCTGGTGCGAACACCGGCTCCGAGGCTGATTGGCGGCAGCGTGGTCTGCGCCGCGAGCGGCGCCGCGATTAGAACGAGGCCCGCGACGCACGCAGACACCCATCGTTTAGACATGTCTCATCCCTTCCGTCTGTGGCGCCGAGGCGCCGGTTAGCCGTGCTGTTGTTGCGAATCGCCAGTGGCGTGTCGTGAACGCCTTTGCGTCGGAGGCCTACAGCAAACGAAGGTCCACATCCCGAAGCGCGAGTCGCTCGATTTTCCTAAGGAAACTGCGCAGCGCGAGCCGGCGCCGCTGACGCGAGTGTGGGCATCAGAGTTTTGATCCGACAAAATTGTTGATAATGCTACTTATCGGAAGGCACGGGCCGGCATTAGCCTTCTGACTGGCGGCCGCGTGAGAGCGTCTAAAATGTTCAAAATTGTCGCCATGAGTGAAGCTAGGTACAAAACGCGCGCATCCTCCTTCGTCCCGAATCCTCCATCTCTAACCCCAGGTCATATAATTCCCGCATGTTCGTGTCGGCCATCATTGCCGCCGCCGGGAGAGGTACACGCCTCGGCGCGGCAACGCCCAAGCAGCTGGTGACGCTGGGCGATCGCACGATCCTGCAGCGCAGCATCGATATCGTCGATGGGCACGAAGAGATTGACGAGATCATCGTCGCGCTTCCGCCCGAGTTAGCAGCCTCTCAACCGCCGTTGGTGTCAGCCAAGAAGCCCGTGCGCATCGTTGACGGCGGCGCGCGGCGCCAGGACTCCGTCGCGAATGCCTTTGCGCAGATCTCCAGCCTCGCCGGTGTCATCGTCATCCACGATGCGGCGCGCCCGTTTGCGTCAGCCGATCTGTTTTCGCGCGTCATCGAGGCAGCGGCCAAGGGCGGCGCGGCCATTGCCGCGCTTCAGGCCAGCGACACCGTCAAGGAAGCGACCGCTGCTCCTGGCGTGTGCGTCGTTACGCGCACGCTCGCGCGCGACTCGATCTATTTGGCGCAGACGCCGCAGGCATTTACGCGCGATGTGCTAGAGGACGCGCTCGAGTTAGGGCGCAAGACGCCGGACACCGCCACGGACGAAGCGGCATTGGCGGAACAGGCGGGCCATCCCGTACGAGTGGTGGATGGCGAAGCCACGAATATCAAGATTACGACCCCGCAGGATCTTGAAGTGTCGAAGGCGTTACTGGGGATTAGGGATTGGGGATTGGGGATTGGATCGATGCCGCGTATTGGGAATGGTTACGACCTGCACCGCCTCGAGCCTGGAAGGCCGCTCATTATTGGAGGCGTGAACATTCCGCACGACACCGGACTTGTCGGGCATTCCGACGCCGATGTCTTGTGTCATGCCGTGACCGACGCGATCCTGGGAGCAGCAGCGGCTGGCGACATCGGTCAGCATTTTCCCGATACCGATCCCCAGTGGAAAGGGGCGAACAGCATCGCGCTGCTCGAGGGAGCCGTGGCCATCGTCCGCGGCGCCGGATACACGGTCGCGAACGTCGATGCTGTCGTAATTGCCGAGCGCCCGAAGCTGCTGCCGCACATTCCAGCCATGCGTGCGAACCTCGCAAAGGCGATCGGCGTTGATGTCTCCGCCGTCAGCGTCAAAGGCAAGACGAACGAACAGGTTGACGCTCTCGGCCGCAACGACGCGATCGCCGTCCACGCGGTCGCGTTACTGGTCCAAAGCCTAGAGCCCAAAGCCTGAAGCCCAACATGCGCGTCCGCTTTGCTCCGAGCCCCACCGGCCACCTTCACGTTGGCAACGTGCGCACAGCGCTGTTCAATTGGCTGCTCGCGCGCGGGCAGAACGGCACCTTCATTCTCCGCATCGAAGATACCGATGTCGAGCGCTCGACACAGGATTCGGATGCGGCCATCCTCGAGGATCTGCATTGGCTGGGCTTGGATTGGGATGAGGGCCCCGAGGTCGGCGGCGCCGCCGGACCGTATCGTTCGTCCGAGCGCCTCAGCACCTATCAGTCGCGCGTTAGTGATTTGCTCGAAGGCGGCCTTGCGTACTATTGCTTCTGCGCGCCAGAACAGCTCGAAGCCGAGCGGAAGGTCGCGCTTGCGAACAACCTTCCGCCGAAATATTCCGGCCGCTGCGCTCGCATCGATCCCGCTGAAGCCAAAAGGCGCATGACAGCCGGAGAACCAGCGGCGGTCAGGTTCCGCACGCCGCAGAATCGCGACGTGGTGTTCCAGGATCTCGTGCGTGGCGAGATTCGCTTTCATACCGACGTCATCGGCGATCAAATACTGGTCCGTTCCGATGGTCACCCGGCCTACAACTTTGCCGTTGTCGTTGACGATGGGTTGATGGGCGTGACGCATGTGGTGCGCGGCGAGGATCACATTTCGAATACGCCCCGGCAGATTCTGATCTACGAGGGGCTCGGCCTGACGCCCCCTGCGTTCGGGCATGTGGCCATGGTGCTCGGTCCCGATCACACAAAGCTGTCGAAGCGTCACGGCGCTGTTTCGGTGGACGAGTTCCGCGAAAAGGGATATTTGCCCGAAGCTCTGCTGAACTACCTGGCACTACTGAGCTGGTCCCCAGGTAAGGACCAAGAGCTTGTGCCGCTTGTGGAGATGGCCAAACGGTTCTCGCTGAGCGACGTCGGCCACAGTGCGAGCGTGTTCGACGAGGAAAAACTCGCATGGGTGAACCGTCACTACTTGAAGGAGGCGGATCCGAAGCGGCTTGCCATGTTGTGTGCGCCATACCTCGAGCGCGCCGGTTATATCAACGGGCCGCTGAGTGCGAGTGGAGCGGCGTATCTGGGGAGCCTTGTGCCCGTTTTCAATACTTCTGTCGACCGTCTCGATCAGGTTCCGCAGCGCCTACGGCAACTCTTCGAGTTTTCAGCGGCATCGGCGCTGGACGATCCCGGCATTCGAGCCGAGGTCGAGGCCGGCGCAGCTCGGCAGGTGATCGACGCGCTGGCCGAAGCACTGGCGTCGGCACCGCGCCTGTCGGACAAGCAGGCGTTTCGCGGCGTCGCCGATCGCGTGAAGCAGAAAACCGGGCAGAAGGGGCGCGCGCTGTTTCACCCGATCCGCATTGCACTCACCGGGGCCGGCGACGGTCCCGAGCTCGATCTGCTGGTGCCTGCAATTGATCGTGGCGCGGATCTGGATGCAGGGAGCGGCGTCGTTCCCGTCATCGGCGCGCGCGAACGCGCCCGCGCGTTTGCTGACGAGATAAAGTAGGCCGGGTCTTGTTCTTCAGACCCGGCATCCCACCATGATGATCTACGGAATCAACGCGGTCACCGAGGCACTACGCGCCGGGCGCGTCGTGTCGCTGCGCGCCGGCCGCCGCAAAGATCAGCGGCTGCAGCAGCTCCTGACGCTTGCCGAGCGCTCGAGCGTGCCCGTTCGGCGCGTCTCGGATGACGAGCTCGATCGCGAGTCCGGCGTCTCCTCGCACCAGGGCGTGATCGCGGAGGTGGCCGAGCGGCAGATTTACGATCTCGACGATCTGATCCGAGATGCGCAGGCTGCGCCGCCCGCGCTGATCGTCGTACTCGACGGCGTTGAAGATCCGCACAACTTCGGCGCGATCCTTCGGAGCGTCGATGCGGCGGGTGCCCACGGTGTGGTTCGTCAGACGCGGCACGCTGCCCCTCTAAGTGGCGCGGTGGGGAAGGCCTCGGCCGGCGCTCTCGCGCATGTGAAGATTGCGGATGTTGTGAACGTCGCGCGCGCGGTGGAAGAACTGAAGGAGGCGGGTATCTGGACAGTGGCGCTGATTGGAGACGCACCGGACTCGTACGATAAAATGGATTTCACGATTCCCACCGCCCTGGTTGTGGGAGCCGAAGGGACCGGCGTTCGCCGCCTTGTGCGGGAACGATGCGATTTTCTGGCCAGGATTCCAATGCTCGGGCGCGTCAACAGCCTGAATGTGTCTGTCGCGACTGGGGTTGTGCTGTTTGAGGCCCTTCGCCAGAGGGGCTTTGGTTTCGAGCCGGGAACCTAGGCATTGCACTCCATGGCATACCTTGTGCTAAACTCAACTTTTTGTCTGGCTGGCGTAGCTCAGCCCGGTAGAGCAGCTGATTTGTAATCAGCCGGTCGGGGGTTCAAATCCCTTCGCCAGCTCCATTCGGCTCTGACGCGGCCGACAACACGGCCTTTCTCGATTAGGCGGGACTTACGGGGTGCAGTAATCGGTCTGCAGGATTAAGCAGCCAAAACAGCTTTCAGCTACCAGCTCTCAGAGGCATCAAGTGCGCTCGAAATCGGCGGCTCGACTGATTGCTGGAAGCTGACAGCTGATAGCTCGAAATGGGGAGGTGGCAGAGCGGTCAATCGCAGCAGGCTGTAAACCTGCCGCCTTCGGGCTACGGAGGTTCGAACCCTCCCCTCCCCACCATTTAGTACATCCCTTGTTAGGGCGGAGGGATGAGGGAAGAGGGCAGAGGGGGGACGGATTGGAGATTGGGCGATGGAAGGTCGAGCGATTGGGGCGGGTTCGATCGCTCAGTCACCGGCCACCCAATCGCCGATGAAAAGGCGGGAGTAACTCAGTGGTAGAGTCACAGCCTTCCAAGCTGTTGGTCGCGGGTTCGATCCCCGTCTCCCGCTCCAGCCTTCGCCCGCTTGCGCGGGCTTCGGCTCGGCAGGCCAGCGAAGGCGGACTACTACGGCACTAAGGACTAAGTTCGCCGATGTAGCTCAGTTGGCAGAGCGCGTCCTTGGTAAGGACGAGGTCACCAGTTCAATCCTGGTCATCGGCTCCAACCTTCGCTCGCTGGGTTGAGACGAGCTACGGTTGGCAGGCCAGCTCTTGAAGGTGTCCCGCCGAAGCGCGGCGCGCGAAGGCGGACGGAACTAAATAAAACGTCAGGCGACGCTTCTTTAACGCGAGGGACGAGACGGCATGTCGAAAGAAAAATTTGATCGTTCAAAGCCACACGTCAACGTCGGCACCATCGGCCACATCGACCATGGCAAGACCACCCTTACGGCGGCCCTGACCAAGGTGTCGGCCGACAAGGGTTGGGCGAAATTTGTCCCGTACGACGAGGTCGCGAAAGCGTCCGAGTCGCAGGGCCGCCGAGATGCGACGAAGATTCTCACGATTGCGACGAGCCACGTCGAGTATTCGACGCCGAACCGGCATTACGCGCACGTCGATTGTCCGGGCCACGCCGACTACATCAAGAACATGATCACCGGCGCCGCGCAGATGGACGGCGCCATCCTAGTTGTGTCGGCGACCGACGGCCCGATGCCCCAGACCCGCGAGCACGTGCTGCTTGCGCGTCAGGTGAACGTGCCTTTTCTTGTCGTCGCGCTGAACAAGGTGGACGCGGTCGATGACCCCGAGCTGCTCGACCTGGTCGAGCTCGAAGTGCGTGAGCTTCTGAAGTCGTACGGATTCCCGGGTGACGATCTCCCGGTTGTCCGTCTCTCTGCACTGAAGGCGCTTAACGGCGAGCCAGGCGGCGCCGAAGGCGTGCTCAAGCTCATGGAAGCGCTCGACACCTACATTCCGATGCCGCAACGTGAAGTCGACAAGCCGTTCCTGATGCCGATCGAAGACGTGTTCTCGATCTCGGGCCGCGGCACCGTCGTTACCGGCCGTATCGAGCGTGGCAAGGTGAAGGTGGGCGAGGAAATCGAGATCATCGGCTTCGGTCCGACCAAGAAGAAGGTGGTTACCGGCGTCGAGATGTTCCGCAAGCTCCTCGACGAGGGCGTGGCGGGCGACAACGTCGGCGTCCTCCTCCGCAGCACGGAAAAGGAAGAGGTCGAGCGCGGTCAGGTGCTCGCCAAGGGCGGGTCGATCACCCCGCACACGAAGTTCAAGGCCACGGTGTATGTCTTGTCGAAAGAAGAGGGCGGCCGGCACACGCCGTTCTTCAACGGCTATCGTCCGCAGTTCTATATCCGGACGACCGACGTCACCGGCTCGCTTCACCTGCCTGAGGGCGTCGAGATGGTGATGCCAGGCGACAACACGAACATCAACGGCGAGCTGATTACACCGGTCGCCATCGAGAAGGGCTCACGTTTCGCGATTCGTGAAGGCGGCCGCACGGTGGGCGCCGGCACGATCACCGAAATCGTGGAGTAGGTCCCGAGTAACCGGGAGCTGGAAGCTTTATGAGAGACATCATTGCTCTGGCGTGCATGGACTGTAAGCGCCGGAACTACAGCACGACGAAGAACCGGAAGAAATCGTCCGAGCGCCTCGAGTTGAGCAAGTACTGCAGGTCTTGCAAGAAGCACACGGGGCACAAGGAAACGAAGTGACCCTGACAGGGCAAAGGGCAGAGGGCAAAGGGCAGAACGGGCCGGTCCGCAGCCAGTTGTCATAAGCGACGAGCCGAGTGGGGTATCGGGCCCCCACGGAGCAACGAAATAGCTGCCGGCCCTCAGCCTCGAGCTTCCAGAACTGGAAGCTGGTAGCAGGAAGCTGGTAGCAGGTTAGGCCAGTAGCTCAATTGGTAGAGCACCGGTCTCCAAAACCGGGGGCTGGGGGTTCGAGACCCTCCTGGCCTGCCAAACGAAGCGGCCAGTCGCCAGTTTCCTGCTGCCAGCAGGAAATCTGGAAGCTGGAGTTACTGGAAGCTGAGAGCTGGAAGCTGGACGCTAATTGATGGCTACGAACGTGGTGTCAGAAAACATCGGGGAAGCGCGCGGCAGCGTCACGGGCCGCTTGAATCGCGCCCGGGTGTTTCTCGCGGAAGTCCGCAACGAGCTGAGGAAAGTCACCTGGCCGTCCAAGAAGGAAGTCTACGCGGCGACCCTGGTCGTCATCCTCTTCTCGGCCGTGTTGGGCACGTTCCTCTGGCTGGTCGATTTGCTTCTGGACCGTGCGGTGTTCGCTCTGTTCCAGCGGTTCAGCTGATAACGATAGTGAGCGTAATGACAGACGTCAGCACGAAACAGTGGTACATCGTCCACACCTACTCGGGGTTTGAGAAGAAGGTCGCCGAGTCGCTCGGACAGCGCGTGCAGGCCTACGGCCTGCAGGACGAGATCGGCGAAATTCTGATCCCGACCGAAGACGTCGTCGAGATGCGCGCCGGACGCAAGGTCGTGACGCCGAAACGGTTTTTCCCAGGCTACATCCTTGTCGAGATGAACATGTCCGACAACGCGTGGCACGTGGTCAAGAACACGCCGAAGGTCACCGGTTTCGTGGGCGCGGGCGTCAAGCCGACGCCGCTCAGCAAGGAAGAGGTCGAGCAGATTCTCGATCAGGTGAAAGAAGCGGCCGAGAAGCCGAAGCCGAAGTACATGTTCGAGAAGGGTGAGCAGGTGCGGATCAACGAAGGGCCGTTCACCAGCTTCAACGGCGTGGTCGACGAGGTGAACCTCGACAAGAACACCCTGAAGGTCATGGTGACGATCTTCGGCCGCGCCACCCCGGTGGAGCTCGACTTTTTGCAGGTGGAGAAGATCTAGGAGACTTCGGGCTTTGGGCTCTGGGCTTTTAGCCTAGCCAAGAGCCTAGAGTCCAGAGCCCAGAGTCAAACGTATATGGCGAAAAAAGTACAAGCAATGGTGAAGCTCCAGATTGCCGCGGGCAAGGCGACGCCCGCGCCGCCGGTGGGGACTGCGCTCGGTCCGCACGGCGTCAACATCATGGACTTCTGCAAGAATTTCAACGCGAAGACGGCCGGACAGGAAGGGCTGATCATCCCGGCTGTCGTCACGATTTATGCCGACCGGTCCTATAGCTTCATCACGAAGACGCCGCCGGCGTCGATCCTGCTGAAGCGTGCGGCGAACATCGCCAAAGGATCGGCGGAGCCCAACAAGAACAAGGTGGGCACGGTCACGGCCAAGCAAGTCGAGGAGATCGCCAAAATCAAGCTGCCCGATTTGAACGCCGAGTCACTCGAAGCGGCCGTCAAGACGGTCGCGGGTACGGCCCGGTCAATGGGACTTGATGTGATCCAGTAGCAAGTAAGAAGTAAGAAGTGGGAAGTAAGAAGTAAGAAGTAAGAAGTGAAAAGTGGGAGAGTCCGCGGACTCGTTTGCACCACAGGAGGTAGACGTTGGGTAAGAAGTTTGAGGCTGCCAAGAAGCAGGTTCCCGAGCATCCGCTGACCATCGAGGATGCAATTCCCCTGCTCCAGAAAGTCAAATTCGCCAAGTTCGACGAGACCGTCGAGCTGACGGCCCGTCTCGGCGTGGACCCGAAGCACGCGGACCAGATGGTTCGTGGCACGGTCGTCCTGCCGCACGGCCTGGGCAAGAGCAAGAAAGTGCTCGTCATTGCGGCCGGTGAGAAGCAGAAGGAAGCGCAGGACGCCGGCGCTGATCACGTCGCCGGTGAGGAAGTCGTCGACAGAATAAACGGTGGCTGGATGGATTTCGACGCGGTCGTGGCGACACCCGACATGATGCGCGCGGTCGGCCGCCTCGGCAAGGTGCTCGGCCCCCGCGGGCTGATGCCGAACCCGAAGACCGGTACGGTCACCTTCGAGATCGCGAACGCGGTCAGGGAAATCAAGGCGGGTAAGGTGGAGTTCCGCGTCGATAAGACCGGCATCATTCACGCTCCTGTGGGCAAGATTTCGTTTGCTCCGGAATCGCTGATCGCCAATACGCACGCTCTCGTGGACAGCATCGTGAAGGCCAAGCCGGCTGCGGCGAAAGGCAAATACCTGAGGAGCGTCACGCTGTCGTCGACGATGGGACCAGGCATCCGCATCGACACGGTGCATACCGACGTGGTGAAACACTAATGGCTGTCACCAGAGCAGTAAAACAGGAAGAGCTCGCGCGGCTCGAGAGCGATCTTAAGGGTACCGAGAGCGCGATCCTTGTCGACTATAAGGGCCTCAACGTGCCCCAGGTTACCGACCTACGCCGCGAGCTGAGGAAGGCGAAGGCCAGCTACAAGGTCGTCAAGAACACGATCGCGAGACGCGCGATTAAGGGCACGGTGTTCGAGGGACTCGGCGAGCACTTCGTCGGCACGACGGCGATCGCCTACACCGCGAGCGACCCCGTGCTGCTCGCGAAAACGCTGACCACGTTCGCGAAAACTGCGCCGTCGCTGCAAATCAAGGCAGCGGTCGTGCAGGGCCGCGCCATCAAGCCAGCCGAGGTGACCGAGCTCGCCGCGTTGCCGGGCAAGCCCGAGCTGTACGCGAAGCTGCTCTTCCTGCTGCAGGCGCCGATGGTGCAGCTGGTGAGCGTGCTCAACGCGGCGCCGCGAGATTTTGTCGGAGTACTGTCGGCATACGAAAAGAAGAAGGCAGAAGCGTAACGACACCCTGGGGACTAGGGACTAGGGATTCGGGATGAGTTCAGCGACGCGTGCCGCACTAAGCAGTAAAGCGTCGCACACATAGCCGAGCGGCCAAAGGCCGCGAAGGCACAGGTCGCGGGGGTGGGGCCCCGCGACAATCTAGAAAAGGAAGAACAGAAATGGCCGATCTGAATCAGCAGCAGGTTATCGAATACATCAAGGGCATCAGCGTGCTCGAGCTGTCGCAGCTCGTGAAGGCGCTCGAATCCGAGCTCGGCGTCTCGGCGGCGGCGGCGATGCCCATGGCGATGCCAGGCGGCGGCGGTGCGGCTGCTGCGCCGGCGGCGGAAGAGAAGACGGAGTTCAACGTGACTCTCGTCAGCTTCCCGGCCGACAAGAAGATCAACATCATCAAGGTCGTCCGCGAAGTGACCAGCCTCGGCCTCAAAGAAGCCAAGGATCTCGTCGAAGCGGTGCCCAAGGCCGTCAAAGAGGGCGTCAACAAGGACGAGGCCGAAGCCATCAGGAAGAAATTCGACGAAGTCGGCGCGAAAGTCGAAATCAAGTAGATCTGTTCGCGGTTGGACTTTAGGCTCTGGGCTTTGGGCTCGGCGGCATGCCGACGGGCCCGGAGTCCCGAGTCCGTCATTTTCTTTCTCCGTTTTTCGCCTAGGTTTCAGCTCTGCCGTGACTGGCCCAGAGCCAAAAGCCTAGAGTCGGGAGCCCATAGATGTACAGCCTTCCTAAGAACGTCTACCGCGAGCGGATCGATTTCTCGAAGATCAAGACGACGGTTCCCATCCCGAACCTGATTGAGATTCAGAAAAAGTCCTACGAGCGTTTTCTGCAGATGAACCGCCTGGCCTCGGAGCGTGAGGATGCGGGGCTGCAGTCGGTGTTCAAGTCGGTCTTTCCGATCAGCGATTTCCGCGAGAACTCGTCGCTCGAGTTCATCGAGTACTCCATCGGCAACTGGGAGTGCAAGTGCGGCAAGCTGCAGGGACTGCACCACCTGCGGAAGCCGTGCGCCGGCTGCGGGAACGTACTGATTGCCGACCCCTACGGCGATAGGGAAGTCCTGTGCCCGCGCTGCGGCCGCCCCAACATCGTCGAGGGCGACGTGTGCGACATCTGCGGCAACACCGTCGCGCTCAAGCTCAAGTACGACGTGGACGAGTGTCAGGAGCGCGGCATGACGTTCGCCGTGCCCCTGAAGGTGACCATCCGCCTCGTGGTATGGAACAAGGACGCGGAGACGGGCGCCAAGACCATCCGCGATATCAAGGAGCAGGAGGTCTACTTCGGCGACATCCCGCTGATGACGGAGAACGGCACCTTCATCATCAACGGCACCGAGCGCGTCATCGTCTCGCAGCTCCACCGCTCGCCGGGTGCGTTCTTCCACTCCGAAGACAAGACGCTGTTCGTCGCGCAGATCATCCCGTACCGCGGATCGTGGGTGGAGTTCGAGTACGACGCGAAGAACCTGCTCTACGTCCGCATCGACCGGAAGCGAAAGTTCCTGGCGACCGTCTTCCTTCGCGCGCTCGGTCTGCGCGGCGCCGACGAGATCATCCGGAGCTTCTACACTGTTGACAAGATCTACTTGCGGAAGGACTCGAAGTTCTGGGCCGTCAACGAGAGCCTCGTCGGGCTGCGCGCGGCCAAGGACATCACGATCCCCAAATCGGATACGGCGATCCAGTCGGGCAAGAAAATCACGAACTCGGCGATTGCCGCGCTTCGCAAGGCCAACGTCGAGGCCATCGAGATCGCCGATGCCGAGCTCGAAGGTGCGTTTGCGGCCTCCGACATCGTGAATCAGGCGACCGGTGAGGTCATCCTCGAGGCCAACGAAGAAATCACGCCGCGCGTCATCTCGATGGCGCAGGAGAACAACATCGATCGCATCGAGGTGTTCTTCCCCGAGCGCGACGAAGTGGGATCGATCGTCTCGACGACGCTCAAGAAGGATCCGATCCACACGCACGAAGAGTCGCTCATCGAGATCTACCGCCGTCTGCGCCCGGGCGATCCCCCGACGCTCGACAGCTCGCGGTCGCTCTTCGAGAACATGTTCTTCAACCCGCAGAAGTACGACTTCTCGCGCGTTGGCCGCCTCAAGCTGAACACCAAGCTCGGGCTCAACACGCCGCTCGACGAGAAAATCCTGCATCCGCAGGACTTCTACGAGGTCATCAAGTACCTGCTGAAGCTCCGCAAGAACCCGGTGAACGTGGACGACATCGATCACCTCGGCAACCGGCGCGTGCGCTCGGTCGGCGAGTTGCTCGAGAACCAGTTCCGCATCGGCCTGGTCCGCATGGAGCGCGCGATCAAGGAGAAGATGTCGGTCTACCAGGAAATGGCGACCGCCATGCCGCACGATCTGATCAACGCGAAGCCGGTCATGGCCGCGATTCGCGAGTTCTTCGGGTCGTCGCAGCTGTCGCAGTTCATGGACCAGACGAACCCGTTGTCCGAGATCACGCACAAGCGGCGTCTGTCGGCCCTCGGGCCCGGCGGTCTGTCTCGGGAGCGCGCCGGCTTCGAGGTGCGCGACGTCCATCCGACGCACTACGGGCGCATCTGCCCGATTGAGACGCCGGAAGGCCCGAACATCGGCCTCATCTCGTCGCTGTCGTGCTACGCGCGGATCAATGAGTTCGGCTTCATCGAGTCGCCCTACCGCAAGGTCAAGGACGGTCACGTCGCCGACTTCGTGCTCATCACCAACGGCGGTGGAACCAAGTTCAAGACCGGCGAGATCGTCGAGCAGAGCGAAGTGCTCGAAGAGAACGCGTCGTCAAAGAGCCGGAAGAAACGGGCGGCGGAGTTCGAACCGCATTCCTTCTATCTGTCGGCGTGGGAAGAGGATCAGTACATCATCGCGCAGGCGAACGCGGAGCTCGATGCGGAGGGTCGCTTCGTCGGAGACCGCATCAACTGCCGCCAGGCGGGCAACTTCATTCTGGCCCCGCGTGCGAACGTGCAGTTCATCGACGTGTCGCCGAAGCAGCTCGTGTCGGTCGCGGCCTCGCTCATCCCGTTCCTCGAGAACGACGACGCGAACCGCGCGCTGATGGGATCGAACATGCAGCGCCAGGCCGTGCCGCTGTTGAGGGCGCGGGCGCCGTTCGTTGGAACCGGGATGGAGCACATCACCGCGCGCGACTCCGGCGCGGTGGCGGCGGCTCGCCGGGCCGGTACGATCGACTACGTCGACTCGCTCCGCATCGTCGTCCGCGTCGATGGCGAGCAGAGCGAAGACCCGACGTTGAGCAAGGAGATGGGCGCCGACATCTACAACCTGACGAAGTTCAAGCGCTCGAACCAGAACACGTGCATCAGCCAGAAGCCGATCGTGCGTGTGGGGCAGAAGGTGCACAAGGGGCAGGTCATGGCCGACGGTCCCTGCACGGAGCTGGGCGAGCTCGCGCTCGGCCGCAACGTGCTGGTGGCGTTCATGCCATGGCGCGGCTACAACTTCGAAGACGCGATCCTCGTGTCGGAGCGGATGGTGAAGGACGATTACTACACCTCCATCCACATCGAGGAGTTCGAGATCGAGGCGCGCGATACCAAGCTGGGGCCCGAGGAGATCACGCGGGACATTCCCAACGTCTCTGAAGGGTTCCTGAAGGATCTCGACGAGAGCGGCATCATTCGCATCGGCGCCTACGTCAAGCCGGGCGACATCCTGGTGGGCAAGGTGACGCCGAAGGGCGAGACCCAGCTGACGCCGGAAGAGAAGCTGCTTCGCGCGATCTTCGGCGAGAAGGCCGGCGACGTGCGAGACGCGTCCCTCATCTGCCCCCCTGGCATCGAAGGCATCATCGTCGGCGTGAAGATCTTCTCGCGCAAGGGCATCGAGAAGGACGATCGGGCCAAGGCCATCGAGGCCGAAGAGCTCGACATGATGGAGAAGAACCTGCAGGACGAAATCCGCATTCTTCACGACGAAGTGAAGAAGCGGGTTGCGCAGATGCTGAACGGTCAGGCGCTGCGCAGCGACCTGTTCGACGAATACGGCCGCGAGCGGATGCACAAGAAGGGCACCGTGCTGACGCCGGATCTCCTGCAGGAGATGCCCTACGACGCGATGGTGCGGCTGAAGATCGCGACCGACGACCCGCGGCTCGAAGACGACCTGCGCGCGCTCGAAGAGAGAACCGAGCGGCAGGTCGAAGTCATCCGCCAGCTCTTCGAGGAAAAGAAGGAGAAGATTCGCCGCGGCGACGAGCTGCCTCCGGGCGTCATCAAGCTCGTCAAGGTGTACGTGGCGATGAAGCGCAAGCTGTCGGTTGGCGACAAGATGGCCGGCCGCCACGGTAACAAGGGCGTCATCGCGCGCATTCTTCCCGAGGAAGACATGCCGCATCTGCCGGATGGCACACCGGTGGAAATCGTGCTGAATCCACTCGGCGTTCCTTCGCGTATGAACGTCGGTCAGATTCTCGAGACGCACCTTGGCTGGGCCGCGCACGCGCTCGGCCTCTACTTCGCGACGCCTGTTTTCGACGGCGCGACGGAGCCGGAGATCAAGAGCTGGCTCGACCAAGCCGGCTTGCCGAAGACCGGCAAGACGAAGCTCTACGACGGCATGACCGGGATGGAGTTCGAACAGGACGTGACGGTGGGCTACATCTACATGCTCAAGCTGTCGCACCTGGTCGACGACAAGATCCACGCGCGATCGATCGGGCCCTACTCGCTCATCACCCAGCAGCCGCTGGGCGGCAAGGCGCAGTTCGGCGGACAGCGGTTCGGAGAAATGGAAGTGTGGGCGCTCGAGGCGTACGGCGCGGCGCACATCCTCCAGGAGCTCCTCACCGCCAAGTCGGACGACGTCACCGGCAGGGCGAAGATTTACGAGGCTATCGTGAAGGGCGACGCGTCGTTCACGGCCGGGCTGCCCGAATCGTTCAACGTGCTGATCCGCGAGCTCCAGTCGCTCTGCCTGGACGTGGAGCTGCTGAAGACCAAGAAAAAACCTACTGAGCCGGTCGCGCTGCCCGCACCGGCCTTGGAAGAGGTGTAACCGATGAGACCAAGTTTCCACGATCGCGGTTCGCTCACTTCCGACTTCGACGCCATCCGCATCAGCCTGGCGTCGCCGGAAAAGATCATGTCGTGGTCGCACGGCGAGGTGACCAAGCCCGAGACGATCAACTACCGCACGTTCAAGCCGGAACGCGACGGCCTGTTCTGCGCGAAGATCTTCGGACCGATCACCGATTGGGAGTGCCTCTGCGGCAAGTACAAGCGCATGAAGCACCGCGGCGTGATCTGCGACAAATGCGGCGTCGAAGTGACGCAGGCCAAGGTTCGCCGTGAGCGCCTCGGCCACATCACGCTGGCCACGCCGGTGAGTCATGTCTGGTTCTTCAAAGGCCTGCCGAGCCGTATCGGACACCTGCTCGACATCTCGCTCCGCGAGCTCGAGCGCGTCCTGTACTTCGAGGCCTACGTCGTCGTCGATCCGCTCGACAGCGATCTGAACCAGAACCAGCTGCTCACCGAAGAACAGTACCGGAAGGCGCGCGAGGAGTGGGGACACAAGTTCCGCGCGCAGATGGGCGCAGAAGCGATCAAGGAGCTGCTCAAGCGCGTCAACGTCGAGAAGCTCGCCGAAGAGCTCCGAGTGAAGATGCGCTCGGAAGTGTCAGCGCAGAAGAAGCTGAAGTACGCCAAGCGCCTGAAGGTGGTCGACTCGTTCCGCAAGTCGAGTAACAAGCCGGAGTGGATGATTCTGGATGTCATCCCGGTCATTCCACCGGAGCTTCGTCCGCTCGTTCCGCTGGACGGCGGCCGCTTCGCCACGTCGGACCTGAACGACCTCTATCGCCGTGTCATCAACCGGAACAACCGGTTGAAGAAGCTCATCGAGCTGAAGGCGCCCGACGTCATCATCCGCAACGAGAAGCGCATGCTGCAGGAAGCGGTCGATGCGCTGTTCGACAACGGCCGCCGCGGCCGCGTACTGCGCGGCGCGAACAACCGCCCGCTCAAGTCGCTGTCCGACACGTTGAAGGGCAAGCAGGGGCGGTTCCGTCAGAACCTGCTCGGCAAGCGCGTCGATTACTCCGGCCGTTCGGTCATCGTCGTCGGACCGGAGCTCAAGCTCCACCAGTGCGGCTTGCCGAAGAAGATGGCGCTCGAGCTGTTCAAGCCGTTCATCTACAACAAGCTCGAAGAGCGCGGGCTCGTCGCGACCATCAAGCAGGCGAAGGAGATGGTCGAGCAGCAAAAGCCGGAAGTGTGGGACATCCTCGAGGAAGTCATCAAGGAGCACCCCGTTCTGCTGAACCGCGCGCCGACGCTGCATCGTCTGGGTATTCAAGCGTTCGAGCCGGTGCTCGTCGAGGGCAAGGCCATCCGGATCCATCCGCTGGTTTGCACCGCGTTCAACGCGGACTTCGACGGCGACCAGATGGCGGTGCACATTCCGCTGTCGCCCGAGGCGCAGATTGAGGCCTCGGTGCTGATGCTCTCGTCGAACAACATTCTCTCGCCGTCCAACGGCGCGCCGATCGCGGTGCCGTCGCAGGACATCGTGCTGGGTTGCTACTACCTGACGAAGTCGAAGCCGGGCGCCAAGGGCGAAGGTCGCGCGTTCGGCAATGCCGAGGACGTGATCATCGCGCTCGAGGCGGGCGAGCTGGAAACGCTGTCGCCGATCCGGCTGCGCTATACGGGCGAGTTGCAGGACATGACGACGGCGCGCGATGACCAGGCGGTCATCCACGCCGATGTGCAGACCGTCGAGAACAAGATCATCAACACGACCGTCGGTCGCGTCATCCTCAACGGCGCCATTCCGAAGGGGATGCCGTTCGTCAACGGCCTGTTGAAGAAGAAGGGGCTGCAGCAGCTCGTGCAGTCGTGCTATCTCCGCTACGGCCTCGAGAAGACCGTCGAGACGCTCGACAGCCTGAAGAACCTGGGCTTCACCTATGCGACGAGATCGGGCCTGTCGATCGGCATCGACGACCTGATTATCCCGGCCGAGAAGCCGGCGCTCGTGGGCCGCGCCCGCGACGAGGTCATCAAAGTCGAGCAGCAGTATCTCGAAGGCGCCATCACCAACGGCGAGCGCTACAACAAGGTCATCTCGATCTGGTCGGACGTCACCGAGAAGATCGCCGATGCCATGTTCAGCGAGATGCAGGAAACCGAGCAGGGAGGCAGGAACTTCAACCCGGTCTACATCATGGCGGACTCGGGCGCTCGAGGATCGAAGCAGCAGATTCGCCAACTGGCGGGTATGCGCGGATTGATGGCCAAGCCCTCGGGCGAGATCATCGAGACGCCGATCACCTCGAACTTCCGCGAAGGCCTCACCGTGCTGCAGTACTTCATCTCGACGCACGGCGCGCGCAAGGGTCTTGCGGACACGGCGTTGAAGACGGCGGACTCGGGATACCTCACACGGCGACTGGTCGACGTGGCGCAGGACGTCATCATCTCCGAGCCTGATTGCGGCACGCTCGACGGCATCGAGGCGCGGGCGATCGTCGAGAGCGGCGAGGTCATCGAGCCGTTGCGCGATCGTATCATCGGGCGCGTGACGCTCGAGAAGCTGATGGATCCGTTCAGCGGCGACACGATCATCGAGGCTAACGAGGAGATCGACGAAGATCTCGCGTCGGCTATTCAGGATGCCGGCATCGAAAAAGTCAAGATGCGCTCCGTGCTCACGTGCGCCTCGCGCCGAGGCGTGTGCGCGAAATGCTACGGACGAGATCTGGCGACCGGTAAGCTGGTCGAGCTCGGGTCGGCGGTCGGCGTCATCGCCGCGCAGTCGATTGGTGAGCCCGGCACGCAGCTCACGATGCGCACGTTCCACATCGGAGGAACCGCGTCGCGGGTGTCCGAGCAGTCGACGGTCGAAGCCAAGAACGCCGGCACGGTCCGGTTCCAGGCCATTCAGGCGGTTGAGTCGAGAGACGGAAGCCTCGTGGTGATGAACCGGGCAGGATCGTTGGTCGTGCAGGATCAGAAGGGGCGCGACCGCGAGCGGTACCCGATTGTGTACGGCGCGAAGCTACGCGTGCACGATGGACAGCACGTCGAATCGGGCCAGGTGCTGGTCGAGTGGGATCCGTACACGTTCTCGATCCTTACCGAAGAGCCGGGCCAGGTGCGCTTCAAGGACATCCTCGAGGGCATGACGGTTCACGAGGAAGTCGACGAAGTGACGGGTCTGTCGCGGTTGATCATCATGGACTCGCCGGACGAGAAGAAGCAGCCGGCGATCGAAATCCGTACGGTCGATGCGCAGGGGCACCCGACGTCGAAGGTTGCGCGGAAGTATCACATGCCGTCGCACTCGCACTTGATGGTGAGCGATGGCGAGACGGTGTTCGCCGGCGACGTGCTGGCGAAGATTCCGCGAGAGACGACGAAGACGAAGGACATCACGGGCGGTCTGCCGCGCGTGGTCGAGCTGTTCGAAGCGCGCAAGCCGCGCGAGACGGCCGTCATCTCGGAAATCGACGGCATCGTCAAGCACGGCGCGGTCGTCAAGGGCCAGCGCAAGATCATGATCGTTCCCGACGAGCCGGGCGCCGAGCCGCGCGAGTACTCGCTGCCTCGCGGCGTGCACATCAACGTGCAGGAAGGCGAGCGCGTCCGCGCCGGCGAGGCGTTGATGGACGGCCCGAGCAATCCGCACGACATCCTGAACGTCCTTGGCGAGAAGGAGCTGCAGAAGTATCTCGTCAACGAAATTCAGGAGGTCTACCGGCTGCAGGGCGTGAACATCAACGACAAGCACATCGAGGTCATCTCGCGGCAGATGATGCGATGGGTGAAGATCGAGGACGTCGGCGACACGGAGTTCCTGATCGACGAGCAGGTGGACAAGTTCCGGTTCCTCGAAGAGAACGAGCGCGTGCTGAACGACAGCGGGCGTCCGGCGACGGGCCGGCCGCTGCTGCTCGGCATCACGAAGGCCTCGCTCTCGACCGACTCGTTCATCTCGGCCGCGTCGTTCCAGGAGACGACGCGCGTGCTCACCGAGGCGTCGATTTCGGGCCGCATCGACTACTTGCGCGGCCTGAAGGAAAACGTGACGATGGGCCGGTTGATTCCGGCGGGCACCGGCTTCGAGTTCTACCGCGGCGTCAGAATCCCCGCGGACGAGCCGCCGCCGCCGCCGGTTGTGCCGCAGCCGACCGAGGACGACCTCGAGCTGGATCGCGAGATGGAGTATCTGATCGAGCCTGAAGAAGCGCTGGGCGGGGGCGGAACCATTGAGTAGCGCGGAACTTTAGTTCCGCTGTGTAAGTAAGAAGTGAGAAGTAGGAAGTAAGAAGTAGGGCGGGTCTTGATCTTGAGACCCGCCCTTTTTTTGTGCCTTCCCATAACGCCACGCGCTGGGTGGAGGGCAGAACTTCTGTAGGGCGGAACTTTAGTTCCGCCGTAAAACTGTTGTGGCCGAGACAAGTCCCGACAGATCACGGTGATTCTCCCTTTCGGTCAGCGGTCCATGCTAACCTTTGCTGATTCTTTGGGGAAGGCTGGATGGTCTCCGAGCTGGGCAATTGGGAGCACATGTACCAATTATCAGTCACCGACCGGCGCTTCCGTGAAGACTTTGAGGCTTGCCGAGTTCCACCTCAAGCATTCGATCACAGAGCGCACGTACGGCTGGCCTATACTTACCTCGCTGAAACAAACGTTGACACAGCACTTCTGTTGATGCGGAATGCGCTGCTCGCCTTCATAACCCACAACGGGATTCCTGCCTCCAAGTATCACGAAACACTCACTCGCGCCTGGATACTTGCGGTGCACCACTTCATGTCGACTTCTGGCGGTGCCGCATCCGCCGACGCTTTCATCGACAGCAACCCTAGTTTGCTCAGCACCCAGATCATGTTGTCGCATTACTCTGCCGAGACGTTGTTTCCCCAGAAGCCCGCGCACAATTCGTCGCGCCGGACCTCGACCCAATTTTGCGTCATGGGGAATGAGCTATCTGCCTTGCCGGCTAACAATTGCTGCTGACGCCGCAGACGCTGTGCGGATTACTGCCGTGTTGCTTCGCGACGGCAGCAAATTGCTGATATGCGGCGCAGCAGAATTGCGGGCCGTTGGCGCTCTCCAGCATGCCCATGCGGTGACGAGTATCAGCTGCCTTCACGGTTGACCTTCCATCTTTGCATCAACGCGCGGCAGCGTAGCGCCCATCGCATGATCGATGATGTAGAGCCAGCTACCGTCGGGCTGTCGGCGCACGACCTCGGCGGAGCTGCCGGAGAAAATTGTCACTCCGTCAGCGTTGACGATGGAGTGATCGGCGCGGAGTAGTGCAATGTCGCCGTGTTCAATGCAAAAGTTGTTGTGGGATAACATCTTCCCAGGCAAGAGTAATAGCTTCCGAAGCTCAATGGCGATCACTGCCTTGCCTGTGAACGTTTTCTCGGCATCAATGCGCAATACCGCCTTGTCTTCGTAAAGGGCCATGAGATTGTTGAGGTCACGGGTGTTGAAGGCGTGAGCAAAGGTTTGATTCATTTCGTGTGGCATATTGACTTTAAACACAGAGTCCTCCTGAGTGAGCCGTATCAAAACATGTCTCCCCATTCCTAACCAAATAGTAGGAACTAGACCAGGCAAAATGCGCAATAAGCGGACCAACCTATCCCTGGATGTCCCCACGCCACGCAAACCACGAGATTGCCCAGTGGAGGACTGGCTGACCTTCTTGGGTCATCGCTGGAACGCGCTTCTGCTTTGGCATCTTGCGGCTTCTCCCAAATACCATTCAGAATTGCTCACGCTGTTGTCTGGCATCAGCTCAAAGGTGTTGGCGGAGCGCCTATCCGCGCTCAAGCAGCGAGGACTGATCACAAAGTCACCGCTGGCCACCTTCCCTCGAACAGTAAAGTATGCGTTGAGTGAGCACGGTGCTGAGATCGTCAACATCCTCAATCTCGTCGAAGTATGGACAAAAACCACGAGCCCTAACCCTGCGCTCAAGCGGGTCGCGCCCAAAGTGGCACGCTCTTTAGCTTCGCGTTAGGCCGTCACGCGATGGACGGTGAATCTGCTACAGATCGGATCAATTGTCCGTCGCTCGCCATCCTTCAGTTTAGGGAGCTCCGATGAACGAGGTCTCGATCTTCCGACTCTATGTCCTTCGTGCTACATACTTTCTGCTCGTCGTGGGCGTAGGCGCGATGATCTGGCCACTGCTTCTCGGTGCGCCCGAAGCCGCCGAGCACTTCCGCGGCGTCACGTGGTGCTTGCTAGGCACGGTCGCATTGCTTGCCCTGCTCGGGCTGCGCTATCCGCTGAAGATGCTCCCGCTGCTCTTCTTCGAGTTGGTGTGGAAGACGACATGGCTAGTGACAGTCGGCCTTCCATTGCGACGCTCCGGCCAACTCGAGGGGGCGTTTCGCGAGACGTGGTTTGCAAACGTCATGGGACTCGTGATCTTCTTGCTTGCGATTCCATGGGGTTACGTCATCCGTAGATACGTCCGCGAGCCTGGAGACCGTTGGGGGTGGTCCAAACCGTCCACCACGGGAGTCGCTCCCGAGAGGCCGCTCGATCCTGGCGGTCGGCATGGTGGTGGCGATCATTAGTCTCTTCATGGTTGGCATCGGCATCACGCTGACAACACGGGCGAGGCGCAAAGGCTCAGGAAGCCTTGCCCGCCTTGCGAGAGCGACGGTTTCGGTGGCCGCGCCTGATGCGGAGCGTTGGGTGCTAGAGAACATAGGCCCACTTTGTGAGAGGAATGATATGAGGCAACTCAGAACGGTCTCCGCACTGCTGCTCGCGTTCCCGCTGCTCGTGTTCGGCGCAAATTATTTCATTCATTGGTTTCCCTTGCCGCCTGGAGACGGGTCCGTCGGCGATCAATTGCTTCAGGCCATGCGTAACGGCGGCCTGATGGCAGCAATTGCGTTCAGCCACGTCGTGGTGGGTGTGCTACTGGTCGTGCCGCGCACACGGTTTCTCGGTGCTCTGCTGCAATTGCCGATGAGTATTGGCTTCGTATCGTTTCATGTCACGATGCTGCCCGCTGGACGTTCGTTTGCGCTCTTGCTGTTGCTGTTAAACCTGGGCGCGCTGGCCGACCTACCGCGTGTCCTCGTTCTCGTCCAGGCACCGCAACCGAGGGCTTAGGGCCGCCCAACGGTCGTTGCAGCGGACGTTGGCCACGAAGCGGCCCACGCCGCTGAAGTGCCGCGTGGGAGCGGCCAAGAGGGGCCGCCTGGCCGACGATACCGGACAGAGGATTTCGAAGGCCATCGCTGGTTTTTGTCGAGAAGGACGAAGGATGATATTGAAGGCTGGTTAACCAGACACCCATCACCAAGCGAGGTCACGATGCCCGAGATGATGCAGGCGAGCCAAGCCATGGAGTTTGCGAGCAGGTTTTTTCATGGGCAGGATCGCCTGAAGGGACCGCTGCCGGCCGAGCTGTGTGCGGCCTCCTATCGCGCGGAGATCGCCGGCTTCCCAGCCATGGACGCGGCGGGGCACGGGCAGTTCGGGACCGCATCGTTGACGGCAAAGTCACGCATCTGCGGGCCATGTTCGATCAGATGGGCCTTATGCGCCAACTCGGCGTCGTGCCAACCTAGCCACACCGCGTGACCGTCGTGAGAGAGAACTAACGCGACTTCTGCTGGACGTCAGACGCAACCAGCATTCTGTCTCCGGAAGACGACATGACCAGCTCCGAGCGACTAGTTTTGAAAATAGTAGGAATAAGTGCCGGGCTGCTAATTGTTGTTGGTGGCTTTGTCATATTTCAATTGCCTACAGAGACGTCCTCACCGCAAGCGCAGAATATCGATCCAGGAAGTGATGCCACTCATGCCTCCCCAGATGAGATGCAGTATTTGATTATCGTGACGAGCCTGGAAGAAACGATATTTGAAACATCCGACTCGACAATCTTCTCGGAGTTAGAGACAAATGTTTTAGATCTTGTTAATAAAGTAGGCGCGCGTGGTGACGGCAAATCACGACGTTTAGGATTTATGATTCTTATTCCACCATGGCTGGTTGAGAAAGGCGCACCTGGAAGAATAGAGAGGGTGATTAGAGAAGCCTTCAACGTTGCCAAGAAACATGATGTGGCCGTTTACTTTTCTCTGGAGTCGCATTTCATTTGGGACAGTAGGCCTGACCTCTGGAATTGGTTTGATCCAAGAATGGCGGGATATAACGAGGCAAATAAGCAGAACGTTGAATGGAGTGATTGGGAGGGCACTCCGAATAGATCTCGATTCGCACTGCAACTGTGGGGACAGACCTTGAAACCTCACATGTGCTACAACAGTCCCAAGATTAAATCTGAAATTACACGAATCGTATCGACTCTGGTAGCCCCTTCTATCAAGACGGGAATTGACTATCTAAGAAAGGAAGGCAAGGCGTATCTCTTTGCGGGAATTACTCTTACTTCAGAGCTCTCGCTGGACAATTATGAGTCTCTGGATAGAGTGGGCACGGATTTTGGAAAAAGACTTGAGAGTACTGGTATTCCTAAAACAATGCTTGGTTTTTGCGCGCTTACCAATCTCGGCTATTCAAAGTCACACCCACCCAAAAATTACCCCGAAGCTCTTGCCAAGATTAACCAGGAGTTTTCTTCATACTGGGCTAAGCAGTTTGTGGAGAGCGGTATAGATTCTTCAAAATTGTATAGTCATGTTGCTGCAGGTGCGGATGAGCCAGGGTCCGAAATGTTGAAATACACCAATGCTCCCATATGGACTGCGATTCATCCGTATTCGAGACCAGGCTGGACCACCTATCCCGAGGGCCCACTCAAGAAGGATTTCGACGCTATTTATACAGAGTTGGCAAAAAATAATATTCGTCATTGGGGAGGAGTTGAAGCAAGTCCTTGGAGTCTGTCAGGCGACGTAAAAATTCCACCCGAGAAATTTCTGGCACGGCACTTCAACCACGGAGCGACGGTGCTCGTGATGAACGCAGAATCGTCCGGAGCGCCGATGGTAGCTGGTATATGGACCAAGGACGCCATTAAGGCTTACCGAAAGTTTTTGGCTGGAGAAGAGTTAAGCGAATAGGAACGTAGCCCAAATCCACGAAGATGCAACGAGACAAGAACGCTTCGAGAATGGCGGTTGGGATGGCAGTGGCCGCCGCGTTGATGTCTGGCAGTGTCGTTGGCCGTTCGCCGACATCCTCTCAGGCGTCCGTCGCCCCTGCGTCAAGTGTCGTCGGCACCGTTGTCGATGCCCCAGGCAGATTCCTCCCCGGTGTCGTGGTGACGGCCATTCCCCAGGCGGGTGGGGAAGCGCACGCGGCCATAAGCGGAATCGATGGGACGTACAAGTTTGAAAACCTAGCGGAAGGCATCTATCGAATTGATTGGGACCTTCCCGGTTTCGACGTGATGCGTCGCAACCTTGTTCCAGTACGTCGCGGTGAACCAGCCCAGGTCGACGTAACGCTACCCGTGAGTACGATTTGCGAGTGCCTCGACAAATGGGCCAGACTCGGTGTCTCGAGGCCACGTTTGACAGCGCACATAGGTCAGGTTGTGGACGAATCTGGTCGACCACTGCCGCACGCCCGACTTGAAATCGTCGGCCCTGTCGGTCGTGAAGTGGCGTATGCCAATCGCGAGGGGCGATTTCAGGTTCGACTCTCACCCAATCAGACGTGGCCACTAACCGCGCGAGACTCGGGATTTGGCGCCGTCACCCTGAAGGTCTCGGGCAGCGATACATCGTCGCTGGTGGTCCGGCTTCCGAATGTGAACACACGGGCTCTGCCCGCCCTGGAACGGATCGCGCGGCCGTGCTGCCCGGGTGACCTGTTCACGAATCTGGGACCGTGACGCGATCACGTTCGTTCGTCGTCCCCTTCTTCATGGTCCTCGGGTTGTTTGGATGCCGCGGCGCTGATCCGACTAGCGAATCGATCGCTGCTGCGGTGGCTTCTGGCCCTGGAGCTCGTCTCGCGCTGGCGGATCACGTTGCCTTTCCTTGGGAGAAGGCATGTATCTTCGGCCCGTACAGTCCTGATGATAGGGTCAACGCGGTTACGGGAATTCGAGGGGCCGCGTCGCGCGCGTACGACATTCGGTCGAACGATGGCATAAACGTTGTGATGTTCATTCACGACAGTCAGATCGTTGCTTCAGTGGCTCACCCGCGCCATCTCGGCGATTTTGGCCCTGAGGTCGTAGGGCAGTGTTATTCGAGAGAACGAAGCGTATTCGTCGTAAGAACTCCGCCCACGAACAGTTGGGGGAACATCGGGCCATCGTGATCGCTGGGCGGGCCAACACTCAACCTTATCCGAACGGCAAGCTGGCCGAGGCGGGCCTCGCCAACGTCAGTTGCACGCAGGGCAACGCTTGCGAGATGCCCTTTCCAGACCACGACTTTGACGTCGTCGTGTTCGTCAGCGTGCTTGGAGAGATTGCCGATCGCACATTGTGCCTTCGCGAGGTCTTTCGTGTGCTCAAGCCCGGCGGACTTCTCTCGATTGCGGAACTGTGCCGAAGCGGCCACCAGCCGGGCCCCGAGAGGCGAACGTAACATGAGCTACTGGCTACCGCTGATCGTCTTCATTCCACACATGATCGAGGAGTATCCTCGATTTCCTGCCTGGGCGACACGGCACTTCGGCGCAACAAGCAAGGCGTGGTACGTGTACTCGCACATCGTGCTCGTGGCTATTGCAGCGACTGTGTGCCTGTGGGCAGGAAACGCTTCATCGCAGGGATGGGGGCGAATAGTTGGAACAGCCCTCATGATTACGCTCGCCATGAACGGCGTATTTCACGTCGTCACGACGTTTCGTTTTCGCGAGTATTCGCCCGGAGTTGTTACGGGCACCATCCTCTTCTTCCCCGCTACGGGATACATGCTGCTCCTGACGGTGCGTGAGTCGCTTCTGATGACACCGCAGATTGGCACGGCAGTTGTCATTGGTGTCGTCGTACAGGTTGCGGTAGTCGCTAGTCTCTACCTCCGCATGGATATCGATTGGCGTTTCCAAAGAGCCCAACGAAGCGCTGCAGCCAAAGCTGCTGCGCAGCGCGGGCTGAGCACAAAGCGTTCGGCGAACAGGCGTCCATGACTGAAATGAGTCGAATAGACAGGAAGCGCGCGGCAGCTCTTGGAATGCTGGTGGCCACGGGAGCGTTCCTGGTTGTCGTGGCGTGGCTGCATGTCGTTCGCCCCGATGTCGATCCATTCCGTCGTGGCGTCAGTCGGTACGCCGCAGGATCGTATGGCTATGCCGTATCGGTAGCCTTCGCCATGCTTGCTGCGGCGCTCCTCATCGCAGCGGCACACTTGGATAGCGGTGGCGAAGCCGATGCTTCCAGCTCGCATCGCCGTGCACTGTGGCTTGGAGCGGCCGGCCTTCTGGTTGTTGTGTGGTTCCCGCTGCGCTCAGCCCTCCCGGCAAGCGGTGAGTATTGGGCACATCAATTGGGAGGGGCGACCTTCTTTGCGGCGTCGACCGTCGGCGTCCAAGCCGTGTCTAGTACGCTTCGACGGAAGGCGTCGCCCGAATGGCTCGAGATGGTTGCGCGATGGTCCGAAGGAATAGCCATAGTCGCTCTGCTGTTGTTTTTTGCGAGCGTTTTGCTAAACGTCCCGGTGCTGAAGGCGGTGTTGGGGATCCTTCAGCGATCTTGCTTCATCGCCCTGTGCACATCGCTTATTGCGTTGGGGCTAGGGCTCCTCACCGAGCGACGGCCGACTAACGTCGGCTTGCAACCCGCGGCGCTCGACACAATCGTGAATCGCCGCGGCTGATGCGGCAGCGCTAGGCTGCGTGAACTCGAGACTTCTGATTCAAGAAGCGGGCAACGTCGCGCTGATTGGCACCGAGGCGGAACAGCGACCTGAGGAGAAGGTCGGTGCTCACCGTTCTGTGAGCGGCTTCCATTTTTGCGACGCGTGACTGACTGGAGCCGAATCGCTTGGCCACTTGTGTTTGCGTCATGCCCAGTTGTTCTCTCAAATGGCGGAGTCCTTCAGCGAGGGCGAGCTTCGTATCGATAAACTGGCGTTCATCGTCGGTCAGATGCAAGAAATCACCTGCGTTACCGATCGTCCAGCCCGCTCGTTCCAAGCGCCGACGCTTATCTGCTCGCACGGCTTCCCCCTTTCCTGGGTTGTGTCAGCTTCAGAAACCCGGCCAATCGCCTTCGACAATGGTCCAACACGCTCTTGGGTGTCGTCTCGGTCTTTTTCGGGAACACGTCCAGAATCACTACCGCGTCGGTCGCGATGTAGTACATGATGCGCCAGTTCAAATCGCCGTCGACGATTCGCAGTTCATGGCAGCCGGGCGCCACGCTGGGCATGGGCCGCGAATGGGGCAGGCCCAGCACTGCGCCCCGTTGCAAATGGCGCAGCAGAAAACCCGCTTCGAGGCGGGCGTTGGCACCGAAGGGCGGCGTCTTAACTTCGCCCCGCAACCAGACTAGCGGCTTGTCGCGGGGACTCATTGAACTCTATAATATGTCAGATTAGACATATCTGCAAGTGCAGGACGTTAGGTGCTCACCGGGCCGAGCCGCATGGCATAGTTGGACGAATGAAATCGAGACGGAGGGCAACCGGGCCGGTACGAACCAAGGGGGCGCCGTTTCTCCACAAAGTTCAGAGCCTGCCGGAGAAGCTCGATCCTGCCCAGTATCCGTTCAACGTGCGCGCCTTCTCTCACGGGATCGACCTGACGCTTCGCAGCAAGGTCACTTTCCTTGTCGGCGAAAACGGCAGCGGCAAATCAACGCTCCTCGAAGCACTCGCGGAATGCTGTGGGTTTAATCCTGAGGGTGGGAACCGCGATCATCACCGCGCGACGTTCGCAGACCGTTCCCGGTTGGCCCAGGCCCTCAGGCTGTCATGGCTGCCGAAGGTTACCGAGGGGTTCTTCATGCGCGCGGAAAGCTTTTACAACTTCGCCAGCTATATCGACGAGGTGTCGGACCTGCGCACGTACGGCGGCAGATCGCTACACGAGCAATCCCACGGAGAGTCCTTTATCTCTCTCTTCGCCAATCGTTTCGAGCAAGGGATCTACATTCTGGATGAGCCTGAGGCTGCCCTTTCGCCGCAGCGACAGCTCTCGTTCCTGAAGATCATTCACGACCTCGCGACACCAGGGCATGCGCAGTTCGTGATCGCGACTCACTCTCCGATTATTCTCAGCTATCCTGGTGCTGTCCTCTTCAGCCTCGATGGGGATACCATCAAAGAAATCAGCTATCGTGAGACGAAGCACTTCCTCATCACCCGCGACTTTCTCAACTCGCCGGAGAGGTTCTTCAAGCATCTCTTCGGCACAGACGACGAAGGAAGCGATGCCTGACGGAGCGCTCGTTAGGCAGACCATGAAGCGTAGTCGAAGACAGGAGCAGTACTTGGCCAACTACAGCTACCGTTGGAAGGTCGCAGGTCTCCTCATTTCGTGTGGCCTCTTTTTGAGTGTCAGGTCGTCAGCGCAGGCGGTGCCCCCGCTTGACGACGAGTATCGTGAGGCTGCCGGACGATTAATCGGTGCGGCGATGGTGGATATGGCAGGGTGGGAGAAGCTGACGTATCTCACGACGACAGTCGGACATCGTCTCAGCGGCACGCCGGCTCTCGATCGGGCCGTCGAATGGGTGGCGCAACAGATGAGGTCGGACGGATTGGAAAATGTGCGTACTCAACCCGTCAAGGTTCCCCGATGGTCGCGAGGAGCCGAGTCCGCTCGTATCGTCAGCCCAGTTCAACGCCCACTGGGTATGTTGGGGCTTGGCGGAAGCATTGGAACGCCGAAGCATGGCATCGTTGCGTCTGTCGTGGTCGTAGGCAGCTTCGACGAGTTGGACCGATTGGGAACGGATACGGTCAGGGGGAAGATCGTCCTCTTTGACATGCCATGGCAAAGTTACAACGAGACAGTTCGATACCGTCGCAACGGAGCCTCGCAGGCGGCAAAACGTGGCGCTGTGGCCTCGCTCGTCCGGTCAGTCACGCCGCGAAGTCTGTATACACCCCACACAGGCGCCATGAACTACGACACCAGTGCCCCTTTGATTCCGGCGGCCGCGATCACTGTGGAAGACGCCGCGTGGATCCGTCGCGCGACGAGAATGGGCGAGGACGTCAGGGTGCATCTCACAATGGAGGCCGCGACGGGACCGGATGCAGACTCTGCAAATGTCATTGGCGAAATTGTCGGCCGCGAACTGCCAGACGAGATCGTCGTGTTGGGTGGCCATATAGACTCCTGGGACGTCGGTCAGGGTGCGCACGACGACGGCGTGGGGATATTGTCGGCGTGGCAGGCGGTCACACTCATGAAGCGGCTTGGGCTGAAGCCACGTCGGACGATACGCGTGGTCGCGTGGACGAACGAAGAAAACGGCGGACGCGGGAGCGCCGCGTACCGCGCGTCGTTAGGGACCGATGTCGGCAAACACGTTGCCGCGATAGAAATGGATAGTGGCGCCGAACGCCCTTTGGGCTTCGGCTTCGCCATTAGGGGTTTACCCGACACTGACGCACGCGTGGTAAACGCGGTGAGAGTCCTCCGTGAAATCGCCCGGTTGCTCGAAGCCATCGGCACCAACACGATCGGACCAGGGGGCGGTGGAGCAGATATTGAACCGTTGATGGTCGACGGGGTCCCGGGGCTAGGCCTTCAGACGGTCGGCGAACACTACTTCGACTGGCATCATACGAACGCTGATACGCTCGACAAGGTCGATCTGCAGGACTTTCGCCGGTGCATGGCCACGATGGCGGTGATGGCCTACGTGCTCGCAGACATGCCGGGCAGACTGTAGCTACGACCTGCTTCTCGGTTCTGACCGCTGGTGCCAAGAACGGATCGCTGGTGCGGCCGCTCAGCCGCGGATCGGGCGTAGGAGAAATTCATGGTGTCTTACCAACACACGGTTGTCATCGATGCGCCTCCATCTAGGGTTTTCCAGATCTACGCCAATGTGGCTGGGTGGAAGGACTGGGATCCAGAGGTTGAATGGTCGATTTTGGATGGCGTCTTCACCCAGGGCGCGAAAGGCCAGCTCAAGCCCAGGGGCGGGCCAGTTTCTGACATCCATCTAGTCGCATGGTCTTCGAGCATGAGTTGACGCTCAAAGGAGACCAAACGGGGGCGTTGCATCGCGTCACGTTCAGTGGTCCGTTGTCGTTCTTATTCGGATTTTTGATCGGACGGCAAATTAACAAGGGATTCGTCAACACGCTGTCCGGGTTAAAGGAAACATGCGAAGGCCCGCCCCAGCCGCGGCGGCTTGTGGTCTGAGCTAACAAGCTGGGGCAGTTCCGATGGCATCTGACGAATCTAACCTGACGCGGCAGCCCCAGTTTCAGGAACCACCGCCGATCTTGTATCACTACACGTCCGCCGTTGGCCTGCTCGGAATCGTGAGTCAGCGCTGCATCTGGGCTACTGATCTCCACTTCTTGAATGATTCTCGAGAGCTGGTCCATGCGCTGGAGCTTGCTAGCGAGATCATCCAGGGCATAAAACCGCATCAACTGTCTCAGCATCAAGTCAACCTCGGCGTGACGATGCTGCGTGACCTTCGTCGAATGAGTGATCTCCCGATTTTCGTGGCGTCGTTCTCGGAAGACGGCGATCTACTCAGTCAGTGGCGAGCCTATTGTCCACCTGCCGGTGGTTATAGCGTTGGCATCCGAGCCTCATCTCTTCGTGCCAATGGTGAAGGACGTTTCTCGTTGCAGCCGTGTATCTACGATCCAGAACGTCAACGCGCACTCGTAGAAGGGTTGATCCTTCAGGTGTTGCAGTGCCTTCCTGCCGATTCGAAAGGCGGAGCCATCTCAGACGGCGCGATTCCTGGACTGGCGCACGGATTTCTTGCGAGCTTGGCCAGGCTCGCCCCATTGTTGAAAAACCAGGCGTTCGCCGCAGAGCGAGAGTGGCGGCTCGTATCGTCGGACACGTCCATGGAGAAGTTCCGCGCCACGAACCGTCGTGTAGTCCCCTTCGTGGAGTTTCCCCTTGCCGCAGGCGACGCTCCCCTTGAGATCGCGCGCCTCATTGTTGGCCCAGCGGAGGATCAACAGTTGTCGCGAGCTTCGGCCGGTCGCCTCTTGTTCGTTCATGGCGTTGCTCGCGAGTGGAGAATAGATCTGTCTCAGATACCATATCGTGGAACTGGCGTATAACAACGTTAGATCGACTTAAACAGCGCCAGGCCATCCGCTTGGGGAGAAGCCATGACGACACACACTTTCAGGGCCTTTATCGCATCTCCAGGCGATGTGAGCGACGAGCGAGTCATCGCCGAAGACGTCGTCGCCAGAGTCAATCGGAGTATTCGGGACACGATCCCGAGGATCATTGACGTCCGCAAATGGGAACATCTCGCACCCGTGACGCCGAAGCTGCCTGAGGAGCGCATTCAAGACGTGCTCAATCGAGAGATCGAGCAGTGTCAGTTCTTCATCCTGATTCTTCATAAGCGATATGGCCGTATTGAGCCAGGCCACTTGGTCTCGAACACCGAGCGCGAAATCGTGACGATTCTGCGCGCGCACGAACGTGATCCCAAGCTTCGCATCCTTGCCTACTTCAAGGATCTCGATGGCAACGACGATCAGGGCGAACAGGAACGCAAGGTCCGTGATCTGCGCGCGAGGCTTGAGAAGCTGGGCGTCGCGTACAAAACGTACAAGACGGCGGCTGAGTTCGAGCGCGTGCTTTGTCACGACCTCTATGATGTCGTGCTTCGCATTCATCTGTCCCCATTCAAGACTCAAGCGTTGAAAGGGTTCTGGCAATTCGGTGACACCGACCGACCGTATGATCCGCAAGTGGCGGTCATCTATCCGCCGATGCCCAGAAGTCTCGCTGTAGATGGCCACGACCCCGAATACTGGCTCAAACGACTGACGGCGCAACTGGCATTCGAAGACTTCAAGGCACTCGAGAAGATCGAGAAGTCGTTTCGCCTCATCGCACTGTCGAGTTATCGGCTGTACCGGCACGGCAATCCGCCCCCTGAGCATGAATGGCTGAATCGCATCTTGGTCTGTTTGCCGAGGAATCGTCTTGGCGTCACGATTCTCCAGAAGCACGAGAATCGCCGGTTCATGATGGTGCCAAGAAGCGACAAGTCGTTACCGACGATCAACTGGAGATCGCCCGAGGGTGACCTCGTCATACGATCGCCGATGGCCGAATACCTGCGGAGTCAGCGATCCAAGATGAGCATCGATGGAGAGTGGCACGGCGAACTGGACAGGATCATTGCGAAGGACTTTGCCGTGATCGCCCGACTCAAGAGACGGACGACTGCGGAGTCCGAGCCGCTGTGGGATTATTTCGTCGCAGGAATTCGTGGCTTAGGTACCTGGGGGGCGGCGTGGTTCATCGACCGTGAGTATGGGCAGCTCATGCGATTCCCGAGAACCGAAGATATTCAGATGCTCCTAGAGGTGACCTTTCGTGAAGGCCGGATCGTCACCGCGACGGATGTGTCTGATAAGCCGCAAGAGTACTTCGACCATGCGAACGAGCCGTCGACAATCGACGAAGTCGTCAAGGGATTTCGAGAATACGGCGCGATCTAGCTGACAACTGGGTAGGAAGTAAGTAAGAAGTTAGAGGTCAGAAGTAAGAAGTAGGGCGGGTCTTGATCTGAGACCCGCCCTTTGTTTCATTTCACCACGCCGACGTTCTTCATCGCTTCCAGCTTCTGAAGATCGAGATTCGACACCGCGGTCCGCAATGCCGCGAACTCGATGCCGTTTCCTTTGGCCGTGACGATGAAGCGGTCACCGATGATGAGGTTGTACTCATGCGTGCCGCCGGTCTTGGACATCCGCTGATGGACAAGACGTCCGCCGATGCGCTCGGTTCGTTCCGACACCTGATCGTTCTCGCGTTCACCCTGAAGGTTGGCCCATGAGGCCAGACCCAGCATTCCGGTCGCGCCGCCTGCGTCGGTGATCTCGAGTGTCGCAGATTGGCCGGCGCCGTCGCCGTACGAGGCCTCGGCCTTGGCGACCATGATGCCGGCCACGCCGTTGCGCTCGGCGTTGCTGCTCCGCCGGGCTAACCCGGCGAATTGCTCCGGCACCAGCGGCTTCAGTTGATCGAGGCCGACCGGGTCCACGCGCTTGCCTCCGCCCAGAAGAGCGCCCAACCCCTCGAACGCTGCGGCTGTCTGCCCTGCGGCGTCGCCTCTCTTTTCCGCCTGCTCCATTTTCGCGCCGCTTTCCTCGAGCTTTCGGCCGATGGCTTCGAGCTGCCCCAATGGACTATCAGCTGGGAATTGCGTATTAGCGGACGAAGATGAAGAGGCGGAAGCCATGCTGAGGGCGGCGGGCGCGACAACAAGACCACCGATGCTCATCAGGATGATCGACAGCACGATCGCGCAGACGACAACCACGGCGGTGTAGCCGACGGCCTTATCCAGCGGGCATTTCATCAGCGCCGGCAAGCCCAGGTAGAGCAGGTACAGGCCGTAGAGCCCCGCGAGCACGCCCAGAAACCCTAAGGCCGGCACAATCTGGAGCACGCCGGCGACCCACGCTGGCGTGTACGAGTAGACGGCAACCTTGAAGGCTTTGTTCGAGTCTTTCTGCGCGCCGAAGGTCGGCGCCAGCGCGTTGATGATGAACGCGAGGATAAACACACCGACGATCGCGAAGCCGAAAGTGAGCGCCGCGCCGGCGAGACCGGTTGTGATGGGCACGCGATACCTGCCGAGGAAGGGCACAGACAGGCCGACGAGCGAGCCTCCGATGAAGCCGGCAATCGCTCCAATGGCGGCCAGGGGCATCACATAGCCGGTGACGATGGTCCCAATCGGCGCCGGTTCGTCCGCGATTACGGGCCATTCCGTATTGGGCGTCAGCAGAATGTTCCGAACGCGCGTCTTGATGTCCACAGCGGTCCACCTTTCATCTGATACCGAAACTGTTCGTGAGGATGGCTGTTTATACCGCATCGCGCGCCTGCTGCAACAGAAAGTTATTGGGAGGGGCAGGGGAAATAGAAAGTATGAAGTGGGAAGTGGGAAGTAGGAAGTAGGGCGGGTCTTGATCTCGAGACCCGCCATGACGCGAATTACGTAGTGTCAGGCTTCAGCCGGACCTCCCGGCGACGCGCGGGTCCTGTGTTAACCTCTGCCCGTTCAGAATCTCATGCGAAGAGTCTCGATCAAGGTTGTGGCGTTCGGCGTGTTGATGCTCCTCGCTGGCGCCGGCCTGGGGGTATGGGCTACTTCGAGACTATTCCGGGCTCAGGCGTCTATTGCCAGCATGGGGTTCCTTCAGACGATGTCGCAGATCTCGATTGCCCAGTACGACAACGCCGACGACGATACTCTCAGCTCGGCGAGACACCTTGGGGGGAGACTCGCTGGATGGCAACTGACAGGGCGCTGACCCTTGCTCGGTTCACCCTGCTCGAAGAGCGCCGGCAGAATCTTGCCGCTGCTGGTGATTTGTGGGCGAGACTTGAGCGGAAGGGTGACATGTGGAGCCCACAAAACTAGAACCTCAGTACCCTGTCGAAGTCCATCGGATGATTTTCGATCACCTTCAACACATCACCACCCTTAGTACCGGCTCGATTGTGGTCTTGGTAGCGTTCCTTCACGAAGTGTTCAAGCAACCCGAATGGAAATGGGCAGTGGCGGTCGCTATTGTGGCGTTCGGCATCTCGATTGTGTCGTGCGTCGCTGCCCAGGCCGGCGCGATCGAAACCACGACCAGCGAGGAAGATTTGACGACATGGGGTGTCGCGTTGGTCGCGGTCGGCGCCGCGATCGCGTGGGTCAGTTTTGCTGTCGGCACGTCGTTCTTAGTGGCATTCGCGCTCAAGAATCTCTTCTGAAGGCACACGTGCGACACTGCGGAGGGAGGGCGGACGAATGAGGCGACCTTCCGGTATCCATTGCTACTAATTGGGCTGTTGGTCTCCATGGTCCTTGCAGGTCTGTCGATGCTGCACGTGTACTGGGCGTGTGGCGGTCAGCGTGGCCTGAGCGTCGCGATCCCGGAGGTCGATGGGAAGCCGCTCTTTCGACCTGGAGTCGGTGGAACATTGGTCGTCGCCGTCCTATTAGCAATTGCGGCAACGCTGGTGCTCGATCGAGCAATGCCCGGGTTAGACATCTTTCCACTGCCCGTGAGCCTCTGGGGCACGTGGGGCTTGGCTACCGTGCTCATAGGCCGGGCTATTGGTGAATTCAACTACGTTGGACTCTTCAAGCGGCGCCGGGCGACCCGATTCGCCAGATTCGATACACTTCTCTACTCCCCGATGGCGTTCGCGCTCGGCATAGGCGCAGGCATCGTCGCATGGGGCGGTGGATGACACACATTTGACACGAGCGATCCTGAGTCTCTTTGGAGTCTTCTTCACCCTGTGGATGGGGTGGGTTTTCCTGCTGCTTGAATTCCCGGTCTTATCCGGCGGCTTCATTCGGGCAACGGTGAGGCTGTCCGTCTGGTTGGGCGTCGCTTTTGTGTTTGTCCGCTTTTACGAGAAAAGACCATTTTGGGAACACGTTAAACTACGAGCGCATGTCGTCAGAGGCCTAGTCTGGGGCGTGTCCTGCTCGGCGCTCCTTCTCATCCCTTCGATTGCGTACCGCGTCTATGTTTCCAACCAAGTGTTCCACTGGCCGCAGGACGTCGGCACCTGGCTCAACCCCATTCTGACCGCCCCTCTGGCCGAGGAGATCTTGTTTCGTGGCGTCATCTTTCAGGGGCTGAGAACCGGCTCTGGCTTTCTACGTTCGGCGCTCAACAGCTCTCTTCTGTTCGCGCTCGTCCATGTTCCTTACTGGATTCTTTCAGGGAGCCAGCCCGGCTTGGCGCTGCCGACCAACCTCGCGGGCGTCTTCATTCTGGGAGTGGTCTTCTGCTGGCTTCTGGAGCGTTCCCGTTCGCTATGGGCACCCATCGTCTATCACGTCCTGAACAACCTTGTGGGGCAGTCATTTGTATGAGACCGCTGGTTCCAAACGCCTCGGTCGCTTGGCACCAGACACCGTTGCAGACTACGTTAGAGAGATAGAGGCGATGGAGCAGAAGGGAATCGAGCAGGAGCTCCTGGAAGTGGTCCGCGAGATTCGCGACAGCCAACGGGAAGTGGTGTCATTGTTGTCGGCTCAGCGAACCTTGGTCGAGGAACAGTTGAGGCGCTCTCGCCAGTCGGTAGAGGAATCGATCGGGCTTCAGAAGTTGGCCCTACGCCGGCAACACGTGATCACGCTGATCGCGATATCGGGAATTTTCGCATGCATGGCCGCGATCGCGTACCTCGTCGTTCGCTATTTCTAACCGCTCGACGTGATGAAATGATGCCAACGCGCACAGACCCGTGAAGACCTATCTGTTCTCGCTGCCAGAGCGGCTCGTGCGCTCGACGCTGGGCCTTGGGGCCGGCGCCGCCCGAGAGGTAGGCGAGGTCGCCCTTCCAGCAGCCATTCGGCGTAGCCAGCTCTACAAGAACCTGGTCGACGCGACCTTGCGTTTCGTCATCGAGAAGGTAGGAGGCGTGGAGGGTGTCTACGCCGCCGGCGATGCGTTACCGGACAATTTCCTCGCACGACGTACGGCGGGCAATGCCGTCGAGATTCTCGGCGTGGTGGCATTCCGCGCATCACCGGTATGGGTACTGGCGGCCCTCGCCGACGTGTGTGGGGCCGGCCGTCACCTCATTCCGGAAATGGCTGATACGCTGAAAGAGCACGGCCTTCTTGAGAAGGACGCGCAGTTCAGCAGCGTCGATCAGCTGCTCGATGGGCTGGAACGCACGTCAACACGGCTCGCTGCCACGATCAATACGCCTCCTCTCGACGTGGCAGGGCTTCGAGAGGAGTGGAATGCCATCAAGCGTGAGGCCGGAGCCATGCCGGTCGCCAGCCTTCCATCGCGCGACGCGATCGCTGCGATGTGGACAGAGCTGAAAGCGGAGTCCATTCGGCAGGACCGATCGATCTTCGAGTTGTCATCGACGATGGCCGTGTCGGCGGTTCGCGCGATTCCCGAACGGGCTCGCTGGTTCTACGCATCCGCGCGGGCCGGAGCGGCCCGGACAGGCGAGATCGTAGCGGTTGCGCTGCTCGATCACTACAGTCAGACGCTTGCCGAGATGCGGCGGACCGGGTATGCCGCATTTGCCGCAAGGCAGGTGCGTCCATACGTTCGAGCTGCGGTCGATCAGTTTTCCCCGAAGCGGCGGACGCTGACCGAGCGTCTGCTCGAGAGGTGTCGCCCCACACGGGGGCGCTGATCGATGAATCGATCCCGTCGTCTTGCACTCCGTGCCTTCGTCGTCTTCATGATTGCTGCTCCGTTGAGCCTCGTGATGACCATCGTGCTGCTCCCGCTGTGGTCGTGGATTGAATCGTCGACTGGCATTGAGTCTGTCGGGCATTCTGGACCGGCCGAGTGGTGTTTCGTCGCCGTCTTTCTTATGCTTGCGAGCGTAGCCCTGGCGGTGTTTACCCGTGATCGACGATATCCTTGAAGGCGTCTTTGGCGAAGTCCTGAGGGGTCGTGTCAGCACGTCCAGGCGCGCGCAACTTCTCGCACGCGTGTTCGTTGGTCTGCTGGGAACCGGCCTTGGGCTGATCGGCGCCGTTCACATGTTTCGACGGTCCGGTGCGCAGACGAACGGAGCGATGTCGGCGAGCATGGTGGCGATGTTCGTGTGCCTGGCCTGCTTCTTTCTCTTCAACGTCGCGCTCGGTCGAGCGTGGCGCTGGCCGTGGGTGCTGTTCGGGCTCAGTTTCGTCTCCATGGTTGCCACGCGAATTCTGTTCGGATGAAAACGATAGGCCATATGACACGCAGCGAGACAGACGTGAGCCCAAACAAGCAGACGGTACAGCGCTACATGGACGCGTTCAGCAGAAGCGATCACGCAGACGTGTTGTCCTGTCTCACCGAAGATGTTGAGTGGGAGATACCGGGCGTGTTTCACATCGCAGGGAAAGATGCGTTCGACAAAGAGATTGAAAATGACGCGTTCGTCGGGAGTCCGACGATCAAAGTCATTCGCATGATCGAGGAGCGCGACGTCGTCGTCGCCGAGGGTGCTGTGCGGAGCGCCAGACGAGATGGCGGCCTGTTGAACGCCGTTTTCTGCGATGTGTTCGTCATGCAGGATGCGAAGATCAGACGCCTGACGTCATACTTGATGGAACTGAAGGCGTAGGGACCGTCGTAGAGGCCGATATCGTGGCGCTCACCGCAACCATCTACAGCTTCGATACCGAGCTGGCTGATATCGACCGGGGGGTCTACCAGTCGCTGGCGTTGCGCCTTGCGCGTCAGCCGTCGGAGACCCCGGAGTTCATGCTGACGCGATTGCTCGCCTACTGCCTCGAGTACACCGAAGGCATCGCATTCACCGAGGGTGTGGCCGCCGGTGATGATCCGGCGGTGCTGGTGCGAGACATGACCGGACGTGTGACCGCCTGGATCGAGGTGGGCATGCCGGATGCGCCGCGGCTCCATCGAGGGAGCAAGCTCGCGGGCCGGGCGGCGGTCTATACCCATCGGAACGTCGACAAGGTGCTGGACGGGCTGAAGGGGAAGCAGGTGCATCGCGCGGTGGAGATACCTGTGTATGAGTTCGGTCGCGGTTTCGTTGACGACGTTGCGGCAGTGCTGCAACGCCGCGACAAGGTGTCTGTGTCGATCACCGAGCGCCAGCTATATCTGGACGTCAGCGGACAGACCTTCAACACCACCGTGACGGAACATCGGTTCAGCTAGCTGGAGATCAGTATGTGCCGCAACATCAAGACACTCGCTAACTTTGCGCCGCCGGCAACCGTGGACGAGATTCGGGCTTCGGCGCTGCAATTCGTTCGGAAGTTGAGCGGCACGAACCGCCCATCAAGAGCCAACGAGGTCGTCTTTAACCAGGCTGTGGAAGATGTGACCGCCGTGGCCCAGAGGTTGATCCATGCTCTGACGACCAGCGCACCACCGCGGAACCGGGAAGAAGAGGCGCGGAAGGCACGGGAGCGGAACCGCGAGCGGTTCGCCGAAAGCTGACATGCCCACACATCATTTCACCGCCCGCATCAGGATCTTCAACGGCAATCCGTACGTGTACGTGAGCGCGACTCGGGCGAGAGCAATCAAGCCCGGCTGGCGCAGGCCGTTGCCGGTGCTCGTGCGCGTCAACGGGCAACCAGCGGTCAAGCCCTGGCGGATTAATATGATGCCGATCGGCAAGGGCGATTTCTATTTGTATCTCCATGGCGACGTCCGGCGCGCCTCACACACGAAAGTCGGCGATCGGGTGCGCGTCGAGGTCGAGTTCGATGCCGCATATCGCAACGGTCCGATGCATCCCATGCCGTCGTGGTTCCGCGTTCCTCTCGCTCGGAACGCGAAAGCGTTCGCGGCGTGGAAGGCGCTGATACCGAGCCGCAAGAAGGAAATCCTGCGCTATTTCTCATGGTTGAAGTCTCCGGAGGCTCGCGACCGCAATGTCGCGCGCGCGCTCCATGTGCTCTCGGGAAAGGGAGGCCGGTTCATGGCGCGATCGTGGTGAAGGTCTGAGTGGGTAAAAGCAGACTCGAAGCGTTCAGCGACGGCGTGCTCGCGATCATCATCACCATCATGGTGCTGGAGCTGAGGGTGCCGCATGGCGAGACTCTCGCCACGCTCGCGCCGCTGATCCCGGTGTTTCTGAGCTACGTGTTGAGCTTCGTTTACGTCGGGATCTACTGGACCAATCACCATCACCTACTGCACACGTTGAAGCGGATCTCCGGCCCGATCCTCTGGGCGAACCTGCATCTGCTGTTCTGGCTGTCGCTGATTCCGTTCGTCACCGGCTGGATGGGGGAGAATCATTTCGCGCCGACGCCGACCGCGCTGTACGGCGTGGTGCTACTGATGAACGCCATGGCCTACTGGGTGCTGCAGCGGTACATCATCACGTCTCAGGGCAGCGAGTCATTGCTCCAACGTGCCATCGGCAACGCCTGGAAGGAGAAATTGTCCCCCGTGCTCTACGCCCTGGCCATTCCAGCGGCGTTCCTGTCGCAGTGGATGTCGCAGGGCATTTACGTGATCGTCGCGCTGCTCTGGCTCGTCCCCGACCGGCGCATCGAGAAGGTGCTGCAGGAGAAGTAGTCGAGACATGAGGGTGCTGATCACCGGGGCGGCGGGCAACCTCGGCAGCCTGCTCGCGCGCCATCTCGTTCCGACCGGGCATGAGCTGCGGCTCATGTATCACCGTACTCCGCTTGCAGAAGATCTCATCGCCGCCACAACGGTGCGACCGATTCAGGCAGATCTCAGCGATGTGACCACGCTGCCACCGGTCGTTGCCGGCGCCGATGTCGTCGTCCATTTTGCCGGTCGGCTGTTTGCGCCCCGCCCAGAGACGTTTCTTCCGGAGACCAACACACGTTGGTTCTCGAACCTTGTGACGGCCGCATTAGAGGCGCGCGTGGCCCGAATCATTCTCATGTCGTTTCCGCACGTGGAAGGCGCGACGTCGGTGGAGCAGCCGGCGTCCGGGCGCCTCGATGGGAACCCGATCTCGGTACACGCGCGCACGCGCCTCGACGAAGAGCGGCTGCTCTTCGAGCGCACGAACCATACGGACACGACGCCCGTGGTGCTTCGCCTCGGCATGATCTACGGCCGCGGCATTCTCATGGTCGATACGGCGCGCTGGCTCGCGCGTCGCCGTCTTCTGTGTGTATGGAACAAGCCGACGCTGCTTCAGCTGCTCTCGACGGCGGACTATCTGCGCGCGGTTGAAGCAGCGATCGTCAATCCGGCGATTCACGGGATCTATCATGTGGGGGACGAGCAGCCGGTCACTGTCCAGCAGTTTCTGGACGCAGCATGCCGGGTATGGGGTTGCCCGAGGCCGTGGCGGATTCCGTTCTTTCTGATTTATGCTGCGGCGTGGCTGTGCGAGGGGTTCGCTATGATCGCGAAGACCCCTTCACCGCTGACGCGCGATTTCGTCCGTCTTGGCCGAGTGCCTCATTGGGGTGATACTGTTCGTGCGAGACGGGAGTTGATTCCGCACCTCGTGTATCCCACGCTCGAGAGCGGTCTTGCGACGCTTTGATCGGCGATCGGCGATCGGCGATCGGCCATCGTCGATCGGCCATCGGCGATCGGCCATCGTCGATCGGACCATCGTTCACTACGTAACAAGGAGTCATCTATGAGACATGCGTATCTCGCATCGGCAGTCCTGGTGGCGGTGCTCTGGATCGGGTCGGTGTCGGTGGCGCAGACGCCCGCGACCCAACCGGAGGAGCTCAAGCTTGCCCCGATCCCAGCGGCGTGGGGTGCCGGAGTCACCAACGCACAACTGATCGATCGTCCGGAAGTTAGGGTGCTGCGGGTTGACATGGCGGCGAACGGTGTGCGGAATGTTCACGCGCACGACGAAATGCAGTATCACTTGTTCATTCCGACGTCGGCCGGGATGCGACTCGAACCCGAAGGACAAGCGCCTATCGACGTCCCCGGATGGCAGGTGCAGTTCATCAAGGGCGGCACACGGCACGGCTTCCGCAATATGGGCACGTCTACGGTTAGCGTCCTGGAGGTCTTCGTCAGGAAGTGAACGCTCGACTACGGCTTCGGCACCCGGAGCGTGGCGCTGATCATCGCGCTGCCGCTCAGGCCGTAGATCAGGGAGAGTGGATGCAGCAGGGCGGGTCCGATCTGGTGCGCACCGAACCAGATCCGGTCGTCGATCCGCCCCTGCAGCGAGGCAATCCCTAGTAGCGCAACGATGAGGATGCTCGTCGGAATGGGCGTGCCTTCAAAGTACTTCACCTTCCCCGTTTCGGCGTCCGATAGAGCCGCGGCCGTCACATTGAACCGCGCCAAGCGGCTGAACCGCAGATCACGAAGTACGTCAGGATGAGCATGTCCCAGCCGCCGCGCAGGCCAAGGGTGAATCCGAGCACCGCAGGTGCGACGCCGAACGAAATCACGTCGGCCAGCGAGTCGAGATCCGCTCCGAGCAGCGACTGACGTTTCCTGTTCAAGCGCGCAACATACCCGTCGAGGACGTCGCACACCAGCGCCAGCGGCAGTAGCAGAAACGCCGCCCACAGAAACCGCCGGTTGTCGGCCGCGATATAGTCCAAGCAGAGAAAGATGGCGATCGTCCCGCACGCCGCGTTGCCGATCGTCAGCGCATCGGCCGGTGTGTAGGACCGCAGCATCGACATGTGACGTCGCTGAGAGCTCATACCTGTTAGATTAGTCCAGGTGAAGCAGCAGGCGGCCGTTATCCCATTCCGCGGTTCCGGTAGGAAGCTGGAGATCTGCCTCATTCGCAAGAAAGGCTCGAAGCGGAAGTGGGGCATCCCGAAAGGGTTTGTCGATCGGGGTGACACGGCGAGAGAGGCGGCCCTGAAAGAAGCCGCCGAGGAAGCGGGTTTGAAGGGCCGACTCGTCGGCGACCCGGTGGGCCGTTACGAGTACGAAAAGTGGGGCGCGAGCCTCGAGGTCACGGTCTACCTGATGGAAGTGAAGGACGAAGAGGACGATTGGGACGAAGCCGACTTCCGCGAGCGCCACTGGACGTCGTTGGATGATGCCGCCGAACTGCTGGAGCGGCACCCAGTTCATCCGTTGATCAAGCACGCCATCGAGCGGCTCTCATGAGCATCCTCGGCCCGGGCTCGCTCGTCGCGGTGATGGTGGCGTGTTGCTGGGCTGCACCATCTGATGGGCTGGCACAGACGACGCCTGCGCCAGCCGACGGGGCACTGGCGCGCGAGATTCTCCAGCAGCTCGTCTCGATATCGACGGCCGAAGCTGACGGAGCCACGCCGCGTGCGGCGCAGATGCTCGCCGATCGCCTGATCGCCGAGGGCTTCCCCCGAGAAGACGTGCGGGTGCTTGGTCCGGATGCGCGCACCGGGAATCTCGTCGCCCGTCTTCGTGGTCGCAATCCGCGCGCGCGCCCGATTCTGATGATGGCCCACCTCGACGTCGTGCCCGCACCGCGAGTGGACTGGTCGGTCGATCCATGGACGCTGACGGAGCGCGAGGGGTGGTTCTACGGGCGGGGAACGAGCGACAACAAGGCCGGTGCGGCCATGCTTGTTGCGAATCTGATCCGGTTTACGCGCGAGCGCTGGCAGCCGGAGCGCGATCTCATCGTGCTGCTCACTGGCGACGAAGAGACGACGCAGCGAAGCATTCAGTGGTTGCTGAAGGAGCATCGCGCCCTGATCGACGCCGAGATGGCCTTCAATACCGACGGTGGCGCCGTGGTCGTCAAAGGCGGCCGTCGCGTCACCTTCGACGTGCAGCAGAGTGAGAAAATCTACGCCGACTATCGGCTCGAAGCCACCGATCCGGGCGGCCACAGCTCGCTCGTGCGTCCCGAGAATCCGATTTACCTGCTGTCGGCGGCGCTCACGCGCATCGGCGAGCATCAGTTCCCGCTGCACGTCACCGGGGACACGCGGTTGTTTCTCGAACGCACCGCGCAGACCGAGACCGGCCAGACTGCGATCGACATGCGCGCTGTTGCTGCGGTCCCGCCCAATCTGCCTGCCGCCGCGCGCCTGTCGCGGTCACCGTTCTACAACGCGAACCTCCGGACGACGTGCGTCGCGACCCGCGTTGAAGCCGGACATGCCAACAACGCGCTGCCGCAGATGGCCAACGCCGTCATCAACTGCCGGATCCTGCCGAGCTTACCTGGCGCCGACGTGGAGAGCGTCATTCGGCAGCTCGCGGGGCCAAAGGTGAAAGTGACGGTGATCGAGGCGCCGGTGAGCAGCCCGCCTTCTCCGATGACGCCGGCGTTGCTGAACCGGATCGAAGGGCTGGTTGCCAAACACTGGCCGGGACTGCCGGTCGTGCCGCAGATGAGCACCGGCGCCACCGATGGGATGTACACACGTAGCGCCGGCATTCCAACGTACGGCGTGTCGGGCCTCGATCACGATTCGGATGACGTCCGGGCGCACGGCAAGGACGAGCGTGTCGGCGTCGAGTCGTTTGATCGAGCGGTGCAGTTCTGGTACGAGCTGGCTCGTGCTAGCTGGTAGCCGGTAGCCTTTAGCTGGTAGCCATTAGTGCGGTGCGTGCCATCGCCGCGGCACAACGTGCTACCAGCTACCAGCTACCAGCTACCAGCTACCAGCTACCGGCTACCAGCTACCAGCTACCAGCTAGTCCGCGTCTTGCATCGAACTAATCAGACCATTCAGCATTCGGCCGACTTCTTCCACGATTTCTTGAATCCGTGTGTACTCGGATGGAGGAAGGAATCCCACTCGTCTCGCGATCTCCAGCTGAACCTCGACTTCACCCTGGGAGCCGAGCGCAATGTCGAGGTGATGCAGAAATGCGCGTTGCCGCTTCCGGCGTTTGCCCTCGCCGATGTTCGAAGGAATGGACACGCTCGCCCGCCTGATTTGAGACGTCAGGCCGAACTGCTCTTCGCGGGGAAAGCAACGCGTGACTCGGTAGATCTCCTCGACCAGGTGCATCGACCGCTGCCATACGGTGAGGCCCCGAAATGAATTGTGTTCGGACATGTCCCGATGGGTTGCAAGTCACGTGCTGTCCTCTTAGTCTTCAGGACGACCCCAGGGGCGGTGATGTGACAAAGATCTTCACGTGCGGACGCGGGAATGATTGAAATACTTGCTACCAGCTACCGGCTACCAGCTACCGGCTACCGGCTACCAGCTACCAGCTACTAGCTACCAGCACCGCTTGCGTGTAAAGTATCGCCCCGGAGGACTGCCATGAGACCGTTACTGCTCGTTTTCGCGCTACTCATCGCCCAACCCGCGTTTGCGCAGCTGGCGCCGCATAACGCGGCTGGTGTGACTTTCGGACACGTGCATCTGAGCGTGGCGGATCCAGCCGTGCATCACAAGATGTGGGTGGATCAATTCGGTGGAGTCATCGCCACAAAGGGCACGTTCACCGTCGTCAAGTTGCCGAACATGATGATCGCGTTCCGCGCCACCGCGCCAACGGGTGGGACGGAAACCACCGCGCTGAATCACTTCGGCCTCAAGGTGCCGAGCCTGGCCGCGGCGCTGGCGAAGTGGAAAGCCGCGGGCTATGAAGTCCAGCGTGAGTTCAAGGGCAGCGAGGGATTCCCCAACGCGTTCCTGATCGGACCGGACGGCCTGCGCTTCGAGCTGCAGGAAGACACCACGCTCAAAGTGCCGGCGGTGGCTTATCACCTCCATTTCATGGTGCTCGAGCCCGCGAAGCTGAGAGATTGGTACGTCGAGACCTACGGCTTGACCGCGAGCAAGAGCGGCAACTTCGAGATTGCGGACGCGCCGGGGATGAAGCTGGTCTTCGGGCTGTCGAAGGAGGCGCCGAAGGGCGGCACTCGTAACACGAGTGTGGATCACATTGGATTCGAAGTGCGCAACCTTGCCGAGTTCCTGAAGAAGCTCGAAGCGAAGGGACAGAAGCTCGACGTCGCCTATCGAGAGATTCCCGCGATCGGCCTCAACATCTCGTACCTGACAGATCCCGAGGGGGTCTACGTCGAGATGACGGAGGGATACACGGGGTACTAGTCGATGGTCAACGATCGGCGGTTTGTCGGGGCGACGGCGGTCGATGCCGTCGCCCCGTTTTCATTTAGGAACGCGGGTGCGTAGGACCGGGCATCTCGTCGATCTGAAGAGCTGGAAGCGGCGCGCACACTACGAGCTGTTCAAAACATACAGCCAGCCGTTCTTCAGCGTGACGGTTGACGTAGATGTCACCTCTCTGTGGAATCGCTGCCGGAGAAGGCCCGCCGGCCCGTCATTCTTCCTCACCTCGTTGTTTCTGATGCTGAACGCCGTCAACGAGACAGAGGCATTCCGCTTGCGGCTGCGGCGGCGGGGCGTGTGGCGTTGGAATCGCGTGGCCGTCGGCCCGACCATCCTGAAAGCCGACGAGACGTTCGGCTTCGTGCGCGTGGAAGCCAGTGGGAGTCTCGACCGATTTACCGCGGCCGGAGGGGCGGCTATCGCCGGCGCGGCCGGACGCAAGGCGCTCGAGCCGATGACGGGAACCGACGACATCGTGTTTCACTCGGTGCTTCCCTGGCTGCGGTTCACGTCGTTCGCCAACGCGCTGCCCGGCGGCGACTCGATTCCGCGGATTGTCTTCGGCCGATGCTCGAAGGACGGCCGCGCCGTGAGGATGCCCGTCGCGGTCGAAGTCCACCACGCGCTCGTTGACGGTCTCGACGTCGCGCGCTTCCTCGAGCGGTTCGAAGCGGGCCTGTCACGGTCCGGCTGAAGCCGAACACGATGTACGTGAGACCTATGGGAGAGATGATGCGCACAGCCTCGATTGTGATCGTTTCGGCCCTGTGTGCCGCAGGTCTCTACGCGCGGTCCCCTGCAAAGAACACGCTGAACATCTACATTGTCGACGTCGAGGGGGGCAACGCGACGTTGTTCGTCGCGCCGTCCGGGGCGTCCGTCCTCATCGATACCGGCAATGGGGGATCGGCCGCTGTGAGGGACGCCGATCGCATCATCGCCGCGGTCAAGGATGCCGGTATCACGCAGATCGATTTCCTGATCACGTCGCACTGGCACAGCGATCACATGGGTTCAATGGCCGAGCTCGCCGGCCGTGTTCCGATTCGCCATTACCTCGACCACGGTGCGAACGTGCAGCCTGCACCTGGCATTGATGAGTTCTTACAGAAGATTTACCCAGGCCTGATCGTGAAGGCGAAGCACACAGTGGCGAACGCCGGCGATACCCTCCCGATACAAGGCGTCGACTGGCGCATCGTGACGGCGGGACGTCAGACGATCACCCGCCCGCTTCCGAGAGGCGGAGGCCCGAACCCACACTGCGCGGGATTCACACCCCACACGGTAAACCCGGTGCTTGGGGGAGCGGTGGGCAATACCGAGGATGAGCAGTCGGTGGGATCGCACGTGACCTTCGGCGAGTTTCGCGCGCTCTATCTCGCCGACTTACCCTGGAACAACGAGCACGACCTCATGTGCCCGGTGAACCGGATCGGCACCGTTGACTTGCTGCTCGTTTCGCGCCACGGCCAGCACAGCTCGAACTCTGCTTCGCTGATCCACGCACTTCAGCCGCGTGTCGGCGTGATCAACAACGGCATCCGCAAGGGCGGGCAGCCCGAAACGATGCGCGTGCTGCATGCGAGCCCGGGACTGGAAGATCTATGGCAGCTGCACGTCGCGCAGCTGAGCGGGCCCGAGTACGCCATCCCTGGAATGTTCGTGGCCAACACGGCGGAGGAGCCACAGCACAGCCCAGCGTATTGGATCAAGGTGTCGGCTCAGCCGAACGGGGCATTCACGGTCACCAACAGCCGGAACGGCTTCAGCAAGACCTACGCAGCGCGAACGGCTACGCCGCGACGGCGATGATCTGTTCGAGCCGGTGTACGACTTCGCGGTAGCCAAGCCGCTTGTACAGCAGGTGAGCGCCATGCCGCTCGATGATCGCACCCTCGGCCTCATCGATTTCGGTAACGCCCGTCAGCACGACGACCGGCACGCGGTCGAAGCGTTCATCGAGGCGCATCTGCTCGAGCACCTCGAGTCCCGATCGCTGGTCGCCCAGGTGCAGATCGAGAATCACCGCGTCGATGCACGAAGATTTCAGCCGTATCAATGCTGTATCGGGGTCAGGGGCGTGCATCACGTCGCAGCCCGCGCGTTCGAAGAACTGCTGGAGGATCCATCGCGTGGTCAACGCATCCTCGACAACGAGCACCGTCCGCCGCGGCTGAGCCTTGTGGATCGATCTCATTCCGAAGAAGGCTTCAACATCGATACCATACAACCGCGTCCCTAACCCCTTTGCTGAAGCGACCTTAGTGCCTCGTCCTGTCTTGCACTGGAGGTCGGTGTCCCGTCGTGGCACAACTTGTTGCACCGTTGTAAGCCATGGGCGGCCGACCTGAAGGTCGGCACCACGACGGTTCCAAACGACCACCGACGAGAACATAATGCGTGTTCAATGAGCACGGCGCCGGTCGGCGTCTTCGATTCCGGCGTGGGTGGATTGTCCGTTCTGCGTGCGATCCGTCAGGAACTGCCCCATGAGGACTTGCTGTACGTTGGCGATTCGGGGTGGGCGCCTTACGGCGATCGGTCGAGAGATTTCGTCACGGAGCGCGCCGAGACAATGACGCGGTTTCTTGTCGGCCAGGGCGCCAAGGCCGTGGTGGTTGCCTGCAATACTGCGACAGCTATCGCGGTCGAATCGCTCCGCGCCCGGTTCGCCGTTCCGATCGTCGCAATCGAGCCGGCGGTCAAGCCAGCCGCGTCCCGCACGCGTTCCCGCATCGTCGGTGTGCTCGCGACGACAGGTACGCTATCGAGCCCGAACATGGCGAAGCTTCTGGCGAATTTCGGGAACGACGTGGAGTTTCTCGTGCAGCCTTGCCCTGGTCTGGCCGACCTGGTCGAGAGCGGCGAGCTGGCGTCAGAGAAGACACGACTCCTGGTGAAACGGTACGTGCGCCCACTCATCGACAAAGGCGCCGACATTCTCGTCCTCGGATGCACGCACTATCCCTTTCTCGCGCCGCTGATCCAGGAGATCGCCGGGCCTGGAGTGGACGTGATTGATCCGGCGACGGCCGTCGCCCGCGAGCTGCGGCGCCGCCTCGAGAACGCGAACCTCCTGCGTGACGATGCCGGTCCAGGCGCTGAGCGATTCTGGACGACGGGGGAGGTGGAAGTCGTGGGGCCGATTGTGGAGCAGCTCTGGGGAACGAAAGCGACGGTGGTGCCGCTTGGAGAGTCCGCATGAGACTGGGACCTGACGACTTTGCAGCGCGCGCCGGACCATTGACCATCAATGTCGGATGCAACAAAAAAAGGGGTCAGACCCCTTTATCGACCATCGACTACAATTAGCCCGCAATGCTGTGGTGGCAGTGGCTCGTCCTCGGTCTCGTCCTCATCGCCCTCGAAATGGCGGCGTCCGGGGGCTTTTACGTGATTTTCTTCGGCATTGCGGCGCTGGCGATTGCCGCCCTGCATGTGCTGGATCTCGCCGGACCGGTCTGGGTTCAGCTGGCGCTCTTCTCCATCATCTCGGTCGGCTCGCTCCTGTTGTTTCGCAGCCCGATCCTCAGATGGATGGAGATAGACGGCCCCGGGCGCGACGTCGATTCGCTGATCGGCGACACCGCGATTCCTCTCGACGATATTCCGGCCGGCGCCGTGGGGCGCGCCGAACTGCGCGGCGCTGTATGGTCGGCACGCAATCAGGATTCGGTCCCCATCGTGCGCGGCCAGCGGTGTAAGGTGGTCGAAGTTGACCGCCTGATGATTTTTCTCAAACCAGAAAGAGAGCGCTCATGACCGGCGGCCTGCTCGCGTTGCTGATTCTCGCGTTTCTCGTCCTCATCATCGTGGCGAAAACGGCCATCGTCGTCCCACAGCAGAGCGCCTATGTAGTCGAGCGCCTCGGGCGGTTCCATGCGATTCTCAACGCCGGCTTCCACGTGCTGCTGCCGTTCGTCGACGTCATCCGCTACCGTCATTCGCTCAAGGAGTACGCGCTCGATATTCCCGCGCAGGTCTGCATCACGCGCGACAACGTGCAAGTCGGTGTCGACGGGGTGCTGTACCTGAAGGTGCTGAATCCCGAGCGGGCGTCCTACGGCATCACGGACTACCTGTTCGCCATCACCCAGCTTGCACAGACGACGCTGCGGAGCGAGGTCGGCAAGATCGATCTCGACAGAACGTTCGAGGAGCGCACGAACATCAACACCGCCGTCGTCAGCGAGCTCGACAAAGCGTCCGAGTCGTGGGGCGTGAAGGTGCTGCGCTACGAGATCAAGAACATCACGCCCCCGTCCGACATTCTCGCCGCGATGGAGAAACAGATGCGTGCCGAGCGCGAGAAGCGCGCGGTCATTCTCACGTCCGAAGGCACGCGCGACGCGGCCATCAACACCGCCGAAGGGATGAAGCAGGAAGTGATCAAGCAGTCGGAGGCCCGCAAGCTTCAGCAGATCAACGAGGCGGAGGGCGAGGCCGCCGCGATCATGTCGGTTGCAACCGCCACGGCGGCGGGCATTCGCAGCGTCGCCGAGGCGATCAAAGTGCCTGGAGGCGTCGAAGCGGTCCAACTGCGAGTGGCCGAGCAATACATCGGGCAGTTCGGCGAGCTGGCGAAGAAGGGGAACACGATCGTTCTGCCGGCGAACGTCGCGGATGTCGGCTCGATGATCGCGCTCGCCATGAAGATGACTGGGAAGGACGCTTAGGCGATCGGCGATCGGCGATCGGTCATCGTCGATCGTCACAGCATGATGAGTGCCGAAGTCGCCCAGCTGCTTGCGATTCTCGACCAGGCTTATAACCGCGCCTCGTGGCATGGCACGAACCTTCGTGGGTCGATCAGGCGGGTTCGTGCCGAGCAGGCCGCGTGGAGGCCCGGGCCGCCGCGTCACAATATCTGGGAAATCGTCGTGCACGCCGCCTACTGGAAGTACGCGGTGGCGAGGCGATTCACGTCCGTCCGTCGCGGGTCTTTTCCCTTCAAAGGATCGAACTGGTTTCGCCGGCCGGTAGACCAGAAGCACGTGACCGAACCCGCGTGGCGGGCAGACATCGCGCTGCTCGACCAGATGCACGAATCGCTGAGGACGACGGTGATGTGCCTGTCCAACAAGGACCTCGCGCGCACGCCGCCTGGAAAGAAAGTCAGTAACTTTGCGCTGCTTTCCGGAGTGGCTGCCCACGATCTCTATCACGCCGGCCAGATTCAACTCTTGAAACGCCTGAGCTCGCCTTCAGATAAATCCGCCGCGAGATGATGGAAAGCGGATTGCGAACGGTTGCCGCCACGATTGGATTGTTGTGTCTCTCAGGGTGCGCCCTTCTCCGTGTGCCGCCGACCTCCGCGCCATCCGGCGCCGATCTGCTTCCCAACGTGGTGGCCGACGTCTCCCGGATGGAGCAGAGCTCGAACGAGGCGAGGTTCGACGCGCTCACCGCCATGCTGGCGGAACGAAACATTCCCTTTCAAGTCGAGCCTTTCACCATCGAACTTCGCAAGACCGAGCCTCGCACTCAGGGTCGCAACATCGTCGTGACGATCGCGGGCAGACTCCCTGAGATCGTTGTGGGAGCGCACTTCGACGCGGCGCGATTGCGGGACGGAACACTCAGCAAGGGCGCCGTCGATAACGCGGCCTCGTCGATCATCCTTGTGCGGCTGGCGGAACGGCTGACGGCGAGGCGGCTGCGTCATCAGGTCCGGATCGTGTTCTTCGACATGGAGGAGCTCGGGCTGCTCGGTTCGGCGAAGTTCGTGGAGGCGCACCGTGACCGGCCGGTGCGGGCGATGATAAATCTCGATGTGCATGCGCTTGGCGACACGCTGATCTACGGTCCTCGCAATGCCGCCAACGCCGAAATGCGGCGCGCCTTCCAGCGCATCTGCTCGGAGAACGCTCAGCGGTGCATCGAGCTCCCGCAGATGCCGCCGAGCGACGACCGCAGTTTCGTGGCAGCCGGAACCCCGACGATCGCGATGGCGACCGTGCCCGAAGCGGACGCCCATCAACTCTGGCTTCTCATGAATGGCGGGAAACCTTCGGGACTCGCCGACGGCTTCCTGCCGTTCACCTTGAACACCATTCATACCTCCGCTGATTCGACGTCCCTTGTCGAGCCGGCGGCCATGGAGCGTGCTTATCGAACGGCGCTCGCGCTAATCGTCAAGCTGGACCAGCCATGAAGCGCCTGCTGGTGTTCTGGGGCGACATCGACGCTCCCATCGGGCGCGCGACGTTTGTCGCGAACGGTATTGGACTGGCGGTGATCAAATACCTCGGGGGTGCTGCGCTTATCTGGCTGGCGACGGGAGTGTTCCCAGGGCCTCTCGCGTACTGGCGTGCTCTGCACCTGACTGCGTGGCCATTTCTGGCCCAGGGGCCTGCGCCGTGGCTGTTGCCCGCGCTCGGAGCATGGACGCTGCCCTTCGTCTGGCTCGGGGTGACGCTCACGGTGCGCCGGGCACTCGATGCAGGACTTTCGTGCTGGTGGGCATTTCTCTTCTTCGTCCCCTACGTGAACTACGTGTTGATGGCCGCGCTCGCACTCATGCCGACCGCGCCGCCGCAACGTGCTCGTATCGACACGGCGTCTGATCGAGAGGGAGAAGACGGCATACCTGCGGCGTACGTCAGCGTTGCTGCGGGCTTGATGCTCGCATTTCTGGCGACGGCCACCCTGCTGATTGGCGCGTACGGAGTGATGTTGTTTTTTGCTTCTCCCTTCGCGATGGGTGCTGTGACCGCATTTCTCTACAACCGTCGCCGTGGCGCGACCGCCGGTGAAACGTTCAAGGTCGTCAACGTGATGTTTCTCGTCGCGGCGGGGGTGATGCTCCTGTTCGCGGCCGAAGGCATCATCTGCATCCTGATGGCCCTGCCGCTGGCGTTGATTACCGGAGCCGGTGGCGCAATCGTCGGGCGTGCGATAGCCGGTACCGCCAAAGCGGACAGACCGGTGTCACTGATCCCGCTGCTGTTCCTTCCGCTTGGGGCGATACTCGAACCACCGGGAGGTGTGCTTCTGCACGAGGTCCGCACGTCGATCGAGATCAATGCGCCACCCGATCAGGTCTGGCCGCATGTTGTTGCCTTTCGACCGATGGCTGAGCCGGAAGACGTGCTCTTCAGGCTGGGGATTGCTTACCCGAAATACGCGCGCATCGAAGGGATGGGCGTTGGTGCGGTCCGATACTGCGTGTTCTCCACGGGCGCCTTTGTCGAGCCGATCACGCGTTGGGAACCCGGCCGCCGGCTCTCGTTCGACGTGGCCTCCTCTCCGGCACCGCTGCGCGAGCTCACGCCCTTCGAGAACGTGTCGCCGCCGCATCTGGATGGCTACCTCCGATCGCGGCGCGGCGAATTTCGTCTCGTTCCGCTGGCGGAAGGCAGGACTAGACTCGAGGGCAGTACGTGGTATGAAATCGACATGGCGCCGGAGGGTTACTGGCAATTGTTCAGCGACTACATGATTGGCCGCATCCACCGCCGGGTTCTCGCCCACATCAAAGACGAGGTCGAGTCTTGAGGACATTGCTTGCACTGTTACTGCTCGTAGCCGCGCCCGGCATCACCCTGGCGCAGACTCCGGCACCGCCGCCGACTCCGACCGACGTCAAGCCGGGCAGCATCACCTGCGAAGACGTGCCGTACCCCTATCCGGTCTCGTATCTGCCGATGACGCTCTACGGACAGGACATCCGGATGGCCTACATGGATGTGGCGCCGCAGGGCACGCCGAACGGCCGCACCGTGGTGCTGTTCCACGGGATGAACTTCGCTGGGTTCTATTGGGGCGGGCCGATCGACGCGCTTCGGAAGGAAGGCTTTCGGGTCATCGTTCCCGATCAGATCGGATTCGGTCGCTCGTCGAAGCCGATCATTCCCTACAACTTCCACGACATGGCGCGAAACTCCAGCCGGCTGCTCGAGCATCTCAAGATCGACAAGGCATCCATCGTCGGCCATTCGATGGGGGGCATGCTGGCTGCTCGCTTCGCCACCCAATATCCCGCCATGACCGAGCGCGTCGTCATTTACAATCCCATTGGCGTCCTGGATCCCCGCTTCGCCAAGCCAAACTGGGGCGGCATCGACGAGGCGTACAAGCGCTCGCTCGCGACGACGTATCAGAGCATCTACACCGGCATCTTCAGGTACTTTTCTCACGATCCGAAGGCGTGGAAACCCGAGTTCGAGAAATACGTCCGCATCCGGTACGCATGGACGCTGAGCGCCGACTGGCCGCGGTACGCGATGGTGCAGGCGCTGATCGGGCAAATCACGTACCTCGATCCCGTGGTCAACGACTGGGCTCATATCAAGGCGCCGACGCTCGCATTCGGCGGAGCCGAAGACAGCCTCGCCGGACCGGCGAAGGTGTTTCAGGATCGGATGAAATTCATCGCCGAGAGTGTGCCGGACGGCAAGGGTCGGCTTCATCTCATTCCAGGGCTTGGCCACGTCCCGCACTTCGAGGCACCCGAGAAGACGTATCCACCACTCATCGCTTTCTTGAAGGAGTAGAGTCGCGCTATGAACCTCAAGGACTCAACAGCACTGATCACCGGCGGCTCCAGCGGCATCGGTTTCGCCATTGCGAAGGTGCTCGTCGAAGCAGGCTCGAAGGTGGCGATTACCGGCCGCGACGATGCCAGGCTCACGAAGGCCGCGAAAACCATCAACGCCCATCCGATTCAGGCTGATGTGAGCAACGAAGAAGACGTGAAGCGGACCTATCGTGAGTTCTTTCAGAAATTCGGGCATCTGGACATTCTCGTCAACAATGCCGGCATCGGCGTGCGCTCGACGCTCGCGGAGACGGATCTGGCGAAGTTCGTCGCGATCTATCAAACGAACGTCACCGGCACCATGCTGATGTCGCGCGAGGCCGCGAGGCATTTCATCGAGCGGAAAAGCGGCAACATCATCAACATCGGATCGACAGCGGGCGTGCGGGGGGCCGCAAACGGTACGGCGTACTACGCCAGCAAGTTTGCGGTCAGAGGCATGACCGAATGCTGGCGGGCCGAGCTCCGCCAGCACAACGTTCGGGTGTTCCTCGTCAATCCAAGCGAGGTGTTGACGAATTTCGCCGCAACGGCCGGCTTCAGCCAGGAAGATGACAATCCCACGAAGCTGCAGTCCGAGGACATCGCACATGCCGTAAAGACGGCCCTCGAGATGCACGATCGCGGCTTTACGCCGGAGCTCACTGTCTTTGCCACCAATCCGAAAGACTAGGCGGTCGGTCATCGTCGATCGGCCATCGTCCATCGGCGATCGTCGATCGGCGATCGGCGATCGTCGATCGGCCATCGGCGATCGGTGATCGGCGATCGGCATGACCGAGGACGCGGTCCACATCGCGCACATGCGCGAGGCGTTCGCGCTGGCGAGACGCGCGCGGGCGCACGGCAACCGCCCTTTCGGCGCACTCCTGGTCGCGGGAAACGGTGCCATTCTCGCGGCGGCGGAGAACAGCCAGCTGACCGACGGGCAGATGCTGGCCCATGCCGAGATGAACCTGCTGCAGCGCATCGTCAAGGAGCTGAGCCCAGACGTTCTTGCGGCCTCGACCCTTTACGCCAGCGCTGAGCCGTGTGCGATGTGCGCAGGAGCGATTTTCTGGAGTGGTATCGGCCGGCTGGTTTATGGGTTGAGCGGCGATCGGCTCCACGAGCTCTCGGGCTTCGCGCCCACGATGCTCGTGTCGAGCGCGCGCGAGGTGCTGTCGAAGGCCGGCAGAAAAGTAGACGTGATCGGCCCCATGCTCGAGTCCGAGGCTGAAGCGCTGTTCGCGGATGGGGTGTTCTGAGCCAACCCCCGAACCTGCGAACCTCATATAATCGTCCGAAGGAGAGTGCCGTGTTAATCAGCAAAGAGCTCGCCGCAGCCTTCAACGAACAGATCGGCCACGAATTCGGCGCCAGCATGCAGTACCTCAGCATTGCAGCGCATTTCAAGCAGCGTCATCTGACGCTGCTTGCGAAGCTCTTCGAAGAGCAGGCCGACGAAGAAAAGCAGCACGCGATGAAGTTCGTCAAGTACGTGCAGGACACCAAAGGAGGTCTGCGGATCCCGGCGATTCCGGCGCCGAAGCAGACGTTCGACTCCGCCGAAGAGGCGGTGCAGGCCGCGCTGAACTGGGAGAAGGAAGTGACCCGTCAGATTACCGCGCTCATGGAGATCGCGGTGAAGCAGAACGACTACCTTGCGCAGAGCTTTCTGCAGTGGTTCATCGACGAGCAGCTTGAAGAGGTCGTCAAGATGGATCGCATGCTCAGCGTCATCAAGCAGTCAGGCGAGAAGAATCTTCTAATGGTGGAGGCCTACCTCGTCCACATCGAGAAGGCGCACTGAAGGAAGTAAGAAGTAAGAAGTAGGAAGTAAGAAGTGAAGTAAGAAGTGAAGTGAGAAGTAGGAGAGCGTTAGCTCTGTCTGATCTGGCTGAGCTGCGCGAGTAACTCTCGGATGCGGCTCTCTTCTTCTTTCAGCTCAGCGAGCTCAGCCTGGCGTGTTCGTGCGAGACCGCCCTCCAGGATGAATTGCACTACCTGATGCAGCTCCCCGCGATCCAGGAAGGTGCCGTGCCCCCGGCACACGTCGATGACGGCGCCGGAGAGACGGGCGAAGTTCAAGCGGTTCATCATCTTCTGGCACTGCGGGCAGGGGCGGTAGCGCACGCGCTCTGCGACTGACGGCGTAGCCTTTCTTACGCCATCGGGCTTTCTCTGCACGACTGCCGCCTGGCGCTCCCTCTGTGCGCACAACTGTTCGAAGGCAGTCATTTCGATCCACGTTCCATCGCACTCCGCGCACTCGAGCAGATCGACGTCGCCGACGCGCACCCAGTGCATATCCCCCTTGCAGGCGGGGCATTTGGTCGTGTGGGGTCGAGGCTCCTGGGCGCGGCTCCGCGCTGCGCCGCACGAGGGGCAGAATGCCGCACCATCGAACAGCAACGCCATGCACACCGGGCAGCCGATGGCCGCAAGTCGCGACTGGCAATAGAGGCAACGGCCTGCGTCCGGAGAGGTAGGTGCTCCGCAGCTGGGGCACCTCAGTGCAGCGACGTCCTTACTCATACCTGTACCTATATCGGCCGATAACCCTGATCGGAGGATCTTCGGTATGGGTGTCATGGACTTTCTCAAGAGCGAATATATCGAGATCGTCGAGTGGGCCGATGACTCGAGAAATACCCTCACGCACCGCTTTCCCGACGCCGACAAGGCCATCAAGAACGGCGCGCAGCTGATTGTGCGTGAATCGCAGCGCGCTCAGTTCCTGTATCTCGGGGAATTCGGTGATGCGTTCGGTCCGGGAAAGCATACCTTGACGACCGACAACATCCCGGTGCTCACGCGGCTCCGCTCGTGGAATTACGGGTTCCAGTCGCCGTTCAAGGCCGATATCTATTTCCTCAACACACGCCTGTTCGCCGGCAACAAGTGGGGTACGACAAATCCCGTCATGATGCCCGACGACCACTTGGGGGTCGCGAGAGTCAGGGCGTTCGGGACGTACGATTTTCGCATCGTCGATCCCCGCACGTTCATCCGAGAGGTGGCGGGCTCCGACCACGACTTCACGGTTGATGAGTTCATCGACGTGATGAAGTCACGCATCGTCAGCGCATTCAGCGACGCGGTGGCGGCGGCCAAGATTCCGGTGCTGCAGATGGCCAGCCGATATCGAGAGATTGGTGATGCGCTGCTGCCCGTCATCAATCCGATCATCCGGAAGAAGTACGGCCTGGAGCTGACGAGCTTTGTCGTCGAGAACGTATCGGTTCCCGCGGAGGTCGAGCAGGCCATCGACAAGCGATCGAGCATGGCCGCGATCGGCGATCTGAATGAGTACGTGAAGTTTCAGATAGCGCAGGGAATGGAGAAGGGCGGCAGCTCTGCCGGAGTTGCCACGGAGCTGGCAGTGGGGCTGTCGATGGCTCAGCAGATTCTTCAGGCGCAAAGCACCGCAGCGGTCGATCTGGTGTCGCCAGAGGAGGCGGCGAAGCGGCTGGGCGTTCCCGAAAGCGACGTGCTTGCCATCATCGAGTCGGGTGAGCTCGCGGCGAAGAAGATTGGCGCGTCGTATCGCATCAAGCGGTCCGTGCTGGAGGCCTACCTGAGCCGATAGTCGTAGAATCTCCTGATGGCCTCAGCGAGCAGCATCCTTCTCGGGAAGGGCGAGCAGCCCGTTTACCTCCATCCTGCATACGGCAATCGTCATGGTCTTGTGGCCGGGGCAACCGGTACCGGCAAAACCGTGTCGCTGATGGTCATCGCCGAAGGGTTCTCGCGAATCGGCGTTCCGGTCTTCATGGCCGACGTGAAAGGCGATGTCGCGGGCCTCGCCTTGCCAGGCGCCAGTAACGAGAAGATTCAGCAGCGCATCGCGCAGATTGGCGTCGAGGGGCACACGCCGGAGGCGAATCCGGTTGTGTTCTGGGATCTCTACGGCAAATCAGGTCATCCGGTGCGCACGACCATCAGCGAACTTGGGCCGACGCTGCTTGGTCGGATCCTCGAAGTCAGTGACGCGCAGGCCGGAGCGCTCGAAGTGGCGTTCAAGCTCGCGGACGATCGAGGCCTGCTGTTGCTCGACCTCGACGATCTGCGAGCGCTCCTCACGTTTGTCGCCGAGAACCGCAAGGAGATCTCAACCAGCTACGGTTTGGTCAGCCCGCAATCGATTGCGGCGATCCAGCGCGGGTTACTGTCGCTCGAGCGCGAGGGCGCCGAATCGCTGTTCGGCGAGCCGGCGCTCGAGCTGACCGATCTGCTTCGGACCGACCTCGCAGGTCGCGGCATCATCAACGTGCTGGCTGCCGATCAACTGATTCTCAAGCCCAGGCTGTTCTCGACATTCCTGCTGTGGCTCCTGTCCGAGCTGTTCGAGAATCTGCCCGAAGTCGGAGACCTCGACAAGCCGAAGCTGGTGTTCATGTTCGACGAAGCGCACCTGCTCTTTTCGGATGCGCCACCGGCTTTGCGCGATCGCGTCGAGCAGGTTGTGCGGATCATTCGCTCCAAAGGCGTCGGTGTGTACTTCTGCTCGCAGTACCCAGACGATGTACCGAATGAGATTCTCGGCCAGCTTGGAAACCGCGTGCAGCACGCACTGCGGGCGTACACGCCGCGCGATCAGAAGGCCGTCCGTGCTGCTGCTGAGACTTTCGTTCCCAAGAAGGGCTTCGACGTTGCGGAGGTGATTTCGACCCTGGGGGTTGGCGAAGCGCTGGTTTCTACGCTGCAGGAGCAAGGTGTCCCGATGCCGGTCGAGCGCACGCTCATGGCGCCCCCGCGCAGCCGAATCGGCGCGATCACGCCCGAAGAGCGGGCGACCGTCAGAGCGAGAAGCCCGATTGGCGCGAAGTACGACACAGCCGTAAACCGGGAATCCGCATACGAGATGCTCAGCACGCGTGCATCGTCCGCGAATGCCGGGCCGCCGGTTGCCGGAGCACCACCATCTTCGCCTTCTGAGCCCGCGGGACCCGGCAGCAGGGTGAATGACTTTCTGTGGGGAACCAAGCGCCGGCAGGGCATGGTCGAGACGATGGCGAAGCAAGCCGCTCGGACAGTCGGCGGCCAGATCGGCCGCCAGATCTTGCGCGGCATGCTTGGCGGCCTCCTCGGAGGAAAACGGGTGCGATAGGATTTGTTTCGATGCAGATTCTTGTCTACGGTGATTCGCTCACGTGGGGAATTATTCCAGATACGCGGCAGCGGTTGCCGTTCACCTCGCGATGGCCGGGCGTCATGGAAGCCGAGCTCGTTCGCTTGGGCCACGCCGTTCGCGTCGTCGAAGACTGCCTCAACGGCCGTCGCACTGTCTGGGACGATCCGTTCAAGGCGGGCCGCAATGGTCTTGTCGGACTCGAACAGCGGATTGAAGTCAACTCACCCTTGGCCCTCGTTATCGTGATGCTCGGCACGAACGATTTTCAAGCGACGCACGACAACCGCGCCTGGCAGTCGGCGTTGGGCATTGCTGCGCTCGTGAACGCGATTCGGCGCGCGCCAATCGAACCCGGCATGACGACGCCTCCCATCATGATCGTCTCGCCACCCCGGCCTGGAGTGGCTATCGGATCGATGGAGCAGAAATTTTCTGGGGCGCGCGAACGTGCAGCCGGGCTCGATGGGGCTTATCGAAACATTGCCACTGAGCTCGGTTGCCATTTCTTCGACGCCGGCGAAGTGACGACGGTTAGCCGCGTCGACGGCGTGCACCTTGATGCCGATCAACACCAGGCGCTGGGGCGAGCGATGGCGCCACTGGTGGGCGCCCTTCTGTGAGCCACGTCGAGCTCGAGACCGAACGGCTCAAGCTCCGCATGTGGTGCGAGAGTGATCTCGATGCCTATGCGGAGATGTGCGCCGATCCGCAGGTGATGCGATACCTCACGCAGGGTAAGTTGTTTACGCGTGCCGACGCGTGGAGGAGCATCGCTTTCTTCATGGGACACTGGCAGATGCGCGGGTATGGACATTGGGCCGTTGAGGAAAAGGCGACTGGCCGCATGATCGGACGCATCGGCTTTCTGAATCCCGAGGGTTGGCCCGGGTTCGAGATCGGATGGACCCTCGCGTCGCCCACGTGGGGTAAAGGCTACGCGACCGAGGGCGCCAAAGCCGCACTTCAATACGCCTTTACGGAGCTCGATCGGCCCCACGTCATCAGCCTCATCCACCCGGAGAACGCCTCATCCATCCGCGTGGCTGAACGCCTTGGCGAGCGGCTGGAAGGCCAGACGCGAATCGTCGATTGCGATGTGCTGATTTACGGAATCGATCGACCGTGACCGACGTGCCCTTCACGATCACATGACGGTGGCGACCTCGCTTCCTCGTGCGCTGCTGCTCGATCTCGACGACACCATTCTCGACGACAGCAGCTCAGTCGATGGGTGTTGGCGCGAAGCGTGTGTCGGTGAGGCAGCCCGCCTCACGCCATTTTAGCCCGATGCCGTTGTCGAGGCCATTCGTACTATGTCGAGATGGTTTTGGGCCGATCCAGAACGCCATCGCGCCGGTCGGTTGGAGCTCGAAGCCGCGAGACGTGAGGTCGTGCGACTGACGCTGCTCGAGATGGGAATTGCCGATGCGCAGCTTGCGGCCGACATCGGCGATGCTTACAGCCACCGGAGAGACACCTACATGAAACCACTCCCTGACGCGATCGATACGGTGCGCTGGTTTCGCGAGTCAGGCTGCCGCCTTGCGCTGCTGACCAACGGTGCCGGACCCGCTCAACGCAGAAAGATCGCGCGCTTCGGCCTGGGGGACCTCTTCGACGCCATCCTGGTCGAAGGAGAAATGGGTTTTGGAAAGCCGGATGAGCGTGTCTATCTGCGGGCCCTGAAGGAGCTGGATGCTCCAGCATCCGATACATGGATGGTCGGCGATAATCTCGAGTGGGACGTCGCGGCGCCGCAGAAGCTGGGGATTTCTGGCATCTGGGTCGATCGGCGCGGCCGCGGATTCCCGGCCACCAGCCAGGTGCAGCCCGACCGCATTGTGCCGTCGCTCTCGGCACTGCGGCCTGACGACGCCAGATCGGTCAGTATTTGGCCCAGTAAAGCGTGACCAACCGTTTCTTTCTCTGCGCCTCTGCGGCTCTGCGTCGAGGATCAACATGGCGTTGATACGCCTCGCATCTCCCGCGGATGCCGCCGGGATTGCCGCCATCTACGGCCCGTACTGCGAGCAGGGCGCGATCTCATTCGAGACGGTGGCGCCGTCGGCTGAGGACATGGCCAGGCGGATCGGCAACATCGTCGCCGAACGGCCGTGGCTCGTGCTCGAGGACGCGGGTGCGCTGATCGGATACGCATACGCGTCGCCGCACCACGAACGCGCGGCGTATCGATGGACCGTGAGTACCGCCATTTATGTGAGCAGCGCGAATCGAGGTCGAGGAGTGGGGCGTGCGCTCTACACAACGCTGTTCGAGCTCCTTCGCCATCTCGGGTACTTTAAAGCGACCGCCGGTATTACACTGCCAAACGAGGCGAGTGTCGGACTGCACGAAGCCTTTGGCTTCACGCCCGTGGGCGTGTATCGTGACGTCGGCTACAAGCTCGGCGCTTGGCGCGATGTCGGGTGGTACGAGGCTTCGATACAGCCGCTCGTTCCCGATCCTCCTGCCCCGCGTCCGATTAGTGCGCTGGAAGGCACTCTGCAGTGGGCGGCGGCGATGGCGAAAGGGCTCGCGCAGCTGGATCGCAAGAAGTAAGGAGACGTGATGGTCCGGCATCTCACCTTGGAAGAATTGAATAACGGCTTGGCCGATATTCTTCGCTCGCCCAAGAATGACGGTGTGCTGCGTTTGATTGTGCGGCGGCCCGACATCGATCGACGCGAAGTACTGCAGGAGGGCGAACTCGACCTCCAGACTGGTCTTGTCGGCGACACGTGGAACGTGCGCGGCAGCTCACGAACCGAAGATGGCGCCCGGCACCCGGACATGCAGCTCAACATCATGAACGCGCGGGTCATCGCGCTGCTCGCTCGGTCCGAGGATCGGTGGGCGCTCGCGGGGGACCAGCTGTTTCTCGATCTGGATTTGACCGACGAGAACCTGCCTGCCGGCACACGCCTGGCGCTTGGTTCTGCTGTGATCGAAGTGACGTCACAACCCCACACCGGATGTGGAAAGTTCTCCATGCGATTTGGCGCGGACGCACTGAAGTTCGTCAACTCGGCTGAAGGCCGGCGTCTTCACCTGCGCGGCATCAACGCTCGGGTGGTGCAGCCGGGGACGATTCGCATCGGCGATGTAGCGACTAAATTGGCTGGTAGCTCGTAGCTGGTAGCTGGTAGCCGGTAGCTGGACTTTGGACTGTCTCCTTGTCACGTCTGCGAATTGCGGGCAGTATTGCCTCAAGCTCCAGCATGAAATCGCTTGTTGCCGTCGTACTGCTCGGATTCCTCGCTACGGCCACCGGGTGCCGTCAGGCCGATCCGCCGCCAGCTGCGGCTCCGGCTGAAGACGCGAAAACCGCCGTGCCGGTCGATCCGTATGTGGCAGAAATCACCCAATTTCAGCACGATCGCGAGGAGCTGCTCAAGTCCGACACCGGCTGGCTGACGATTGGAGGACTGTGGTTCCTGACGCAGCCGGAAACAACGTTCGGTTCCGACCCGCTGAACGACATCGTACTGCCGGCCGCCGCGCCGGGGCGCGCTGGCACGTTCCTGCTTCGCGGCGGAAACGTCAGCGTGAAGGCTGCAGACAACGTCAGCTTTCAGCTCGACGGGAAGACGATCACGTCTGCGAATCTGAGGCCCGATGTTCCCGGGCCCCCCGATCGCATCACCCTGGGTGATTTGCAACTGTGGGTTCATAACAGCGGAGCGCGTCTGTCGATTCGGATGCGCGACAAGCACAACCCGCTGCGAAAAGCGTTCACCGGCACCAGCTGGTTTCCGATCAACCCGGCCTACCGCGTCGAAGCCACCTACTCACCGTACGAGAAACCGAGGATCGTCGAGATCGCCAACATCCTCGGCGATACCGATACGGTGACGATTCCCGGGGTTGTCGCCTTCACCATCAACGGGCAGGAGCACACGCTGGAGCCTGTCGCAGAGGAAGGGCCTCATCCGCGTTTCTGGTTCATCTTCCGGGATCTCACGAGCCAGAAGGAAACGTATCCCGCCGCGCGCTTTCTCTACACGCCGCTTCCTGTCGACGGCAAGATGATTCTCGACTTCAACAAAGCGCAGAATCCTCCGTGCGCGTACAACCCGTACACGACCTGTCCGCTGCCTACCGAGCAGAATCGGATGAGGATCCGTATCGAGGCCGGCGAGATGAGGTATGGGGGATGATCGCAACGATCCGCGAGTTGAAGAATACGGCCTTCATCGTTGCGGGGGTGTTTGCCGCTGGAATGGGCCTCAAGGGCTTTCTGATCCCGAGCGGTTTCATCGACGGTGGCGTCACCGGTGTGTCGCTGCTGCTCGCAACGGTCACCAGCCTGCCGCTCGCGGTGTGGCTGCCGATCATCAACGTCCCCTTCGTGGCCGTCGGCTACCGCCACCTCGGCCGCGCCTTCGCCGTCCGTAGCGCGCTCGCGATTATCACCCTCGCATTCGTCGTCGGCTTCGTCGAATTTCCGAGCGTGACGCGCGATCTCGTGCTGACGGCGATCTTCGGCGGGTTCTTTCTCGGCGCAGGAATCGGCCTTGCCATGAGAGGTGGAGCCGTTCTCGACGGCACCGAGATCGCCGCACTGCTCATCAGCAAGCGCAGCGCGCTGGTTCGTGTCGGCGACGTCATTCTGATCGTCAATGTCATCCTCTTCGTCGTCGCGATGGCCGTGCTCGGTGTCGAGGCCGCCCTGTACTCGATCGTGACGTATTTGGCGGCCGCCCGGACGGTTGACTTCGTGGTACACGGCATCGAGGAGTACACCGCGATGACGATCGTCTCGAGTGAGAGCGCAGCCATTCGCGAAGCCATTACGGGCATCCTCGGGCGTGGCGTCACCGTCTACAAAGGCCGAGGAGGCTTGACGAACACGGAGCAGGAGATCCTGTACTGCGTCGTGACGCGGCTCGAGATCGGCAAGATCAAAGCCATCGCGCGCGGTATCGATAAAGGTGCGTTCATCGTCTCACACGCCCTGGCCGACGTGGACGGCGGGGTAGTAAAGAAGACGCTCCTGCATTAGAATCCGACTTCGTCGAAAGGGGAATATTTTGCTCGAGAGAGAAGCCGTGGCGCCGGCCGGCGCAATGGGGCGGACGCTGCTCGACATGAACGCCTACCAGTGGACGGTGCTGTTTGCCGCCTGGCTCGGATGGGGGTTCGACATCTTCGACAGCCTCCTCTTCAACTACGTCGCGCCGAACGCGGTGCCCGTGCTGCTCGACATCCCACTCGGTACACCTGCGGCGCGAGCCGCCACTCTTCAGTGGACCGGCATCCTGACGTCGCTGCTGCTGATTGGCTGGGCCATCGGCGGCATCATCTTCGGGCGCGTCGCCGATCGGCTCGGCCGCACCCGCACGCTGCTGCTCACCATGTTGATGTATGCGATCGGCACAGCGGCGTGCGCGTTTGCGCCGAACATGGCGACGCTGGTCTTCTTCCGCATCATCGCGTCGCTTGGCATCGGCGGCGAATGGGCGGCAGGCGCAGCGATGGTCGCCGAAGTGGTACCCGAACACCGCCGCGTCGAAGCGGGGGCCTTGTTGTACACGGCCGCGCCGGTCGGATTGTTTCTCGCGACGATTGTCACCTATCAGGTGCAGGGCGTGTACTTCGCCGGCAGCCCCGAAGTGGCGTGGCGCTATGTGTTTCTCTTCGGTCTCCTGCCTGCGGCGGTCGCGTTCCTGGTGCGGCTGTTCGTGAAGGAGCCGGAGCGCTGGAAGAATGCGGCGAGTCATGCGGCGCCTCCACGGATTCGCGAGCTGTTTACGCCGCAGTATCGCGCGATCACGATCAGCGGTCTCTTGATGGCGGTCGTGGCGCTGATCACATGGTGGAGCTGCAACGCCTTTATCTCTGTCGTCGCTACCGGGCTGGCCGCGGAAGCCGCGGCCGGACTGCCGGCGGTTCAGGCGACCGCGCTCGTCGAGAGCTGGAAGCAGACGGCCGGCAACTGGTTCAACATCGGCGGATTGATCGGCACGCTGCTCACGGTACCCGCGTCGAAGCTGCTTGGCAGGCGCACGATGTTCTCGATCTACTTTCTCGCATCAGGACTGGCCGTGCTGGCGGCGTTCGGCCTGCCGATGGAGCCTCGCGCCCGGCTCTTCATGTATTTCCCGATCGGGTTGTCGGTCTTCGGCGTGTTCGGCGCATTCACGTACTATCTGCCTGAGCTCTATCCGACGCGTCTGCGCGGCACGGGTGCGGGCTTCTGCTACAACGCCGGCAGGCTGATTGCGGCTCCGGGGCCGTTCCTCGTTGGTGCGATTGCGTCGCGAGGCGCGGGCGCGCTTGGCGGCGCCGTGGAGGTGCTGTTCTATGTCGGGTTCGTGCCGCTGCTGGGTCTGCTGGTGATGCCATGGGTACTCGAGACCAAGGGGCGGGCCCTGGCGGATTGAAGGAGGCGTGACGGCTACACGTGCGACTACGGTGCCCGATCCCAATGCAGGGATCATCAAGATCCTCCGCGGGATCCTTCCGTGGGTCCGTCTCATCAGCATCGTCGGTTTCATTGCCGTTGCCACGTTCGCGATACTCGGCGTCGTGTCCCTGGTGGGCAAACCGATCGACCGTGTGGAGCACATTCCGTATCAGACGGTCATTGTCTATGCCACGCTGGCGGTCCTCTCATTGATCCCGTCGATCTACTTGCACAAATGCGCCCGCCGCATGGAGACCTTCATGGCGCAGGGCCACATTATTCAGCTGGAATCGATGCTCGAAGCCCAGCGCGGGTACTGGAAGTTCCTCGGCATTCTCGTACTCACGGCCGGGGCCATCCTGATGGCCGCGATGCTGTTTGGGGTGCTCGCGTCCATCTGAAAGCGCGCGGGCTCTCGCAGACGGCGAGTTTGTCTTGGTGATCTATCGACGTCGCCCGGCTCATGCGGATGCGTTAAGAAACAGCAAGGCGGGTCTAGAGTGCAAGACCCGCCCTACATTTACTAGGCTACCGTGCGGCAGAGGCCGGTTCTGGTTTTTGCGCCGACGCCGTCAGCGATTCCATCGCGGCGAGCACGCCGCCTGCCTTGTGCGGGACACCGGCGAGCGCGAGGCCCATCTCGACGCCGCTGAGCGTGCCGGCCAGCATCAGGTCGTTGAACCATCCCAGGTGGCCGATGCGGAAGACGCGGCCGGCCAGCTTGCCCAGTCCGGTGCCGAGCGACATGTCGAACCGATCGAGAATCACCTGCCGAAGACGGTCCGCGCTGTGGTTCTCCGGTGTCATGACAGCCGTGAGGGTGTTCGAGTTCTCGGCCGGATCCTCGGGGACGATCTCGAGACCCCATGCTTTGACCGCGGCTCGCGCTGCGTCGCCGTGCCTGGCGTGCCGCTGAAGGATGTTGTCCAGCCCTTCCTCATCCATCATCCGCAGCGCTTCACGCAGTCCGTAGAGAAGGTTCGTCGCGGGCGTGTAGGGGAAAAACCCAGCGGTATTGGACTTGAGCATCTCCTGCCAGTCCCAATAGGCCTTCGGGGTGCGCGCGTTCTTGCTCGCCCGCAGCGCCTTCTCGGACACCGCATTGAACCCGAGCCCTGGCGGAACCATCAGACCTTTCTGCGAGCCGCAGACGGTGACGTCGATCTCCCAGTCGTCGTGCCTGACGTCGATCGATCCAAGCGATGAGATCGCGTCGACGATCAGCAGCGCGGGATGTCCGGTGCGGTTCATCGCCCGCCGCAAATCGCCGATGCGGCTGACGACCCCGGTGGACGTCTCGTTGTGGACGATCACGACCGCCTTGATGTCGTGGCCCGTGTCCTCGCGCAGCCGCTGTTCGAGTGTGTCCGGCGATGCGCCTCTGCGCCACGTCCCTGACACGTAGTCGACGGTCAAGCCCAGCTTCTCGGCGACAACCCGCCACGCGACGTGCGAGAACCATCCGGTTTCGAAGATCAGCACGCGATCGCCGGGCGAGAGTGTGTTCACCAGAGCCGCTTCGGCGGCACCGGTGCCCGAGGACGGAAAAATCACCACAGGACCGGTCGTGCGAAAGGCCCTCCGGATCCCCTCGAGCACCTCGAGTCCCATCTGAGCGAACTCCGGACCGCGGTGATCGACGGTCGAGCGCGACATGGCCAGCAGCACGCGCTCAGGTACGTTGGTCGGGCCAGGAATCTGCAGAAAGTGCCGGCCGGTCGTCTTCATAGAAACCTCACGGTCCGGCTGAAGCCGGACACTGCTAGTTTGTTTTCGCCGCGGGACCCAGTGCTGTGACGAATGTGCCCCACGGCACGGGCTGGCCGTGCACCGGAGCGATCGTTGCGACGTCGAGCTTCATCCGTTGTACCTGATTATAGAAGCTCCGCATCGCCGGCAACTGCGCGGCTCGAGGCGCTTCGTGTGTGTCGAAGAGATCCGCCTCGAACGCAATACGCTCGGCTGGAAGATACGCCATCAGCATGCCCGCGACGTGCCGCAGAGGCTGCACGTAGTACACGCGCAGAATGCGAGTGTTGTCGGTGATGACGTAGTTCTCTTGAATCGCCTCGTAATTGTACCCCTCCGCCACTTCGGTGGGCGGCCACAGCGACAGGATGTCGGGCTTCACCGTCCTCGGCGTGTACGTCAGGACGTCCTGATTCAGAAAATTCAGGTTCGCCATGTGCAGCACCATCGTTGCACCGATGTGATTGTAGGTGCGCAGCCCGCCAATGTGGTCGAAGTGCGGATGAGACACGATGACCCAGCGGATAGGTTTACCCGGCGCGAGCTTCGCAATCTGTTCGATGACTGCGAGACTGCGTTCCTCGCTGCCCGGTGCCTCGAACACCGCGACGAAATCGCGAAACTCCACCATGTAGCTGTTCGCGGGTCCACCGCCGAACAGGTACACGCCGTTCGCGACTTGCTCCACCGTGACCTGCGCCGGATTCGGAGCCGGCGCCTGCTTGACAGATTCCGGAACAGGAACGGAATCGTCGCACACGTTCGCCTGCACCTTGGGGAACTTGCCGCCGTAGGCGTTGTGTCCGGTGCTCTGCCCGTAGAACTGCCAGTTGTCGTCCCATCCTTGATGTGAGTGCCAGGTGACGGGCCACTTGCTGTCGCCCGCTGCAACGAACTCCGTCGACTCGTGCTCGATGTTGAAATCGCCCAGCGCGTTTTCATTTACCGTCGTCTTGATCCGCGTGATGATGTTCCGGCTGTTGATCGTCGCGTCGACTCGATACTTGCCGAGCATCGTGATGCCCACGACGTGGACTTTCTCCGGGTCGACGACGTTGCCGTCGCGGCCCTTTTCAATTTGCTCCCAGCGCCAGAGCGCCTTGGGATTGGCGCCAGGCAGGCGCGCAGCCTTCAAAAATCCTGGCGCGTTCAGCCAGATGTCGAGCTGGTAGCGTTCGGCATCTTCGGGCGCGGCCGCAACGGGAGGTCCGTCACCGTCTATCGACCACGCGTACCGTCCATTGACGATGTGCGTCTGCCGCAGGCTCTTTTGCGTGGGTGTGCCGTCCACCCAGCCAAGGCCGTACTTCCACGAGGCTGGATTGAGTCCCGGCTGGCGATCGAAGGTCTCTTTGCTGGTGCCGGTTTCCCAGTTGATGGTGCGGGTATAGTTGTTCATGGCGTCGATCCGCGGCCAGTCGATATTGACCGCGTGCTCGAACGTCTGTCCCACAGCCCCGCTGTAGCCGGTGCCGGAAAACGTGATGCATCGCAGGCTGGCCTCGCCGATCTCCTTCGAGGCAGCGGCAAGAATCGGCATAGGATCGACGTAACCTGGAGAAAACTGCTGGGCGGGCGTTGCAGCGCCCAGAGCCACGAGCAACGCCAGCAGCGACCATGTGCTTTTGGCCATTCTGCCTCCCGCAACACCGCGAAAATCTAATGTAGGGCGGGTCTTGCAGTTCAAGACCCCCTACGAAAATTCGTGCCTACTGTAGCAGATTCATATTCTGCGATAATTCTGCCCGCAGATGTCCCAAAGGAGACCAGGTATGTCCGTTTTGAAGAAGGCCGCCCTTCTGCTCGCATGTACCGCGGCGGTTGTGGCGGTCCAGGGCCAGCAAAAAACGTTTCCGCCGACCACTGAGCAGAAAGCCGAAATTCACAAGAAGCTCGCGGAATTGAGCGCACGAGTCGCCGGGCTGGGCGACAAGAAGATCGACCCTGCGCTTCTCGCGGACGTACAGATCTACAAGAAGGCGGTCGAGTATATTCTGCGTTTCCCTGAAGAGTTCTCCGGGCCCAATTACGTGGCCGAGACGATTGCGGCGCTCGACACCGGAATCGGCCGTGCCATCGAGCTCGAGAACGGTACGTCTTCATGGACGAGGAAGACCGGCAACGTCGTCCGGGCGTTCGTGTCGCGCATCGATGGCAGCGTTCAGCCATACGGGTTGACCATCCCTGCTGCCTACGATGGCAAGAGGGCGATGCGCCTCGATGTCTGGCTGCACGGCAGCCAGCTGGATCTCAACGAAGTGCGCTTCGTCAGTCAACAGGCCGGTCCGCACGGGACGTCGCAGATTCTCGCTGACGACTACATTCAGCTCGAGCCGCTGGCGCGGATGAATCATTCGTACAAGTTCTATTCGGAGACCGATGTCTACGAGGCGATTGCTGCGGTGCGCACGCACTACAACATCGATCCCGAGCGTATCGTCCTCCGCGGCCATTCTTCTGGTGGCCATCAGTCCTCCGGCCGGCTTGCGCTGCAGAACCCATCGTTTTTTGCCGCGTTCGAAGCGAGCGCAGGGTACGCGGAGACGAAGGAATATGCGGCCAGCCGCCTCCCGAAAGAGGGACTGCCTCCGTATCAGGAAGCGGCGCTCCACTACGTCGACTCGCAGGATTACGCGCTGAACGGATTCAACATCCCATTTGTCAGTTACGGTGGCGAAAAGGACCCTCAGTTGAGAGCGTCGGTCCGCCTCCGCGAAGCCGTCGAGAAAGAGGGATTCCGCCTCACGAAGGAATCGCCCTACAAATGGACAACGACCGATTTGCGCGCGCTGTTTCTAATCGGTCCCGATACGGGGCATTCGTGGCACAAGGAGAGCAAAGTTGAGTCAGAGGCATTCCTTCGGAAGGCCATTGAAGAGACGGCCGGCAAGGCGCCGAATCATGTGAGATTCGTCACGTACACCACGCGCTACAACAACGCACATTGGGTGACGGTCGAGGGCCTCGAAGAAACCTACAAGCGCGCAGACGTCGATGCGAAGCGCTCCGACGACATGAAGCAGTACACGGTGACGACGAAGAACGTGGCTCGTGTGAAATTCAGCGTACCCGCCGCGTCGTTCACGATCGACGGGCAGACAATCAAAGCCGGCGCGAATCCAACGTTCGAGAAAGCGAGCGGCAAGTGGGCGATCGCCACCGGGCGTCCGACCGGCCTTCGCAAGATCCACCGACTGCAGGGACCGATCGAAGACGCGTTCACCGACGGGTTTCTTGCCGTGCGCGGAACGGGGCAGCCGTGGAATCCCAGCGTGCACGATTACACGGCCCAGCGGCTCGATGTCTTCAAGTCGGAGTTTGCGAAGTGGATGCGCGGTGATATCCGCACGAAGAACGACAGCTCGGTGTCAGCGGCTGACATCGCCAACTACAACCTCGTGTTGTTCGGCGACCCTGGCAGCAACAGCCTGATAGCGAAAGTGATCGGCAGGCTGCCGATTCAGTGGACGAAGAGCGAGATCGCGGTTGGCTCGCAGAAGTTTTCCTCCGCCGAACACGCGCTCGTGCTGATTTATCCGAATCCCCTGAACCCGCAGCGGTACGTCGTTCTCAATACAGGGCACACGTTCTCGGCGGACCGAGTCGCCTCCGGTACGGAGTCTATCTTCTTTCCCCGGCTCGGCGACTACGCGGTGCTGACGTCGGCAGGTGAGGTAAAGGTCGCGGGATTTTTCGACGAAAGCTGGAGGTTGAAATGATGAAGCGCATCTTTGTTGGATTGCTGGTTTTGGGTACAGCTGTCGCGGCGCAAGACGCTGGCACGTCGAGCGACGCGTTCTACGCCGCCATTCGCGCGAACGATCTCTCCAAGCTTCGTTCGATGCTCACGCCAGGGGCGAATCCCAATGTGGCGGATCCGCGTGGCGGCGCCACGCCGCTGATGTACGCGGCCGCGATTGGTTCCATCGACGCGATGAAGCTCCTTCTTGACCAGGGGGCGGACGCCAACCTCAAGAGCAGCTCCGGAGCCACGGCGCTCATGTGGGCCGTTACCGACATCGACAAAGTGCGTCTCCTGCTCGATCGCGGCGCCGACGTGAAAGCGGCCTCACAACGCGGCCGGACGGCGCTCCATCTTGCCTCGCGTTCGGACAGTTCCGAAGCCATCGTCAGGCTGCTGATGTCCAAAGGCGCCGATCCGAAGAGCATGGACGCCATGAAGTCCACGGCGCTCGTCGCCGCCTCCGTCGGCAACGACACTGGAACAATTCGGCTGATGGTTGATGCCGGAGTGGACGTGAATGCGGCCGATTTCGCAGGATTTACGCCGCTGATCTATGCGGCGACCAATGGAAACCTCGACGCGGTGCGGCTGCTGCTGTCGAAGGGTGCCAACGTGAACGCCCGGTCGGGCGACGGCTCGTTTCAGAAGGTCAAGGCAGGAACGATCGCGCTCGGCCATTGGACGCCGTTGAATTCCGCGGCAGCGTACGGCTCCGCAGAACTGGTGAAGGCGCTACTCGATGCAGGCGCCCAGGTTGACACGACCGAGGTGCGTGGCATGACGCCGCTGATGCTGGCGGTGGCCAGCGACCGACAAAACCGCGAAGTCATTCGCATGCTCATCGCCAGGGGAGCCGACGTCAAGGCGAAAAGCCTTGCAGGGGAGACTGCGCTCGACTGGGCGCGGAAGATAGGCGCGCCCGACGTCATCCAGATCCTGACGCGCGCAGGCGGCATCGAGACGCCGCACGAGAAGGTCGTCGTTCCCGCGCCGGCGCATGCCGACTTGAAGGCTTCGGTAGAACGCAGTCTCGCGTTGTTGAGGAGCGCCAGCGTCGTCGCCGCTGCGAATGGGGGGTGTGCCTCGTGCCACTCGCAGAACATCGTGGATATCGCCGAGAAATCCGCGAAGTCCAAAGGGCTGACGGTTGATGCCAAGCTGATCGCCCAGCGTCAGACGCTGACGAAGGCGCCGTTCTTCTCACCTGCGAGTCTGCTCGATCGCATGGATCCACCCGTACCGGACTTGTCGGCGTATGCCTTGATCGGGCTCGCCTCCGGCGGTTACCCGCCCGATCAGGTCACAGACGCGATAACGGTCAACTTGATGGCGCAGCAGCGTGCTGACGGTGCGTGGCTTACTGGTGCCATCGCCAGGCCGCCCATCGAGGATGGCCAGATCTTCCGAACGGCTCTCGTCATTCGCGCGCTGTCGCTCTATGGACCTCCTGGACGGGGACCTGAGATTCAGGCGCGGATCGCTCGCGCGCGCGCCTGGCTCGCCAAGGCAACGCCTGTAACGGCCGAGGATCGCAACATGCAGCTTCTCGGCTTGCACTGGGCGGCCCTGCCCGCTGGCTTGTCCGCGGTCACGCAAAGCGCGAAGGCGGACGCGGCCCTCGTGAAATCGATGCTGGCTCGGCAGCGCCCCGACGGCGGATGGGCGCAATCGCAGCATCTGTCGAGCGATGCGTATGCGACAGGGCAGACGCTCTACGCGCTGGCGGAGGCGAGCGGGATGAAATCGGACCACCCGGCTTTCAAGAAGGGCGTGGCCTATCTCCTATCGACACAGCGGGCGGACGGATCGTGGTACGTCAGCAGCCGTTCGCCGAAATTCCAGCCGTATTTCGACGGCGGGTTCCCCTATGGGCACGATCAGTGGGTATCGTCGATGGCGACTGGTTGGGCCGCGACCGCGTTGGCATATGCGCTGCCGAGTCCATAGTAGGATTGTCTGTTCCAAATCGATGACCAACTTCTAGAGAAGGACGGGATTTCAAGATGAGCGTTCAAACGGCACCGTCTCCAGCATCTGTGCTGGATTCGAAGGATAAGCAGCGTCTCGAGGACGTCGGGTTCATGACGTGCATGACCCTGACCCTGCTCGGAAACTACGCGCAGACAGGCCACTTCGGCGGGCCGCTGGCCTACACGCCCTACAACGTCGCGGTGCACCTTGCCGGCCCGAAGCTGGGTGGCCTACGCCACGACTACCGCCGGCCTAAGCATCCGTACGGCGACAAGTTCATGCTCGCGGCCGGGCACTGCGCGCCGACTTGCTACGCGCTCTGGATGATCATGGGGGAAGCGCTCCACCGTAAATTCAAGGCGAGCGGCGACAAGAAGTATTACGTCGCACCGAAGGACGGCTTCCTGGCCATCGACGCCCTCGGCTTCCGTCGTGGTGCCGGCGTCCTGACGACGCTGCTGCAGGATCACGGGCTGGCGAGTGATCCGCTCTTCGCGGAAGCGAAGGAAGGAGGGCGTGGCATCCACGCGCTCTCCGGTCACATCGAGTCGATCGACCAGAGCAACGACGTGAATGGCGGACCCTCGGGCGTCGGCCTCGCACTTGCGGCGGGCAAGGCCGCCTTCTGGGACATGGTCGGGGCGCCCGTCAATCAGCCGAAGATCATCGCCTTTGAAGGGGAGTTTGCGCTCTGTGCGGGCCACGCGCAGGAGCTCAAGACCCAGGCCCTCGCGCTGAAGGTCGGCAAGCGCCTCCGCCTCATGTTCTCCGAGAACAACGCCGGCATAGACGACTCGCTCATTGGCGGCGTGATCGACAGCAAGTTCACCGGCTACGACCTCATCGAGCAGTGGAAGGCGTACGGCTGGAACGTCATGACCATGGCGAACGGCCACGACTACGATCAGATCGTTGGAGCGCTCAAGGCGATGGACGACGTCGATCCCGCCGATCGGCGGCCGATCATCGTGGTGGGCAAGACCATCAAGGGGTACTGGCCCACGGCGTCGAACGGCAAGATTGCCGGCTCCACCGATCAGGTGGTCGGCTATCCAAGCCATCCCTACGCCATGAAAATGAACTCGGAGTACTTCGTCACGCTAGCGAAGACGTTCGAGGACAAGTACGGCGTGGAGTTCCAGGGGATCCGCAACGGCGCGGTCACCGACAACAAGGAGCGGCTGGTCCAGTTTAAGACGAACATGGACGTCGCGATGTCGGTGCTCGCGAAGAACGGCCTCGGCGACTGGCTCGCGGACCGTATCGTCGAAATCGGCGATCAGGTGAAGGACGACTTCAAACTGCACATCGACGTCAAGCACGATCCGTTTCTCGACGAGCGCCTGCGCGTCGCGAACCTCCCGATGGACACGCAGACCATCAAGGCGAAGAACCCTTCGTCGGGCGCCGAGAAAGAAGTCAAGATCGCGCTGTTTCGCAAGGCAGGAGAAGTGGCTGGCGCCCGCCGCGCGATTTCCGAAGTCATCAAGTGGATGAACTACGTGACCGGCAACCGCGTGGCGACGATCGCCGCGGATCTTTCCGAATCGGTCAACATGGAGCACGGCAGTCTCTTCGGCCATTACGACCCGGAGAAGAACCCGTCGGGCACACGGCTGAAGGCGGCCATTCAGGAAGCGGGAAATGCGTCTACTGCGATCGGCATCGTGGGGCAAAACGCGTCGCTCGACCCCGACAAGTTCGCCGGCCTGTGGGCCTGGAGCGGCACCTACGGCGCGTTCACGCCACTGATGTACCTGCCGGCGCGTGTCTGGAGCCAGCAGAATCAGGACAGCAAGTTCCGTACGGGCGTGTTGCACATCCTCGCTGGCCACTCAGGCCCAGAGACCGCAGCAGATGCGCGAACGCACTTCGGCATCTTCTCGCCCCAGGTCTGGAAGCTGTTCCCGCGCGGGCAGATCATCAACCTCAGCTTCTGGGACTACAACGACGTCTCCGCGGGCTACTTTGCCGCGGCTGAGATCGCCGCGCGTGAGAAGAAAGTAGGCATCATCGCCATCGAAGTGGCGCGGCCGGATTTTCCGGTCGCCGATCGCAGCAAGTTTGCCGACACCGACGTCAAGGCTGCCGCGAAGGGTCTGTACGTGATCCGCGACTTCGCTGTCGGAAAGCCAAGGCATGGATACGTGGTGGCGCAGGGTTCGAGCGCCACGTTCAACCTCGTGCAGTTGTTGCCCAAGCTCGAAGAAGCCGGCATCAACGTAAAGGTGATCTCTGCCATCAGCGAGGAGCTGTTCGACCGCCAGCCCGCAGCGTATCGCAACGCAGTGCTGCCGCCAGAAGCCGTGTACGACCTCATGTTTATCAGTAGCGGCACGCGGCGCATGTGGCCGCTCCGCAACGTGGGACCGCTCACCGATGAGTACTCGATGACGTCCGACTGGGACAATCAGTGGCTGACCGGTGGCCTCGAGCCCGACGTCATCGCCGAAGCGCACCTGGATCAGAAGTCGATTCTGGCTGGTGTCACGCGCTTCGCGAACGATCGCGCCACGCGGCTCGATCAGACGAAGGGGATGTTGGGGAAATTGTAAGTAAGAAGTAAGAAGTAGGAAGTAAGAAGTAGGGCGGGTCTTGCCTTTTAGACCCGCCCCATTTTTTTGTCAGTCAGTGTCGCTCGGCGAACGTGATCACGTACCCGTCTGGATCTTCGAACGCGAACTCCGTCACCCCATACCATTTCTTCTCGAGCGGCATGGTCACCTTCACCATTGCTTTCAGAGCGGCGTATGCCTTGTCGATTTCTGAGACCTCGATGAAGAGCGTCAGCGTGCCGCCGAGTGGCTTGCCGGCGAATGCGGGGTACTCTTCGACAGCAGGTCCGGGTGCGTTCAGAAACACCTCGACCGGTCCGGATTGTACGGCTGCAAATACGTACGGCGACTGATCCGGCACCGTCATCGTTCGGTCGAAGCCGAGTACATCGCAGTAGAACGCGAGGCTCCGCTCGACGCTGGAGACGATCAGGTTTGGAGTGAGCTTCGTGAGCTTGTAAGGCATCGCACACCTCTATCGGCGATCGGCGATCGTCAATAGGCCATCGTCGATCGCCGATCGCCGATTGCCGATCGCCGATCGCCTATTGCCGATCGACGACGTTCCCCTCGATATCCAGAAACACGATGGGCCCGATGCCGGTTTTTCTGAGTGGCTCCTCGATGGATTTTCTGTCGCCGACGATGACAATCGCGAGGTGATCGAGGTCGAGATATTTCTTCGCGACGCGAACCACGTCGTCTGCGCCGATGGGTGCGATCGACTTCGCGTACTGCTGGTAGTACGTGTCGGGCAGGGCCTCGAGCCACAGGCCGGTGATCGCGCCGTTGATGGCACCGACAGATGCGAATGCGCCGGGCAGCCGCTGGATGAGCGAATCCTTCGCGGTTTTGAGCTCTTCTTCGGTGACCGGCCGGGCGCCGAGGATGCCGCGCAGCTCTTTCATGAACTCGATGAGCGCCGCGTCGGTCTTGTCGCCGACGATGTCTCCGCCGGTGCGGAACGGCCGGGGCCCCTTGCCGTATCCGAATCCAGAGCCGACGCCGTAGCTGTATCCCTTTTCTTCGCGGATGTTCGCATTCAGCCGCGCCTGGAACATGCCGCCGAGAATGGTGTTCATCACCTGCAGCGCGAAGTAGTCGGGCGTATTTCGTGGCGGTCCCGGCAGCCCCAGGGCGAAGGTCGACTGCGCAGAGCCGGGCTTATCGACGAGATAGATCGTCGTCGGGCGCGCGGCCGGCAGCGGCGGCAACGAGAACGTGGGCCGCTCGCCGCCGGCCGACCATGAGGCGAGGCTGCGCTCGATTGCCGTGCGCGCGGTCTGTGGAGTGACATCGCCCACGACAGTGATCACCGCGCGTCCTGGCCGAAAGTAGGCCTGATGAAAGGCCGCGACGTCCGCTCTCGTGATCGATTTGACCGAGGCCTCGGTCTGAGCCTGGCCGTAGGGATGTGCGTCGCCATACAGAACCCGTGGAAACACTCGGCCGGAAATCGCCGCGGGCTGCGCCTTCGCCTGATTCAGGGCCACGAGGCGCTGACCGCGAAGACGTTCAAGCGCTTCTGGGGGAAACGTGGAGTTCAGTAGCATGTCGGCCAGAATGTCGAGCGTCGCGCCAAACTTTCCCGCGGTGCTGACAAAGCCGATCGATCCGCTCTCGCTCCCAACCCCGACCGAGACGCTCGTGCCGAGCAGTTGAAGCGCGTTCGACAGCGCTTCGCCGTCTCGCGTTTTCGTGCCCTCGTTCAGCATCGCGGCCGTCAAGCTTCCCACGCCACGGCGTGGCCCGGTCTCGAACTGATCGGCCCCGCCAAGGAACGTGATCGAGAACGACACGAGTGGAAGATCGTGTTTCTCCGAGACGATCAACTCGGCGCCGTTCGACAGCTTCGATCTGGTCCACGATGGAACGCGCAGCTCTGGTGCCTTCGCGATCGGAGGCTGTTTGGTGCGGTCGAGCGTCTGCGCGTGCACGGTCCGGCTAAAGCCGGACACCACGTGCTCTGACAGGGCAGAGGGCAGAGGGCAGAGAGCAGTCCAGAGTCCAAAGGCCAGAGTCGAGAGTCCAAAGGCACGAACAACGAACGGAGCACGCCGCGTCATTGGACCCTCTTGCTTTCTGCAGGCTTTGACGCCTGGTCCGTCTGGCCCATGGGCGTGACGCTGAGCACGATCCGGCCACCGGTCAGATATTTATTGGCAACACGCTGCACGTCTGCCGGTTTCACGGCCAGCGTCCCGGCGTATTCCGTCCGAAAATAGCCAGGGTCTGCGTGAATCGCGGCGCCGGTGGCGAGTTGAAACGCCTTTCCGAGGTTCGACTCGAGCCCTTGCACGAACGACAATTCCTCGCCGGCCGTGGCTTTCTGTACTTCCTCGGCGGTCGGGCCTTCGCGCTTGAGCCGCTCGATCACCGCGTCGGCGGCGAGCTCGAGATCGGTCAGCGAATGTCCGGGCCGCGGCGTGATCGTGACGGAGAAATCTCCCACGTCCTCGCTCGAGTCTTGTCCCGCAGACACGGAGGCCGCTGCCTGTTCGTCGAAGACCAGCGCTTTCGTCAGTCGGGCCGTGCGCGGCCCCGCGAGAATCGAGCCCAGCACCGAGAGAGCGAACCGGTCGTCGTTCTTCGACCCGACGGTCGGCCACGCGATATACAGCCTCGGCACCTGCACGCGATCTTCCATCACGAGCCGCTGGCTCGAAGCCAACGTCACCGGCTGTACATCTGGTCGCTTGATGGCCCCGCCGCGCGGAATGTCGCCGAAATATCTCGTGACCCATGCTTTGACCTGTGCCGGCTCGAAGTCTCCGACGATCGTGAGGAAGGCGTTGTTCGGCGCGTAGTAGAGGCGGAAGAAGCTCTCGACGTCTTCTTCCGATGCAGCCGAGAGATCTTCCATGCTGCCGATGACGGGCCACGAGTACGGATGTGTGGGCGGATACATCGCGCGGTAGAGGACTTCCGAGACGCGTCCGTACGGCTGGTTGTCAACGCGCTGGCGCCGCTCGTTCTTGACGATGTCCCGCTGAGCGTTCAACTTGGCGATATCAAGTGAGTCGAGCAGGAATCCCATGCGATCGGATTCGATCCACAGCATGGCCTCGAGGTAATTGGACGGAACGGTTTCGTAATACGTCGTGATGTCATTCGACGTCGAACCGTTGTTCGATCCACCGGCGCCTTCCGTCAAACGGTCGTGCAGCCCATAGTGCACGTGTCCCGAGCCCGTGAACATGACGTGCTCGAACAGGTGTGCGAACCCGGTGCGCCCCGGCATCTCGTTCTTGGATCCGACGTGATAGAAGACATTCACGGCGACGGTCGGCGTCGTGCGATCGGTCGAGAGCACGACGGTCAGCCCATTCGGCAGCGTGTACGTCTCGAACGGAATGTTGATGCCCTTGGACTCCGCACGCGCGACCGTGGCCGGTGCTTGCGCGTGCAGCGAGCCTGCGCACAGCAGAAGCAAAGCGAGAGTGAGGCGTTTCATGATCGTCATTATGAACTAGAATCTCCCCCTACGAAAAAAGCCACCAGTTCCCAGCCATCCACGTTTAGCTTCCTCAAACTCGCAGGTCCGGGCCTGGTCGTTGCCGCGGCCGGGATCGGTTCGGGTGACGTCGTCGCCGCGACCGTTGGCGGCGCGCGCTACGGTGTGGCGCTGTTGTGGGCCATCGTCGTCGGCGCGTTTTTCAAATACGTTCTCAACGAAGGGATTGCGCGCTGGCAGCTCGCCACCGGTTCGACCGTGCTGGAAGGATGGGCCGAGCACTTACCGCCGTGGGTCAAGTTCTCTTTCGGCGTGTACCTTGTGGTCTGGACTGTCGCCCTCACGGCGGCGCTCACCAACGCGACCGGCCTTGGCATTGCCAACCTGACCGGCGGCCGGATTTCGCAACCGTGGGGCGCCGTGCTCCACAGCCTGTTTGGTTGTCTCTTCGTGTTGCTGGGTGGATACGGCGGATTCGAGAAGCTCGTGAAGACGCTCGTCGGCGTCATGGGGTTCAGCATTCTGGTCTGTTCGGGGCTGACGTTTCAGGATCCAGTCGGCGTCCTGCGCGGCACGTTCATTCCGACCATTCCGGCAGGGGCAGGGCTCTACGTGCTGTCGATCATTGGCGGCATCGGCGGTTCGATTACGATGCTCTCGTACAACTACTGGATGCGCGAAGAAGAGATTAGCGGCGCCGAGCAGCTCGGCTACGTGCGCGGAGACATTGCTGTCGCCTATCTGTTCACCGCGATGTTCGGCATGGCGATCATGATGACCGCCAACCAGGCGTTTTACACGGCAGGCGTCACGATCACTGATGCGCAGGCTGTCAGCAAGATGGCGGAGATGCTCGGGGCGATCATCGGCCCGTTCGGGGTCTGGGCGTATTCGGTCGGGTTCTGGGCAGCGGTGTTCGCGTCGCTGCTGAGCGTCTGGCAGAGCGTTCCGTACCTGTATGCGGATTTCTACAGCATCATCAAGAAGCTCTCGCCCGATGAACGGCGACACGCCACGATGGTGACGAGCGCGCCATATCGCTTTGCGCTGATGTTTGTCTCGCTCGTGCCGCTGCCGTTCGCGTTTACCGGCCGGCCGCTCACGGTGATTGTGATCTACACAATCGTCGGCAGCCTCTTCGTGCCGTTTCTCGCCGCTACGCTGCTGTATCTCAACAACCGTGTGAAGTGGAGCGCTCCGGTGCCGCGGAACAACTGGCCGACCAACGCGCTGCTGGTCGTCATCCTGTTGTTATTCGCGATAGTCGGGTTCGATGAGGCCAGAAAAGCGCTGGGCTTGTAGCTGCCCAGCCGACCGCAAGGCTGCTGGTATTGTGAGTTTCCCCGATTGAGAGTGAACTGGTGATTGTCGGCGTGATCTCGCACGCCTCAGATCACCAGTTCACCAGATCACTCGTTCATCAGTTACACGGTTCTCAATCTACTTCGTCCACAGCGCCCCGACTCTCAGCTCCTGTCCGGTGAGCTTCGCGGGATCGGCGCCCTTGCGCGGGCGGAATTTCTGCGCGCGCCCGCTGTACACTTCAGCGATGTACAGGTTGTTCTCCTGGTCGACTGAGAACTGGTGCACGCCGTTGAGGCGGCCGGGTATTGTTCCGAACGTGCCCCAGCCGTAGAGGAACTTTCCCGCCAGGTCGTACTTCAACATTTTGTGTGTCTCGCCGTCCGAAATCCACAGGTGCGAATCGCGCGACATCAGGACGTGAAACGGCCGCCGGATGCTCGTCCACATGTCGAGGTACTTGCCGTTCTCGTCGAAAATCTGGATGCGGCTGTTCGTGCGATCCGACACATAGACCTTGCGATCCCGCCCAACCGCCACGCTGTGCACCGTGTGCATCTGGTTGGGGCCGGGGTTGGTGACGCCCTCGCTCGAGGTGCCCCACGACGTCAGGTACTTGCCTTCGGGCGAGAACTTCACGACGCGCGTGTTCTTGTAGCCGTCGCTGACGAAGAATGTGCCGTCCGGCAGCCAGTCGATGTCGGTCGGCCGGCCGAAGTGCGTCGAGTCCTCGCCGGGGACTCCTGCTTCACCCCACGTCTGCACCAGCTTGCCGTCGTAGCTGAACTTGAAGAGCTGATGGAGGTCGTCGTCGAATATCCAGATGTGCTTTTGCGGATCGTACGGGCTCATCTTGATCTTGTGCGGACCCCGAGCGCCTTTCTGCTCGAAGATCTTGTCGACCTGCGGCCACGACTGCACATGCTTGCCGTTGCGATCGACGACGAAAATGGAATGCATCCACTTGCGGTTCGTCGCAGTGGTCGCCTGGCCTGCGAGCGGTACGCCAAACTTCGCGCCGGCCGGCAGCGCAAGCATGCCGCGCTGGCCAATCCAGACGCGATCCGGCGTTTCCGCGAAGACGCCACCGGTTGAGCCCCATGTGTATCCTTCGGTTCCCGGAATCGCCTGCGGCCAGTTCTCGACGACTTCATACGGACCGAATTCGTCCTCGCCGCCTTTTTCCTGCATGAGGGCGGAAGAAGGGGCAAGCGCGAGCGCTGCCAGCAGGACGAGCCAACCTCGTGAACGCATCATTTCTCTCCTTTTGAAGGTGACGGCGAGTTATCCACAACCGTGATCAATGTTTCTTTCGAGACAGGCTTAGCGTCGTCAATATTACCGCGTACCTGCGCTTCGATCTGCAGAAGGTACCGCCCGGGCGGTACGTCCTTCAGGGAGACCTGACGGGAGTATCCGTAAATCTCCCACGGCTTTGCCCCTGGAGCTACCACGCCGGGGCCGTTGGAAATCTCGTCGCGGCTGACGAATACTTCGCTGCCGCTCTCCGACAGAAGCCGCACGGCGATGTCGATGCGGCGTGACTGCTGCGTGGAGAGATTGTCATAAATCTCTGTGTAGAGCCCGAGCATGTCGCCCTGCGAGAACTCACGCCGGCTGGTCGCCGCCCCCGGGAGCAGCTTTGCCACGACGGGATCCGGTTGAATGCTGGGAGTCCGCTGCGACCTCGCTGACGCAACCAGGATGCCTCCCATCATCAGCTTCTCTTTGCGAAAGTCCGGCACCTCGAGGTCGTAGAACACTGACCCCACTTGTCCGCTGACAGTCGCGCGCGCCCCGATGCGCAACTGATAGCGGCCGGGAGGCAGGCTGATCCGCGGATTGATGCGGACGCCAAACGCCTTCACTCGATCGCGGGTTTCTGGCCGCACGATGAGATCCAGCATGGACCGCGTTCCCGCAAGCGCCTTGCCCTGCGCGCTCAGCCCGTAAAACGATAGCTCGATCTTGTTCGTGAAGAGACCTTTCTCGTTAGGCGGAGCGAATTCCATCCGATCGCCGTCCAGCTCGATGGCCAGCGCGACCGACGCCTCCTTCTGCGTGTTCTTGAAGACCGCGGCCTGCACCGTAAACGGGAGCCCGCTCTGCTGCAGTGGGCGGATGAGCACGTCGCGCAGCTCTTCCGACGTTTTGTTCGCGTCTGGGCGCTTGGCCTCGCGTGCGCGCCGGGCCGCTTCGTCACGCTTGTTTTCTTCGGCGGTCCGGCCTCGCGGCGATGCGTAGCCGCGGCGCGCCGACACTTTGAGGCCAGGGCGGTTCTTTACCTTGACCTCGATCTTGTGAAACTTCCCATCCCCCGGATGCGTCGGAGGGTAATAGCCGATGACGTAGTAGCGGCTGTTGGCGTCGACGATACGGTTGAAGGTTGTCGTCAGGGAATTGGAATTCACCGATGCGATGCCGCCGCTCTCCTCAGCAAGCGTTCGCAGGCTGTCCTGCGAGAGGCGGAGCTCCGCCATCAGCTCCGTATGCGCGTTGGACACGCCGGTGGCGCTCACGTCCACCGATCCCGGCGCACCGCCGGTCACTTCTGGCGATATCAACCCCTGCATCTCCATGAATTCCGACGTCATGCCGACCAGCCCGCGCGGATCGATGGTGTAGTAGTTCACGTTTGAGCGTGCGGCCATCGAGATGGCGTCCTGGATCGCGCGAACCACCTCGCTCGCGCTGCGCATGCCAAAGATGTCGTTGAACGGATAATCGATGCCTTCGCTGAAGAAAATCAGCGCCTTGCGCCGCCCGCGAATGCTGGCGAGGAACTCGGACGCGGTTTTCAGGGTGTCGAGCACGACCGTCGCGCGATAGCTGCGCTCGAAGTCGCTCATCTCCGTGGCGCTTCCACGGTCCTGTTGAGGTGCCGGTTGGCTGCCACCGTCTTGCTCCTGTGGAGCGTCTGTGCCCAGGGCGCGCTGCTGGTAGAAGTTGTCCAGCCGCTCCAGCGCGAGCGAGCGCATGCGGCGGCCGGAAAACTTATCGATCGAGGCGAAGAGCAGCTGCTTGTTGTTCGTGAATTCCTGCGACGCGTCCGAGCGACCGCTCGTGTGGATGACCGCGGCTATGTCGTTGGCGGCCATGTGGCGCTCGACAAACTCCCGCGCAGCTTTCCGCGTCTGGATCGATCGAGAGAAGCTGATGTCGAAATCATCGAGCACGATCACATACAAGCGCCCGGCAAACGGATGACGGTTCGACTTGGAGTCGGTCGTCGCGGGCCGGCCGGTGGCAACGAACTGTCCCGTCTTGTCGACAGGGATTTCGACTAGCGAGAACACGTCGATTTTCTGCGGCTTCCCGTCTTCGAAGATCTCGAAGTCGTCGCGCGTCAGCCCGGTGACGAAATGTCCCTTCTCGTCGGTGACGATAGTGTCGACGTCAACGTAGTTGACCTCGACCTGGAAGGTCACCGACGGAGGCTCCTGTGGAGCCTGCGCCCGCATATTCGGCGATTGAAGGGCAGCTATGCCGAACGCCAGCAAAACGAGTATCTGATGTCGTGTCATGCTAGTAAAACCTGTGTGTCCCGCCATTATAGCGGGCTGGCCGCGCCGAAAACGCGAAGGGGCCAGGAACGTTTACTATACGTTCGCCGGTGAGGACGCTCATCATTTATACAGCGTGTATCTCCTGCCTGTGCCTTACGACAGCGGCGGGTGCGCAAGGACATACCGTGGGTGAAGCGTTCGTCGCTGTTCGCGCGGGCACCAATCTGATCGGCAACACCTACAGGGTTCGCGATTCGAAACCCGAACCTGGTGCGGGTGGATCGATGGGCGCCTTCGTGTCGCCGTACTGGGCCGTGGAGTTCGAGACATGGATGCGTGCGGCGAACCCCGAGTGCTGTCGCCCACGCCGCCGAGAGATGCTCTACAGCGTCAGCGTGGTCCGTCTGCTGACGCACGGGCGACTGCAGCCGTACATGCTCGGCGGCCTCACGTCGTTGCGCGGCGATGATTCCGAGCTGCAGGTGCAAGTCGGCGTGGGCGCGCAGTTCCCGGTGTATCGGCGAGTGTCGATGGCCATCGACCTGCGCGGCAACGGGGGCAGCTCGACGATGATCGTCCGGCCGACGGTCGCGGTCATCTATCAGTTTCGGTGATTCGCGGGATACGTGGGGGACGTGATGTTCGGTCAACGGTAAACGGTCAACGGTCAACGGTAAACTTTCATGACCAGACAACAGATTTCTACAGGCAGCAAATGGGAGCCGATCATCGGCTATTCGCGCGCGGTCAGGATTGGCAGCCATGTGTGGGTGTCGGGGACGACCGCGACTGGCGCGAGCGGAGAGATTGTCGGCGTCGGCGATCCGTACGAGCAGACGATTCAAACTTTGAAGAACATCGAAAGCGCGTTGACTCGCGCGGGCGCCTCTCTCAAAGACGTGGTTCGTACGCGTATGTACGTCGTCGATATCGCCGCCAATTGGGAGAAGGTCGGACGCGCGCACGGCGAGTTTTTCCTCGACACGCGGCCCGCCACCGCCATGGTCGAAGTACCGCGGCTTATCGACGCGCAGATGCTGATCGAGATAGAAGCGGACGCATACGTGAAATAGGGCGGGTGGAACGGGTGGGACAGGTGCGGTCGACCTTGGCCTCGGTTCGGCTAGCTGACGAGCCAGGCGGGCGCGCCGGCTCTCTTTCCCAGCGGTATCGATGGATTCTATGCGACACTATGGGCCGACGCTTCGTGCGTCTAGTCAAGCCGCGAGCGGCGCGGGGCGCAAGGCCTCCGCTGGCGAAGCGGCTGGAGCGGGGCGGAGGGGCCTCGCGACTAATAAAGGAGTATTGATGGCCAAAGCAGCAAAGAAGAAGACCGCACGGAAAGCCAATGCCGCCTTCATGAAGCCCATGACGCCGAGCGCCGCGCTGGGCGAGGTGATCGGCGACAAGCCGATGCCGCGCACGGAAGTGACCAAGAAGCTCTGGGCTTACATCAAGAAGAACGGCCTGCAGGACGCGAAGAACCGGCGGAACATCAACGCCGACGACAAGCTGAAGCCGGTCTTCGGCGGCAAGAAGACCGTCAGCATGTTCGAGATGACCAAGCTCGTCAGCAAGCACCTCAAGTAACCGTGGTGAGTGGGTGATAGGCTCGCCTATCACCCAATCTCCAATGAACGCCTCCCTCTGGGAAGACTTCATCGACATTTTCTACGCACCGTCGCAGGTGTTCGCGAGACGGGAGCGCAGCAGCTTCTGGATTCCGCTCCTGGTCGTAACGGTGCTCATGAGCGCGGTGTTCTACCTGAACAGCGGCGCGCTCCAGCCCGTCCTCGACGCAGACTTTGACCGCAGCATGGCCGCGGCCATGCGCGACAATCCGAAGATTCCTGCCGAGGCCGTCGAGCAGATGCGCGGCGTCGCGTCACGCATGGGTCAGGTGTTCGTGGTCGTCTTCATGCCCCTCGCAATATTCGGCGTGGGCATTGTCATGTGGCTCGTGGGCAAGCTCGTCGACGCGAAGCAAGCCTTTCGCGCGGCGCTCGTGGTGGCGGCCTATGCTCACGTGCCGCGCATCCTCGAATCGGTCGTGCACGGTCTTCAGGCGCTTCTTTTGGATCCGGCGCAACTCGACGGACGTTTCCGCCTTTCGCTAGGCCCAGGCCGCTTTCTCGATCCTGATACGGTCTCTCCACTGCTGCTCGCGCTCGTGGGCCGCATGGACGTGTTTACGATCTGGATCACCGTGTTGATTGCGATCGGCCTGTCGGTGACCGGCCGCATCCCACTCAAGCACGCCGCGATTGCCGCTGCGATTGTCTGGATCGTCGGCGGTCTGCCGGCGATATTCCAGGCGCTTCGGGCGATTTAAAACGATCGGCCATTACTTCCTACTTCCTACTTCTTACTTCTTACTTTTACATCAGCCCCTCCAAGTCTCGCAGTCGCCGCTCGTATTCTTCCTCCATGAGCGGGCTCGAGAGCAGAAAGTCTGCCGTGGCACGGTTGCAGGCGATCGGGACGTTGTAGACGACCGCGAGACGGAGGAGCGCCTTGACATCGACGTCGTGAGGCTGAGGCGCCAGCGGATCCCAGAAAAAGATGATGAAGTCGATCCGGCCTTCGGCCACGCCGGCGCCCACTTGCTGATCACCCCCGAGTGGCCCGCTGCGAAAGCGGAAGACGCTCAGTCCGAGCGCCGATTCAATCATCGCGCCGGTCGTGCCAGTCGCGAACAGTTCGTGGCGGCCGAGCGTGCCGACATTGTAGGTGGCCCACTCCAGGATGTCCGGTTTCATATTGTCGTGGGCGATGAGAGCGATGCGCTTGCGGCGCCCGGTCATGAGCGATCGAAAGGCCATGCACCAAGCATACTGCCTCGTCCTGTAAAATCCTTCCATGCCGACTCTCATCGCCGCCCCGTCAGTGATTCAGGCTGCAGGCCACCCGCCCAAGCGCATTGAAGAATATGCGGGCCGCGTAAATTCGGGCCACGCCGACGTGAGCGTCGCGCGCATGCAGTCGCCATCAGGGTGGAAAGAGCCCGGTCAGCGTCCGGACTTCGAAGAGATCACTATCGTGCTTCGCGGCATGCTGCGCGTCGAGCATGAAGGCGGCGCGATCGACGTGCGCGCCGGGCAGGCCGTCGTCACGCATCCCGGTGAATGGGTCAGGTACAGCTCACCGGATGCTGAAGGGGCGGAGTACGTCGCGGTGTGCTTGCCGGCGTTTTCGATGGAGACGGTGCATAGGGATGATGAAAGTAAGAAGTGAGAAGTAAGAAGTGAGAAGTAAGAAGTAGGAAGGGACGGCGGTCAGAGGCTATGGCGATTGCGGAAAGCATGCTGCCGGAGTTCGATCGTGAAACGGCGACGACGCGCCTGCTGCTGGAGCGTGTGCCCGAAGGGAAGGCGGACTGGCAGCCGCACCCGAAATCGATGTCGCTCGGGCAACTCGCCATGCACATCGCAAATATTCCGCGGTGGGCGTCCGTGACGCTCGAGGGCACGGCGTTCGACACGAATCCGCCGGAGGGCCAGAGAGCCACGACGCCACCCTTCCAATCGGGATCGCTGCTGCTGCAGGCCTACGATGAGGGGGTGAGTGCGGCACGTGCGATGCTGGCGCGCACGTCCGACGCCGACTTCATGGTGCCGTGGACGCTCAAGAATGCGGGCAGGAGCATGTTCAGCATGCCCCGCGCCACGGTATTTCGCTCGTTCATCCTCAACCACACCGTGCACCACCGCGGACAGCTGAGCGTGTACCTGCGGCTGCTCGACGTGCCGCTCCCGAACATCTACGGTCCGACGGCGGATAGCTAGCTAGCGTTCTGCGAGCAGCGACCGAATCACGAATGCCACGTTTGCAGGCCTTTCACCGAGCCTCCGCATGAAATACGGAAACCATTCACGGCCGAAGGGCACGTACACCCGCATACGGAACCCTTCGTTGCGCAGCGCCTTCTGGAGGTCGCGGCGGACGCCGTAGAGCATTTGGAACTCGTAGCTGTCCTTTGCAATGCCCCGCTCGGCAGCGAAGCGTTTGACGTCTGTGAGGATGCGCTCATCGTGCGTGGCGATGGCAGGGTAGTTCCCTTCGGTCAGCAGTCGTTGAGCAAGGCGCAGGTAGGCGGCATCGACGTCGGACCGTGCCTGGTACGCGACGGTCTTGGGTTCGCGGTACGCGCCTTTCACGAGGCGGATGCGCGCACCCAGCGCGTTGACCCGCGCGACATCGTTCTCCGTCCTGTACAGGCACGATTGCAGTACGACGCCGACGTTACGGCTGCCGTGCCGCCACACGGTGAAGAAAATATCGAGGGTGGCCTCGGTGTGCTTCGAGCTTTCCATGTCGATCCGCACGAAGAACCCGCAGCGCTCTCCCGCCGCGAGAATTTTCCGAAGGTTGTCCACACAGATAGCGCGATCGACGTCAAGGCCCAGCTGCGTGAGCTTGAGCGACAGGTTCCGCTCGACCCCGGCGCGATCGACTTCCTCGATCACGCGTAAGTACTCACGGGTGGCGGCCTCCGCCGCGGCCAGCGACGTGACGCTTTCACCCAGATAGTCGAGGGTGTGCAGCAGCCCCTCGGCCTCTATGGCGCGTACCGCCGCGATGGCGTCCTCCACGCGTTCGCCGGCAATGAATCGCCGCGCAAACGCCCGCTGGCCTGACATCCCGAAACGGGATGCGAGCAACTTCAATGTGCGATTGTGGGATAGGGTCTGGAAGAAAGCCTTCGACGCGACACCCAGCATCAGTGCGTGCGGCCGGATCCCAGGGTGAGGAGGTGTTCGATGCTCCGCGCGTAGTACCGCAGCACGTTGCGATCGCGAACGCGGAACCGCCCGCGATCGTAGACGACGATGCCGCGCGCTTCGAGGAGCTCGGCGGCTTCGTCGACGACCTGCCGTCCGCTTGCCACGCCGAGGTTGGCGCCGACGGCGCGCAGCGTCTCGACGATCGCCTCGGCGCGCGCTTCGAGATCGCGTTTGGTAATCGACGGACGCATCGCGCTGGCGAATACGGACGTCGGCAGAGCTTTGACCAGCTTGCCGATGGAGGTGCGCGTGAGCTTGCCGAGCTCGAGCACGTCGCGCCGCGACTGCGGATCCCATCCGTCCAGCGGGATAGGCCGTCCGAACGTGACGAAGGCGCGCGACCGGTAGCCGACGGCGTAGCGCACCATTTCGGCGAGCTCGCGGGCGAAGGGGCGTTGACTCCGTTTCACGCGCTGGCGCGCGAGGATGTGATCTTCAAGAACCAGGTCGTAGGCAATCGCGGTCGGCACGATCGTCAATCCCGGCAGGTCCGACAGAAGCGCCGCGTGCAGCAGGCCGGTCTTAGGGGCTTTGATCTCGCCGCTGTAGCTGCGCCCGCCCTCGGGATAGAACAGCAGGTCGTGGCTTCGCAGCAGCTCGGCGACATACGCCTTGAGCGTGATGAGATAGGCCGGGTCTTTGGTATTGCGACGGATGGGAATCGCGCCCGTCACGTGCTTGTGAATCAAGCCAAGCGGCCCGCCGAACAGGTTGATGCCAGCGGCGATAATCGGCGGCCTCACGCCGTTGTCGTCCAGCACGAGCGGCTCGACCAGATAGTCGGTGTGGCTCTTGTGGTTCGAAGCGTAGATGACACGTCCGGTGCGGGTCGCTGCCTCGACGATTTCGAGATGCTCGACCCGCCGCTCGATCTTCCGCAGAATCGGATAGAGCGGATGCTTGAGCGCGCGGTAAAACGACGGGCGTTGTGTCGTCCTCAGCTCTTCGAGATAGGCGAAGACCCGATCCCGGCCATTCGATCCCCCGTGAGAGCTGCGGAGGTATCGCGCCACATCCTCGCGTGCGAGGACGGCTTGAGCCAGATCGTCAGGAACCATGGAGTGCCTGAACTATAGCATGCGCGAACTCGGTGGTCGTCGCCTTCCCGCCGAGATCGCGCGTGGTCCGCTCGGGCGTCGCAAGCACGCTCACGAGCGCCGCCTGGATGCGTGCGGCCGCCGACGGTTCGCCGATATGGTGCAGCATCAGCAGCGCAGAGCGCAGAAGCGCCGTGGGATTGGCAATGTCCTTGCCCGCGATGTCTGGCGCGCTGCCGTGTACGGCTTCGAAGACCCCGATGGTCTCGCCGAGGTTTGCCGCGCCCACAACGCCGAGGCCGCCGACGAGGCCCGCACAGAGGTCCGACACGATATCGCCGTACAGGTTCGGCAGCAGCAGCACGTCGAATGCCTCCGGCTTCATCACGAGCTTCATGCACGCGGCGTCGACAATCTGTTCGTCGTAGCCGATGCCGGGATACGTTGCTGCGATCGCGCGGGCGCTGCGGATGAAGAGCCCGTCGGTCAGCTTCATGATGTTCGCCTTGTGGATCGCCGTGATGCGCGTGCGTCCCATCCGTGCCGCGTACTCGAATGCGAAGCGCGCGATACGGGTCGAGGCGCGCTCGGTGATGATCTTCAGGCTTTCGACGACGCCCGGCACCACTTCGTGCTCGAGCCCCGCATAGAGATCCTCGGTGTTCTCACGCACGATCACGAGGTCGACGTTGTCGAAGCGCGATCGGACGTGCGGAAGGTTGGCAACCGGCCGGAGGTTCGCGAAGAGATCCAACGCTTTGCGAAGGCCGACGTTCACGCTGGTGAAGCCTTCGCCGACCGGGGTCGTCACGGGGCCTTTGAGCGCGACTCGATTGCGCTGAATCGATTCGATGAGTGTGTCAGGCAGAGGCGCTCCGTGTTTCTCCAGCGCTAGCACGCCCGCGTCGTGACGCTCCCACGTCACATCCACACCCGCCGCTTCGATGATGCGCACGACCGCCCCAGTGACTTCAGGCCCGATGCCGTCGCCTGGAATGAGCGTGATTACGTGAGGCATGGTTTCAGTATGGGGTCCCAACGCCCCGCGCCGCGTGCGGCTTATGCGGCAAGGGTGCCGTCGCGCGCTTCCCAGAAGAGGAGCGCCAGGCCGCCGATGGCCGTGGGCGCCAGAAGTCCAATCGAGAGACTCCGCAGCACGAGCCCTGCGTATAGCGTGAGCGCGAGCATGCTGGCGGCCACCGCGAACCGTGCGAAGAAGCCTGAGGGGCGCGGGCCAAGCGCCGCCATGGCTGCGAGGCTGATCAGAACCAGAACGCCGGCGATGTACGAAATCAGATAAAACCGGCGGAGCCCGTCGTTGGAGACCGGTGCGACGATCGCGCCGACCGTAATGATGCCGCCGAACCAGATGGAGAGAGCCAGCACGTACACATATCTCAGCGCGACCACCCAGTCATTATAATTTGACCTGAGCGGGGCTGTTGCCCTGCGATGAATCATGAACATCCCATGGCAGCACTGGTCGCCGCAGGCGTTTGCGCAGAGCGGGAGCGAGAAGAAGCCTGTACTGCTTTCGCTCGTCACCGCGTGGTCCGACGCGTGCGCCGCCATGGACCAGACGACGTATGCATGCCCGGATGTTGTGCGGTTGATTGAGGCGGCATTCGTGCCCGTTCGCGTCGATGCGGATCGGCATCCCGACTTGAACGAGCGCTACAACCTTGGCGGATGGCCGACCACGGCGTTTCTCACCGGATTCGGCGAGATGCTCACCGGTGGCACGTACCTGAGCGCCGATCAGATGATGGCGATGCTGCAGCAGGTGGCCGACGCGTTCCGCGACCGGGCCGACGAAATCGCAGCACGCAGGATCCGCCTTCAGGCGGACCGCGAAGCAGGACGTCGTGTCCGGCTTCTTGACCGCCGTAGCCTTGGCGAAGGCGGTCAGCCGGACCGTGATCCCGTCGAGGATTTTCGCGCGCTCCTCATCGATCGTTTCGATCGCCTGCACGGCGGCTTCGGATCGGCTCCAAAGCTTCCGCACCCCAACGCGCTGCTGTTCGCGCTCTCGCTGGACCGCGAACCTTTCAGCGGCGAGCTTTCGCAGATTGTGAACGTCACGCTCGATCGACTTACCGCATTGTGGGATCCCGTCGACGGGGGCTTTTATCGGTACGCCGAGACCGAGGACTGGAGTCGGCCTGGCACGGAGAAAACACTGGAAGACAACGCGGCGCTCCTGCACGTGTACGTCGAAGCGGCTGTGAGAGGCAGAAGCGAGTGCCGGGACCGAGCGGCCGCGATCGTCAATTGGGTCAGGGGCACGCTGGCCGATCAGGCGAATGGCGGTTTTTACAACGCAAGCGCGCCGTGCGGCCTCGACACGTCGATGTACGTCGATCGAAACGCGATGATGGTGGGCGCCTTCATCCGGGCGGCCGCGTTGTTCGACGACGTCTGGCTCCGCGACTTCGCGCTGAAATCGCTGGAGGCCGTGATCGTCCCTGCGTACAGGCCGGGCGAGGGTGTTGCGCACGCGGGGTGCGATGGCCGGAGCTCCCGCGTCGGGGGCTTGCTCACCGACCAGGTCCACGTGGCATCGGCGCTCATCTGGGCCCATGCGGCGACGGGCCAACTTCCGTACTCGATGCTGGCGGCAGAGCTGATGCAGTTCGCCATCCGCCAGATGTGGAACGAGCAGACTGACAGCTTTCGCGATCGCGTCGCCCCGGAAGATCCCCTTGTGCCGTTCGAGTTGAACTGTGTTGCGGCGTGCGTGCTCGATCGACTCGCGGTGCTGACAGACGATCAGCAACTTCACGATCGAGCGCGGGCGATTCTTGGATCGCTCACCGACGAGCATCGCGCGCGTGATTTGTTTGGTGCGCCCTACGCACTGGCTGTTCGTGAAGTGATCGAGCGCCAGCCGCCGGCAGGACTTGAGCTGGGAAAAGTGGACTGGCAGCTCAACTAGCCTGGCTGGTAGCCGGTAGCCGGTAGCCGGTAGCTGGTAGCTGGTGGCCGGTAGCTGGTAGCTGGAAGCTGGCAGCTGTTAGATCTCGACCAGGGTCCCCGCCACGATGCGGACGTTCGTCTGCGTGATATGAGGCTCGGTGCTGTCGGCAAACGTCCGCTTCGCTTCGTACATCTTCTGATCGGCCAGGGCCACCAGCTTTCGCGCGATGTCGTAGGAGGAGCCGGCGGGCACCGCGACAGACGTGTCGAAGCGCTGCTCGGGCGTGATTGCGGCCCCATCGTCCATCTTCATCATGCGCGCGCGCTCCTCGATGGAGGGCCGCTCGCAGTACACCAGGCCGATGCTGAGGCGAGGCCAATGCTCCTTGAACCGCTCGTCCAGCGACTCCCAGGCGAATGAGTCCACCAGCTCCGCGTCGCGTCCCGCGACGAGTCCGAGCTGAGTGTCTGTGACGAGGTTGCGGACGATCCGCAGGAACTCATCGCCGCCCCATCGGACGCCGATGTCCCCTTCGCGGTGCATGCGGAACAACCGGCCAGTCGTGCTGAGAACGAGATCGCCCACTTCGTGACCGTAGGTGTCGTTGAAGTACTTGAAGCGGTCGTGGTCGACCATCTCGATGCCGAAGCCGTTGCCGCGGTGTTCTTCGCGCAGCGTGGTGAGCAGCCGCTCTTCGCCCAGCTCGCGGCGGTAGAGCAGCGTGCGGCCGTCCCGACGCATGCGGCTGAGAAGGGCCTCCCGTTGCTCGAGCTCCACGCCTTTCTGCCGAAGCTCTTCCAGCACATGCAGAAACATCTGGTTCCAGTCCTCGATCTTGTCGCCGATGGCGAGGTCGAGCGTCTCGAACCCGGGCCGAATCAGCTCCAGCTGCGAGGGCGTGAGCTTCAGCATGCGGTTCACATAGTCGAAGAGGTAGCGGACCGAGCCCGTCAGCTGGGCCTCGGTCGCGAGAACTTCTTGCGGGAGCGGCTCACCACCTCGCAGCAGGGTAAGTTTCTGATTCACTCTTGTCTCGTGCAAACCCGTTGAGAGCAAGTTCGATACCAGGGCCCTGATTGTGCTATCGGCCAGCGATCTAGGGCGAGACTGCCGATTCTGCGCGCTCGCTCGCGTAGCAATTGTCGTCGCACGATTGCCGAAGTGTAAGGGCGAGCAGAAGCAGAAGTGTCAGTAGGCTGACACGAACCGATAAATATTGACGACCCGCACGCGCGCAATCTGCTCGAGGTGCAGCGCCTGGTGCTTGAATCGCTCATCGAACAGCGCAGGCTCGCTCGGCAGATCGAGAGCGAGATAGGGCTCGTATCCGGCGTCCGTCAAGCTCTTCAGCGTGGCGGTGAGCGCCGACTCCGGGATCTGATCCCAACGGACCGTCGCGCGTCCGCCGTACAGTCCAATGGTTCCGCTATGCAGCCCGGCCAGCACAACGCTGCGCTCGGATGTGTTGGCTTTGAACCAGTCGCCGACCAGCGCGTATTTGGCCTCGAGCGTGGGCAGACGATAAATACCCTGGCGTTCGAGAAATCTATGCGATGCCGTGGCGCACGTGAATGCCATTACCAGCATGAACAGGTGCGATGGACTCGAGAGGTGCGCAAGAGAGTGCGCGAAAAGAATCAGGATGAGTGCGATCGACGGCAACAGAAACCTCGAAGACTCCCAATCGTCGAAGACGACATAAAACAGGTATGGAACGGCGGCGGCCGCCGCGACGGCTGAGATTTGCCAGGCTCGTTTCCGACGTCGAAGCACGAACATCGCAATGGGCCAGAGCAGCCAGAAAATCGCGGTATGGGAATAAGTCAACCATTTCCCAAAGTTCGACACGTTTGCCATGGCTCGTGACGGGGACAGCTCAAACATATGCGCCAGCGATCCGTATCCTGACGCGCCGAGGCTTCCATAGAGTGCAAAGTTCAGCGCGAACTGCAATGCGATACACACAGCGACCGTCCCGCCAACCAAAAGATTCCGGGATCCTTCCTTCCTTCTTGTCATGATGACGAGGACGCTGACCGCCGGCAGCAACACGGGGCGGGTGAGGACCGCCATGCCCGCACAGATTCCCGCTGCGATGCCTTCAAAGAAGCCTCGGGATCCCTCCCGATTACCTTTCGTGCTGAGCCATACCGATGCGAGCAGCCAGGCCGTCGCCGGCACGTCGCTCATTGGCTGGATGGCATAGGCCGCAAACAGCGGATCGACGGCAACGAGCGTTGCCGCAAAGAGTCCAGGAACATGCCTGAGGCTACCTGCGGATGCTGGGTCGCGCGCGAGCAGGTACGCCGCGACGGTTGCGGCACATGCCATTACGAGCGGCACGAAGAAGGGGCCCGAACGTCCAAACATCGCGAATATTGCCATCACGAGGGGGAGGCCAAGCGGAAAGCGGGGTACGGAGGTACGGCCGTCCGTACTTGGAACGTGCCCGAGGGGAGCGGCGGCCCTCATCGGATTCTCGAACGGTAGATGATCCACGATCGGCTGCGCCTCGCGAAGCCGGCCGGACGCCAGCAGGTGCGCCGCACTTACGTAGCCATAGCTATCGAGCCCGCCGGCGACACGAACGTGATGCTGTAGGTAGACGCCCGCGGTGGCGATCAGTAGCGCCAGCATGGCTCGCACCGCAATAGGTGCGATGGGTGCGATAGGTGCGATGGGTGCGATAGGTGCGGCGGGTGCGACGGGTGCGACGGGCTTGTCCGCCGTAGCGCCGCTGGGCGCGAAGGTGGATGTGCGGCGGGCCATCCAGACGCGCACGGAAATCGCCAGCGCCAGCAGCGCGAGTGGGCGAGTCCAGCCGTGCAGTCGCACGCCTAGGACCCCGAGATCGAGGTCGATGCCGCCGGTCGCCGCTATCAGAAGGAGAACGGCCGCGAGGATGATGACGGCCGCGTCTAAAACGAGCGCAATCACCACGGGGAGTCGGGAGCGACGAGCCGCTCCACCACCGGCGGCTCGGGGCGCTTGTAAGACGCGCCGGCGATGTAGCCGGCATGCGCCAGGCGTCCTTGAAAGAGCGAAGTCTCAGACGCGAAGAAGACGAGCCTGACCCAAAGGCGCGCGAGCACGTAGATCTGGCTGACAGCAAATCCCAGCCATACGCGCGCGCCGCTCGAAGCAGCGCCCGGAGCGACCAGCGCATACAGAACGAGGACGCCGGCGAACATCAGGCCGTTCAAGAGATAGAGCATGGCGACTGCACCCGCGTTGCGTCGCACGAACCGGACACCGGCGGCCAGCGCGCCGATCATGCTCCGCCGATCTTCGACCACCGCTCTGACCTTCGCGTAGTCGAACACGATGCTCGCCGTCACCAGGATCGAGCCGAAAAGCACGTAGAGCGCCAGGCGCAAGAGAAACGCGGTGCGCTCGACCGTCACGTCTCGCGTGATCTCCTCGTAGAGGTTTCCGAAGATGACGGGGTGGAGGTACGCAAACAGCGCGTAGTACGTGAGGGCGATGATGGGAGCCAGGCGTAGGAAGCGAACAAAATAACTGCCGCACGCCGCGAAGAACTCGTAGGCTTGCGTGGGCCGCGCGCGAGCGTACCGGTCGAGAATGCCGCCGGAGAGAAAGAGCCAAAGCCCGAGGTAGCCTGCGCCCGGCCACAGCACGGCCGGCGTGCGCGATTCGCCGTCGAGCAGCGCGCTCAGATTATCGAGGACTGCGGCGAACCCGATGATCGTCGTGCTGAAGGTCCTCCCCAGCGGTCCTGCCTGTGCGCTGAACTCCGTCCACCACTGATCGTTCACGCCCCGGGCTGCATGATCGGCGGCCATGCTGTTGCCGAGATGGACCTCGAGCGCGTTGCGCATGAGCATCGAGAAGGGCAGCACTGCAAGGAGCGTCAACGCGAATACGCACGCGAGAATCACAGGGGCACGGTTCACGCGCCGAATGCCCTCCACGAGCGCGTCAGAGCTCCGCATATATTGCCCTCCGCCCTCCGCCCTCTGCCCTTTGCCCTCTGCCCTTTGCTCTGTCATGTATCAGACGAAGAAGGTCCAGGTCAGCAACTGATCCTGCAGCCACACCATCCATGCGGCGGCCCATTTCGTCGCCGCGCGGCCGCTCTGCGGCTCGGTGGTGAAGCTGTTGTTGGTGAAGTTGGTGTCGAGAAGCAACGTTTGGTCTGGATCGATCTGTGCCGAGACAGCGCGGCTGGTATGCTCGACCGTGACGCGATGCCATCGGCCGCTTCCGTCCCAGGCGAACCGTCGCTGCTCTCCATTAGCCAGCGTTACCAGAATCGTGACAGGGAAGACGCCGTCGCCGTGACGCCGGACCACCACGGTGCTCAGAAATGTCTCGTCAGCTGCTTCCGCGCTCGATACGCTCTCTACGCCGTAATCGAAGACCGCCGATCCGCGATACACCTGATCGAAGAACGGCGTCAGATCCCTCCGGCTGATCTCGTTGGCGATCTGGAATAAATCGTCAGGCCTCGGATGCTTGAACTTCCACCGCTCGAAAAACGTCGCGAGAATCTGCTGCACCGTGGTCCATCCAAGCGCGCGCTCGAGCGTGTGCAGCCAGAGAGAGGGCTTGGCGTAGGTATTCGGCGTCGACGTCCCAGGCCAGTACTTGAACGACGGCGTCGATGGCACATCCGTCGTCGCCCCGCGTCGGTAGCCGGCCAGGATGTCACCGAACAGCACGCGGTCCCATGGCGCGTCGTCGATCACCCACGGCACGAACCCGCCGAAGAATCGCAGCACGACGCGGCCTTCGGGAAACGCCTCTGCCATCGCGCGGGCGTTCGCGTATTGATTGATGCCCTCGTCCATCCACGCGTCCTCGAACTCGTTCGTGCCGACCAAGCCGTACCACCATTGGTGGCCAGCCTCGTGGATCAGCGTGTCTTCGAGGTAGGTGTCCTCGCGCGGCATCCGCCACCACGTGCCGGCGGTGAACAACGTTGGGTACTCCATGCCGTCGGTCTCGCTCTGCCAGACAGGATCGACGATGGTGACGTGGCCGTATGGGTAAGGGCCGAACCACTCGCCATAGAGCCGGAGTGCGGCCCGCGTGCCTTCGAAATGGCGCGCCGCCTGCGAGGCGTGTTCGGGCTGCAGCATCAAACGCATTTCCACCGGCGGTAACCCCGTCTGCTCGAACCGGTCGCGGCGCTCGATGAAGTCGGGACTCGTGGTCCAGGCAAAATCGTGGACGTCCTCCTGATAGTAGCGATGCGTCGTGGTGCCGTCGGCGTTGTCGATGCGCTCGCGCTCGCGGCCGGTAGCGGCCAGCGGCCAGCCACGCGGCACCGTCATGCGGACGTCGTAGACGCCGTAGTCGGAGAAGAATTCGGTTCCGACATGGAACTGGTGGCAGTTCCATCTGCCAGCCGCGTCGAGGACGCCGATTTTGGGGAACCATTGCGCGATGAAGAAGTAGTTGCCGATCGCGCCCGTGCGGGCGAACGGACGCGGGATCTTCGCCGTCCAGGCGATGTCGAGTGTAACGGTCTGACCGGCTCCGACGGGGGCCGGCAGTGTGACGGCCATCACCGTCCGGTCGTCGGTGTTACCGTCATCCGGTGCGATGAACCGTACGTCGTTGGTGAGATCGACTGCCGCGCCGCTGCCGGTCAGCCGGATGCTCGAGACGTCGATCGCCGCGAAATCCTCGCTTCGCCGCGCGGAGACTTGTCCCCACCACGTCGTGAGCGTGTGCTCGCGCATCCACGTCGAGTCGGCGTTACGCCACGCGTTGTAATACAGGTGAAACTGGAGTTCCGCCTGCGGCGCATTCGAGATATTGGTCCAGACGAGGGTCTCGCGAGCAGTCAGCGTGCGGGACCGGGCATCGAGGCGAACGTCTATCGTGTAGTTGGCGTTGCGAGGCGAGAGTCCCTGCGCCGCGGCTGGGGCAAGCGCCAGCAGCAGCGCAATCGCGCTGAGCATCGAGGTGCGGCGCAGCATCACCGCAGAATCCTACCATCGTATACTCGTAGCAACGGCGCGAGCGGCGCGGGGCAATGGGGCCCCCGCGAGCGACGCGGCGTGGAGCGGGGCGGAGGGGCCCCCGCGATTGAAGAAACTGCAACGGCGCGAGCGGCGCGGGGCAATGGGGCCCCCGCGACTAAATATGATTCGCGCGCTTCTCTACGGCCTCGGTCCCATCGGCGTCATGGTTGCACGCCAGCTGGCGACGCGTGACGGCTTCCGCATCGTGGGAGCCGTTGACGTCGATCCCGCCAAAGTTGGTCGAGATATTGCCGACATCGTCGGACTGCCGCGGCCGCTTCGGCTGAAAGTGACTCCCGACCCACGCAAGGCCATCAAGCTGAGCAGGCCCGATGTCGTCGTGCTCTGCACCTCCTCTTCCATGCGAGCGGTGATGCCACAGATCGAGGGTGTGCTCAAAACACGGGTGCCCATCGTCACAACGACGGAGGAGCTGAGCTATCCCGTCCGACGTAACGCGTCTCTGGCGAAGAAAATCGACGCAATGGCGAAAAAGGCCAGGGTGGCCGTTCTATCGACCGGAGTCAATCCCGGGTTCGTGATGGACGCCTTGCCGATCACGCTCACCGTTGCTTGCGAGCGCATCGACTCAGTCACCGTTCATCGCATACAGGACGCGCGCACGCGGCGCCTGCCGTTTCAGCAGAAGATCGGTGCGGGGTTATCGCGCGAGCAGTTTCGACGTGAGGTCGAGCGAGGCTCGATCCGCCACGTGGGGCTGGCGGAATCGATTTCAATGATTGCGGATGCGCTCGGCTGGCAGCTCGACCGCATTACCGACGAGGTGAAGCCAAAAATCGCTGCCACGACCGTGTCGAGCGATTTCCTCGCGGTCGATTCCGGATACGTGAGTGGCATCATTCAGGACGGCCTCGGATACCGGGATGGCTCTCCCGTGATTACGATGCACATGGAGGCCTACCTCGGCGCGCCGGAGTCGTACGATGAAGTTCGGATCGCCGGCGTGCCGAATCTGACGCTGCGCATTCCGGGCGGAGTGCCGGGTGATATCGCCACGGCGTCGATCGTGGTGAACTCCATTCCGAAGGTGCTGTCGGCCCAGCCCGGCCTACAGACGATGAAGGATTTACCGATTCCCTCGTATTACAGCGGTCGGTAGGGGAGGGGCGGTAGAGGGCAGAGGGCAGAGGGCAGAATTGCTAGGTGCCGAGCAGGGCGTATGAAAAAGCCTTCCCGTAGTGATCTCCTGACGGCCGCAGCTGGAACGACCGCCGCCACCTTCTGGATTCCCAAGAAGATCTATGGGCACGGTCGACGCGAGCTGTTTGCGCATGTCGTCGATACGAAGATGAGCAAGGGCGTCTCGAAGTGGGATCTCGACACGCCGGCGCTGGTGATCGATCTCGACAAGCTCGAACAGAACATCGCGAGCATGCGAACGAGCCTGGCTGGGACCGGTGTGGGGATGCGCCCTCATGCGAAAACGCACAAGAGCGCAGACATCGCGAAGCTTCAGCTTGGTGCGGGGGCGGTTGGCGTCTGCGCCGCAAAGATCAGCGAAGCCGAAGCGCTCTTCGCCGATGGCGTGCAGAAGATTCTGATGACGACGGCGAATCCGTCGAAGTCGAAGATTCAGCGCGCAATGAATATCCGAAAGAGGAATCGCGAGTTCATTCAGGCTGTGGACTATCCGCAGAACGCGCACGACCTCTCGGACGCTGCGAAGGCCGCGGATATTACGGCAGACGTTGTCGTCGATGTCGCCATCGGCACGCGCAGCGGTGTGCCAGCCGGGGATCAGGCACTAGCGCTGGCTCAACTGATCGATACGCTTCCCAACCTGAAGCTCCGTGGAATGCTGTGCTACGACGGGGACGCCCAGCACATCAAGGGCTACCAGGCGCGCCACGATCAGTCATTAGCGCGCTCTCAGGATGCCCTCAAGACGTTCGAACGAATGAAGGCGTCCGGACTGTGCACAGAAATTTTCAGCGGCGGTGGGACCGGTACCTACAACATCATGCCCAAGGTGCCCGGCTACACCGACGTGCAGGTGGGCAGCTACGTGTTCATGGACGCGCAGTATCTCGAGATCGGTAACGAGCGCGGCGACATTTTCACCGACTTCGCCCCGTCGCTGACGGTGGTGACGACCGTGCTGAATACGTATTTCCCGAAGCGGATGACCACCGATGCCGGTACGAAGGCGCTCACGTTGAACAAACCGGATCCCATTGTCATCGGGGAGCCAGGGTTTCGCTACACGGTAGGGTCGGACGAATTCGGCGCGATCGAGTATGAAACCGCCAACAAGACTTACAAGGTCGGGGACAAACTCGAGCTCATCGTGCCGCACTGCGACCCTGTCGTGAACGAATACGACGTGTACTACGGCGTCCGCAACGATCGCGTCGAGGTCGTGTGGCCGGTCACGGCGAGAGGGAAGTCGCAATAGAAAACACAGCGTCAGCGTGCTACAGCAGGTGGCACGACAACTGCACCCGCCCTATTCATGACTAACTTCTTTGTGTACATGATCGGCGTTATTCTCGTTGTGGGTGCCCTATCCTACGGGGCCAGCCTGGTGGGCCTCAGCTCCACATGGATCGCCGTTGTTGCACTGGCCGGGATTGGACTAGGCGTGATGGGCGCTATCGTCAAAACGCGACAGAAAGAGCCGTCGTAGTAGACCGCCGATGGCGGAGAGAATCAATTCGGCTTCTGGCCTTCCGAGCCCCTTGCGAATCCATGCAGCGATCCAAGACAGAGCAGTATTCCGCGTTCTGTTCAGCCTTCAGCATTCTTGTTTCTTGTTTTCAATGAATTGCGAGCGGAAGGCCAGGGCACGGCATGTTCATCAAACTTGGCATCGACGTTGCTCTAGAGAGCGGTGACATTCGCTACCTCGTTCCGCAATCTGTGGAGCGAAAACAGCCCACCTCATGTGACGGGAGGCATCGCCTCCCGGCTCACTCCTTTCTCAACTGGTGATTTGGTGATCTGGTGCTCTAGCGATCTGGAAAAAGGAGCGGGTAAGATCTCTCAAGAGGAAAATGTATGCGCCCTTATGTGCCTCGGAACATTCGGCAGCTGAGAAAGTTGCTCGCCGGCATTTCGGTCGGGATGCTCACCACGCAGACGGCGTCTGGAGAGGCGCGGACCCGTCCGATGCTGATGCACGAAATTGACGATAGTGGATGGCTCTGGTTTCTGACCGATCGCACGTCACGTAAGGCCTGCGAGCTTATTGAGAATCCCCACGCAAGCATTGCTTTTCAGTCCCGACGCGGCGATTGCTATGTGTCCGTGCAGGGCACAGCCGTCATCGTTCACGACGACGTCCAATTGAACCGGCTGTGGAATGCGGCCTACCGGTCCTGGTTCCCGAAAGGAAAGCGTGACCCGGAGATTGTGCTCGTCGCCGTGCGGATTTCGCGCGCCGAATACTGGCGGGCTCCTCGCACACGGGTGGCGCGTATAGCTGGAGCCGTCAAGGCCACGGTCACCGGCCGCCGCCGCGACAGCGGCCGTCACGGGGTAGTGGATCTGCACCACCTGTCCGCATAAACAGTTCACTCCGCTGTGTCGTATAGAACGCTACATGCCTTCTCGCTTGCCCGTGCTCGCCCTTACGTGCTTGGCCGCCGCGGCCGACCCCGGCACCCAGACGAGTGCATGGCGTCAGTGTTTGTCTGACAAGTCGCACGAGGCCATTGAGGCGTGCACGAGAATCATTCTGTTGGATCCCAGTAGAGATGGCGCGTTCGTGAACCGCGGAATTGCTTATCGGCGGGAGGGCAGGGTCGATCGTGCGATTGGCGACTACACCGAAGCCATCAGGCTGAACCCGCAGGCCGCTGATGCGTTCAACAACAGGGGCAATGGCTACCAGAGCATCGGGGAATTTCAGCGCGCCCTCCGTGATTACAGCCACGCCATCCGCCTAAACCCGTCGCACGCGCACGCCTATAACAATCGCGGCGTGGTCTTCTTGGAACTTCACGATCCCAGGCGTGCCATCGAGGACTTCGACGAGGCGGTGCGCCGCGATCCTTCCTATGCGAATGCGTTTCGAAACCGCGGCATCGCGCATGCGGATCTCAAGCTCTTCGAGCTGGCGATCCAGGATTTTGAAGAGGCATTCAGGCTAGAGCGTTTTCCATTACGACGTAGCAACGCGGTATCCGCAGTGCCGGGCGTAGTTGGCGCACTCGTCTGGCGTGAAGAGATCGAGCGCGGCGGCGATGAGGGTGCACACCTGGTCGTAGGTGCGCGGCCGTGCGGTGC